>NZ_JBNNPS010000002.1:0-764905 GCF_050275975.1 Neorhizobium sp. NPDC001467 | reverse complement strand
CGCACCCGTTCCCATTCCGAACACGGCCGTGAAACGCCCCAGCGCCAATGGTACTCCGTCTTAAGACGCGGGAGAGTAGGTCGCTGCCAGGTCTTCTAAAGGCAATGCATGCTTCAAGCATGAAAACAATCTTCTCGACACAACCTCGGCCCAAGCCGAAATACCGATTGGGCCGCTCAAAAGCGGCCCTTCGTCGTTTGCAGAACTAAAATGAAATGCAAGGAAGCTCACAGGCCCTGGCCGGTGCGCCCCTTACAGGAGACAAAACCCATAGGGTTTTGCTCCGGCACAGTCCGTCATCGCAAAGCGATGACGTAGTCGCGACAAAGCCAAAGGCTTTGCGCTTACGGGGTGGAGCAGCCCGTTCGGCCGGCAATCGATACCCAATCGATTGATCTTCGGCCTCACCTCATCAGGCCCATAACCTGAAATGAGGCCTGACTTGCTTCCGGGCCGCAATGGCCCGTATTCTTGGTGACGCGGGGTGGAGCAGCCCGGTAGCTCGTCAGGCTCATAACCTGAAGGCCGCAGGTTCAAATCCTGCCCCCGCAACCAAAAACATCCACGCACATGAACAAACCAATTCCGGCAGCCAAAAAGTAAAGCGGTGCTTTCTTCGCACATTGACGAAGCGCGGCGGGCCGTTCTGAATACTCCAACCGTGAATTTGACGGCAGGCAGGCGCTGAGTGGCAATTACGATTTTTAACCGCCACTATATGCCAAGGCGGACTCTGCTCCTGTTAGCCTAACCGGATCGATCCGTATTGTCCGGCTCCGCCATAAACCGCGCCTTTCGCCCTAGAAAATACGCGCGCACTAGAGGATAGCTCAGTTAGTACCCCTTAATCCGGCTAGGATCAAAGCCAGCTTTACTGGGTAAAATAGGTAAGGAGCATCGGCCGTTAGCAGGCTTAGTCCATGCTTTCCTGGCAACTGGCCCCCGACGGTGAAAGCTACGAAACTGCCGAGAAACGCGGGACCGGCGAGGCCCAAGCCGACGAGAAGGGCCCATGTATGAAGTTTTTCCTCCATATCGGAAAGCTCAACACAGCCTGTTCTGTTGCCTTGATATGCTTAATCATCTGAGCTTTAGCAATGCTTGGGTTACGACCGAATGAATCCGCAACCTGATATCGTATCGACGGCAGCTTTGGGGCGAAAGGCATCTGCGCTAAAGCTGACGTTCGCTTCTTACGACGCAATAACCGCTTCGGGAAAGCGGCAGACTTTAGCCGTTTGATTGCCACGTGTAGTTCCACGGCACCAGCTCATCGAGCCGGCTCTGCGCGCGGCCGTTGACGATGGCGGTGAGCACTGCTCACTCGACATCCAACGAGACCGCCCGTGCAGCGACGGGATCAGGGCGAACCAACCCAAATCAACGCCAGCGCTGCGATCAACAGCAGTATCGCGAGAAGTGCGACAAACCGCCTGATTCCCGCCCTGGCGTTCTGTGCTCCGATGAGGCGGAAATACCAGTCCGGACCCTGGTTTCCGGAATGAGACATGGCGTCAAGTTCCGCTGGTGGGGCCGTGAACGGCCGTGGACACGTGTAGAGCAAAGGTGGAGATCGTAGACACGGCCAGGAAACCGACTGCGCCGCGTCCCATCAGCACCCCACGCTTTTTCTTCCGCAACAAGATATTACAGGATGCGAGACCCGTCGGCGTGTCCGTGCTTTTATGTTCCGTCATCGACTTACTCCCTGATCATTCCCAGCGAACCAAGGCATGCGGGGAAAGTTCCTTGTGGAAATGGAACGAATGACCTTCGCTCAGGCGAGCGCGGCTCATCGATAGCAATCGCGAGGGACCGGAACGTATCGCAATAGTCGGAGAAGGCTTCGGCAGCCTTGCTTGCGCGCAGGAACTTGGTGTCACGGATTCCGCTGTCACTGCGATCGATCGTCTCAATAACAACCTTTTCCAGCCGCTGCTGTATCAGGTAGCGACCGCGGCGCTTTCCCGGCCGACATTGTCGAGCCTATCCGCAAGACCCCGGGTCGGTATCGCGACATCAACGTGATCATGGGCCAGGTGGTCGGGATTGATGTACATCGGCAGCAGGTTCTGCTCGATGGCAATGACGGGTAGACGATGACCGTCTCATCATCGCCACCGATCGTGTCCCAGGGCGTGGTGTAGCTTAGACGGCCACGGCTCATCCCAGAGGGCCGGATGAGTGTCAGCTTGCGGCTGGCAGGCTGATGATCGGATCATCGCTCATCGTGGCGATTGTCTCAAGTGTCATGTAGCGGGACCGCTGGACGGCCCATTCATCGTTCTGTTCGAGCAGGAGCGCGCCGACGAGCCTGACGATGGCGTCATCATTGGGGAAGATGCCGACGACCTCGGTGCGCCGCTTGATCTCGCCGTTCAATCGCTCGATCGGGTTGGTCGAGTGAAGTTTGGCCCAATGCTGCTTGGGAAAGGTCATGTAGGCGAGCACGTCTTGCTCGGCGCTGTCCATGAGACTGGCGAGTTTCGGTACCTTTGGCCTGATCTGGTCGGCAACGTTGCGCCATTGAGTGCTCGCCGCCTCTGGCGCGTCCTGAGCAAAGGCCGTCGCGATGAAGGCGGAGACGACACGGCGTCCGCTCTTCCCGGCATGGGCCAGGGCATTGCGCATGAAGTGGACCCTGCAGCGTTGCCAAGTCGCGGATAGCACTTTTGATACTGCAGCTTTGATGCCCTCATGTGCATCTGAGACGGCGAGTTTGACGCCACGCAGACCCCGCCTGGTCAGCGTTCGAAGAAACTCGGTCCAGATCGCCTCGGCCTCGGACGTGCCGACCTCCATGCCGAGCACTTCGCGTCGGCCGTCGGTGTTGACGCCGACGGCGATGATGACAGCAACCGAAACGATGCGCCCGCCGCGCCGGACCTTCAGATAGGTCGCGTCAATCCAGAGATACGGCCATTCGCCTTCGATAGGCCTGTCAAGAAAGGCCTTCACCTTGTCGTCGATCTCTTCGCACAGGCGGCTGACCTGGCTCTTGGAAATGCCGCTCATACCCATGGCCTTGACGAGGTCGTCAACCGAGCGGGTCGAAACGCCCTGGATGTAAGCCTCCTGAATGACAGCCGTCAGAGCCTTCTCGGCCATCCGGCGCGGCTCCAGGAAGCTCGGGAAATAGCTGCCAGTACGAAGCTTGGGAATACGCAGCTCGACGGTGCCCGCCCGTGTCTCCCAATCCCGGTCGCGATAGCCGTTACGCTGGGCTAGTCGGAAGTCATTCTTCTCGCCATAGCCCGCACCGGTCTTCGTCCCGACCTCCAGCGCCATCAGCTTCTCGGCAGCAAAGCCGATCATCTCGCGCAGCAAATCGGCGTCGGCGCTCTTCTCAACGAGTGAACGCAGGTTCATCATGTCGTCGGTCATCGGTGGTGTCCCTCAGGTTGGTCATAAGCAACCCGACCCTACGGGGAAATTACCGATGGCTATGAAATCCAGCTACACCACTCGACGGGACATGATCTCGCCACCGGCTCCGAATATATTTACGTCGGCCGGGACGGCTGGCCCTCGGGCGCGCCGTGCATGAAGATGATTCGTGAAGCACATCAGATCCGGCAGCGCCTCCTGTCGTCATCCGAGAAGGCCGAAGGAGCCGGTAACGAGCAGATAAGCGCAACCTCCTCACCTACGTGGGTATTGGGGCCGACCGGCGTCGAGATGGCCGGAGCACTATCCGAGCTCGGCCGCCTAATGATGCCCTTGATTTCAGAAACATCCAGCCTGAGCAACTCAGAGCAATTGTAATCGAAGCAAGTCCGAGGGTCCTCGCCGCGTTTGAGGAAAACCTCATCGATTAAGCGCGATGCTACCCCGAGGAAATCGGCGTCGAGGTCCGCACGGGCCAACGGGTTCTCGATGTGATCCTGGATGGCGTTACGGTTGGCACCGAGTTCATTCGAACCGGCTATGTCGTCTGGGGCGCCGGTGTAACAGCAACTCCTGCGCATCGTTCGCTCGGGCTCGACGCCGCGCCCGGTGGGCTAATACCGGTTGATCGCTTCTTGCGCGTCGCGGGCCACGAGAACGTTTTTGCCACTGGAGATACCGCTGACTTTACGGGAACGGATGGCAAGCGGCCGCCCGGCCTTGCTCAGGTTGCCGAGCAGCGAGGGGTGCTCCTTGGGTGTCTGTTAAAACAGCAAGCAAGCCTGGCGGAATTCGTGTTCGGGAGCCGAGGAAACACGGGGGTGATCGGTCGAAACGCTGCCATTTTCGATTTCGGCAAATGGACCTTGAAGGGACGGGCCGCTTGGCTCCTGTGGGCTTTCGTGCACGTGTTCCTGCTGATCAATTTCGAAAAGCGCGTCCTCGTGAGTGTTCAATGGCTACGGCGCTAGCTCACCCGACAGCGCGGCGCGCGTCTGATCGAGGAACATTTAATCGGTGAGAGCGGTTTATCGGTGCCCGCTGTCGTTGTCGGCTCGGTGACAGATGCAGGAGGTGATCGATGATGCAGCTCTGGTTTTTTGCGCTTGTGGCGGGGGCAACGCTTTTCGCTATCGCGATTTCCGTCGCGTCAAAAAAGATGATTTGGCTCGGCGTGGTTCTGACCATCGTCGGCGTGCTCGGAGTTGCCTTCCATTTCGTCAATGGCAGCCAATCGACCCCAAATGATCCGCCCGACGTTTCCAGCCCCACCCAATGAATGATCGATGTCCAAACACGAGGATGCGTAATGGCTCAACAAGGAAAGCCGGCGAACCGCATGATGCTGTTCGTTGCGATCATACTGATAGCGGCGCTGGGGCTGGGGACGCTCTATTTCTTCGTACTAACCCCAGGGGATCCGGACAGCAACACGATGCAGCGGCCGCAACAGGGAACGTTGGAGCAGCACACGCGCTGATGTGGCAGCTCGGCTTGTCGTGCTAAACGCTGCGCGGGAACTCTGGGCCAGGAAAATTGTTTGCGGTTGGTCGAAAGGAGGCAATGATGTCTGACGATAAAACGAGAGATATTTTTATCACCGGTCTGAAGAATGCTCACGCGATGGAGAACCAGGCGCTTTCCATCATGAAGCCTCAGGTCAAGCGGATCGAAAACTATCCCGATGTGGCGGCGAGGCTCGAAGAGCATATCCGTGAGACGGAGGGACAAATCAGCCGTCTGGACGAAATCCTGACGTCACTCGCCGAGGATAACTCCTCCTTGAAGGACGCTGCCTTATCATTCACCGGCTCGATGGCAGCGCTCGGCCATACTGTTGCCGGGGACGAGATCCTCAAGAACAGCATGGCCAATTTCGCATTCGAGCATTTTGAAATTGCCGCTTACAAATCGCTGATCACGATCGCCGAGCTTGGCGGTTTTGCCGCAACAGTCAATTTATTACAGGCCAGCCTCGACGAAGAGATCGCCATGGCTGCATGGCTCGACGGCAACCTCCGTCCGACAACGATCAAATTCGCCAACCTTAAGGAAGCTGGCGTCTCGGCAAAGGTATAGCCGTCCGATCTCTTTATTCAACAGACGAACCTCATGGAAAGGGACACGAATGACTGATCCCGCGACATCGAACCCGGAAAGCGACGTGGCACGCTCTGATGCGAAGACTGCCGATGAGAACCGGGAGGATTTGAAGAAGCGTGCCGAAAAAAGCCTCAAAGAGAGCGGGGGCGAGCGATCGCCCGATAGAACATGAGCACGGGGCGCCCGGCCCGGAAAGGCTTGATCACCTTACTTGCGCTTGTCGCAGCCGTCGTCCTGGTCATTGCCGTCATTTATGTGATGCGCATGCCGTCCGATGACGCGCCGGGAGTTCAACCGTCTCCTCATGCCATCGATCAGGCCGGTTGAGGCGCGGGCAGGAGGAAACGATGGCGGATATCCGCCATCGTCTGACGACCATCTTGTCTACAAAGGTGGAGACGAGTTTGGTACTCTCGGTACCATCAGCGGCGACGCGCGGCCTCAAGCCCCGCACTGCCTTCAGTCATGAGGTCGGCCATGACGTCGAGGAAAGCCTCGACGCCATGGCCCGTTCGTTTGCGGCAAGCCGTTTTCGGATCTGCAGCCTCCGCCCGTCCATTCACGCTGTCAAAACAACCTTGATGCAGTTGTCTTTCTTGTCGCGGAACGTCTCGTAGAGTTCCGGTCCCTGATCGAGCGTCGCGCGGTGGGTTATGATGAAGCTCGGGTCGATCTCGCCTTCCTCGATGCGGCGCAAAAGATCGAGCGAGTAACGGTTGACATGCGTCTGGCCGGTTCTGATCGTCAACCCTTTGTTCATCGCCGCGCCGAAAGGAATCTTGTCCAGGAAACCGCCATAGACACCGGGAACCGAAACAATGCCGCCGGGGCGGCACGCCATGATCGCTGTCCTTAAGACATGCGGGCGGTCGGTTCCCAGCAAGGTCGCTGCTTTCACCTTGTCGACGATTGCATCGAACGAAGCGGTGGCGTGGGATTCGGCGCCGACGGCATCAATGCATTTGTCGGCTCCATGACCTGCGGTCATGTCCTTGATGTGATCGGGAATGGTGCCATCGATCTCGTCGAAATTGATGATCTCTGCGCCAGCCGCAGCGGCAAGAGCTAACCGCTCCGGCACGTTGTCGATCGCGATGACGCGTGCAGCGCCCTGCATGAAGGCGCTCTTGATGCAGAACTGGCCAACGGGGCCACAGCCCCAGATGGCTACGATATCGGTCGGCTCGATCTCGCAATTGGCGGCCGCCATCCATCCCGTGGGAAAAATGTCGCCGAGAAAGAGCGCCTGCTCGTCCGAAATGCCATTCGGAATGATGATAGGCGAGACATCCGCATAGGGCACACGTACATATTCCGCCTGACCTCCGGCATAAGCGCCGGTCAGGTGCGAATATCCGAAGAGACCGGCAGTGGGATAACCAAAAGCCTTTGTGGCATTCTCTGCCTTGCGGTTGGATCGCTCGCAAACCGACCAATTGCCTTTCAGGCATTGCGGGCACTCGCCGCAGCAGATGGTGAACGGAACGACAACGCGGTCACCGACCTTGAGTTTCTTGTTGCCGCGTCCGACCTCGACGACTTCTCCCATGAACTCATGGCCGAGAATGTCGCCCTTTTCCATGAAAGGAATATAGCCGTCCATCAGGTGGAGGTCGGATCCGCAGATCGCGCAGGCCGACATTTTGATGATCACATCGCGATCATCTTCGATCTGGGGATCAGGAACGCTGTCGCAGCGAATATCGCCCTTGCCGTGCCAGCATAGTGCTTTCATCATTCTCTCCTTTTTTTGGTTCAGGGTGCGGTGCCCGTCGCTCGCACTTGCGTGATAAATGCGAGGATGATGGCCAGTATGCCGATGGCGGGGACCAGCCAGTGGATCGCCGGCGGAAAGTCGACAATCCTTGAGGCAGCAAGCATGACGAGACCGAACAGGACATCCAACGCCAGATGGAAGCGGATCCGAAGAAACCGGATGACCCCGAGTTCGTAATCGGTGAACAAGCTGTAGAGAATAGCAAATAGGCCGAGACAAATTAGCGTCATGAATGCTGCACCTTGAAGAGGCAAGGCGATCGGCAAGGCGATCAAAATCAGCCCAACAAGGTAGTCGAGAATTCCATGCAGGCGGGTCGGAATGATACGCATAGGGAGTCCCGTCGGTTAATCGGCAGATCGCGAACCGGAGGAAGAGGATTTGGTTCCAACCGTTGGGAATTTAAAACCTCGGTCGGAACTCCGAAGTCTGGCGGCTGTTCGCTGGGTGTCAGAGCTTCGCGATCTTGTCGCCAGCCATCAGGGTGGAAGCGGGATCGTCCTTGTGGTGGAGGGTCATTCCCCACTACGTCAAACCGGCTGTGAGGTCGTATTGGACAATTCCATTTATCTGAGCCTTTTCGCAGGCAAGCATATCCTGATCGTCGAGGACGAGTATTTTCTCGCCGACGAGACCCGGCAAAAGCTCGAGCAGCTTGGCGCCATCGTTGTCGGACCCGCCGCAAACGTGCAAGACGCCCTCGATCTCATCGCTTCATCGAAAATCGACGGAGCGATCCTGGACGTTCATCTGGGAGATGAGTTTGTGTTTCCCGTCGCGGAGGAACTGGAGCAGGCGGATGTCCCATTCGTTTTTGCAACGGGATACGATCCGGAAGTTATACCGGCGAGATTTGCAGGCTTTGCGTTGTCGGGAAAACCTACGGAGCTGGGAAAGATCGCCGTGGCACTTTTTGCGCCCGATGGAGGAACTGTCCTGAACTAGTTCAATTACCGTTGATGACGGTCCGGAGCTGCAGCCTGGCCCGATTGACGCGGCTTTTCATTGTTCCGGATGCGCAGCCGCACCGATGAGCCGCATCCTCATAGCTCAGGCAGTCGATGAAGATCATCTCGATCGCTTGGCGTTGGTGCTCAGGCAGATTGGAAATTGCCCGTTCGAGTTCTTGGCCCCGAAGTTTCCATTCCTGCGTTGCCGGGACGCTGACTTGAAGCGCGGTATCATCTGCAAGACCCACGTCCTCACGCCTGGTCAACCCGAACTTGGTGCAGAACGTATTGCGCATAATCGTGAAGAGCCAGGACCTTAGCTGTGTGCCCCGCCGAAACTTTTCCGCGTTTGCAATCGCCTTGACATACGTTTCCTGCACCAGATCGTCGACGTCAATCGGTGAAGAATGAAATCGGCGAGCAAAGTTTCGAAGCGCCGGCAGGTGCTTGAGAAGCTCGATTTCGGTGAAGCCGGTCTGGTTGGTTTGGTGTTGCATGACATCCTCCCATCAGACTGCGAAACATTAGGATCATCGCATCGTTCCGAGAAGTTTTGCCTGAGGGAGACTATGTACGGTTGCGTACCGACCGATGCGCTACCGTTTGATTGAAGAACCTCGGGCGGGCCGCTTGTCTTTCCTCCGCGCGCGTGCAGGGTGGAGCGTCGTATGTCGGAATAACCGGGCAATTCAGATGCCGTCGGCCAAAGGCTAGCCGATTTCAACTGAAGCGCGACTTGTCTCGGGCCGTTGAGACGCGGTCCCTTCGAGTTATCGGGCAACTGGACCTGGTTATCAGCTTCCGGCAACTGATGTACATCGCCCTGGGAGAGGATCTGCGCTTCATCGACAACGAGGCCTACCATCCCTTCATCGGCAGTTGTCACCCTGGGGACCTTCGGCGCTCCCATGCGCGAAGTCTTTCCAACGTCTGGGCGAACTCAACCAACTTTTCGCGGATGTTCTGTCGGGGAACGCCGAGGGTGGTGAGGCCGTGCAAGTGTGGCGCGCCGATACGCAGAATTACGCCCGCATCGAAGGGTGACATTTCGGCCAGGCAGGCCGGACCAAGCTCATCGCCAAAAATATGAATGCATATGTCTTGTTATGGATCGGGGTGGTCGGTATAGCGAAACACCTCATCCTCAGTAACGGGAATTCGAAGTGACTGCACCCAAGTTTCGTCTGATCCTCGCTGGTGCTTGCGCGGCGATTGGCCTTGCCGCAGCATCGGCGCAAGCTGCTACCCAATATCCCCTGACGGTCGAAAACTGCGGCGCGACGGTCACGTTCGAAAAGGCACCGGAACGGGCGATCGGGCTTGGACAGAACAGCGCGGAAATCCTGTTGCTGCTCGGCCTTGAGGACAAGATGGTCGGCACCGCCTTCTGGCCGAGCAAGGTCCTGCCGCAACTCGAACCGGCCAATGCCAAGGTCAAGCTCTTGACGGTCGAATTTCCGACGTTCGAGTCACTCCTCGCCCAGAACCCGGATTTCGTCGCAGCCGCGCTTCCCAGCCTCATCGGTCCGACCAGCAAGGTCGCCAAGCGCGAGGACTTCGACAAGGTCGGCGTGCCTTCCTACATCTCACCCAGCACCTGCCTATCGACCGACAAGGTCAAGAACGAGTACGGCAGTCGCGACCAGCTCTGGAACATGGAGCTTCTCTACAAGGAGATCGACGAGCTTTCACAGATCTTCGACGTGGCCGATCGCGGTCAGGCGCTGATCGCCGATTTCAAAAAGCGCGAGGCAGCCCTGCGCGCCAGCGTCTCCAAGGACGGCAAGAAACTGTCTTATGTCTTCTGGTTCTCCAGCCCGTCGCCGACGGCTGATGCCTATCTCGGCGGCCAGAACGGCGCGTCCGGCTTCATCGCCGACGTGCTCGGCGGCGAAAGCGCGATCAAGACCGAAGCCGAGTGGCCGACGCTCGGCTGGGAAAGCATCATCGCCACCAATCCGGACGTCCTCGTCGTCGCCAATCTCGACCGCAATCGCTGGGAACTCGACAAGCCGGAAGCCAAGATCAGGTTCCTGACCACCGATCCGGCTGTCAGCCAGATGCCGGCGGTCAAGAACAAGGCGATCGTCGTGATGGACGGCCAGGCCATGAATCCGACGATCCGCACTATCTACGGGGCCGAGCAGGTTGCCGAACAATTGAAGGCGCTGGGCCTTGTGAAGTGAGCGAAACGAGCGGCACGATCCGGTCCGAGGGACGGCAGTGGGCGGTTTTTGCCGCCTTGCTGCTGGCCTCCCTCGTCGCCATTGCGCTTGTGGTGGGTATCAGCGTCGGGATCGGCGATCTACCGATTCCGCTGTCGACCACCTATGCGGCCATCACCAACCGTTTGGGCTGGACGACGATCGAGCTCAACCGCATCCACGAGACAGTGATCTGGGACTACCGCCTCAGCCGGGCGTTGGTCGCAGCCTTCTGCGGCGCGGGGCTGGCGCTGTCAGGCGCGATAATGCAGTCGCTCTTGCGCAATCCCTTGGCCGAACCTTACGTGCTCGGAATCTCAGCCGGCGCTTCGACCGGCGCGGTGGCGATCGTCATCCTCGGCCTCGGCGCCGGTGCGGTATCGCTGTCGGCAGGCGCGTTTGCCGGCGCCTTTGCCGCGTTCTTCTTTGTCGCGCTCCTGTCGAACGGCACGCGCGGCGGTTCGGACCGGACCATCCTGGCCGGCGTCGCCGCCTCCCAGCTTTTCAACGCCATGACCTCCTATATCGTCACGACATCCGGCAATGCGCAGCAGGCGCGCGACGTAATGTTCTGGCTGCTCGGCAGTTTCGGCGGTGTGCGGTGGCCTGAGTTCATGCTGGTGTCGGTGGTTGTCGGCATCGCGCTGATTGCCTGCCTCTGCTATGCCCGTGTGCTCGATGCCTTCGCCTTCGGTGACGAGGCAGCCGCCTCGCTCGGCGTCAATGTCGGTCGCGCACGTATCGTCCTTTTTGCGCTGACAGCGGTGATGACGGCAACGATCGTCAGCATGGTCGGCACAATCGGTTTCGTCGGCCTCGTCGTGCCCCATGCGGCCCGTTTCGTCGTCGGCCCCCTGCATATCCGCCTGCTGCCGGCCTGCGCGATCGTCGGCGCCATTTTCATGGTGCTGGCGGACATCGCCTCGCGGGCGCTGATCCCGCAGCAGGTCCTGCCGATCGGCGTCGTCACCGCGCTTGTCGGCGTGCCCTTCTTCTCCGTCATCCTCTACCGGTTCCAGAGGGCGTCATGAGCATCAGGACTGACAACATCACCTGGAAGATCGGTCGCAAGACCATTCTCGACGGCGTCTCCTTCGAAGCGCAGCCGGGAGAAATGCTCGGCCTGCTCGGCCCCAACGGATCGGGCAAGACATCGCTCCTGCGTCTTCTCGCGGGGCTGAAGACGCCGCATTCGGGCAGCGTCACGCTCGACGGTCGGGACCTGAGGAGCATCGGCCGTCGCGTCATGGCTCAACGGATAGCCTTCGTCGAGCAGCACGCAACGACCAATTCCAACCTCCGGGTCATCGATGTGGTGAAGCTCGGACGTTTTCCGCATCGCTCGATGTTTTCCGGCTGGTCGACGGCGGATGACGACGCGGTGGCGCAAGCGCTCGCTCGCGCCGGTATGACGGAAAAGCGCAACGAGCGCTGGCAGAGCCTGTCCGGCGGCGAAAGGCAGCGCGCCCATATCGCCCGGGCATTGGCCCAGTCGCCGAAGGAACTGATCCTCGACGAACCGACTAACCATCTCGACATCCAGCACCAGATCAGCCTGATGCGGCTCGTCTCGGACCTGCCGATTACCAGCATCATCGCGATGCATGATCTCAATCACGCGGCAATGTTCTGCGACCGGCTGATCGTCCTGCAACGAGGCAGGATCGTCGCGTCCGGAGCCCCAGAAGAGGTGCTGAGGCAGGACCTGCTGAATGATGTCTTTGCGGTCGATGCCCGTATCGAGGTTTCACCCCACCATAAGCGGCCTCATGTCCACTTCCTGCGTTGACGTTAGAGCAAGACAGCAACTCTCCTGAACCCCGTCCGGCCTTCGAAATCCTGGGCGTCATACCGGTCTCGGGAACATCCGCCAGACCAAGGAAGCCTTCAGGTCTTTGTCAGCAACGACAGACATATCGCGTCATCGACCAAATCGGCGAGGCGAAGACGATGGGACGTTCAGCCGTCCTCAACGCAGCTTGAACGCTACCTGCGCGATTACGGATAAAACGGTGATCAATCTGCGAGACCAAAACAATAAGGACTGGTACAGCGACAAGGTTCGCACCACCGACGAACCGGGCGTCAAGCACATCGATTTTCGCATGACAGCATCAAGGCGGCTGGACTTGGCGCGCGCGTCTGCTCTCCTGGCCCTCAGGAAGACGGCTCCAAAACCCATCCTCATCCACGGCCTTTCCGGAGCGGACCGAACGGGTGTTGCCGCAGCCCTCTACAGTTTCTGGATCGCACGCAGGGACGAGAGTTGGGAGAGACTGGAAGTCGCCTCCTGAACGAACGGAGCTGGCAATTCACCGGAGGTAGGTCCCCTGTGAAGTATCGCACTGTCTTCGTGCAGATTGCGTCATCCCGGAGGGGCGAGGATCTATGCGAGCCGTTCGAACAGGCGTCGCGGTACATTCAGAGCGCAAATGGCGGGTCGTAGGTCCACATCTCATCAAGACCTAATAGTGACAACGGTGAACTATTACCCGACGCCTAGCCGCTTTTCACATGAAATGACTGTTTGACGGATCAATCGTCACGGTTGTCTCTGCGCCTGCAGCGAGATGCCCTTCATCCATGGCGCTCTGTGCTTCCACATTGAAGACGATGCCATTTGCCTGCATCACGTATCGCACGACATGCCCGGCAGCCACTGTTTCGACAACGGTCGCTGCAACCTCGAAGAGGTCTGAATTTTCCGGCGCCTTGCCGATCTTGAAAATATGCGGATGGATAACCGCGGTCTGGTCGAAATCCCTGCCGATCAGGCGACCGAATTCCGCGGCGGTCAGGATGTTGGCATCGCCGATGAATTTTGCGACGAACAGATCCGCAGGGCGGTAGAAGATCTCCGTTCCTGACGCTGTCTGGGCGATCCCGCCCTTGTTCATCACGGAAATCCGGTCGCCGAGCGACAGCGCCTCGTCCTGATCGTGCGTCACGAGAATGCTGGTCAGACCCGTCCGGCGTTGGATGCGCTTCAATTCGTCGCGCAGACGTTTGCGGATCTGCGCGTCGAGTGCCGACAAGGGTTCGTCCAGTAGAAGCAGCGAGGGTTCCAGCACGAGCGCGCGGGCGAGTGCCACACGCTGTTTCTGCCCGCCGGAAAGCTGGCGCGGACGGGCGTCTGCCTTGTCCTGCAGCGAGACGATCTCCAGAACGGCGTCGATCTTGTCGTCGATCACCTTGCGGGCAAGTCGGCGCTGTTCGAGACCGAAAGCAAGGTTCTGGCGAACCGTCATGTTTGGGAACAGCGCGTAATGCTGGAACACCATGCCGATGCCGCGATCTTTTGGATGCAGCTTTTCGATGGCGCGACCGGCCAGATGGATTGCGCCCTTGTCGGGCTGCACCAGTCCGGCGATGGAACGCAGGAGCGTGGTCTTACCGCAGCCGGAAGGGCCGAGCAGGACATGCATTTCGCCCTGTGCCACGGAAAGATCGATGCCGTCGAGAATGACATTGTCGCCGTAGCGCATGCCGATAGCGGAGAGTTCGAGATAGGTCATGATTTTGTCTCCGTTCGCCAGACGAGCCTGAAGGCCGCGAAGGTGATGAGAAGTGTTATGAGAAAATAGACGGTGACGATCACGCTCGACAGGCGGCCGCTGAGGTCACGCTGTGCGAACATGTACATCTGCAGCGTTTCGAACTCGCCGCCGACCAGCATGCGGGCGTAGACGAATTCGCTCATCAGGCCGGCGAAGTTCAAAACGACGGCAAGCGCGATGCCCGGAAAGATCGAGGGCAGGATGACCCGGCGCAAAAGTCTCACATCGCCAATGCCCAACAGCCGGCTGGCTTCCAGAAGTTCCGTCGTATCAATCGCCTGAAGGCTATTCTTGACGTTGATATAGAACATCGGAAAGCAGAGCGGCACGTAAGTCAGGACGAGGACGATCGGCTGTCCACTGAACTGCAGGGGCGGAGCGGAAAAGACGCGGAGATAACCGACCATGAGAATGATGGTGGGGACCGCGTAGGGCAGGATCACCAGCCGCGTCATCCAGGTGTCGAGTGACGGCCAATAGAGGTGGGCGGCGATCACGGCCGGCACAATCAGCAGACAGGCGAGAAACAGCGCCAGTCCGGCAACCGCGATAGAGCGCAGCAAAGCCGCTTGAAACCGGCTGTCCGAAAGGATGGTCCGATAGACGTCGAGCGACAGGCCGCGCGGCAGGATGCCACCCGTCCAGCCGGTAGCAATCGAATTGAGGAACGTGGCAAGGACCGGCAGCAGCATGAGGATTGCTGCAAGCCAGAGGGTTGCCGTCAGGGCCGGATGTCGGGTTGTCGTCATCGCTTGTCGCCTTTGAGGAGGAGTTGGCTGACGACGATTGGCACGAGCAGAACCAGAAGCAGCACCATGGCGATCGCATTGGCGAGGTTGGGATCGGAAAACACGTCACCCGAAACGAGTTCGCTGATGCGGATGGTAACGATATTGACGCTGGTGCCTGCGAGCGCCAGCGTCGTCGCATATGTGCCCATGGCATTGGCGAAGAGAAGCGTGGTAATCGCGATCATCTGTCGGGCGACGACCGGCAGGCCGACACGCAGCCAGAACCGCGTGGTCCCTACACCGATCAGGCTGGCGGCTTCCTCGAGCTCCGCCTCTATGGCGTCGAGAACGGGAATGATCAACAGCACGGCCAGGGCGATCTGAAAGTAGCAGTAGGCAACGATCAGGCCCGTCAGCGAATAGACGTTGAACGAGCCGATCAGGCCGGATGCCTTCAGGAGCAGCGTCAGCATACCGTTCAGCCCGAGGAGGAAAACCAGCGCCATGGCCAGCGGCACGCCGGCAAAATTGGCGCCAATATTGGCGAGCGCCATGGCCATGCGGCGCGTGCCACCCTTGCGGTAACGAAGGCTGACCGCGATCAGGAAACCGAAGACCATCCCGATCCCCGTCGTCAGGAGCGAGATCAGCAGCGAATTGACAAAACTCTGGCCGTAATAGGCGCTTGCGAGGATTTCGACATAGTTGCCGAGCGACCAGGCGCCGCTCTTGCTGAAACTGTCCATGACGACGGTTGCCAGCGGCCAGATGACCAGTCCGGCCAGCATGACGAGGAAGGGTGCGGCCAGCAACTTCATGATCGGAGAGGCGTGGTGGCTCATGGGCGAGCCACATCCGGCTTCAGCAGGTTAGGGACGGAAAGGCCATGATCTTCGATGCCGAGCAGTTGGCAGATCAGGCCGGCAAGTTCGGTCTGTTTCGGCTGGGCCGCGGCATCGAGCGTGAAGATGTCGGCGCCGATCGTATAGAGCGGCACGGTCGCTTCGTCCTCATGCGGGCCGCCGTGATTGCCGTCGTCGCTCATGCCGTGGTCGCTGGTGACGATGACGGAATAACCAGCCGCACGCCATTGCGGCACATAACGGGCGAGAAGATCGGCGGCGTTGCGGGTGGTGTCGCGATACTGGCGGGAAGCGCCGCCATGCTTGTGGCCGATATCGTCGATGTTCATCGGATGCAGCAACAGGAAATCCGGACTGTGCCGGCGTATGAGATCATCGGCATCGGCGAACAGGTGATCGTCCGGGTAATGGTCCTGCCAGTAAAAGGCGCCATGCTGGATGCCGCCGTCGGAATTGCTGATGTGACGGAATTCCGGGCTGAAAGGCGCCTGATTGTAGAGTTCGAAATACCAGTGGTAGGCGGCGGCGGCCGTCACCAGACCTGCCTTGCGGGCGAGTGAAAAGACGTTGTCGAACTTGGAGCGCCGCACCACGCCATTGCTGGTCACACCGTGCACCACGGGCGGCAGGCCGGTCATCAGCGTTTCGTACAGCGGGCGGGAAATCGATGGCAGTTCGCTATCGACGCGATAGACCTGCGCTTCAGCTCCTGCGACCAGCGCTTCCATGTAACCGAGGCATTCGCGCGCGGTGGAATACCGGAGGCCGTCGAGAATGATGAAGATCGTGCGCTTCGTCATGAAGCTGGTCCTTTTCGCTGAATTCAATGCAAGAACGTCTCGCGGATTTATCCGCGAGACGGGATATCTGACGGAAGATTATGTCGCCGGAACTACATTTTCGGAGCGACGAGATCGCGCCACAGCTGCGACAGTTCCTTGGCGGCATCCGAGGTCCAGAGCGTCGGGTCGATCGGGCGAGCGGCCTTGTACTGGTCGGACGGCAGCAGCTTTTCCTTGGCGTCGGCCGGCAGTTCGATATGGTCGAAGCGGATCGGACGGGCGTAACCACGGGCAAGGTTGATCTGGCCGGCGTCGCTGAGGATGTATTCGCGGGCCAGCTTGGCGGCATTCGGGTTTCTCGAATGCTTGTTGATGATCGTTGCGTAACCGCTGGTGACCGAGCCGTCAGACGGGATGATGACCTTGAACTTGTCCTTGCCGACGACGTCGCGGTAGTTCAGCGCGTTGAAGTCCCACAACGGCGCGACCTGGATTTCGCCGCGTTCCATCAGCGCCGGGGTGACGCCGCTGCCGAGGAGGCGGTCCTGTTCGGCCAGCTTCTGGAACAGTTCAACGCCCGGGCGCAGGTTCTTTTCGTTGCCGCCGAGCGAAACGGCTGCGGCGAGGATCGAGGCGTTGTCCTGTGCGCCAGAACCGACCTTGCCCATGGTGACCTTGTAGTCGCCCTTCAGGAGATCGGCCCAGGAGGTTGGCGGGTTGGCGACATCTGCGGAAACGAGGAAGGCGATCGTGCCGGTGTAGCCGATCACCCAGTTACCTTCTGCATCCTTGGCCCAGTCGGGGATTTGGTCCCAGGCGGTGGTCTTGTAAGGCATGGTGACGCCGCGGGAGAGCGCGATCGGCCCGAATTCCAGGCCGACGTCGCCGATATCGGCGGTGGCGTTGGAGCCTTCATTGGCGAACTTGGCGATCTCTTCGCCGCTGCTCATGTCGGTATCGGAATGTTTCAGGCCGTATTTCTCGGTCAGCTGCTGCCAGGTATCCTTCCAGTTGGCCCAGCCATCCGGCATGCCGACACTGTAAACCGCGCCTTCCTTGCGGGCAGCTTCTTCAAGAGCGGAAATGTCATTGGCGGCGGCAATGCCGGAATAGGCCAGAACGCCGAGGGCGGGCAGGGCCAGGAAAGTGCGACGGAACATATTTCACCTCGTTGGTATAGACCAGATGAGGGGCTCTATGCCAAACTGTGATGACAGCCGCATGACGGAGCCAGGATGACCGCTGACAGTCCGAATGAATTCACAAAGCGGTTTTTTTTGACGCTGGAGCAGGCGATCCGCAATGATCTTGCCGAAGGCCGGCTTGCTGTGGACCGGCGGCTGCCGTCGGAGCGAGAACTGGCCGAGCGCTACCGCACGACGCGCATCACGCTACGCGAGGCGCTGTCCCATCTGGAGATGGATGGTCTCATCTACCGTGAAAACCGCAGAGGCTGGTTCTCCGCCGGCCCTAGGCTGATCTACAATCCGCTTTGGCGGACCGATTTTCTGCGTATGACACGCGAACAGAACCGGCGGGCAAGCACCGAACTGGTTGAGGCGGTCAGCGCAGTGGCGCCGGATACCATTTGTAAATTGCTGAAACAGCCTACCGGAACGGAGTTCTGGCGCATAAGGCGCCGGCGACGGGTAGACGGTAGGCTCGTTGTCTTCGTCGAGCATTATCTCAACAAGGCAGTGTTTCCCGACATTCTCCAGCAGGATTTGACCAGTTCGCTCACAAGCCTTTACCGCGAACGATACGCGATCGAATACGGCGAGGTGTCATTCGAAATCAACCCGATCGCCCTGAGCGGTATGCCGGCCGCGGAGCTGCACTCCTCCGATGGGACGTCCGGTTTGCAGATCGTGCGCGTAAACAGTGATCAGCGTGGGCGTTTACTGGATTGCGACGTGGAATACTGGCGGCACGATGCGGTTTCGATTCGGATAGACACGAGGGACCACCTCCAGAGTTAGAAGTACACCCACAGGAGCCATCGGCGGATTCTACTAGACCAGTTGCCATGGGCTTAAAGATTTGAGAGGCCTACCGGTCTTGAGATTGTATGGGTTACGGGTTCAAACCCACTCAAAAGCCCGGAGGTAAGCGTCAGATGCTCGGCGTCGGCGAACGCTGGCAAAGATGAGGGCTCGGCCCGGCGGAATGTGGCTCCTCGCAACCAGATGGTCCCGGTCTGAGGGAAATGCCGCAGCTTCTAAAGGAGTGGCCTGATGGAAGAAGACGGAGACGTGGTGGCCCAAGGGATCGAAGCTTAGTACTGCAGGCATTAGCTTCTTCCGACAAGATCAACCGCTACGGATATGCCCCCAAGGCGCGGTGCCTATCGCGTCAGAGGCTTAATGCGCTGGCAAGGCTTTCGACGTCAAGGGTGTCGTAGGTTGCGGCAAGCAGCCCCATGACGACTTCACGCACCTTTACCGTTCATGACCACTATTTCGCACGAGTGGGCAGATCTTGTTGGACACACAGCCCATGAGAATCTTGTTGGGTCTCCTTACTCGGACTTTGTCCTACGCGACCGTGCTCAGTGCGCTATCAGTCTGCCGCGTTTAGCCGGAAGTTATTGGCACTACTGGTTTCCACTCACTGCGTCGCCGCAATTCCGGTTTGACAAACAAAAGCACGCCCGACACTATATCCATAATAAGAATGCATATTCCATAATTGTGGTTTATCGAAAAGGGAACTTCATGCTCAGACACGCTTTGCTCGCTGCCCCCTTCCTGTTCTTGTCCGCCATCCCCAACCCGTCTTTCGCTGCCGGCGTCATCAATGTCGCGACAATAGGCGAGCCGCCGACGCTCGATCCGATGGCCTCCACCGCCGATGTGGTAGGCATGACCACGCAACATATCTTTGAAACGCTGTTCACCTTCGATGCCGAATGGAATGTCGTGCCGCTTCTCGCTGAAGCGATGCCGACCGTCTCGGCCGACGGCAAGACCTATGACATCACCCTTCGCAAGGGCATCAAATTCCACGATGGCTCGACCATGACCTCCGCCGATGTTGTCGCCTCGGTCGAGCGTTGGGTGAAGATCGCCTCACGCGGAAAACAGATCGCACCATACTTCACGTCGATCACCGCCAAGGGTGATGACGCCGTGCAGATCGTGCTGAACAAGCCCTATGCGCCACTTCTGTCGCTGCTCGCCTTCAACAATTCCGCCGCCGTGATCATGCCGAAGGCGAACCTTGCCGAAGACCCGCTGACAAAGTTCATCGGCACCGGTCCGTATCTGCTCAAGGAGCGCAAGGCCGACCAGTATCTGCAGCTCACCCGTTTCGACGGCTACCAGCCGCGCTCGGAAGCGGCCAACGGTTTTGGCGGCGCCCGCAAGGCGATCCTCGATGAAATCCGTTTCGTGCCGGTACCGGATGCCAATACCCGTTTGGAAGGCGCGGTTTCCGGCCAGTTCGATTATGCCGACTCGCTGGCGCCTGAAACGTTCGATCGCCTGAAAGGCTCGGACGCTTCCGAACCGGTCGTACTAAAACCTTACGGCGCACCGGTTTTCGTGATGAACACCAAGGAAGGTGTACTGGCGAAAAAGGAAATGCGCCACGCCATCCAGGCGGCGCTCAACCCGGAAGACATGCTGCTTGCTGCCTTCGGCAATCCGGAGTTTTTCGCCATCAACGGCGCGCTTTATCCGGAAGGCTATGTCTGGCACACGGAAGAGGGCATCGAGCGTTACGGCAATGGTGATCCGGAAACCGCAGCCTCCATGGCCAAGGAAGCCGGGTATGACGGCGAAAAGCCGATCCGCATCCTGACCAGCCGCCAGTATGAATTCCATTACAAGATGGCGCAGGTCGCCGCCGAATATCTGAAAGCCGCCGGCTTCAAGGTCGATCTCGGCGTGTTCGATTGGGCAACCCTCACCACCCGCCGCGCCGATCCGAAACTGTGGGATATCTTTATCACCCACGGCCCGTTCCCGCCGGAGCCGATTCTCAATGGCTGGATGTCCGACAGCTATCCCGGCTGGTGGGCAACGCCTGCCAAGACGGCTGCCGTCCAACCCTTCATCGCCGAACCGGATCAGGAAAAGCGCAAAGCACTCTTTGCCGAAATCCAGAAGACGTTTTACGAGGAAGCCCCGGTCTACAAGGTCGGCGATTTCAACGCACTCGGCTCGAAAAAGAAGACGCTGAAGGACTTTCAGCCGTCGCCCTGGCCTTATTTCTGGAATGTCAGCACGGCCAACTGATCCCGTTGCCGTCTCCTGAAAAAGGGCATGTACCGCCTCCGCGCGGGGCATGCCCAAAACCATCATTCGCAAAACATCATTGATCGATAACGAGCACCCATCATGACGCGTTCTTTTCCCAAGGACTTTCTCTGGGGCGTCGCCGCCTCCGCCTTCCAGACCGAAGGCGCCGTCAACAAGGATGGCCGTGGCCAGAGCGTCTGGGACGTCTACGCCCACACGCCCGGCCGCACCACCAATGGCGAAACCGCCGACATTGCCTGCGATCACTACCACCGTTACCCCGAGGATATCGGCCTGATGAGTGGCCTCGGCGTCGGTGCCTATCGCCTGTCGACCGCATGGCCGCGCATCTTTCCGGAAGGTTCCGGCCAGGTGAACCAGCGCGGACTGGATTTCTACGATCGTGTCATCGACCTTCTGCTGCATGAAGGCATCGAACCATGGATCTGCCTGCACCACTGGGACATGCCGGTGGCGGTGGAGGAAAAGGGTGGCTGGCGCTCTCGGGAAACCCCGAAGATTTTTGCCGATTACGCCGCCACCATCGCCCGCCATTTTGGCGATCGCGTCAAGCGTTTCGCTCCGATCAACGAGCCCAACGTCATTCCGTGGGTGGCTTACAACGTTGGCCGCCACGCGCCGGGAAAACAGTCCTACGAGGACAGTTTGAAGGCCATCCACACACTCAACCTTGCCCATGGTTATTCGGTGAAGGCCGTGCGCGCCGAAGCGTCGGATGCGCAGGTCGGCAACATCGTCTCGCTCGGCCCGGTCCGCCCGCATTACGACGATGCCGCCCATGAGGAAGCCCGCATCCTGGGGGATTGCCTGTGGCGCCGCGTCACCGTCGATCCGCTCTGGCTCGGCACCTATCCAGAGCCGATCGCGAAAGAAATGGAACCGCTCATCCTCGGCGACGACATGGCCGATATCAGCCAGAAAATGGATTTTTTTGGCCTCAACCATTACAATCCGGTCTTTGTCGGCCCTAACAAGAACACCACATTCGGCATTGCCGAAACCGCCCCACCGACCGGCATGGGTCCGCTCACCGACGTCAATTGGGTGGTCGATCCGCAAGCCTTTCTTGAACAGATTCGCGACACCAGCGAGCGCTACAAAAAACCGACGATCTACATCACCGAAAACGGCGCATCCTACCCGGATGCGCTCGGCCCCGACCGCAAAGTCATCGACAAGGACCGCATCGCCTATTTCGAGGGTTACCTCAACGTCCTGCTCGATGCGCTCGAAGAAGGCCACGACATTCGCGGTTATTTCGCCTGGTCACTGATGGATAACTTTGAATGGGGCAGGGGCTTTTCCAAACGTTTTGGGCTCGTCTACGTCGATTACCCGACGCTGCAGCGGATTCCTAAAGCGTCGTATCACTGGCTGAGCGAGGTTATTCGTCGGAACGCGCTGTAAGAGCGCGGACTGATGGCGGACGAGCGGTATGGTATGTTCGGTATCGTCAAGTTCTGGGGGGGCGATAGCCGCTGTCGGTTTCTTCTCGGGTAGGAAAGAAGCGACGTTGCGCTACTGAGTGCTTGCGGCCCCCGCCGTGTCCTGGAGCAAACGCCGCGGCACCAAACTTGGAGACGATGCACCGTCCGCTCTTTCCGACATGGGAGTGCATTGCGCATGAGGTGCACCGTGCAGCGCTGCCAGGGGGCGGAACACGCCTTCGATACTGCAGACTTGTTGCCCTTATTGGCAATGGAGACGACGAACTTGACGCCACGCAGCCTGCGTCTGATCAGCTTGCGCAGGAATTCCGTCAGATCACCTCAGCCTCGGACGTGCCGATTCTCATCCCTGGCATTCCACGTCGGCCGTCAATGTGGGCGCCTACCGCGATGACGACCGCGACAGAGGCGATGCGCCGGCCGCGCCGGGCTTTGAGATAGGTTGCGTCGATCCACGATAGCCTCACTGGGGATCGTCGCCTCGCGCTTGCCGAGCGTGATATACCGGTCTATCGCGTGAATTCCGTCCGCATGGCAATACATGAACCACCTCCCGGTAGTCCAAGTTTTCGTCCGCTCCCGCATCGGGTCAGCTCCCAGTCGCAATCAACAGGGCGCCCAGCAGATGCGTCTTGAGGATCCTGTGGGCTGTCTTGAGCATGCGCTCCTAGCCTTCACATTCGTGCAACTTGGGAGCAACGTCTTGGGAGGGCAATCGCACAAAGGATACGGTTGATCGGCGGCGGCCATCAGTCAGCTCAGCCTTAGGGCGCCTGTTAAGTAATACCCATGCCGGAACCGTCTATGTTTCGACCCGCGATATCTGGCGCCTGGCCACGACCTTTCGTTGATCTTTCAGCCTGCACCGATAGGCGGGCAGACCGCGCCTTTGGAGATGCATCCTAGCCGATTGACAAGCCCACACGGCCGTGCTCTGCTAAGATGTCAGACCAATTTAGACGTCGTTCAAAGCGCGGTCGACGGGAAAGCTGGAGGTGGCATGAAGCCAAAATTGTCCGATAAGCTTCGGCCGTTACCGTCGGTAGACCGCGCAAGACAGGTCACCTCGGCGCTTGCCCATTATGTCGCCGATGCCAGCCTGAAGACGGGTGATCGGCTGCCTGCGGAGCGTGAGCTGATGGCGGCACTGGCCGTGGGGCGCTCAACGATCCGTGAGGCGATCCGGCATTTTCAGGCACTCGGCGTGATCGAAACCCGCAAGGGCAGCGGCACCTACCTGCTGCGGCCGATCTCTCCCGACACCGTCCACATGCCGCTGTCGCTCGACACGACGCAGCTGCGCGACGTGCTGTTGCAGACGCTGCAGGTGCGACGCGGCATCGAATGCGAGGCCGGCATGGTCGCGGCGCAGATGCGCACCGCCGACGATCTGGCGATCATTAAGGACAAGCTGGTGAAGATGGAGACCGTCCATCTGGAAAAAGGCTCGTCCGGCCCGGAAGACCTGGCTTTTCACCTCGCCGTCTACGACGCCACCCACAATCCGCTGTTCCGGCAGTTGCTTGAACAGATGCGCGAAAGTTTCGAGCATTTTTGGGCTTCGCCCTTCGATCGCAAGGATTTTGCCCGCCGCTCCTTTCCGTTTCACCGCACGCTTTTCGACGCCATCGCCGCCCAGAACGCTGAGCGCGCGCGGCGCGAGACACTGAAAATCCTCGCGGTTGTCGAGGAAGACATCAAGGAAATGTCCAAATGAACGAAATGCTCGATCCGTCGGCTTTTGCGTCGCTGATCACTGCCCACGACGACGGCAATTTTGCCGATGCGGTGGTGCCGCCGATCTTTCAGACCTCGCTGTTCACCTTCTCCGAATATGACGAGATGATCGCTTCCTATCGCGGCGAAAAGGTGCGGCCGATCTATACGCGCGGTCTCAACCCGACGGTGCGCATGTTCGAGGAAATGCTGGCCAAGCTCGAAGGCGCCGAAGACGCGCTCGGTTTTGCCAGCGGCATGTCGGCGATCTCGTCTTCGGTTCTGAGTTTTGTCGAGCCGGGTGATCGGATCGTCGCCGTCAAACATGTCTATCCCGACGCCTTTCGCCTGTTCGGCACGCTTCTGAAGCGGATGAAGGTGGAGGTCACCTATGTCGATGGCCGTGATGAGGAAGCCGTCGCCAAAGCTCTGCCAGGTGCCAAGGTGCTTTATCTGGAAAGCCCGACGAGCTGGGTGATGGAAGCGCATGATGTCGGTGCGCTGGCGGCGCTGGCGAAAAAGCACGGCGCGATCTCGATGATCGACAACAGCTGGGCAAGCCCTGTCTTCCAGCGGCCGATCACGCTCGGCGTCGATCTCGTTATCCATTCGGCGTCAAAATATCTCGGTGGTCATAGTGATGTCGTTGCCGGTGTCGTGGCCGGATCGAAGGAGATGATCGCGCGGCTGAAGTCGGAGGCTTATCCCTATCTCGGCGGCAAGCTTTCGCCTTTCGATGCATGGCTTTTGATCCGCGGCATGCGCACTTTGCCCCTGCGCATGAAGGCGCATCAGGATGCGGCACTCACCATCGCGCGGCGGCTGCAGGAACTCGACGTGGTAGAGACGGTCTGCCATCCGGGTCTGGCGAACCGCCTGCCGAATGGTCTGACGGGCACATCTGGCCTGTTTTCCTTCATCTTCAAGGAAGGTGTCGATATTCGCGCCTTTGCCAATCACCTGAAACTTTTCAAGCTCGGCGTCAGCTGGGGTGGCCACGAAAGCCTGATCGTCCCGGGCGAAGTGGTGCTGCAGCAGAAGGCCCAGCCCAATTCCGCGCATACATTCGGCATCCATGCGCGGTCCGTACGCCTCCATGTCGGCCTCGAGGGAACCGAGGCTCTGTGGAGCGATCTTCAGGAGGCGATCGCCGTCGCCACCTAGCGCATCAACAAAACAACTGGGAGCAGGACAATGAAAACAATCATAACAGCTGCATTCATCGCGACCATGATGGCGGGGACCGCCATGGCCGATACCACGCTCAAGATGGTGGAAGTGATCACCAGCCCGGAGCGCACACAGACGCTGAAATCGCTGGTCGGCAAGTTCGAAGCCGCCAATCCGGGCACAAAGGTCGAGATCATCTCGCTGCCCTGGAACGAAGCGTTCCAGAAATTCGCGACCATGGTGTCGGCCGGCGATACGCCCGATGTGATGGAAATGCCGGATACCTGGCTTTCGCTCTACGGCAACAATGGCATGCTCGAAAGCCTCGAGCCCTATCTCGAAAAGTGGGAGCACACCAAGGAACTGACGCCGCGCGCGCTGGAGCTTGGCCGCGAGGTCAAGGACACGGCCTATATGTTGCCCTACGGCTTCTATCTGCGCGCCATGTTCTTCAACAAGAAGCTGTTGAGCGAAGCCGGTGTTTCCGAGCCGCCGAAGACGATGGACGAGTTCGTCAAGGCATCCGAGGCCGTCTCCAAACTGCCGGGCAAATACGGCTACTGCATGCGCGGCGGACCGGGCGGCCTCAATGGATGGATGATCTTTGCCGCCTCCATGGCCGGCGACAACAAATATTTCACCGAGGACGGCACCTCGACCATGAACAGCGAAGGCTGGGCAAAGGGCATCGAGTGGATGGTCGACCTCTACAAGAAGGGCCTTGCCCCGAAGGACAGCGTCAACTGGGGCTTTAACGAAGTCGTCGCCGGTTTCTATTCCGGCACCTGCGCCTTCCTCGATCAGGATCCCGATGCGCTGATCGCCGTTGCCGAACGCATGAAGCCCGAGGATTTCGGTGTTGCGCCGCTGCCGAAGGGCCCGTCCGGCAAATCTTTCCCAACCATCGGTTATGCCGGCTGGTCGATGTTCGCCAAGAGCGAAAACAAGGACCTCTCCTGGAAGCTGATCGAAACGCTGCAGAGCCCGGAAGGCAATATCGAGTGGAACAAGAAGATCGGCGCGCTGCCGGCCTATACGGCGGCCGAAAAGGATCCGTTCTATGCCGGTGACCAGTTCAAGGGCTGGTTCGAGGAACTGGCCGACAAGGACACCGTTCCGACCGTGATGCCGACCTTCCTCGAAGAGTTCGCCTTCTTCAAGGATTCGCTGGCGATCAAGACCTCGCAGCAGGCTCTGCTCGGCGATATCTCGGCGAAGGAACTGGCTGACGAATGGGCGGCTTACCTCACCAAAGCACAGCAGAAGAATCTCTCCAAGAAGTAATCGACGTCGTAGCGGCGCGGACCTTTTCCGCGCCGCTATCCCGCCTTCCTTCATGCAATGACGGCGCAGATCTGCGCCGCAAACGGGAAACTGTCTGATGTCCATGACCGCCGACGTCTATGATCGTCGCCAGGATCGCAGGCCGTGGTTGAAGCGCCTTGCGGATGCCTCCGAGCCTTATCTTTACAGCGCGCCGGCGCTGATCCTCATTATCGTTGTCATGCTGGTGCCGCTTGTCGTCGGCATTTCCTATGCGTTTCGCGATATCCAGCTGCTCAATCCGTTTTCCGGCGGTTTCATCGGGCTCGAACATTTTGAAACCCTGTCGAAGGACAGGGCGTTTTACACCGCGCTGAAAAACACTCTGTGGTGGACCGGTGCGTCCGTCTTCCTGCAATTTACCTTCGGCCTCATTCTGGCGCTTTTGCTCGACAAGCCGTTCATGGGCCGTGGTCTGGTACAGGCGCTGGTGTTTCTGCCATGGGCGGTGCCGTCGTTTCTCGCCGGCCTCAACTGGGCATGGCTGTTCAATCCGGTCATCGGGCCGATCCCGCACTGGCTGTTCGATCTTGGCCTGATGAACCAGCCGGGCAATATCCTGTCCGATCCGCAATATGCGATGTGGGGGCCGATCATCGCCAATGTCTGGTGGGGCATCCCGTTTTTCGCCATCACGCTTCTGGCAGCTCTTCAGTCGATCCCACGGGATCTTTACGAAGCCGCCTCCATCGATGGCGCGTCGTGGTTCCAGCGCTTCTGGTCGATCACGCTGCCCTTTCTGGCCCCGACCATCGCCATCACCGTTCTGCTGCGCACGGTCTGGATCTCCAACTTCGCCGATCTCATCGTCGTGATGACCGGCGGCGGACCTGCCGATCGCACCCAAATCGTCGCCAGCTACATCTTCACCCAGGCCTTCAAGGCGCTCGATTTCGGTTACGCCTCGGCAATCGCGCTGGTGCTGCTCGTGCTGCTACTGGCCTATTCCATGCTGATCATCCTGCTGCGGCAGACATTGCTGAACAAGGGGTGAGGGTCATGAAAACATCGCTTCTTCCGACCATCGCGCACCGACTGGCGATCCTCGCCTATGTCATCTTCGCGCTCTTACCGCTCTATTGGCTGTTTAAGGTGTCGCTGACGCCGAATGACTTGCTCTATTCCGAAGGCGTGCGCATGTGGCCGTCGCGGACCACGTGGGAACACTATTCCTTCGTCCTGCAACACAGTGCATTCCCGACCTTCTTCAAGAACAGCCTGATCGTCTCCTGCTCGACCGCGATCATCGTAACGATCTGCGCTTCGCTGTCCGGTTATGCGCTGTCGCGCTTCAGTTTCCGCGCCAAATACTGGATCGTCGGGCTGATGCTTTTGACGCAGATGTTCCCGCTGGTCATGCTGGTAGCGCCGATCTTCAAGATCCTGACACCGCTCGGTCTCACCAACAGTTTGACGGGCCTGATCGTCGTCTACACCGCGTTCAACGTGCCCTTCGCGACTTTTCTGATGCAGTCCTTCTTCGACGGCATTCCAAAGGATCTCGAAGAGGCGGCGATGATCGACGGTGCTACAAAGTTCACCGCGTTCCGGGAAATCATCCTGCCGCTGACGCTTCCCGGCATTGCCGCGACGCTCGGTTTCGTTTTCACCGCCGCATGGAGCGAACTGCTGTTTGCGCTGATGCTGATCAACGGCAACAATGCCGCGACCTTCCCGGTCGGGCTGTTGACCTTCGTTTCCAAATTCTCGGTGGATTTCGGACAGATGATGGCGGCGGGTGTGCTCGCGCTCATCCCGGCCGCTCTCTTTTTCCTGCTCATCCAGCGCTACCTCGTCCAGGGCCTGACGGCCGGCGCGGTCAAGGGGTAATCTTATGGCTTCGATCGATATCCAGAACGTCAAGAAGGCCTATGGCCATGTGCAGGTGCTGCACGACATCGATTTGCAGATCAAGGATGGCGAGTTCGTCGTGCTGGTCGGTCCATCCGGCTGCGGAAAATCCACGCTGCTGCGCATGATTGCGGGTCTGGAAGGTGTGACCGGCGGCGAGATGCGCATCGATGGCAAACGCGTCAACGAACTGCATCCGAAGGACCGTGACATCGCCATGGTGTTCCAGTCCTATGCGCTTTATCCGCATATGAACGTCGCCGGCAACATGAGCTACAGCCTCAAACTTCGCAAAACGGCGAAGGAAAAGATTGCCGCGGCCGTTGCCAGTGCCGCCTCGAAACTCGGCCTTGATCCGCTGCTTGATCGTCGCCCGAAGGCGCTCTCGGGCGGTCAGCGCCAGCGCGTCGCCATGGGCCGCGCCATCGTGCGCCAGCCAAAGGCGTTTCTGTTCGATGAGCCATTGTCGAACCTCGATGCACGTCTTCGCGAGCAGATGCGTGCCGAAATCAAGAAAATGCATGGCGACCTCAAGGCCACCTCGATCTACGTCACCCACGACCAGATCGAGGCGATGACCTTGGCGGACCGGATCGTTGCCATGCATGGCGGGGTGGTCCAGCAGGTGGGGGCTCCGCTGGAGCTGTACGACCGTCCCGCCAATCTCTTTGTCGCCGGTTTCATCGGCTCGCCGGGCATGAACTTTCTCGATGCGACCTATTCCGGTGGCAGTGTCACGCTGAAGGATGGAACCATGGTGGTTTTGCCTGTGCCGCTAGCACTGGCTGACGGCGCGAAGGTCACAGCCGGCATCCGTCCCGAACATGTGGTGATGGGCGACGAGGGCGGCGGCATGGTGGCAAGTGTCGATCTCGTTGAGCCGACCGGTTTCGGCATCATCCTGCATCTCTCCTTGAATGGATTGGCCTTGAAGGTCTTCACGCTGGATCGGGCGGCACTGTCATTGCGAGAAAATGTTTGCGTTTCCTTCCCGCCACAGCATTTGCATGTGTTTGATGATACAGGAGTGAGATGCGAGCTACAGTGATGTAGTAACAACCCGGCTCGGGATCAGTGGTCTGTCACTGGAGTTCATTCCGGTTTCAGCGATGATCCTGGGCTGACCTGCCATTGAAGTTTCGTCCGGTTGCGATCAGAGCCTCGGCGGTTTTTGATAAGCCATATGGCGCGACGGGAGCAACCGGCGGAAACGTGAAGCTTCCACACCGCGTAGCGTTGGAGCCGGTTGCGGCGATGATCCCGGTATAGTGGGCCGGGGTCTGGTATCCGAGCGACGGGTGCGGCCGGAAATTGTTGTAGTCGTCAGCCCATTCCGCGATGGCGCTGCGGGCATGATCGAGCCCAAAGAACAGGCCCTCGTTGAGCAGCTCGTCGCGCATGCGCCGTTGAAACTCTCGACATAGCCGTTTTGCATCGGTCTTCCCGGCGCGATGTAGCGCCACTCGACCTTGTGATCCTTCGACCAGGCAAGGATGGCATTCGAGTCAGTTCGGTTCCGTTGTCCGAAACAATCATGCCGGGCTTGCCCCCTGCTGTCCGCCGACATTTCCATTCCCGTGTCGGCTGTACCACGGTTTTTGACAGCCGCGTCTGCCGCAGTGCGTACACGCTTTCCAGCGGCTCGGCTCGTTGTCGTCAGCCACATGGGAGATGGCAACGTGCACTTCGGTTCAGCCATCGGGACTGGGGCATTTTCGATGATCCGGCCGGCACGATGCTCGCCATCCGTACCATCGTGAACGAATGTGCGGATGTGCTGGGCGGGAGCTTCAGTGCAGAACACGGTATTGGTCGCGAGTCGATCGATGAATTAAGAACGCGAACCGACCAAACCGGGCACCAGTCAATGCAGCGACTGAAACGCGCATTCGATCCGCACGGCATAAGGAACCCGGGTTGTGTTCTGAGTGAGCAAGATCAAGTCAGCTGATCGCTCGTTCCTATGCAGCCGACACGTGAAGCACCAAAAGGCAGCTCGAGAGGCGACTTCGAATTTCCGTCTGTTTACACAGGTCTTCCAACGCCTACTGTCATTCATTTACGATGAAAAGCGGGTCGCTGGTTCAATTCCAATCAGGACCATGAAATTGTATTCGCGGCCCGCTGTTTTTCTTCGTATCCGGCAGCAACGCTTTTCGACTGCCAATGAACGTGGTCACTGTTTCAATGAGACAACACCAGCGGCAACATCCGGTCGACCTGGAATGACACCACTCTTGGCGTACCATTCGGCAACCGCACCAATCTGCCTCACATCAGCCTCTGAAACGGCCGCGGTCGGAACGGCGTTGTTCTCACCGATCTTGGGGCCGAGATCTGCAGGGATTTTCATCTCCTTGGCCCAGATGGCACCGGCCTCTGCCTTGTTGGCAATGGCCCACGCATTTTCCGACTTGATGACATCGAAAACGAGCTGCAACTGATCGGCCTTGCCCTTGGCGAAATCGCGGCTCGCGACCAGCACCACGGCATTGTCGGACTGGATGGCGGCGCCATCGGCGACGACCTCGCCGTCATACGCCTTTTCCGCGATCGTCAGGAAGGGATCCCAGGTCGCCCAGGCGTCGACATGGCCTTGGGCAAAGCTCGGGCCGCTGTCGCTGGGGCTGAGATAAACGCGCTCGACGCTTTTCGGATCGACGCCGTTGGTTGCGAGCCCCTGCAGCAGCAGGTATTCACCGGTGCCGCCGCGATTGACGGCGACCTTCTTGCCGGCGAGATCCTTGATGGAGGTGATGCCGCCTCCCTTCCTGACGACGATGCCCTCTGAACCGGGCGACATCTTCTGATAGGCGAAGACCACTAGCGGGATCTTGGCTGCAAGGGCTGCGATCGCCGATGTGGAGCTGCCGGCCGTAATGTCGATACTGCCGGCATTGAGAGCCTCGAATGCAGGTGCGGCGGCGGGGAAGGGACCTGCCCATTCCACCTTGATACCCTTTTCGGAGAGCGCCTTTTCCAGCGTGCCACGGGACTTGGCAAGCGTGATGTCGTTGGGGCCGCGCAGCCAACCGATCCGCACGACGTCGTCGGCGGCGTGAACCCAAGGGGCGAAGGTGAGCGCAGCGGCGACGAGCGCCGCAGTGACAAGGAGACTACGTTCGGTGATCATCGATCGGTCCAATCTGCATTCCGTCAAGAGGTTAAGGCAAGCAAAAGTTCAGGCATGGAGCGGTTCGACGCCAAGTTCCGTGAGGAGTTCGGCTTCGAGACGGGCGGTTCTGGGATCGTCGCGACGGCGCGGATGATCGATATCGACGCGGCTCTCCCGGATAAAACGTCCCTGATCGAGAACCAGGATCCGGTCGGCAAGGGCCACTGCCTCCCAAACGTCGTGGGTAACGAGCAGGACAGCCGGGTGATGCTTGCGCCAGAGTTCGAACACGAGGTCGTGCATGCGCAGTCGGGTGAGGGCGTCGAGCGCGGCAAAGGGTTCGTCCAGCAACAGCAGCTCGGGTTCGCGCACCAAGCCCCGCGCGAGCGCGGTGCGTTGCGCCTCGCCGCCGGATAGCGTCAGCGGCCAGGCATCGAGACGGTGCGATAGGCCGACATCTGTCAAAGCCTGTTTGGCCAGCGATCCTGCATCCGGGTTGCGCACACCAAGGGCGACATTTTCGATGACGCTTTTCCAGGGCAGAAGTCGGGGCTCCTGGAAAACCACCGAACGGCGGGTGGGCAGCTTCAGCTTTTGCGCCGGGGCGGTGTCCAGGCCGGCCAGAACACGCAGCAGAGTGGACTTCCCCGAACCGCTGCGGCCGAGCAGGGCCACGAATTCACCGGCTGCTATCGTCAGGTCGAGGCCGTCGAGGACGGCCGGGCCGCCGAACGAGCGGTATAGTTTGCGGATATCAACAAGATTGCTCATGCGATGACCTGCGGGCGCCAGCGCAACGCATAGGCTTCGATCGCGCGCACGAGACCATCGGTCAGCAGACCCATGATCGCGTAGACGAGGAGGCAGACGACGATAACGTCGGTCTGCAGGAAATCGCGGGCATAGGTGATGATATGGCCGATTCCGCTGGAAGCATTGATCTGCTCACCGACGACGAGGCTTAGCCACGCGACGCTCAAGCCATAACGCACACCGACGAGAAGCGAAGGCAGGGCGCCGGGAATGATGATATGGCGGACGATGCCGAGCGTACACAGTTGCATTGTCTGCCCCGCTTCGATCAGCTTCTTGTCTATGCTGCGGATACCGCCATGCAGGGTGAGGTAAATCGGGAAGGTGGCCCCGAAGGCTACAAGCCCGATCTTGGGCGCTTCGCCGATGCCGAACCACAGGATGAATAGCGGTAGAAGCCCGAGGAAGGGCATGGCCTTCATCATCTGGATCGGCGGATCAATGATGGTTTCGCCCAGCCGCGACAGGCCCGAGATCAGGGCAAGTAGGATGCCAAGCACAAGTGCGATCGAAAAGCCGGCGAGCACACGCAGGAAAGAGACGATGAGGCCGCTGATCAACTCGCCCGATGCAATGAGGCGTCCCGCAGTGGAGATTATATCGCCGGGTCCGGCAAGGATGCGCGGCGACAGCAGCCCGGTCGTGCTGGCAAGTTGCCAGAGCGCGACAATGGCAAGCGGCGAGATAAGCCGCCTGACGATGTTGGCTAGCCTGCTGCTGCCGGATCGCTTGGTTGCCGCGCCCTCATCCGTGTTTGTCACGTGGGCAGGGGCAGGGACAGTCGTTCGGTTGTCGCTTGAAGTCATGCAGGCCACCACTGGTGAAAATGATGAACCGGTCCGTGACCGTGGCCGATGGCCAAGTCCTTCCCCGCAACGAGGGCCCGCTGGATATAATGCTTGGCATTCTGCACCGCCTGATCAATCGGTTGCCCCTTGGCCATGCCGGCTGTCACCGCCGCGGCAAGCGTGCAGCCTGTGCCATGGTCGTTCTTCGTATTGATGCGGGGTGTCGCAAACTCCGTCACGCCGGTATGATCGACCAGAAGATCGACGCTATCACCACCGCCGGCATGGCCGCCCTTGATCAGCACTGCAGATGCGCCGGCGCTCAGGATGATTTCCGCCTGACGGACCATCTCGACCTGCGTCTCGGCGATTGGTGTACCGGTCAGGAGGGCTGCTTCCGGCAGGTTGGGTGTCACGATCGCTGCCTTCGGCACAAGTCCGGTGATCAATGCCTCGATCGCATCTTCGCGCAACAACCGGTCCCCCGATGTCGCGACCATCACGGGATCGAGGACGACCGGTCCCTTGTAGATGGCAAGTTCCTGAGCAATCGCAACGATCGTCTCGCTGCGCGATACCATTCCGATCTTGATCGCGTGCACGGTAATGTCGTCAATCACCGCCTTAAACTGTGCACGGATTGCGTCCGGCGAGATATCCTCTACCGCTGTGACGCCAAGAGTATTCTGCGCGGTCACCGCAGTGATCACGCTGGTGGCGTAGACACCGAGCGCCGAGAACGTCTTGATGTCGGCCTGGATGCCGGCACCGCCGCCGCTGTCGGAGCCTGCAATCGTCATGGCAGTTGCTGTCATGACCGGGGTCCCTCCAAGGCGATATCGATCATGCGTCGAAATTCACGGCAAGTGGCGGCGATGTCGGCGGCGCGAAAGATCGCTGAAATGACCGCGACACCATCGGCACCGGCCGCGATCACTTCAGGAACCTGCGGCAAACCGATGCCGGCAATGGCGCCGACAGGAAGGCCGGGATCGGCAGCGCGCAGTTGCGCCCGCAATTGCCGGAAGCCATCCAAGCCGACCGGTGCATCGGGATTGCGCTTCGACAGCGTCTCGAACACGCCGCCGATGCAGGCATAACTGGCATGCGCCTGGCCAACCCTTATCGCATCGGCAGGTGTCTTGACAGTAAGGCCGATGATCGCCGCCGGACCGAGCAGCCGGCGCGCGGTCGCTGCGTCCATGTCGTCTGCACCCAGATGCACACCATGGGCGCCTGCTGCCAATGCAACATCGACGCGATCATTCACCACCAGCGGCACCCCTGTGCCATCGATCGCCGTGCGCACGGCTTTGGCGCGCTTGATCATCTCGCCCGTCGTGCCATTCTTGTCTCGGTACTGAATGAGCGTTGCGCCGTTTTTGGCGGCCAGAACGGCCAGTTCCGCAAGGTCGCCAATATCGGCAAGGCCGGCATCGACGATCGGGTTCAGTCGGTAATCAATCGTCATGGTCTATCCTTGCCCCCTCACGCAGTGCTTCAGGCGCGAGCGCCGAGAGCGTATCCAGAAAAGCCACGCCAAAACTGCCGGGGCCGCGCGCACATGCGGCGGCCTGTTCGGCCGCCAGTCCGGTTGCCGCCAGTGCTGCCGTCGCAGCGGCTAGAGCATCCAGCTCGGCGGCGAGGAAGGCGGCAATTACCCCGCCGGAAAGGCAGCCGGTGCCGGTGACCTGCGCCATCCAGCAATGGCCGTTGCGCACGGTGACGGTACGTCCGCCGTCCGTGATCCGGTCTGTCGCGCCGGTCTCGATGCTGACGATATCTCCGAGGCTTCCGATCAGGGCCATTTCGGCTCTGTTGCCGCGAACCACCTTCGGCCGGCGGGCGATCAGCGTTCTTGCAAACTCCAGTCGGGAAGGGGAATAGTCACAATGGACGGGATCGAGAATCCATGGTTTTCCAGCATCATTGGCGATATCGACCGCTCGTTCGATGACATTGCGACGCTCGGCGTCGAGCGTGCCAAGATTGATGGTCAACACATCCGCCTTCGATACGAAATCGGCGATCTCGTCCGATGAGGACGTCATTGACGGGATTGCGCCGATCACCGTTATGCCGTCAGCGGTGAATTTCTGTACCACCGTATTCATCAGGCAATGCACGCGCGGACGCTTTTCGCGCACACGGTCCAGAAGATCGGCGGCCTGCTCTGCTGTCGGGTATGTCCGTGCCATGGTCACCGAACCTCCAATGCGATGTCTGCGACCGGCGGCGCTTTTTCGATCAGCCCGCTTGTCTGTATGAATTCGCCAAAACGCTGGTATCGACCGCGATCGAGTGCTGCCGGCCGCTTTGCGAAGCGTGGCAGGGTATCGGTGAAGGCCTGACGGTTGAGGGCGTCGTCGAGATTTGGATAGGCTGCCACAAAGAGTTTCCAGGACTCTTCCGGGTGATTTGTCAGGAAAATGGCGGCCTTCTCGACGGCTTCGAGAAAACGCGGTAGGCGCGGATCCGCCACCAGGGCATCACGGGTGACGAAAATAAGTTCGTCATACACGGGGACGCCGTGTTCCTCGGGAAAGAAAGAACGACCTTCATGGCCTTCGAGGCGCATCTGTGTCAGTTCGAAATTGCGGAAGCCGCCAAGCGTGGCATCGACCTTGCCGCCGATCAGCGATGGCGACAGCGCAAAATTGACATTGATCAGCTCGACATCCTCAAGGCTTAGGCCTTCGCCCTCCAGCATGCGTTTCAGCATCGCGTCTTCAAAACCGCTGACGGAAAAGCCGATCTTCTTGCCGCGCAGATCTTTCAGGCTGCGGATCGGGCCATTGGCCAGTACCGTGACGGTGTTAAGCGGTGTTTCGACCAACGTGCCGACGCGTTTGAGCGGCAGGCCGGCTGCGTGGTCGAGATAGAGGTTCGGCTGGTAGTGAATGCCGATATCCGCCTGACCAACCGCGACGAGACGCGGAACCGACGATGGATCGGCTGGCGGCACCAGTTCGACGTCAAGTCCAGCGGCGTCGAAATAGCCGTTTTGCGCGGCGATGACGAGCGGCGCATGATCCGGGTTCACGAACCATTCGAGCATGACGGTCAGCTTGTCAGCGGCATGCGCGCCGTTCGCATGAAAGCTTGTGATAATGGCAATGCCAATTGCCAGCAGGGTTCGTCTCATTGGTTCTCGTCTCTCCTCAGGATGAAAACGGTGTTTTCTGCTCGTCTTCCCGCGCCCAGTGGGGATGTCCCAGCGTGAGCCGATCGAAGGCCAGCCGCAGGCCGATGCTTGTCACGGCGAGAATGGCCATGGCGGCAAAAACGGTATCGGTCTGCATCCGGGCATTGGCTTGGACCATAACGAAGCCCAGCCCGGCCGAAGCCCCAACCCATTCGCCGATGATGGCCCCAAGGGGCGCCAGCGGCACGGCGACGCGCAGGCCCGACACCAGTGCGGGTAAAGCAAGGGGGACCCTCAGCCGAACCAGTACCTGCCACGGGGTTGCAGCCGTCAGCGCCGCCGCCTCCAGAAGCACGGGTTCGGTGCGCCTCAGACCATCGGCAAATGCAGAGGCCACCGGAAAGAAGATGACGACGGTCGTCATCGCCACCTTCGAGGCTACGCCAAAACCCAGCCACAGTACCAGGAGCGGCGCGAGCACGAAAACGGGAAAGGTCTGCAGCACAAGGATCATTGGCCAGAGGAGCCTGCCGGTGCGCGGCAGTGCCACTGAAAGAAATGCCACCGCCGCTCCGAAGACGCTGCCGAAAAACAGGCCCGCTAAAATTTCGCCAAGCGTGATCAGCGTATGATGAGTGAGGAAAGCGCTCTGGCGCACCAGCGCGTGGACGACTGCAAGCGGCGATGGCAACAGATAACGCGGTGGAGCAAACAGCTCCACCGCTGCCGACCAGATCAGCAGCAGCAGAAAAAGCCCCAAGGACGTGGGTCGAAACTGCATGTCAGCGCATCGACGTGGAGCTGTCGAGCCATACGGATCTCGTGGCTTGGAAACCCTTGAAAGCGGTAGGCATGGTTTGATCTCCTGACAGCGATATCATGGAGATCCAGGCGAGCGGAGAATAAGAAAGAGGTGCACGAAAGCGCCGTTTCCGTTCCTACGCCGGTATGACCCGGATCAGGTTCAAGGGTCCGGCTCACCGCCATCTCAGCACCGTTCGGTGCTCCCCTCGGAATGGCGTCAATCTGGACCTCGGACCTGGAGTTGTCAATCACGGAGGTTCGGTCCGTTTGAACACCATAAGGCATAGGACCCTGGACGCTGCGCAATGCGCAAAGGGAGGGTACGCTAGCGTACCCGCGGCGGCGTCCAGTGTGTTTACCACACTCTCTAACTGCTTCTTTACTCAAGTCCTAGAAGGTTCGCCCGCAGGGGGTTCCCAACATGATACGTGATGTCCAAACCGACGCAGGAACTCCATCGGTCCCCCTCATCGGGCCTGGTAATGATGGTGACTATCTGCGGGGGCTGCAGGTCCATGCTGTCGAACAGAATATCAGCCGCGGCCTGATCGCATTTTCTGTTGCTGCCGCCGTCTCGACCCTATTCTTCTACGATTCCTACAGCGCCCAGTCGATCACTTGGTTGGTCCTGGCCCTGATCATGACGGCTGTGCGGATACGCATCGCGCGCCGCGCAGCCGGCCGACCTCCACGGCCCCTGTCGGAAAAACAACTCAGGCCTTACGCGGTTTGGTGCGTAATATCCGCCTCGGTCATGATGAGCTTTCCAAGTTGGATCATCATGGAGGAGGATGGGCTTGCGTTCGCTTTCATGCTGTCCCTTTGTCTGGGAACTTTCTGGTCAGCAAGTTTTGTTCACGCGCCTGTCCTTCGGTCTTCCGCATCTTTCATGACGACGCAGTTGGTCGTCACGGGAATTGCCATGGTGTTGAGGGGTCCTACCCTCGACAACATAATCCTGCTCTGTCTTTTCGTCATCGGCGTTGGCAGCGCTTACGCCCTGATCAAACAGCATTCAAAAACCTTCTCTCAGTCGGTCCTTCAGCAAATCGCTTTGGAAAAGCAGAACGAAGTCATCGGGCTTCTCCTGCGCGATCACGAGGAGCAATCGAGCGACTGGCTTTGGCAGACCGACGAGCTGATCGCCATCATGTCACCATCACCGCAGTTTGCTGCTGCGTTCGGTCGATCTCAGGGCGAAATGGTGTCGCTTCCGCTCGAGGCGCTTTTCCGGAATGCCGAAGGCGCGGTGGCGTCAACAGGCGTTGCGACACTGATCGATCACATCAATGCTGGAAAGTCGTTCCGTGATCATGTCGTATCATTGGTGGTGGATGGCGTGCCTCGATGGTTTTCCGTCTCCGGTAGGGCAGTGACCAACGAGCTCGGTGCAATTGTCGGACACCGAGGCGTGATGTCGGATGTGACTTCCGCCAAGCAAGCAGAGCGACAGATCCGTCACCTCGCGCTGCACGATGGCCTTACTCAACTTCCAAATCGAACCCAGTTCTCGGGGGCGCTTGAAGAGGCGTGTCGCTCGGGCAAGCCGTTCGCGCTACTGAGCATAGACTTGGACGGCTTCAAGCCGATCAACGACACGTACGGCCATCCGATCGGCGATGCCTTTCTCATGCAAATTTCAAAGCAAATCTCGAGCGCTGGCGGATCGAAAGGCTTGGTGGCGCGGATCGGCGGCGATGAGTTCATGGTATTGTCTTTCGATGTCGACCATGAGCGACTGGAAGAAAACTGCCGTTGGATCCTTGGCGCGGTCGCGACACCAGTGGAAATCAAGGGCTTCGAACTCTCGGTCGGCGCCAGTATTGGAATAGCCTTGGCGCCGAACCACGGCGCGACGGCAACAGAGCTTCTCAAGAACGTGGATGCCGCCTTATATAGGGCCAAGCGAGATGGTCGCGGAACGTTCAGGTTTTTCGAACCTGCGATGGATCTCCAGCTTCAAGCACGCAATCGCCTGGCCCACGACCTGCGCCTCGCCACGCACCGAGGGGAGTTACGGCTCCTGTATCAGCCTTTTGTTGATGCGGCTTCAGGGGCGGTCACCGGTTGCGAAGCGCTGGTCAGATGGCATCATCCTAGCCTTGGAGTGATCTCGCCGGTGGAGTTTATACCGCTGGCAGAAGCTACGGGACTGATCGTTTCCGTCGGCGACTGGATACTCCAGGAGGCATGCCGAACTGCCGCATCGTGGCCGGCGAACCGCCGCGTGGCCGTCAATCTGTCTGCCGTTCAGTTTCGCGATCGCGATCTACCCGACCGAATTCTGGCGACCCTGCTTGCGTCAGGCCTGGCGCCGGAACGGCTAGAGGTGGAGGTCACGGAAAGTCTTTTGATCGATGACGTTGCGGCGGCTATCGACATCCTCCGTCGAATCCGGGCGCTCGGCGTTCGGGTTGCGCTTGACGATTTCGGAACGGGCTATTCTTCCCTGGGGTATCTGAGACAGTTCCCGTTCAACAAGATTAAGATCGATCGATCGTTCGTGATGGAGATCGCAAACAGGAATGACTGCAAGGTGATTGTACAAGCTATTCAGGACATTGCCTCGGGTCTAGGCATGAACGTGACGGCGGAAGGCGTCGAAACCGAGGAGCAGGCGACCATCCTCCGTCGCACAGGCTGCGGGGAACTCCAAGGCTACTTGTTCAGCAAGCCTGTTGCAGATCATGATCTAAGACAGTGGGATGGATGGCAGGACGCAGCCTGACAATTGGGAGTGGCGCAATCGATCTCGACGCCTTGATTGCTCCCAAGCCATTCCAGTTAGATGGCAAGGGCGCTACCACGTGCAGCGGTTGCGTATCCCAGCTGTGCTGGTAGGATTATTTTTGGAGTACGCAAAACCCCTTTCCACCGCCGTGTGAAGGCTGTAAGCTTTCACTGTGCTGGCAGCTTTTCAAGGCCTATCCCGTGGACGAGTCTGAATTTCATGATCGCGCGAGGCTGCTAGATGCCTTGGCGAACGAAAAACGTCTGCAAATTTTGCAGATCATCTCCAGTCAAGAGACGGCTGTCGGTGACCTGGCGTTACGGGTGGGGCTGAGCCCTTCAGCGCTTTCGCAGCATCTGGCCAAGCTGTGGGCGGGCGATTTCGTAACGAAACGGCGTGAAGCGCAGTCGATTTACTATTCGACCAAGCACCCCGGCGTATGCGCTATGTTGAAAACATTGGAAGGCCTGTACCGCGACGATGATGCGCATCCTGATGTCTGATACGTCGTTCAGTGGGCGGCCGACAGGCGCATGGAATGCTATTGGAAACGGACGGGTTCGCTATTTCCCAAGGCGGGAATTACAACTCCGACATATCTGACGGTGTCGCCGGTGCGATTGCGAAAACCGCGGCCGTATCCCGTTACGAGCGTGTACTGGCCATGTGAGTTGCAGACACGGTAGGTTTCCTGCTGCGGCCTGTCGGCGACAATACTGTCTCTTATGGTCTTCGCAAGCCGCGATCGATCTTCGACATGAACTCGCTTCAGATAGGCCTCGATCGGTAGCCCATCCGCGGTATCTGCAGGATCGAGACCAAATAAGGCGGCCAGGGCACCATCCGCATATAACGTGTTGTCCGAGATATCCCATGTGAAGAAGCCGATTTCCGGCAACACCGCTTCCTCTACCTCTGCATGAAAGGTCGTGCCGATATTCCTCACCGTTAGCTCCGCGACTGGTTGGAGGCAATATTAGCGCTAAGGGAAAACAACGCAAGTATCTGCGGTAGCAGTCCGGATGGGGAGGATGGAGCCGCGATGCCCGCTCTACGCTCACAGTGTGGAAGTAAGCGAAGGTTCGAGACCAAGGACGCCTAGATCCGTGAGCTGACATCCCGCGGGATTGTGCTTCTCACTGCAAAGCAGTCTGAAGAACTCGGCTTGTCGACCATGGGTTTGCCGCAGCAGTAGGTTGCACAGCGTGGCTATTAGGTGGCGGCACCAGATGTCGCAGCCTGAGGCGATAAGTATCTTTCACCGGCCCGATCCCGCCCACGACCTTGATCTTGAGTGACCGTCGCAATCCATTGCGACGGTCGTCTGCTCCTGAACTTCAGCTCCTGACGAAGGCCAGCAGGTCCGCGTTCAGCACGTCGGCGTTGACGGTGAGCATGCCGTGCGAGAAACCCGGATAGGTTTTCAGCGTGCCGTTCCTGAGGAGCTTGATGGACTTGTGTGCGGAATCGGCGATCGGAACGATCTGGTCGTCTTCGCCGTGCAGCACCAGGGTGGGAACGCTGATCGCCTTCAGGTCTTCCGTCTGGTCGGTTTCGGAAAAGGCCTTGATACCGTCATAATGAGCCTTGGCGCCGCCCATCATGCCCTGACGCCACCAGTTCTGGATCACGCCTTCGGACACCGTGGCGCCGTCACGGTTGAAACCGTAGAACGGACCGGCCGGAACATCGCGGAAGAATTGCGCGCGGTTGGCGGCGAGCGCCGAGCGGAAGCCATCGAACACTTCCATCGGCAGGCCTTCCGGGTTCGCTTCGGTCTTCAGCATCAGTGGCGGAACGGCGGAGACGAGAACAGCCTTGGCGACGCGGCCGGCAGGCTGACCATGCTTTGCGACATAACGGGCGACTTCGCCGCCACCCGTGGAGTGCCCGATATGAACGGCATTCTTGAGGTCGAGATGTTCGGCGACTGCAAACGCATCGGCGGCGTAATGATCCATGTCATGACCTTCCGCCACCTGGGCCGAGCGACCATGGCCGCGGCGGTCATGGGCGACGACGCGATAGCCGTTCTGCAGGAAGAACAGCATCTGAGCGTCCCAATCGTCCGACGACAACGGCCAGCCGTGGTGAAAGACGATCGGCTGCGCGTCTTTCGGACCCCAGTCCTTGTAGAAGATTTCGACGCCGTCCTTGGTGGTGACATAGGCCATGGTTCTGTCTCCTTTGGTGAAATGCTTGGGGGATGCAGCAAATGCTGCCGATCCGAACACGGTCGGGAGGTTTGCGCAAACTGCGGCGGCGGCTCCGCTGAGCAGTGCGGTGCGCCGGGTCAGGTGCAGAAGAGTTTCAGTCATTTTCGAGCCCTGCGATCTGAGCCTTACGGTTTGCAAAGCTCGGGTGCCGCAGTGTTATGTTGATCGCCGCAATTTATTTCTTGGATCCAGCGAATGCGTTTTGGATGTTACAAACGTAGAATCGCAGGCATATGTGCTAACGCAAAGCCCGGCGCCATTGGGCGGGCGTCATGCCGACCTTAGCGACGAACATCCGGGTCAAATGGGCCTGGTCACAAAAACCGCAGAGAAAAGCGACTTCGGTGATCGCGATATCGGTCGATCGGAGAAGCTCTTTGGCTCTTTCTACCCGTTTCAGGATCACCCAGCGATAAGGCGGATGGCCCGTCGATAGCCTGAATGCTCTTGTGAAGTATCCCTGGGACAGGCCGCAGGCTGCGGCAACGGTAGCCAGGGGTAGATCGGCAGCAAGATCGGCTTCCAGCATCTCCAACGCGCGCTTCCTTTGCCAGGGGGCGAGGGCGCCTTGGACCGGCCTTCGTATGCTCGTATTGCCATAGGTCGCGCACAGGTGGAACGTGAGAAGAGCGGCCACGTGGTCCTGGAACAGGCGCGTCGCATGGTGGGGATCGCTCAGAACCGGGAGGCAGACGCGCACCAGTCCCCGAACGATATCATCCTCGATATCCTGGCCGGGAACTGCGTGCAGTGTGTCGATATGCTTGCCGCCAAGGTCCTCCTCGAATGCTGTCAACGCAGCGCGAGGGATGTGAAAACCGAGACCATCAAACGACGACCTCATATCCGCCAGCCACATCCGCCGGTGGTCATAGATGGTGAAATTGCCGCTCCTTGAGCGCTTGGTCTGCACTCTCCTGCCATCGACCCAAAGATCGCCATCGTAATCAAGAAGATTGAAGGCGAGAAAAAACGCGTCTTCATGGACCGGCGGATCAATGACTCCATGCCCGGGCGTCATACAGGACAGCCTTGCCATCGAAATTTCCGATTTGCCGAACACGGGAGCGATCACGACATCCTGTTGTCTGGCGCGAAAATACTCCATGCTTTGATTGCTCACGGGCACAGTGGTCACAAAATCAGCTTTCTGTTCGACGTGATAAGTGGCGAAGGCGATCGATTCATATCATTCGCATCGCGCAGGGAAAGTGCCGATTTTACGGATCAACGTCCGGGCTGGGGTGCGGCATCGTCATTCGGCAACTGCCGTAACCGAAAATTGGATGGGCAGAAATACGTTCTCAGCTTGCGGTGTCAAAGCGGCGGCAAATCCGCTCGCTAAAAGTGGGCTCGAGTAAACCTTGGGAAAGAATGACGGACCGGGCAACCGGCGATTCTTACGTCCCAAACGTACATCGATGACGCAGCTTTGTTGGAGGTCGATCCACCAGAAAAGCTGTTTGCGGCGAGCCGGGTGCTCTATCCATCATTCTTTGGGGAACCGTTCGCTGACTTGCGAGTTTAACTCCGAATGAACAAGCGCGAATGGACATTCGCGCACGTGCGGGGTGCTGACATAGATGACGGATGAGCGATTGACCGACCTCTGTCGGCCAACCCGAAATAGGCGATTTCCGATACCGCTTTGTCCGATTGCACTCGTCCTTTCTACCTGTCTCCTCAGTTCCTGCTCCGGCAGCCATTCCACGCTTGATCCTGCAGGGCCAGAAGCGGCCAAGGTCGCTCAGTTGTTTTACGTCATGCTGGTCGGCGGCGCGTTTATCTGGGTCGGGGTGGTCGCGGTCCTGATTTATGCCGCTCGCAAAAAGCATCAGCATAGTGAACAGGGCGCGGGTCGCGTCATCCTGTGGGGCGGCGCGATCATTCCGACGGTTATCCTCTGTGCACTTCTTTCCTATGGCATGTGGCTGATGCCGGCGATCCGTCCATGGGTGCCTGATGATCAGCAGGTGCGCCGTATCGAAGTGACCGGCGAACAGTTCTGGTGGCGGGTGCGCTATCTTGATGAAGCAGGCAGCGTGATGTTCGAGACGGCAAACGAGGTGCGTATTCCCGTCGGCGAACCGGCGCATTTCTCGCTCAAGGCAGCAGACGTTATTCATTCCTTCTGGGTGCCGTCACTCGGTGGCAAGATGGACATGATCCCCGGCCGCACCAATCCCTTGACGCTTACGGCCGACAGGGAAGGGACCTATCGCGGTGTCTGCGCCGAATTCTGCGGCGAGTCCCACGCGCTGATGGCTTTCACCGTCCGTGCGGTCGCGCCCGCGGAACATGAAGCCTGGCTTGCCGAGCGGCGTGCTTCCGCTCCGCAGGATGCCGAAGGGCTGGCCGTCTTTCTCAACAATGGCTGTGGCGCCTGTCACGCGATTTCCGGCACGGCCGCCAATGGCCGCATCGGCCCGGACCTGACAGCTTTCGGTGAGCGCGACACGCTGGCTGCCGGCACCTTGCCGCATACAACGGAAGATATTGCGCGCTTCATCGCTCAGCCCGGTGAGGTCAAGCCCGGGGTGAAGATGCCGCATTTCGACATGCTTCCCGAAAATGACATCAAGAAAATTGCAGCATTTCTGAAGGAGCTCAGGTGATGGTGGAGCTCGGCAATTTTTCGGCTGAGGAGCAGGCAGCGCAGGAAGAGCGTTTGCGCAAGGTTTGGAAGACGCCGGGCGGCTGGCGTTACTGGACCTCGGTCAACAATAGCGAGATCGGCCTGTGGTACGGGGTCACCGCCTTTGCCTTCATGCTGTTTGCTGGCGCGCTCGGGCTTCTCATGCGGGCCCAGCTCGCCACCCCCAACAACGACCTCATCTCTGCCGAACTCTACAATCAGGCCTTTACGCTGCATGGCACGGTGATGATGTTCCTGTTTGCCGTGCCGATCTTCGAGGCCGTGGCCATCTTTCTGCTGCCCTCGATGCTTGGCGCACGCGAACTGCCCTTTCCGCGTCTTTCCGCCTTCGGTTTCTGGAGCTTTCTGCTCGGCGGCATCTTTGTCTGCGGCTCGATTTTCTTCAACGCTGCACCCAATGCCGGCTGGTTCATGTATCCGCCGCTTGCCACCGACAAGGAATATGCCGGCATTGGTGCCGATATCTGGCTGCTCGGCCTTTCCTTCATCGAGGTGGCGTCGATCGCAGCTGCCGTCGAGATCATCGTTGGTATCATGAAATGCCGCGCGCCGGGCATGCGCATCAACATGATGCCCATGTTCGCCTGGTATCTGCTGATCGTTGCCGGGATGATCCTGTTCGCCTTCCCGCCGCTGATCGCCGGCGACATCCTGTTCGAAATGGAGCGGATGTTCGACTGGCCGTTCTTCGACGTCTCGCGCGGCGGCGATCCGCTTCTGTGGCAGCACCTGTTCTGGATTTTTGGCCACCCCGAAGTCTACATCATCTTCCTGCCCGCCATCGCCCTGATGGCGATGATTGTGCCGACCTTCTCGCAACGGCCGATCGTCGGTTATTCATGGATCGTGCTGGCGGCGGTCGGAACCGGCTTTCTCAGTTTCGGCCTGTGGGTGCACCACATGTTCACAACCGGCCTGCCGCAGATTTCGCTCGCCTTCTTCTCCGCCGCATCGGAAGCGGTGGCGATCCCGACCGGCGTGCAGATCTTTGTTTTTATCGCGACAATGCTGGCGGGTCGTGTCATCTTTTCGGTGCCAATGCTGTTCGGGGCAGGCGGCCTGGCAATCTTCACCATCGGTGGGCTGACCGGCGTCATGGTGGCGCTCGCCCCCTTCGACTGGCAGGCCCATGATACCTATTTCATCGTCGCCCACCTGCATTACGTGCTGATCGGCGGCATGTTCTTCCCGATCGTGGCGGGCATCTATTATTATTTCCCTTTCGTGACCGGAAAGAAGCTTTCCGATGCCTGGGGCAAGCTTGCCTTCTGGCTGATGTTTGTCGGCTTCAACGTCGCATTCTTCCCCATGCATTTTTCCGGTCTTCGCGGCATGCCCCGCCGTGTCTTTACCTACCCCGAAGAGTTCGGCTGGGACCTGTTCAATCTCGTCTCGACGATTGGTGCCTTCATCTTCGCGGCCGGTGTTTTGACCTTCGTCATCGATATTTTCCGGCCGAAACCCAAGTCTGAGACGCGCAACCTCAATCCCTGGAATGCCGGCACGCTGGAATGGACCAACGATCCGGACGAGAGCTGGGGCATGCGCTCGGTGCCGATCATCACCAGCCGCTACCCGCTTTGGGAACAGGAGAACCTGCAGGCGGATATCAAGGCGGGACGCTTTTATCTCCCGGATGCCAAATCCGGCAAACGCGAGACATTGGTCACATCGGTGCTCGATGCCGAACCGATCCAGTGCCTCCGGGTCGGCGGCGTCTCCTATATTCCGATGATCTCGGCGCTGGCGCTCGGCGGCGTGTTCATTGCGCTGACATTCCATTGGTGGGTACCGACGATCATCTGCGCCGTCATCACCTTCATCGCCATCATCTGGTGGCTATGGACCGGCACGGCACAGAAACCCGAAGCGGACGAGGTCGATGTCGGCCTCGGGCAGATGCTGCCCGTCTATGTCTCTGGGCCGGCTTCGGTCGGCTGGTGGGCCATGTTCATCACCATGGTTGGTGATGGGACCGCCTTTGCCAGCCTGATCTTCGGCTATTTCTTCTACTGGACGGTACATGACGATTTTACCGCCGGTGCCACAGGTCCGGGTGCGTTCTGGCCGATGGTCGCGCTCGTCCTCTTCGTCATCGCATGGCTTTCGACCATCGCGGCGCGCACGCTGAATGAAAGAGGACCGGCCAGATGTCGCATCGCGCTCGGCGCCGGCATTCTCTTCACCGTCGCCGCCTGCCTCGCAGGGCTTGCGGGACCTTACGTCCATGGCATGGATCCTACCTCGAATGTCTACCCCGCCACAGTCTGGGTGATCGCGCTATGGACGGTCGTTCACGGTGCGGTGGGCATTGTCATGCTGGCCTATTGTCTGGCCCGCAGTTTCGCCGGTCGCATGACGGCGGATTATGATCAGGATATCCGCAACGTCACGCTCTACTGGCATTTCATGGCCTTCACGGCCGTCGTCACCTTCGCCGTCCTCGGCCTTTTCCCGATGGTGAGCGCATGAAGAGCTTTATCCCGCGCGAGGTGGAGAGCCTCTGGACCCTCTTCACCGCTCCGACCGTATGGGCGATCCATTTTGTCGGCTGTTACACGGCCGTCGCCGTCTATTGCGCCAAGGCCGCCACGTTCGATTTCAGCTTCGACACGGTGCGGCTGGCGCTGGGCGGCTTCACCATCGTCGCGCTTGCCGTTATCGTGCTCTCGGCTTACCTCGCATGGCGGCAATGGGGTTTCGGTTCCGGCGATCCGCCCCATGATGAGCCGACGCGCAAGGACCGCACCCTTTTCCAGGGCTTTGCAACGCTTCTTCTGTCCGGCCTCAGCTTCGTCGCCGTCGTTTACGTCGCGATCCCGCTGATCTTCATTGCGGAGTGCCAGCGATGAAGCGAACGACAGTCTTCGTTGCCTTGATCGTGCTCGCAATCTTGTGGGGCGTCGTGCTGCCCTTCGCGGACCGGTCTTCCTTCACCATTCATATGATCGTCCATATGGGTGTCGTGGCCTGTGCCGCGCCATTGCTGGCCGTCGGCCTGTCGGGCTCGCGTTTCGACCTTCCGGCACGATGGCCATGGTTCTCGCCGATCTTGGCCTCCATCATCGAACTCGTTGCGGTCTGGGCGTGGCATATTCCGGTCTTGCGGGCGCTTTCGGAAAATTCCGGGCTTGTGGCCGGGCTTGAGCAGATAACCTTTCTCTTGGCCGGCCTGACCCTCTGGCTGTCCTGTCTCGGCGGACTTGAAGCGGGCAGGGAGGGGCGGCGCATGGCCGGGGCCGTCGGCCTGCTGTTCACTTCCATGCATATGACGCTTCTCGGGGCGCTGCTCGCCCTGTCGCCACGCGCGCTTTACGGTTCCGCCGAGGTGACCTGTTTCGGCATTCCGCTCAGCCCGGTCGTCGATCAGCAGGCCGGTGGCGTCATCATGCTGCTGGTGGGAGCGGCGGTTTACCTGGCCGGTGGCGTTTCACTGCTGGCCACGACGCTCAATACCGGCCTCTCCGCAGTGTCGAGAAGGAGAGGCGAATGACCATCCGCTGGAAGCACCTCATCGTAGTCGCTATCCTGGCGCCGCTTCTTGGCCTCGCATTCGGCTGGTCCGGTCTGATGGGCGTGCGCGCGTCCACCGGTCACTGGGCGATTACCGACTGGTTCCTGCATTGGGTGATGCGCAATTCCGTTTCCTTGCGCGCAATTGCGACCGATAAAGCGCCGCCGCTCACCGACCCCGCCCTGATACCGGCGGCCGCCGGCCATTTTGAAACCGGCTGCGCCATCTGTCATGGCTCGCCCGCACAAGGGCGACCGGATTCGGTGATGGCCATGTTGCCGCCGCCGCCTGACCTCAAGACGGTTGTGCCTGAATGGTCCGACGGCGAACTGTTCGAAATCGTCAAGCACGGCGTGCGTTTCACCGGCATGCCGGCTTGGCCGACACAGTCACGCGACGATGAAGTATGGTCGATGGTCGCTTTTCTCAAAAAGCTGCCAGAGATGAATGCCGAGGACTATATCAAGGCGTCCGGTCTGCAGGGCATTGGCCATGCCGGCGAAGTGTCGCCCCTGCCGGTCACCTGCGATAGCTGCCACGCGGAAAGCAAGCTGAATGACGGGAGCTATATTCCCAGGCTTGCGGGCCAGTCGAAAACCTATCTTCTAAATGCCCTGAAGGCATATACCGCCAATGAGCGGCCAAGCGGCATCATGCAGGTGGCAGTCGGCACATTGCCTACGCAGAGCCTGCCGGAACTCGCAGCCTATTACGCCGGCCAAGCACCAGCCACTCGACAGACTACGGCTCAAGACACCGCGCTGATGGAAAAAGGTAAGATGCTGGCCGAGGTCGGGCGGGTTACGGACAAGGTGCCGGCCTGCCTCAGTTGCCACGACAAGGCCGGCGCCAATCCGGCCTATCCAAAACTATCCGGCCAGAATTCTGCCTATCTGCGCCAGCAACTCACGTTGTTTCAAGCCGGAACCCGGGGTGGTTCACCCTATGGGCACCTGATGGTCGATGCGGCAAAGGGTTTGACACCGGATGATATCGATGCGCTATCGGCCTATTTCAGCCGGAGATAGGGCCGACCGCAATCAGTTCCGGAACGGTATCGCGCGCTCGACATCCTGTCTCGTCGGTCCGCGGACGGTTCGATAGCGTGCCTCGATCAGGTTATAGACACCGAATGCCGCCAGCCCGACGGCGATCACGACGTAGATCACCGATCCGAGCGGTAACTGGCGTAACCAGTCGAGCGCGTCGGACATGCTCCCCGCTTCGCTCGGATCGACCCTGAAACCCGCATAGGCAAACAGAATGCCGGTAACGGCAAACACCACGCCGCGCGCAACGAGGCCATAGATGCTGATCGTCGTCAGTATGCCTTTTCGATCAGGGATGCGCACATATTTCTCGAACTTGCGCATCACGCCCTTGGACGCCGTCACCCCGCCGCCGATGATAAAGCCAAGTCCGACCGCGATTGCCAGATAGGATCCGAATGGCTGCGACATGATCCACTGCGCGAGGCCACGCTCACCTGAACCTTCGCTGCCGCCACCCATGTTCATAGCGTGGCCGAGTGCATAACCGGCCACACCAACATATGTCGTAGCGCTTCCCAGGAAAGCGGCGCGGATCAGCACGCCCTTCGCATCCCTGCCATGACCGTCACTGTCGGCAAGTGCCTGAGCAAGGCGCCATGCCACGAAACCAAGCAGTCCAAGACCGATCAAGCCCACCCAGATACGGCCAAAAGGTTGGTCCAGAAGCGTTGAAATTGCCGATTTGGTTTCCGGTTTGCCACCGGCAACACCTGAAAACAGGGCGAGGCCCGCGATCAACAAAAAGACGACGCCGCGCGCCGTGTATCCGGCTTTGGCGAGCCATTCAAAACGAGGTGTTGTCGACACTGTCATGCTCCGCGAATCTGAGATTTGCACGACAACGCGCAAGCGACGGGAAGGTTGTCTCGGCGGTGAACGGCACATTCATGCGCCGATGCCATAGGTCCTATCACGATGCCGCTCCTAATCCCCAAGGGTTGCGCAGCCTATGCTTCCGTGCGAACGAAGCACGAGAGAATTAGGACCGTGAAACTTCTGGCCGCCGCCGCTCCGACAATCTCAGATGCTTACCGCCATCGGCATCCAGGTGGAAGCCAATGCGCAGCCCGGCGCCGTCTACTTCCCCGCCAACACGCGCGGCGACTACTCGCTGCCCATGTCCGGCTGGGGCACGCTCACGGGGGAGGCAAATTATACGCTGTCGTCTCTGGTGCACACCAACACCCCGGCCACCAAGCTCGGCGCCTTCAACGTTCGCGGTTATTCCAACCCGACGATGGACAAGCTGATCGAAGCGGCTGCCGTGGAAATGGATGCCGGCAAGCGCAAGCAGTTTCTGAAGGAAGCCAACGCCCTAGTGGCAACCGACCGCCCCAATCTGACGATCGCCTCGATCGTTTCGGCCTCGGGAATGACGAAGGCGATTACGATCGTCCCGCGTCCGACGAAGATACGCTGGCCATGAACATTCGGCCTGCGAAATAGCAATCGCAGGAGGTTGGCCGGGCTCCCCGCCCGGCCTTTTCTCTACGAGCACAGGACGGCACGATGACGAAGATGGCACTGGCAATTCATGGCGGATGTGGCGTGATGGCGAAGCTCGACCTCAGTCAAGCTGAATGGGAGGCAGCCCGGGTGGATCTCGGCCGGGCTCTGAAGGCTGGCTGGGATGTGCTCACGGCGGGCGGCTCAGCTGTCGATGCGGTACAAGCCTCGGTCGTCGTCATGGAAGACAGTCCGCACTTCAATGCCGGTTACGGAGCAGCGCTAAACACCGACGGTCAGCACGAGCTGGATGCTGCGATCATGGATGGTCGCACGCTCGCGGCCGGCGGTGTGACGCTGGTGCGGCGGATTCGCAACCCGATCAAGGCAGCCAGAAAGATCATGGAGGAGAGTGATGCGATCCTCCTGGGCGGTGACGCGGCAGACGCTTTCGCGAGATCAGCCGGGCTGGAAATGGTCGAGCCGGATCACTTTACCACCGAGCGGCGCGTGAGGGCGCTGGCTTCGATGAAGGCACATGTCGCGGCAGGCACGGCGGCGAAGGCGAGTGAAGCGGAAAAACACGGCACCGTCGGTGCAGTCGCCCTCGACCAGGAAGGACACCTCGCGGCGGCGACCTCGACCGGAGGATACAATAACAAGCCCGTCGGCCGCATCGGCGATACGCCCATCATCGGCGCCGGCACCTATGCTCGCGATGGCGTTTGCGCCGTCTCAGGAACAGGCAAGGGCGAATATTTCATGCGCTACGCAGTTGGCCATGAAGTGGCAAGCCGGGTGAAATACCTCGGCGAGACTGTGGAGCAAGCCGCTTCGCAAGTCATTCTGGCGGACCTGAAGCCCTATGGCGTTGGGGCAGGGCTAGTAGCCGTCGGTGCTGACGGATCCGTTGCAGCCCCGTATAACACTGACGGCATGTTCCGCGGTTGGGTGACGCCTGAGGGTAAGTTCTTCGTGGCGACGCACGGCGAAGTCTTCGAGCCCTCAGAACAACACGCCATGGACCTCTAACGGTATTCAGCGGATCGTCCTCGCAACTGCGGGCCGGTCTCTCCCGCGAAAGGGGAGCCGTTTCTTTTGTCAGCGGGCTGCGCTAGGCCCAAACCTTGGAGCGCGGGAGCCTGCCGTTTTCCGGCCGTGATGACGCTGGCGGGCTGGTTCGCCGGGAACATGCGTGGAAAGCCGGACGTCATCGTCTCACTGCGGTTGCACATGAGTGTAAAAAATCGCCGACCATAGGTGTCAAGACGCAGTAAGCCGCTGCGATTTGAATGCACATATGTGCATTCTGTCACTTCCCTGTCACTCACCCCGACTATGGTCCGCGGCGCTGGACGAGAAAGGGCGGCGATGTCGGGAATGATTGGTACGGGGATGGCGCGAAACGGCCGCGGGATGGGGCTCGCAAAGCTGCGTCATGATTTGGCCGTGGGGCGTCGCGAGCCGGTGATCGCCATTGGCCTGGCCCTGGCGCTGCTGTTCGCTTTTCTCATCCTCGCACCAGTCATCTCCATTCTCGCCAACGTCGCGATCGTTCAGATCGGCGATGCTGCTCGTAGCCGGGCACCGGAAGGGGCGTTCACGCTCTATTACGTTACCCGTGCGTTCGCTTCGCGGATGTCCGGGATCCTGCTCTGGCAGCCGCTTTTGAATACAGCATCGATTGCGGTCGGCGCGATCATCCTGTCGATGACGGTCGGCGGCGTTCTGGCCTGGCTCGTCAATCGTACCGATCTTGTCGGCCGCCGCTGGCTGGCGACCGCGCTGATCATTCCCTTCATGCTGCCGACCTGGACGCTGGCGCTTGCCTGGACGACGATTTTCAAGAACCGCACCGTCGGCGGCCAGCCCGGCTGGCTGGAGATGCTGGGTTTTGTTACGCCCGACTGGATGGCCTATGGCCGGTTCCCGATTATCATCATCCTGTCCCTGCACTACGCGCCCTTCGTCATCCTGATCCTGGGCGCTGCCCTGCAGCGGCTCGATGCCCAGCTGGAGGATTCCGCCCGCATCCTTGGCGCCAGTCGCCGCAGGGTTGCCTTCCAGATCGTTCTGCCGCTGATGCGTCCGGCGCTGCTCTCATGCGGCCTCCTGATCCTGGCCGACTGCATCGGCGAATTCGCCGTGCCCTATGTGCTCGGTCTGCCGGTGGGTTTCGATACGCTTTCCACCTCGCTTTACCGTGCGATCTCCACCCGGCAGAGCGGCATGGCGGCGGTGATGGCTGCGGTCATCATGGCGATCGGCGTGGTGACGCTTTATATCGACACGCGAATGATGCGCGAGGCGCGCCGCTTCGCCATCGTCGGCGGCAAGGGGGCAATGGATCGTCGTCGAACGCTCGGCCGCTGGCAGATCGCTGCCATCGGCTTTGCGTTGTCCTTTTTTGTGCTCGGCGTGGTCGTTCCGCTCGTGACCCTGTTCCTGTCGACGATCATGCGGGTGCCCGGTCGCTTCACACCGGAAAATTTCACCTTCGATTACTGGATCGGCTCGAACCTCGACACGGTGGCGCTGCGCAGCGGCATTCTGCTGACGCCCGAATTCTGGAGCGCGGGTCTCAACACGCTGGTGATCATCGGCGCGGCCTCGCTTGCATCGGGCATTCTCGGCCTGCTGGTCGGCTATGTAGTGATCCGCAGCCCGTTTGCGGCGCTTGGCGCCTTCCTGCGCCAGATCACCTTCATGCCCTATCTGGTCCCGGGTATTGCCTTTGCAGCCGCGATGCTGACCCTCTTCGCCGTGCCGCGCGGCCCGCTGCCGGCCCTCTATGGCACGTCGATCATTCTGATCCTGGCGCTGGTCGCCGACCAGATGCCGTTTGCGTCGCGCTCCGGCATCGCGGCGATGGCGCAGCTTGGAAAGGAACCGGAAGAAGCCGCGCGCGTCGCCGGTGCCGGGTGGTGGAGGCGCATGACGAGTATTGTCCTGCCGATCCAGAAGCGGGCATTGGCGAGCGCGATCCTGCTGCCGTTCATCTCCGGCATCAAGGGTGTCAGCCTGTTCATCATCCTCGCCGTGCCGGCGACAGACGTACTGACGACCTACTCGCTGCGTCTTGTCGATTACAACTACACCCAGGCCGCCAATGCCGTCGTGCTGATGATCGCACTTCTTGCGTTGTTCGGCACCATTCTCATCAACCGTCTGACCGGCAATGGCATCGCCAGGGGACTGGAGAGCTGACATGCCCGATATCACCCTCAGCCACGTATCCAAGAACTATCCGGGCGGCGGCCAGGCGGCCGTCGCGGACCTCAACCTGACGATCGCCGACGGCGAATTCATGTGCCTGCTGGGCCCATCCGGCTGCGGCAAGACGACGACGCTGCGGATGATTGCCGGCCTCGAGCACTTGAGCGGTGGGCAGATCGCCATTGGGTCGCGCGTGGTCGACAGCATGCCCGCCGGCATTTTCGTTCCCCCGGAGCAGCGTCGTCTCGGCCTCGTCTTCCAGTCCTACGCGCTGTGGCCGCACATGACGGTCGAGCGCAATATCGATTTCGGTCTTCGCCTGCGCAAGCTGCCCGATGCGGAACGCCGCGCCAAGGTGAATGACGTGATGGAGAAGCTGCGCATTCGTGATTATGCCAAACGCTATCCCTCACAGCTTTCCGGCGGCCAGCAGCAGCGGGTGGCGCTCGCTCGCATGCTGGCCGTCAACCCGGATGTCCTGCTTCTCGACGAACCGCTATCCAATCTCGACGCCGCGCTGAGGCTCGAAATGCGTGCAGAGCTGCGTCGCCTGCACGAAGAATTCCGCACGACGATCGTTTTCGTCACTCACGACCAGTGGGAAGCGATGACGCTGGCGACCACAATTGCCGTGATGAACGGCGGCCGCCTGCAGCAGGTCGGTGCGCCGGACGATATCTATTCGCGGCCCGTCAACCGGTTCGTGGCCGAGTTCATCGGTAACCCGCCGATCAACATGGTTGAACTCGGCGGCAACTCTCCGCATGGCGGTCTGGCCACGCGGCTGTTCGGCGAACGGGCACTTTCCGGTGCAAGCGCTGTCGGCATCCGGCCTGAAGAGATCACGCTTGCACCCGGTGCCGATGCGGTGCCTCTGGGGGCACTGCGGCTCGAAAGCGTCATGCCGACGGGTGGCAGCTGGATCTTGGAGTTTTCGCTGGGCACGGAGCGTGTGTTTCACGCCACGCATCTGCGGCCGATCGCAAGGCCCGGCGATATGGTCACGTGTTTTGCCCTGCCGGAGGGTCTGCATCTGTTCGATGCGACGGGCCGGCGCATCGAGGCCAATGAGATCCGCGCCGAACGCGCGGCACAGCCAGTCGGCATCAGCCGGGCGGCACTTTTACCCGCATAACCTCCCCCTGTTTCGTCACTCAAAGGAATACCAATGAGAATTTCCCGTACTCTGATTTCCTCCCTGATGCTTTCCACTACCGTCCTTTTGGGGGCCACCAGCGCTGGCGCCGAAGAGGCTTTCGATCTCAACGCGACGATCGAAGCCGCCAAACAGGAAGCGCCGATCACCGTTTACGATTCCACCGGCAAGATCGTTGAACAGGCCAAGGCCTTTTCCGAAAAATACGGCGTGAAGGCGACGGGTGTAAAATCCGGGGCACCTGAAACGCTTGAGATCGTTATTCGCGAAGCGCAGGCCAATAACGTCAAGGCCGACGTCGTCATTCTCGCTGATGCGCCGGCCGCGCTGTCGCAGATCGTTGCCAAGGGTTATGCCAAAAGCTGGTTGCCGGCTGATCTGGCCAAGGACATTCCGTCGATTTATCAGGATCCGCTGACGATCGTTCTGGCGCCGAATGTCTGGACCTACAATACCGCTCTGCACGACAAGTGCCCGGTCACCAATATCTGGCAACTGACCGAAGCCGAGTGGAAGGGCAAGGTTGCGATGCAGGATCCGGTCGGCAAGCCCTCCTACACCGACTGGTTCAACCAACTGGCCATGCATGCCGACAAGGCTGTCGCAGACGCCTATCAGGCGCAATACGGCAAGCCGTTGCAGACGGATGAAGACAGCGCAACTGCTGCATGGGTGAAGGCGCTTGCCGCCAACAGCCCGCTTCTGACCGATTCCGACGGCGCCGCGGCCGAATCGATCGGCGCGCCGGACACCAAGGAAAGCTTTGTCGGTCTCGTCAGCACAGCCAAGTATCGCGACAACAAGGACGGCATGAAACTCGGTCTTTGCGCCGGTTTGTCTCCGTTTTCCGGCTGGACCTATCCTTCGCTCGGCCTGATTGCTTCCGGCACCAAGAGCCCGAATGCGGCAAAGCTATTCATCCGTTACATGATGACGGCCGAAGGCATCGCGCCGCAGGCCAAGGACGGCAAGATGTCGACCAACACCACGATCGGTCTGCCTGACAAAGAACCGTCCGGCGTCGGCAAGGTTCGTGACCAATTGCTGGCCTACGATGCCTCAACCGGTGGCGCTGACTGGGAAGCGCGCCAGGATTGGCAGGATCTCTGGTCCTTGAACTACAAGAAGTAATCACCGCATATTCCATCGTGAATCAGATGGGGCTCGCCGACGCGACGCCCCGTCCCCTATCGGCCGAAAGAACCCATGCCCACCGTTGATGATCTGGACCACCGTGAAACTTTCTTACGCGCAGTCGCCGCCTCCGCCGGCGCGCTGGCGTTTGATGCATTCCGTACCCGCAAACCCGGCGATTTTACCCTCAAGGGCCACCAGGACTTTCTGACCGAAGCTGATGGCGCAGTCGAAAGCCATGTCCGCGCGGAAATCACCGAAGCGTTCCCGGATGACGGCATTCTGGGCGAGGAGGGTGGCGGAAAGCTGTCGGAGCGGCTGTGGGTTATCGATCCGATCGACGGTACCGCCAATTTTGCCCGCGGCATCCCGCATTTCTGTGTGTCGATCGCGTACCGTGAACGCGGCGAGACATTGCTCGGCGCGATCTTCAATCCCGCCTCCGGCGAACTCTATTTTGCCCGTAAAGGTCATGGCGCCACGAAGAACGGCGCGCCGATCGCAGTTGCCGCAACCGCCGCCATCGGCACAGCTTCTGTCGAGATCGGCTGGTCGACACGCGTCGAGGCTGGCGAATATCTGGCTGCGCAGGAACGGGTGCTAGGCCGCGGCGCCAATATCCGCCGCGGCGCATCCGGCGCCCTTGCCATCGCCTGGGTCGCGGAGGGCCGCACTGATGGTTACGCCGAATACTATATGAATGCCTGGGACTGCCTTGCCGGCCTGCTGATGGTCCGGGAGGCTGGCGGGGTGACCGGCACTTATCCGGCAAGCGAGAGCGAATTGCTGACCGGCGGCGTGATCTTTGCCGCTGCTCCCGGCATTGCCGCCGAATTTTCCGCGGCCATGCGGATTGCGATCGCGCCGGATATCGAAAAGGGAGAAGCCGCATGAGCGCTGCCCCACGCTACGACCGTCCACATCTCAGTCTGATCGAGGAGAACCTGCCCGGCCGCGGCATCGATCTCTATATCGGCGGCCGCGAGGCGGCCAGCAGTCCGGCGCTTCTGGAACGGCACGGAATCAAGGTCGTCGTCAACTGCGCCGTCAATCTCGACATCAACATGGTGGGTGAGGGCCGTACGGACGAGGACGGACGGGTCGTGTCCGGCTCCGGTTTCCTGCGCTATTACAAACTCGGGCTTGTCGATGATGCCGGCAATGCCGATACGATGCTGCTTGCCGGCTATTACCTTCTGCGCGGTGCGCTCGACCAGTCGTTTCCGCAAAGGGCCTCCTACCCGAACCGCGACAAGGGGAATGTTCTCGTCAATTGCCGCGCCGGCCGCAGCCGTTCGGTGGCGATCGTCGCCCTGTTCCTGCATATGGAACTGCCGGAAGTCTATCCGACGCTATCATCCGCCATCGACCATGTACGGGTGCGCCGCGAACTGCGTCCCGACGAGTGGTTCGAGACACCGAAGCCGGCGCTGATCGAGGCCGTCGAGCGCTCGGCGGCGATGATCCGGCTGATCGAGACCGCAAACAGCCGTGCGGTCGCATGACAAGGCGACCGCCATCGAATTTTGCCAGCGCAAGCGAGGTGGCAATGCGGGCAGGGGTTTCCCGCTCCGCCGTCTCGCGCACATTCACCGATGGCGCAAGCGTGTCCGAAGAGACGCGCCGCAAGGTTCTGGCGGCGGCCGAGGAGCTGAATTATCACGTCAATCATCTGGCGCGCGGCCTTTCTCAGGAGAAAAGCCGGCCGATCTGCATTCTCGGCGGAGACTTGCAAGCGCCTTACCAGTCGGCGCTTCTTGAAGCGCTCACGCGGCGCATACAGGCGGCAGGCAGGGCGGCGATGGTGATCAACACCGCGGGCAGCGAAGCCGATTCACGCGCCGCCCTGCACCAGACGCTGAATTATCGGGCATCCGCCACGATCGTGCTTTCCGGCGCGCCGCCGGTCTCACTTGTTCGCACCTGTATCGAAAGCGGCCAGCATGTGATCCTCATCAACCGGCAGGGCCAGATCGAGGAGGCGGACCATATAGATCTCGATCACGAGACCGCTATGAGCGATGCCTGTCACATGCTGACCCGCGCCGGCTGCCGAAGCTTTGCCATCGTCTCTTCCACGAACGAGTCTCCCAGCCTCCTGGCGCGCGAAAAACTGTTCTGCACGATACTGGAAAAAGCCGGTTTCGCGCCGCCGCAGGTGGTGAAGGTCGGACCGACAAGCTACCGAAGCGGTGCCGAAGCGGCGCGGCGTCTGCTTCCCAGCGCAAGCCAACCGGATGCGGTCTTCTGCGTTACCGACCTTCTGGCTTGCGGCTTTCTCGATGTCGCACGAAGCGATTTCAATCTGAAAGTTCCGGAAGACCTTTGCGTCGTCGGGTTCGATGATATCGAGCAGGCCAGTTGGGAAGGATACGCGATCACGACGTTTCGCCAGCCGATCGAGGAAATGGCGGAGGCGATCGTACAGCGCCTGGCCGCCGGACTGAACGAGCGGGACGGTCCGTACCTGGCGACATTCAGGGCGTTTCCCGTATGGCGAAAGACGGTTCGCCCGCGCCAGGGACTGTAAGTCGATAGACAGCCGATGGAACGGGTAATGATCCCGCCCGTCGGGCAACCTGTCGATGCCGACCTTTGTCGATCAGGGTCGCGACGCGTCGGGCCGAAGCATCAGGCGGTGATCATCGCCTGTATGGTTTCGATGATCTGCTCCTCGCGATAGGGTTTGGAGAAAAACACCGTCTCGGCCGGGATCTTGTCGCCAGGATCTTCCACGTGCCCCGATACGATGATCACCTTGATCGGCGGCCACCGGTCGCGAATGATTGCGGCCAGGCGCATGCCATCCACCCCGCGCGGCATATCGACGTCGGTCATCACGATGCGAATATCGTCCCGTGCTTCCAGGATCGAAACGGCTTCCGTCGCATCGGAAGCCGGGATCGCTTCGAACCCGGCCATTTCGATCAAATCGAGGGCCGCAAGGCGCAAGAGCGGCTCGTCTTCCACCACAAGGATGACGGCCGAACGATTGGAAATGGGGTTTACGCTCATCATGACTGCCGCAACTGTGAAACCAATCCTCGCATTTCGACTTTCAGGCCCGATGGGTCGTAACTGATTTCCACACCGCCCGTTCCCATCAGGCCAAGCCTGATCAGCCGCGATCCGAACCCCTTGCCGGACGGCGCCGCGACCGGCGGCCCGTTTGTTTCCGTCCAGGTGAGGACAAGCGTGCTGTCGCCGTTGGCGGCCTCCGTTTTCCATGACACGGAGACGATGCCCGTGTCGCACGACCATGCGCCATATTTCAGTGCATTGGTGCCAAGTTCATGCATGAGCAGCGCGAGAGAAAGCGCGGTCCGCGGACCAAGCTCCAGATCGGGACCTTCTATCCTGTAACGGTCCGGCAGCGCGAGCTGGTTGAGCACGCTGTCCGTGACCTGGACGATACGCGCCGAAGACCAGTCCTGGCCGAGAAGTACTTCATGGGCTTTCGACAAAGCGTGGAGCCGACTGGTAAAAGCCTCGACAGGACCGCGGTCCGTCACAGGCCTCAGCGTCTGCGTTGCAATTGCCTGGACCATGGCCATCGTGTTTTTCAGGCGGTGGCCGATTTCATGGTTGAGGATCTGCTGGTCTTCCTGGGCACGGATACGGGACACAGCCTCGCGCGTGCGATCTGCGACCGTCCGGACGAAATCCCGTTCTTCGGCTGTAAATTCATGGGGCTTGTCATAGTGAACGAACATGACGCCAACAAAGACGCCGTGCTCCATGATGGGAAGGTTGACCAGGGTCGCTACGGCAATCCGTCCGAACATGTCCGCGGAAGCCGCGGTGCGCGGGTCTAGGGCCACGTCGGGAATGATGATGTTCTCGCCCCGTTTCAGATCGTCTATGAAGCTGCCGTATTCACGAAAGTGATGCAATCCGGCGATGGGCGCGATTTTGGGCGCGCACCAGCCCGGCAGCATCTGTACCGTTTCTGCAATGGGATCGACCACGCCGTAGCCGGCACGGGTCGCTCCCACAAGGTTTTGTGCCATGGTTTCCGATGCCGCGAAGGCGACCTCGGTGACCGTGTGCAGTTCCCGGATCCGGTCCCCGAGCTTGAGAAAGGCGAGCTGTCTGTCTTGCGATTGCTTTTCAAGTGTCGCATTGCGCGCAATCTTGATGTAACCGCGAATCTCGCCACCGGAACCCGAGAGCAGGGGTCGGACCGTTCCGTCAAGAAAGACCCGGCTTCCATCGGCGCGCGCGTGCCACCGCCTGTCGACCGAAACACCCTCCCGTGCAGCCGTGGCAAGCTCGTTTGCCGGGACGTCGCGCTCCCGATCTTCGGTCGTGAAGATCTCGGCAAACGGCCGTCCTAACATCTCGGCTTCACTTCGGCCGAAAGTTTCCTGCGCGCCACCAAACCAAGCAGCGATTTTTCCATCGAGGTCTACCGTCAGGATTGCATAATCCTTGGCGCCCTCGACAAGCAGCCGCAACTGTTCCTCGCTCCGTCGCAAGGCTTCGGCCGCCGCCACCCGGTCCGTGACCTCAAGAAACATGATAACGAACGTATCGTCGCCTGTTGCCTGCACATAGCCATCGAACCAGCGATCGATCGTGCCGACACGGCGAGTGAAGCGTTTGGAAGTCCCGGTCTCCACGACCATGGCGGCGTCCGCAATCCAGTCATCCTCGATTCCGGGAAAGACATTGCGAATGGTGTTGCCGGTTGCCAACTCAACAGGAACGCCGACAAGCTCTGCCCATGCCGGATTAACTTGGTCATAGCGCCAGTCGACAACCGTTCCCGCAGCATCCCGGATCACGGTCCCCTGGATGATGCCTTCCTCCAGGCGCTGGAAGAGATGGCTCCAGCGACGATCGGAAATCAGGTTGGCGATATGATTGCTGGCGAGCTTTCCGAACTGGGTCAGCAGATCCAATTCGGCCTGTGACCACTCCCGGGGTCTTCCGTCAATCGCAGCGACCGCGCCGATGATCGTACCGTCCGGCAGGGATACGGGTACGCCCATGTAGGAAATCACCCCGAGATCGCGGATGGCGAGGTTGTCGCGAACCCGCTGGTGCATCGTGGCATCGTCGACAACAAACGGCTTCCTGTCATCGACGACATGCTGACAGAAGGAATGGGTCAGCGGTGTTTCGCCACGCTCGGCCCAGCCCGTCGGCAGGCCAACATGCGCAGCAAAAACCTGGCGGTCCTCGTCCAGGATGGAGACAATGGCGACGGGGCAGCGGAGCGCCTTCTTGACCGTTTCCACGATGTCATCGAATTCCGAGCGATGATGGGGCTCAAACAGTCCGGCGTTTCGGACGGCGCGAATGCGTTTTGATCTGTTCGGCAAACTGTGATGAACCTTGAACGGGTCTGATATTCGGAAAAAGGGATCGTGCGTAGCGGTCAGGAACGCAGGCTCAGTTAGAATGTTCCGCGCGGGCAGCTGACCGCAAGCATTCCTTATTCCCGCAGGACCGAAGTAGCGGATGGGCTCCCAGCGCGTTCGGTTCTCATATGTTCAGAACATAGGAGGTTCGGTCGCGTCAATTCATGCGCGTCAACCGCGGCCCGCTCTGCGCATCGGCATCCTGTCGATCAGATCGAACATCTCGACATCGCTGACGACCTGTTTGCTTCTCAGTTTCACACCGCCGTCCTTTCCGACAAGAACGGCCTCGAAGCCGTCGCTTTCGGCGTCTGCCTCCGTTCTGAGCTGGCCTGCATTGACGGGCTTGGCATCACCGAAGACGACGTGCACGTCGTTGCCGGAAACCTGAAGGACGACCATCTCCCGCTCCGCAAGCCCCGTCTTCTGCTCCCTCAACAGGCGCACCTGCTCCTGAAGCTTTCCGTTCTGCGGGTCGCCGAACAAAACCAGCACACGTTTGCTCCAGTCGAACTGCGACAGACTATCCATGGCGTTTCCCTGTGTTGCGGCGGCCAGAACCATCGCTGCTGCGATCAAGAACTTTTTCATGTCCGGTCTCCTTCCAGTCTACAACGACCATGGGGCAGCTCGGTTCCGACTGAAGCTCGTCCCAGCCGCAGATCGGCCATCGCTCCGGCCACGACGTCTTATTCCCTACCCGGACAAGACGACCCATCGCCCAAAGAACGGAGGCTTGCTGGAGACGTCTTCCCTTGAACGTGGTTCTTGTCCAAGGTGGCAGCGGGCAACCGATCCGGTTTCGGCGAACGGAGGGTTGTCTCGTTATCACCAACGATGTGAGGTCAGGTTGTGCGCACGATGAACATGAGGCAGCTGGAGGTTTTGCGCACACTTCTTGCCACCGGCTCGACGATCGCTGCGGCAAAGGCGATGAACCTCAGCCAGTCCGGCGTCAGCCGCCTGTTGCAGCAGCTGGAGCGGGAGCTTTCAATCACGCTGTTTTCGCGCGACAAGGGGCGCCTGATCGCGACGCCCGAAGCAATCGCTCTTGGTCGCGACGCAGAAAACGTCCTGCTCGCGGTCGAGCGCATGTCCGGCCATGCGGAAGATTTGCGCAGCGGCGCTTCCGGCCCCGAGATCGTCCGCATTGGATTGCCCAGCAGCATGTGGGAAAATTTCGCGCCGGCCATGCTCGTTGACTACATCCGTGATTTTCCGGGCGTACGCATAGAGACCTTTTTCGAGACCACGACAGCTATCAATAAACTGGTGGGAGAACGGGTAATTGATCTGGGTTTTCTGCGCATGGAAGGCGAGACTGGTCCCGGGATCGAGATAGACAAGGTTGCCAGCGGCAAAAGCGTCTGCGTCGTCCCAAAAGAGCATCCGCTTGCCAAGCTCGAGCAGATCTCGGCGAAGGATCTGCGCAACGTACCGCTCATTCTCATCGGCCGGCAGAGGCCCAACCGTATGGCGCTTGACCAGCAATTCGCAAAGGCTGGCGTCAAGCAACTGGTCAAGATCGAGACCCATACGAACAGTTCGGCCTGCGCTTATGTCGCGCAGGGCTTGGGCGTTTCGATCATCAGCAGTTTTTACGCCAATCTCTATCATCATCTTCCGATCGTCCAGCGACCTTTCGTACCCCAATCCACCCAGGATTTCGGCCTGGCGAGAGCGGCAGGCTTCCCGCTTTCCATCGCTGCACGAGCTCTGAGCCATGCCCTGCAGAGGCAGATCGAACTTTCCCAGAATGTCGAGTGAAAGCTGTGCATAAGCAGAGAAGTCTGCCTCCACATGCGCGTTTCTCAGCCATGTGTAGCGCATAGACATATGATGAAAGCGCATAATATTGCGCATCCGGAATCATCTCGTCATAGTTCCCGTTAATGAAACCGATGCTGACGGAACGGAAAGCCGTCATCAATCGTGGGGAAACAATGCTGAGATTTATCCTGAGCCGTCTGTTGATGGCGCTGCCGACGATCGTGCTTGTCTCGATCACGGTCTTTGCGCTGATCCGCTTCATTCCCGGTGATCCCGCTGCCCTGATGCTGGGCGACATGGCCCAACCGGATCAGATCGCCGCCATGCGCACCGAACTTGGCCTCGACAAGTCGATGCCGCAGCAATTCGCCATCTGGGCGGGCAATGTCATTCAGGGCGATTTCGGGCGCTCCATCGTCAATGATGAGGCGGTTCTGCCGCTCGTTGTCTCTCGCTTCATCGTCAGCGCCGAAATCGTAGTAATTGCCGTTCTGCTGGCAAGCCTGATCGCCGTGCCCGCCGGTGTCATTGCTGCCTGGCGGCAAAACAGCGCGACGGATCTCGCGTTGGTCGGCACCGCAACCGTGCTTCTGTCCATCCCGACCTTCTGGCTTGGCCTGCTTTTGCTGCTGTTCTTCGGACTCAAGCTCGGCTGGTTGCCTGTGCTGGGTTATGTCTCGATCGGCGACAATGTCGTCGGCGGCCTGCTTTATCTCGTCCTCCCGGTAATGACGCTGGTCATTCACGAGGCGGGCGTGCTGATCCGCATGGCACGCGCCTCGACACTGGAAGTGCTTCGTCTCGACTATATCACCCATGCGCGCGCCAAGGGTCTGTCGGAAAGCGCCGTCCTGTGGCGGCATGCATTCAAGAACGCCTTTGGTCCGACATGGACGATGATCGGCCTCATCCTCGGCAATCTGCTCGGCGGCATCGCGGTCATCGAGACGGTCTTCACCATTCCCGGCCTTGGTCGCCTCATGGTCGACAGCATTTTTGCCCGTGATTACCCGGTGATCCAGGGCTGCCTGTTGTTCGTGGCCCTGTCCTATGTGCTGGTCAATCTGATTGTTGACTTGCTCTATCCCCTGTTCGATCCGCGGGTGGTCGCCGAATGAAAAAGCTTACTCTCAATGGCCTTATCGGCGGCTTTCTGATCGCCGTGCTTCTGGCCACCGCCGCCCTCGGTCTCGTCTGGACGCCGTTCGATCCGATGAAGCTGTCCTTCACCGCCCGTCTTGCCGGACCGAGCGCCTTGCATCTGCTCGGCACCGACGAATTTGGCCGCGATGTGCTGAGCCGGTTGATGGTCGGCGCGCAGGCCAGCGTCTGGATCGGATTTCTGACCGTCGGTTTCGCCACCATATGCGGCACGCTGATCGGCCTTGTCAGCGGTTATGCGCGCGGCTGGATCGATGGCGTCATCATGGCCATCAACAATGCCCTTCTTGCCTTTCCCGGCATTCTTCTGGCCCTTGGCCTGCTCGCCGTGTTCGGCGCCAACCAGTACGGCATCATTTTTGCGCTCGGCATTGCCTATACCCCGTCCATGGCGCGTGTGGTGCGTGGCGCCGTCCTGTCGCTGCGCGAACGCGAGTTCATCGAAGCCTCGCGGGTGATGGGCAATGGTGAACTGTTCACGCTGTTCCGTCACGTCCTGCCCAATTGCCTCGCACCCATCACCGTGCTGGCCACGTCGATGTTCGGCTGGGCGATCCTTTCGGAAAGCGCGCTTTCCTTCCTCGGCCTCGGCGTGCCGCCGCCAGCCCCCACATGGGGCAACATGCTGGCCGCGGGCCGTCCCTTCATTCAGCAGGCCGTCTGGCTCGGACTGTTTCCGGGCATCTGCATCGCGTTGACCCTGCTCGGCATCAACCTTCTCGGCGACGCCCTTCGCGACCGCCTCGACCCGCGCATGAGGGGCCTGAAATGACAGACAACACGTTGCTGAGCGTTCGCGGCCTCTCGCTCGAAGTCGCACATACCGGTATCGAAGTGGTCAAGGGCATTTCCTTCGACATCGCGGCGGGCGAAATCTTTGGCATCGTCGGAGAAAGCGGCTCCGGCAAGACGCTGGCCACCCGTGCGCTGATCTCGCTTCTGCCTCCGGCCATCAAGGTTACGGGTGGTTCTGTCCGCTACAAGGGCCGCGATGTCCTGACGATGAAGGATAGGGAGCTTCGGCATCTGCGCGGTGCCGAAATCGGGGTCGTTTTCCAGGAGCCGATGACCTCGCTCAACCCGTCGATGACGATCGGCCGGCAGTTGGAGGAAGGACTGATCCTCCATACAAAACTCTCGCCCGAAGAACGTCGCGCCCGTATTCTCGACATGTTGAAGCGTGTCGGCATCCGCGAGCCGGAAGGTGCGCTTGCTGCCTATCCGCACGAGTTTTCCGGCGGCATGCGTCAGCGCATCATGCTGGCTTCGGTCATGCTGCTGAAACCGGCGCTGCTGATCGCCGACGAACCGACAACGGCGCTCGATGCGGTCATCCAGCGCGATGTCATGGAACTGATGGTGGAGCTGACGCGGGCCGAAGGCACCGCCGTTCTGCTGATCAGCCATGACCTGCCGATGGTGGCGCGTTATACGAGCCGCATCGTCGTGATGGAACAAGGCGCGATCGTCGAACAGGGGCGCACGGAAGATCTGCTGGATGCCCCGCAGCATGCCTATACGAAAAAGCTGCTGTCCTCGCTGCCCTTCCGTGGAGAGGTCCGGGCGCTCGACAAATCAAAACGGCCGATGGTCTCGGCCCAGAACGTCGTCGTCGATTATGCCGGTCGCAAATCCCTGCTGAAGAAGGCGAAATCCAAACGCGCCCTGCACGGCGTCAGCATCGATATCCACGAGGGCGAGGTCGTGGCGCTTGTCGGCGGCTCCGGTTCGGGCAAGACCACGCTTGGCCGCACGATCGCCGGTCTGGTGAAGGAAAGCGAAGGCGATATCCGTTTCCAAGGACGTTCCCGCGACGAGGATTGGCAGGATTACCGGATGAACTGCCAGATGGTGTTCCAAGACCCGTATTCCTCGCTCGATCCGCGCATGACGATCCTGGCACTGGTCGAGGAGGCGCTTCGTCTAGTTCCCGATCTGGACACGGAGGCAAAACGCAAACGGGCGCTGGAAACGCTGGAAGAGGTCGGCCTCAATGACGATTATGCCAGCCGTTATCCGCACGAGCTATCCGGCGGTCAGCGTCAGCGGGTGGCCATTGCCCGCGCGATTGCCCGCCGGCCCCGCTTTCTCATCGCCGACGAACCGGTTTCTGCGCTCGATGTGACGGTCCGCGCGCAGGTGCTTGATCTCTTCTCCGATCTGCAGAAGCGTTACGGCTTTTCCTGCCTCTTCATCAGTCATGATCTCGGCGTGGTCGAGCAGGTAGCCGATCGTGTCGTCGTCATGCAGGACGGCCGCATCATCGAAGAGGGTGATCGCGACACGATCTTCGACAACCCGCAGCAGGATTACACCCGCCGTCTCCTCTCGGCCATTCCCGCCCTCGACCAGAACGAGCGTGGCGGCGTGACGCTCAAATGGCGTCTTGAAGAGGGGCTCTAACAGGATGAACACGATGACCATTTCCGACCAGCTTTCCGCAATCTGCGATGCACAGCCATTCGTCACCCGCTTCATGGTGCGCAACCTGCTGACCGGCGAGGAAATCCGGCGTGGCGCCGATGAGGAAACGCCGTCCGGCAGCACCCGCAAGACGTCGATCATGATGGCGGCGCTCAAGGCAGCAAACGAGGGCCGTCTCGATCTTGATGAACCGGTCACCTACGAGAAAAGGCTGGCGGAGGAAGTGGCGAGCGGCATGTTCCGCTATATGACGCCGGGCATCGTTATTTCGCTGCGTGACGCGATCACGGGCATGATGACGCTGAGCGACAATGTCTGCACGAAAATGGTGCTGGAGCGGCTGACACTGGAAGAGGTGGACGGTTATTGCAAGGCGCTCGGCATGGCCAACACCCATCACCGTTTCCTCATTCCGCCGCTTGCGCTGCCGGCCGATCATGCGTTGACGACGGTGACGACGACTTCGGCCGCCGATCAGGTGCTTCTGCTGCAGACCATTCTCGATGCGCAATCTTCAGCCGAGGCACAGAACCGGCTCGGCTGCAGCGCGGACCTGTGCGCCTTCGCCATGGAAACGCTTAAACACCAGATCCTGCGCTACGGCATCCGGTCGCGTTTGCCATTCGAGGCTGTCGTCGCCAGCAAGAGTGGGCGCGGCAAGCGTGGTCGTATGGATGCCGGCATTGTTTACAAGGATGGCGCCCCCTTCTTCATCATCACCGCCTATACCGACGACGTGCCGCAGGTCATGGCCGACGGGACGCCGGGCTATACGCTTTCGCTAGAGACGATCGGCCGGTTGGCGCAGGCTTGCTGGGCTGGATTTCAGTCATGAAAATAACAATGGCAAAAGAGGGTAGAACAATGAAAAAGCTTCTTCTGGCAGGCACGGCTCTGCTTGTTATGTCCGGCGTGGCACTGGCGCGCGACATCACCATTGCGCAGAGTTCCGACCTGCGCAGCGCCAATCCCGGTGTCAACCGCGACGGCAATACGGATGGCGTCATTCTGCACATCGTCGAAGGCCTCGTCGGCTACAATAATAGCGGTGAGGTGAAGCCGCTTCTGGCGCAAAGCTTCGAAACCTCCGCCGATGGCCTCACCTATACGTTCAAGCTGCGCACCGACGTGAAATTTCACAACGGCAAGACGATGACGGCCGAGGACGTCGCCTGGAACTGGACGCGTTATCTCAAGCCCGAGACCAAGTGGACCTGCCTCAACGATTTTGCCAAAGGTGGTGCTGCGCCGGTCGCCGGGGTGAAGGCTGTGGATGCGGCAACCGTCAACATCACGCTCGAAAAGCCGTCCGCCGTTTTCCTCGGCCTGATGTCGCGCCCCGAATGCGGGTATACAGGCATGATTTCGCCGGACTCGATTTCCGCCGACGGCAGTTTCGTCAAGCCGATCGGCACCGGGCCGTTCCAGTGGGACGAATGGAAGAAGGGCGAATATATTCACCTTGCAAAATTCGCCGATTACGTCTCGCCGCAGAATGACGGCAAGCCGGACGGCATGGTCGGTTCGAAGCGACCGCTTGCGGACGGCATCAAGTTCATGGTTATCCCTGATGCCTCGACCGTGAAGGCCGGTCTCGAATCCGGCGTGCTCGATACCGCCGAAATTTCACCGGACCTGATCCCCGAATTCAAGTCCAACGACAAGACGCAGCTGATCGTTTCGCGCAACAACGGCAAGAACCTGTTTTACATCCAGACGCGCGACAAGGTTCTGAGTAATCCGGGCGTCCGTCGCGCCATGGCCATGGCGCTCGATCTCGATGAACTGGTTGCAGCCGCTTCGAACGGCACCGGCGAGGCGAATGGCTCGATGGTATCGCAGGACAGCGTCTATTTTAACGAGACCCAGAAGACGCGCCTGCCTTACGACATCGAGGCCGCCAGGAAGGAACTGGCCGCTGCCGGTTACAAGGGCGAGCCGATCTCGATCATTGCCAACAAGCGCGGCAACGTGCCGAGCTTCCCGGCGGCCGTCATGGCACAGGCCATGATGCAGCAGGCAGGCCTCAACGTACAGATCGAAGTGCTGGATTATGCCACGCAGGTCGATCGTCGCCGTTCCGGCAATTATCAGGTCATTTCGCAGTCGGTTGCGCCACGTCTCGATCCGGCGCTGATGTATTCCTTCTATGTCGGCAACAAGGACAAGAACGCCTCCCTGATGTGGGACGATCCGAAGGCCGTCGAGCTGATGAATGCCGCTTATGCCGAGGCCGATCAGGAAAAACGTCAGAAAATCTTCGACGAGTTCCACGAACTGATGCTGAAGGAGATGCCTGGCATCTTCCTTTACGACATGGTCGATGTCTGGGGTGCGACGAAGAAACTGAAGGGACAGCCGGTCTGGCAGTCGAATGCCCGTCTCTGGGAAGTTTCGGTCGAAGACTGATCGCTTTCGCCGCGCCGGCAACCGATACTGGCGCGGCACATATTCCCCTGTCGATATCTGATCCGGCCGTTCCCCTGCCGGCAGGAAAAACGCGTCCGAAAACGGGCGCCAGCAGACCCAAGAGGAAACCCATGAACCGCGACGCCGTGATCTCCATCGCCGAGATGATCGAAAAGATGAAACCGGATTTCTCCAGGCTCAGCGACAGCATCTGGGATTTCGCCGAACTGAAATTCGACGAAAAGCAATCCTCCGGTCTTCTGGCGCAAACGCTGGAAGCCAATGGTTTTGCGGTGACGCGCGGCGTTGCGGGCATGGAGACCGCCTTTATCGGCGAGTTCGGCCAAGGGAAGCCAGTGGTTGCCATTCTTGGCGAATTCGACGCGCTGGCCCGCATGAGCCAGGTTGACGGTGTCGCCGAACACCGGCCGCTTGTCGCCGGCGGCACCGGGCATGGCTGTGGCCACAATCTTCTCGGCGTCGGCTCGCTGATGGCGGCCATCGCGCTTGCCCGCCATCTCGATGAAAACGGCATTGCCGGCACCGTCCGCTATTATGGCTGCCCCGGGGAGGAAGGCGGCTCGGGCAAGACGTTCATGGTGCGCGCCGGCCTCTTCGATGATGTCGATGCGGCACTGACATGGCATCCTGCGCCGTTCAACGGCGTACGCTCTACCAACAATCTCGCTGTTCTCGAATATTACTACCGTTTCAAGGGGGTTGCCGCGCATGCATCGAATGCTGCCCATCTTGGCCGCTCGGCACTCGATGCGGTGGAGCTGATGAATGTCGGTGTCAATTTCCTGCGCGAGCACATGCCGCAGGATTGCCGGGTCCATTACGCGATAACCGACACCGGTGGCCGCGCCGCCAATGTCGTGCAGGCGCAGGCCGAAGTTCTCTATCTCGTGCGTGCGCCGGAAATGCCGCAGGCGCTGGAGCTTGCAAAGCGCGTCGACAAGGTCGCGCGTGGGGCGGCGATGATGACGGAGACCGAGGTAGAGATCGTGTTCGACACCGCCTCCACAAATCTGCTGCCAAACATCACGCTCGAAACCGCGATGCATGAAAACATGGTGGCGCTTGGCCCGATCGCGTTCGACGATGCAGATCTCGCTTTCGCCAAGTCGATCCAGGACACGTTTACCGATGAAGCGATCAAAAGCAGCGTCAGGCTGTATCAGATCAAGAGCGATGTGTTTTCCAATGCAAAAGTCGATGGCTCGACGCCGCTGCATCTGGGATTGCGTGATTTCGAAGGTCAGTCGCATTTCCGCGCCGGCTCTACCGATGTCGGCGACGTCAGCTGGGTGACACCGACCGCTCAATGCTGGACCCCTGCCTGGGCGATCGGCACCAATCCGCATACGTGGCAGGTCGTCGCGCAAGGCAAAAGCGCGGCGGCGCACAAGGCAATGGCCCATGCCGCCAAGGCAATCGCAACGACAGGGCTTTCACTGTTGACGTCCCCGGACCTTCTCGCATCGGTGAAAGCGGAGTGGAGGGAGAAGACTGACGGTAAAGCGTATATATGCCCGATTCCCTCCGATATTTTGCCCGGCAGCGCCTGACTTGCCTTTTGGCGCTGAGAGCGCGCGCTCGCGTACGTCCCGACCGAGGATGAATGGATAATGCCAGGCCGCCACAAGGGCGGGCGTAAGGCTTATCTTTTCAGAAGCCTCATGCGCTCGATAATATGCCTGCCGGACCCTTCGACGTGGCGACCAATGGCATCGGCCGCGCCTTGTGCATCCTGGGCCTTGATGCAGGCGATCAGTTCACGATGTTCGCTCAGGACATTGGATTGCCGGCTGAGCGAGGTTGGAAAGCCGCGGCTGATTGCCCACAGTATGTGGCGGTGACGCACCCATAGTTCGACCGCATGCCGATTGTAGTGGCGGTCGTACATCAGTTGGTGAAATCTCAGGTCGAGATGCGAATGATTTAGCTCATCCCCGAAATTGAGCGCCTCGATCTCCTGCTGGATGCGTTCCAGCTCCTCGACATCCGCTCGCGTCGCAAAGCCGACGAACCAGCGCGTGAGCGCAGGTTCGATGAGCATTTCTATTTCGCAGATGTCACGAACGAATTCTTCGTCGATAGGCCGGACGCGCGCACCCCTGTTGGGCGTCATGACGACGAAACCTTCGCCCCGTAATTGCTGCAGCGCCTCGCGAATAGGGTTGGTCGAGGTCCCCAATCGCGCCGCAAGCTCCGCGACTTTCAGCCGTTCATTGGCCCGGACACGTCCGGAAATGATGTCGTCGCGCAGACGCTCGTAGACCGACCCGCCAGCCTCTTCAACATGCGGCGAATGACCCGGGGCGGAAGCGAAAAGGTTTGAAATCGTGCTCATAACCTTTGCTTTAATGCATTTGATGTGAACTCGCTATCAACAATAATAGCAATTTCATACAAGCATATTGACAAATAATGTACGATCTGTGACCGTTTGTGTGACGTCGCGCCTGGGAGGGTGCGTTTGGGAAAGCCGGGGATCCGGTCAGGAGGAAGATCATGAATTATCGACTGGCGCTCAAGCGCCTGGCCCTGTCTGCCGCAATGGTAACGGTTACGCTGACAGGCGCGAGCCTGACGGCCCTGGCTGCCGATTACAAGCAGGCGCCTGCACTGGACGAGCAGGTCACTGCAGGAAAGTTGCCTGGCGTGACGGAGCGGCTTCCGGAACATCCATATGTGGAAACCATGGTGGATGGCGTCGGCAAGTACGGTGGCACGCTGCGCACCACGATCCTTGCCAATGGCGACCAGTACAATCTGACACGTACGATCGCAAACGAACTGCTTGTCCGCTGGGATCCGAAATGGAGCAAGGTGGAACCCTCGCTTGCGGAAAAGTTCACTGCGTCCGATGACGCCACAACGTACACGTTCACCCTGCGCAAGGGCCTGAAATGGAGCGACGGTCAGCCTTTCACGGCTGATGACATCATGTTCTGGTACGAGGACGTGTTCATGAATCCGGCCCTTTCTCCGGCCAAGAACCCGACCTTTACCGTTGCCGGAAAGCCGGTCAAGGTGCGCAAGATCGACGAGCAGACCGTCGAGTTCAAGTTCGATTCGCCCTATGGCCTGTTCCTGCAGCAACTGGCCTATGGTCAGGGTCACCTGCCGGTCATCTACCCGAAGCATTATCTCAGCCAGTTCCACGAAAAATACAACAAGGACGGCATTCCCGATCTCCTGAAGGCCAATCCGGCCGCCGGCGATTGGGTGGCATTGTTCAACTCCAAGGTCTCGCTGACCTTCCAGCCCGCCTATTGGCAGAACCTCGAACTGCCGACGCTTAACCCGTGGATCCTGACCATTCCCTATGCGGATGGCGAGCGGGTCGCCGCCAAGCGCAATCCCTATTACTGGAAGGTCGATACCGACGGTAACCAGTTGCCCTATATCGACAATGTCACCTGGGCAAAGCTTGACGATCCGCAGCTGATGGCGCTGAAGATGACGTCCGGCGAGTTCGACTTCGCCTTCCGCCACATCAACAATGCCACGTTCAAATCGGTCCTGTTTGACGGTCAGGAAAGCGGCAATTTCCGCTTCGTGGACGTCAAGGATCTGCCGGCCAATGACGCCGTCATCCTGCTCAACCTCAACTCCACAGACCCGGTGAAGAAGAAAATCTTCCAGAACAAGGATTTCCGCATCGCGCTCAGCCATGCGATCAACCGGCAGGAAATCATCGATCTGGTTTATGTCGGGCAGGGTGCCCCGGCGCAGGTGGCGGTTCAGCCGGAGCATGAACTGTTCAACGAGAAGGAAGCGACGCAGTACACGGAATATGATCCGGAAGCTGCCAAGGCTGCGCTCGACAAGATCATGCCGAACAAGGACGCACAGGGCTACCGTCTCGACGAGACCGGCAAGCGTTTCACGATCAATTTCATGGTCGCTGATGCCTTCGGCCTGTCCTATCCCGACATCGTGCAAATGGTGCAGGAATATGCCAAGCAGGTGGGCATCGACATCCAGATCCGCACCACAGATCGCGCCCGTCTCAACACCATGTGGAACGCCAACGAGCAGGACGCCTATATCTGGAACTGCGTCGGCGGGCTGAACGAAGTCTACACCGATCCGCGCTGCTACATGCCGTTCCAGAAGGCCGATATCTTCTTCGCCGTTCGTTGGGCGGAATGGTACGCCAACCCGCAGACGGGCGAGGAACCGCCGGCAGAGATCAAGGCGCTGATGGCGGCCTATGACAAGGTCAACGCGTCTGCCAATGATGAAGACCGCAAGGCTCGCATGAAGGAGTTCCTGACGCTTTCGGCTCAGAACTTCCTGAATATCGGCATTTCCCGTCCGATGCCAAAATACATGATGGTGTCCAAGGATCTGAAGAATGTCGTCGACGGTATTCCGATCACCGGTAACCTGTGGCATCCGGCGCCGACCTTGTCGCAGTGGTATTTCGACAAGGCGCAATAGACGATCTCGATGATCCTTCCCGCGGCCGGCAGTCCTGCGCTCCCGGTCGCACCGCTCCCCTAATCGGTCATTGCCCATGCTTCGCTATATCGCCAAGCGGCTGGTGTTCGCTATTCCGACACTGTTCGCCGTATCGATCATCGCCTTCGCCATCATCCAGTTGCCGCCAGGGGATTACCTGACGACGCTGATGGCCGACTGGGCCGCCCAGGGCGGCGCCGTCGAAGCCGGCACGCTTGCCGCCATGCGCGAGCGCTACGGCCTCGATCAGCCCATGTATGTCCAGTATTACAAATGGATGGTGGGCATTATCCTGCATGGCGATTTCGGCATTTCGTTCGAACTCGGCAAGCCCGTTACCGAGTTGATCTGGAGCCGGCTGGGCTTCTCCTTGCTCCTGTCGCTGTTGACCCTTTGCTTCGTCTGGGCCGTTGCCATTCCGATCGGCATCCTGTCGGCGGTGCGGCAATATTCGATCCAGGATTACGTGGCGACATTTCTTGCCTTCTTTTTCCTTGCCGTGCCTGACTTTCTAATGGCGCTCTCGGCCATGTATCTGATGTCGGCATGGTTCGGCCAAAGCGTTGGCGGGCTGTTCTCTCCCCAATATGCCGATGCGGCCTGGAGTTTTGGCAAACTCGTCGATTTCGCCAGCCATGTCTGGCTGCCGGTGATCGTCATCGGTCTGGGGTCGCTTGCGGCGCTGGTGCGTATCATGCGCGCCAACCTGCTCGATGAACTGTCCAAGCCTTATGTCACCACGGCGCGGGCGAAAGGCATGTCGGAATTCGAACTGCTGATGCGCTATCCTGTCAGGCTGGCGCTCAACCCGCTGATCTCGACACTTGGCTGGATCCTGCCCGCCGTCATCTCTGGCGAGATCATTGTCTCCGTCGTCATGAGCCTGCCGACCACCGGTCCACTGCTGCTGCGCGCACTTCTGGCGCAAGACATGTATCTCGCCGGCTCCCTCATTCTGCTGATCTCGGTGCTCACCATCATCGGCACCCTGATCTCGGACCTCCTGCTCGCGCTGACCGACCCAAGGATCAGACTGCAATGACCGACATGACCCAGATCCCTTCCGATACGGACGCCGTGATCGACCTGCGCGGCAAGGATATCGCCGTCGCCGGCCAGTGGCGGCTGTTCTGGCTTAAGTTCAAGAAACACAAGATCGCGCTGGCAAGCCTGGTCGTCATCGCCTTCATGTATCTGGTCGCGCTGTTTGCGGAATTCATTGCGCCGTTCGATCCGAACGCGACCAATGCCCGTTTCACCTATGCGCCGCCGCAGGGCCTGTCGCTGATCCATGAAGGCGCCTTCATGCCGCATGTCGATCAGTTGAAAATGACGCTGAATACGCAGTCGATGCGGCGCGAGTTCACGGCAGACCAGACAAAGCCGCTTGCCGTCGGCTTCTTCGTGAAGTCGGATCCCTATACGCTTGCCGGCTTCATTCCGATGGAAACCAAGCTGTTCGGGCTCGTCAACGCACGTCCCGGCGACAGCCTTTATGTTTTCGGTGCGGATCGTCTGGGGCGCGACATCTTCTCCCGTGTCGTCTACGGGGCGCGCATCTCGCTCTCGATCGGTCTTGTCGGCGTCGCCATGAGCCTTGTCCTCGGCGTGGCGATCGGCGGCATTTCCGGGTTCTTCGGCGGCTGGATCGATGTGGTGATCCAGCGTGTCATCGAGCTTCTGCGCTCGATCCCGACCATTCCGCTCTGGATGGGGCTTGCGGCCGCGATCCCGGTCGGTTGGCCGCCGCTTCGAACCTATTTCGTCATCACCCTGATCGTCTCTCTTCTCGGCTGGACCAGCCTTGCGCGAGAAGTGCGCGGCAAATTCCTGTCGCTGCGCAATGAGGATTTCGTCACCGCCGCGCGGCTGGATGGCATGAGCGAGTTCGGCATCATCTTCCACCATCTTGTGCCCTCCTTCATGAGCCACATCATCGCCACCGTCACGCTTGCCATCCCCACGATGATCCTTGCCGAAACCGCTCTGTCCTTCCTCGGTATCGGGCTGCAGCCGCCGATCATTTCCTGGGGTGTTCTCCTGCAGGAAGCGCAGAACATCCGCGCTGTGGCGCAGGCACCCTGGCTGCTCTTCACGCCGGCCGCGGCCATCGTGATCGCGGTGCTGTCGCTCAATTTCCTTGGTGATGGACTGCGCGATGCGGCCGACCCTTACGAGAACGCCTGATGACCAGTGACATAATCCTCAAGGTCGAAGACCTTCGTACCTACTTCAAGACCCGCACCGGCACGTTCAAGGCCGTCGACGGCGTCTCCTTCGAGCTGAAACGAGGCAAGACGCTTTGCGTCGTCGGCGAAAGTGGATCGGGAAAATCGGTCACGGCGCGATCGATCCTGCAGATCGTCGACAAGCCCGGCAGGATCGAAGGCGGCTCCATTGTTCTGACGCGACAGGACGGATCATCCATCGACCTTGCCAAGCTCGATCCGCGCGGCAAGGAGATCCGCGCTGTCCGCGGGCAGGAGATCGCCATGATCTTCCAGGAACCGATGAGTTCGCTCTCGCCCGTCCACCGCATCGGCGAGCAGATCGGCGAAGCCCTGCGCATCCATTTCGGTACGCCGAAACAGGAACGGCGCGCGCGCGTGCTGGAACTCTTGAAACAGGTGGAGATCCCGCGACCGGAACAGGCGATCGATCGTTACACGTTCGAATTTTCAGGCGGCATGCGCCAGCGTGTGATGATCGCCATGGCGCTGGCCTGCAATCCGTCGGTGCTGATCGCCGACGAGCCGACCACGGCACTCGACGTCACCACCCAGGCGGAAATCCTCGACCTGATCAAGAAGCTGCAGCAGAGCCACGGCATGGCGGTGATCTTCATCACCCATGACATGGGCGTGGTGGCGGAAATTGCCGACGAGGTGCTCGTCATGTATCGCGGCCGCGTGATGGAGCATGGCAGCGTGGAAGAGGTCTTTCACGCTCCCAAGGATGACTATACCAAGCGGCTGATCGGCTCCGTCGTCCGGCTGGAAAGCAAGGCCGATATTCGGCTGAAACGCGCAGCGATCCCGACCGATGCCGTGCCGCTTCTCGAGGTGCGGGACATGTCGCTTACATTCCCCTCGGGTCTGAAGGCTGTTGATGGTGTCTCGCTGACCGTTCGAGCCGGAGAGACGCTCGGCATTGTTGGGGAATCGGGTTCCGGCAAGACGACGATGGGGCGATGCCTGCTGCGCATCTACGATCCGCAAGACGGCCATATCAACTATCGGCGTCCGGATGGCAGCATCATCGATCTTCGCAGGGCGCAAAGTGCCCAGTTGAAGGAAATTCGCCGCGAGGTGCGAATGATCTTTCAAGACCCCGTTGGCTCGCTCAGCCCACGCAAGACGGTAGCCCAGATCATCGCCGAACCGCTCAAACTTGCCGGCATGAAGGGCAGGGAACTCGATGAGCGCGTGGCCGAACTGATGGAGCAAGTGGGGCTGGAACCTGCCTGGCGAGAGCGTTATCCGCATGCCTTTTCCGGCGGCCAGCGCCAGCGTATCGGCATCGCGCGGGCAATCGCCGTCAAGCCACGGTTGATTGTCGCAGATGAAGCGACCTCCGCGCTCGACGTATCGCTTCGCTCACAGATACTCGACCTGATGATGAAGCTTCAGGACGAGCTTGGTCTGTCCTACGTGTTCATCTCACACGACATGTCGGTGATCCGCTACATGTGCGACCGCGTTGCGGTCATGTATCGCGGCAAGATCGTCGAGGCCGGCGATACCGATCAGGTCGTCAACAACCCGGCGCATGAGTACACCCGCGCGCTGCTCTCTGCCATTCCCCATCCCGATCCGCGCGACAGGCGGTTGCACCATCGTGTCCGCTATGTCGCCAACCCTGTTTCAGTAAACGGATAAATTCATGAAAATCACCGATGTAAAAGTCATTGTCTGCTCTCCGGGCCGCAACTTCGTGACGGTGAAGATTTTTACCGACGAAGGACTGACGGGTGTAGGCGATGCGACGCTGAACGGGCGCGAAAAGGCGGTTGTCGCCTATCTGGAAGAACATCTCGTGCCGCTTTTGATCGGCCGTGATCCGTCACGCATCGAGGATATCTGGCAGTATTTCTATCGGGGCGCCTATTGGCGTCGTGGACCCGTCACGATGGCGGCGATTGCCGGTATCGACACCGCCCTATGGGATATCAAGGCCAAGGCGGCGAACATGCCGCTCTACCAGCTTCTTGGCGGCGCCAGCCGTGAGAAAGTGCTGTGCTACACGCACGCGCAGGGCACCAATATCGCGGAAGCCGTCGAAGCCGTCGGCAGGCGGATCGATGAAGGTTACAGGGCCGTGCGCGTCCAGTGCGGTATTCCCGGCCTGCCGGATGTCTATGGCACCGGCGCCAAGACAGTAACGAATAACGCTGTCGATGATGCTTTTCCGCACGAGGAAGTCTGGTCGACCTCTAAATACCTGCGTCACATGCCAAAACTGTTCGAGGCTGTCCGCGAAACGCATGGTTGGGACGTTGAGCTTTTGCACGACAGCCACCATCGCCTGACACCGATCGAGGCAGCGCGGCTGGGCAAGGATCTCGAATTCGCGCGCCTGTTCTGGCTGGAAGACACGGTGGCCGCAGAACACCAGGAAGGGTTCAGGCTGATCCGCAAGCATACCACGACGCCGCTCGCGGTCGGTGAAGTATTCAACACGATCTGGGATGCGCGACTGCTGATCGAGGAACAGCTGATCGATTATATTCGCACCACTTGCGTGCATGCCGGCGGCGTCACCGCGTTGCGCCGCATCATGGATTTCGCGAGCATCTACAATGTCCGCACCGCCTGCCACGGCGCGATGGACATGTCGCCGATCTGCCTCGGCGCCAATCTGCATCTCGATCTCTGGGTTCCGAATTTCGGCATCCAGGAATATTCCGGCTACCTGCCGCAGATCCTCGAGGTCTTTCCCGGCGCATGGAGCCTGAATGATGGCTATCTGCATCCGGGCGAAGCGATCGGCCATGGCGTCGATATCGATGAGAAGCTTGCAGCGAAATTTCCCTATGAGCGCGCCTATCTGCCGGTGAACCGTCTGGAAGACGGCACGCTGTGGCACTGGTAGGCGATAGGGCAGGGAGAAGTGACGATGAAGATCACCGCCATCAAGACCTATGCCGTCAAGGTCGGTATCCGTAACCAGCTTCTGGTCAAGATCGAGACCGACGAGGGCATTTTCGGCTGGGGCGAAAGCGGGCTTTCCGGCCGAGAAAAGGCTGTCGTTGGCGCATTGGAGCATTATGCGGAATGTCTGAAAGGGCGCGATCCCTTCAGGATCGGAGCCATCTGGCAGGAGCTTTATCGCAGCCAGTATTTCGAAGGCGGCCGCGTGTTGCAGGCGGCAATCTCCGCTATCGACATCGCACTGCACGACATCAAGGGCAAGGCGCTTGGCGTGCCGGTCTATGAGCTTCTTGGCGGCAAGCAACGCGATCGTATTCCGACATTCGCAACCACCTTTGCCGCGCCGGGCCCGGAAATGATCGAGCAGGCGAAAATGCTGGTCGATCACGGCTGGACCGCCATGCGGCTGTCTCCTTCCGGTCACGAGGAAAAGGAGATTTATGAGCCGCGGGAGCATATCGCCACGACGGCAAAATGGCTGGTGAAGGCCCGCGAGGAATTGGGGGGAGATGTCGTGCTCGGCATCGATTATCATCACCGGCTGACGGTAGCCGAGGCGGCAAGCTTCTGCCAGAAGATGCCGTCCGGCACGCTCGATTTCCTGGAGGAACCGATCCGCGACGAGAGCCCAGGCGCCTACGAGGCCTTGCGACGGATGACGGATGTGCCCTTCGCGATCGGCGAGGAGTTTTCGTCCAAATGGCAGTTCCAGCCCTATATCGAACGGGATATCCACCAGTTCAATCGTCTTGATGTCTGCAATGTCGGCGGACTGACGGAGTCGATGAAGGTGGCGGCGTGGAGCGAAACCCACTATGTCGACATGATGCCGCACAACCCGCTCGGGCCCGTCTGCACGGCCGCAACCGTGCATTTCTGCGCCGCCGTGCCGAATTTCTCATGGCTCGAGACCCGCAGCAGCCCGGCGGAAACCCATCTCGGCTTCGACAATTCCGATTTCTTCCCCGTCCAGCCGAAGCTCGAAGGAGCCTTCTATCCGGTGTCCGATGCGCCCGGTCTTGGCATCGAGGTGAACGAGGAACTGCTGGCAAGGCAGAGTTTCGAATTCTGGGAAGCGCCGCACCTGAAACGCCGGGACGGATCCGTGACGAACTGGTAGATTTGAGGCTGAGCGGCCTGCGACGCCGGATACGGGCCATGAGCGGGATCTCGTCCGCTCGTTGCGCGAGAACGGACCGGCAATGCCGGCTAAAATCACGTCATCCCATGCCTTTCGCAAGGCAGCCTGGAACGCTGAGAATATGCTCGACACCCTGCTGCACATGGTTCGCTATGATCTGTCTGGCATCATCGGCGTCTCGCGCAAGCGCTCGCTCGAAAAGCAGCTTGTGATCGTCCACGACCGCCTTACCCCGGAAGCTGCCAGCGAGCATATGATAGCGTAGGAACCGATCGAACACGGACGACAGGTTTTGCAGAAGCGTTGTCGAATTGCTCGCAGCAACGATCGCACGATGAAACTCCCAATCCTTCCGCACCCAGTCTATGGTTCGGGACGTGTCGCCTGCAAGAAGCGTCCGTTCGACAGCTGCCAGTCGGTGATGGGCGGCGACGATCGAACCTTCCCATTCAAGATCCCCGGCCGAGAAGGAAAGTCCGATCGCATGGCATTCGAGAACGATCCGCAGATCGGCGAGCTCCAACAGCTCCTGCCGCGATACCGGACTGACCTCAAATCCCCGCTGGCCTTCCGCAACAACGAGGTTCTCCGCCGTCAGCCTGCACAGAATTTCTCGCAAAGACGATATGCTGATGGAATATCGGTCGCGGGCCTGCTCGAGCTTGATCTTTGAGCCGGGCTGGAGATTGCCGAGAATGATGTCCTGCCGAAGCCGCTGAAAAACAGCCTCACTCCCGGTTTCTTTCAACTCGCTGTCCTGATTGCGTTCGCGCAACACGGGTTCACCCATGCCTCAGACTCCGAGTGAAGGTTCGCGCGCCAAAGCATGCTCGACGCCGCCATGGATGTGCAGGTGAAGGATTTTCTTTGCCGTCTTCTGGTCTCGCTCCAGGGCCGCTTCGAGAAGACGTTTGTGTTCATCGGCGGCAATCTGGCCGCGATAGGAGAGGGCGACCATCTGATATCGCAGGTACTTGTCGAACACCGCAGCATGCGTTTCCATGAGCAATCTAGACCCACAGGCGGAGATCAACGCCTGGTGAAACTCCCAGTCGTACCTTTTCCAGTCTTCGGTCTGGCTCGTGTCTCCGTTGGCCATGACGGTTTCCATACGTGAAAGCTTGTAATGCGCGGATATCAGCCTTGCCTCCCAGTCCACATCACCCTTTTCGAGGGACTGTTCCAAAGCATGCGTTTCCAGCAACAGCCGAAGCGCGGCAATCTCCTTGAGATCGCCGGAGGACATGGGCGTGACGTAAAAACCCCGTTGACCTTCGGCCACCACCAGTCCCTCGGACGCAAGCCGGTTGAGAATTTCCCGCAAGGTGCTGACGCTTGTTTCGTAGGTTTCCTTGAGTTTCTCGAGTTTCAGCTTCTGGCCAGGCAGAAGACGGCCGAATATTATATCGGCGCGTATCCGTTTGTAGCCGCCTTCGGCAACGGTTTCGTTCAGCGACGCTGACAGCATGTGCTCATCTCAGAGGTTATTCGGTTCCCATACATCGCGTGATCGCCCGTTGTAAGCCCGTCAGGATCGCAACGCGTAGCCGAGGATAGCCTATATCGTTCCCTCAACCTCAAATCTGCGGCAGGCCCTCCGGCCTTAGTGCCTTTTTCAGCGCGGCAATCCGAAAGATCGCGTTGGCTGCACCATAGCCTCGATAGCCGATGCGTTGTACGACTTCGAAGAAGAACCCTTCGCCAAAGGTTTTGCTGTAGAGCTGAAAATATTCGCCGTGATCGTCACGGTCGTAAAGGACGTTGTCGGCCTTCAATCGCTCGGTCAGGGCAGGATCGAGCCCGAACCGCGCCTCTATATCCCCGTAATAGTTCGGCGAGATGGGGAGGGGTTCAAAACCGTTATCGCGCAAGGCAGCCACGGTCGCGAAGATATCTTCGGTATGGAAGGCCAGATGCTGTATCCCGGAACCCAGCCTTTCTGCAAGGAAATGACCCGCAAGCGTGCGGCGGTTTTCCGCCCCGTTGAGTGTCAGACGCAGGCTGCCGGACGTGTTTTCGACCACTTGGCTGCGCACCACGCCGGACGGATCGATGATGTCGACCATCGGCGTCTTGGCGGCGTCGAATATCGACGTATAAAACAGAAGCCAGGTCAGCATTTCGTCGTAGGCGACAGTCTGGGCGACATGATCGATATGGGCGAGGTGCGCCGTTGACCGGCTACCGTCATCCGGAACAGGTTTGAAGTCGATCTCCGCAAACCGGCCAAGCTCGCTTTTCTCGTCTATCAGGTAGATCACGCCGTCGCCGAGGCCACGGATCGCGGGAATCTTGACTTCACCGGGCCCGACCGCCTGATCGAAGTTCTCTGCACCGAGTGCCACCGCACGCTCGTGGGCCTGCGCGGCATCATCGACGATAAGCGCAACGGCATAAGCAGAGGTGCCGTGCACGGCAAAGGAGGCACCGGCGAACCCGCGGTCCTCGGTGTTGAGCAGGATACGGATCCGGCCCTGTTCAAATATGGACACCTTCTTGGACCGGTGGAGGGCGGTCTTGCGAAAGCCCAGCACTTCCAGGATGTCGGCAAGCTTTTCTCCATCGTCCTCGTTGGTCGAAAACTCGACAAAGCCTATTCCCTTGACTGACGCGCGATCCGGCATCTCCGCCACGGTCAGCGTGCCGGCTTGAGGATTGCGGCGAACCTGGTCACCAAGATAGATCAGGGAACGGTAGCCATCCGCCGCGATTGTTCTCGCAGAGCCACCACGGAACTGGTCGTTGAATATCTCAAGGGACAGATAGCCATCATAGCCGGTTGCCGCGACGGCTTCGGTGAACTCTTTCACCGGCAAGTCGCCTTCTCCTGGCATGTTGCGAAAGTGCCGCGACCAATAGAGCAGATCCATGTCGATCAGCGGTGCATCCGCCATCTGAACGATGAAAATATTGTCTTTCGGAATGGACCGGATCGATCCGACATCGATCTTTCGCGAGAGCGTGTGGAAGCTGTCGAGGATCAGCCCGATGTTCGGATGATCGGCGCGGCGCACGATTTCCCAGGCATCACGATGATCATGAATGTGACGACCCCAGGCCAACGCCTCGTAACCCACCCGCAGGCCGCGTTTGGCCGCGCGCTCACCCAGTTCCCGGAAATCGTCCGCCGCGCGGTCTATCCCGCCCAGCGACGCCGGGGAAACGTTGGAACACACCAGAACAAGGTCGGTGCCAAGTTGCTGCATGATATCGAATTTTCGCTCGGCGCGGTCGAACGTCCGGCTGCGCAGCGGTCCGGTCATGCCTTCGAAATCGCGAAAAGGTTGGAAGAGCGTAATGTCCAGGCCGTGATCCCTAACCATGCGCCCGACATCGCGGGGGCTGCCATCGAAGGCCAGAAAGTCGTTCTCGAAGATCTCTACCCCGTCGAAACCCGCGGCTGCGATCGCCGCCAGCTTTTCGGGGAACTCGCCGCTGATCGACACGGTGGCAATTGATGTCTTCATTGCTTCCTCCTCCACAAAGAGCCTTCACCAAGTGGCTTGTCACCGCACCACCGACCTTGATCACATGGTAAAACGTGTTTTGTCGGAGATTATAGAAAAACTATGTTGAAATGGAAGGCCCCTTGTGCCAGTCTCTCATTGTGCCACCCAGTTGGAGGAGAGCTGGAGGGCCTGGGCTAACGGAGGAGGACCCCATGTTCGGATTCAAGTTGAACCGGCGGCATGCGCTGTTGAGCGCAGCTGCGATCATCGCTGCAGCAACATTTTCACAGCCCGCGGCAGCCATCACCCCTGAAGAAATCAAGGCCAGGGGCAAGCTGGTGGTTGGCATACAGGGCGATAACCCGCCGTGGGGCTTCGTCACCAGCGCAGGCAAGCAGGACGGCTTTGACGCCGAAATGGGCGCACTCTTCGCAAAGGAACTGGGCGTCGAGGTTGAGTTCGTCCCGCTCGAAGTCAACAACCGGATCCCGGCTCTGACCTCCGGTCGGGTGGACATCCTGTTCGCTACCATGGCGATGCTGCCGGACCGGGCGAAAGCCGTTCAGTTCAGCCAGCCCTATAACGCCAACGCCATCGTTCTGATTGGTCCCAAGGACAAGCAGATCAAAACCAACGAGGACATGGCGGGCCTCACCATCAGCGTCGCCAAGGGCGCGGCCCAGGATACGCAGGTCACCAAGAACGCGCCATCGTCTGCGACGATCCGCCGTTACGATGGAGACGCGGCCAGCGTTCAGGCTCTTGCTTCCGGCCAGGCGGATGCGCTTGGTGGCAACATCTTCTACCTGGACCGCGTCGAAAAGGCCGTTCCGGGCAAATTCGAAAACAAGCTCGAGTTCCAGAAGCTCTACAATGGCGCGTGCACGAGGTTGGGTGAGAAAGAGATCAATGCCGCGGTGAACGCGTTTATCGACAAGATCAAGGCCAACGGCGAACTGCAGAAAATCTACGACAAGTGGATGAAGGTTCCGGTTCCGGAGTTCCCCACGAGCCTGGAAGGCATCTCATTCACCGCGAAGTGAGTTCCGGTTCTTCATCCATACTCACCTCACGCAAGCGCGTCCTGCAAGGATGCCTGCACCGGAGCCCGGTCATGCCGCGGCACCGGTGCCTGGGGAGCTTTTATCCATGAGCGAAACGATCTTCGTCCTTAACGGCCCAAATCTCAACCTTCTGGGCGAGCGCGAACCGGCGATCTACGGCACGACGACCTTGAGCGACATCCGCAAAGCCTGCGAGACGAGGGCGGCCGACCTGGGCCTGTCGGTCGACTTCCGACAAACCAATTTTGAAGGCGAGCTTGTCGAGGCCGTACATGAGGCGCGCAAGAACGCCTGCGGCATCATCATCAATCCGGCCGGCTACACGTTCACGTCCATCGCCTTGCTGGATGCATTGAAGGCCTTCGACGGCCCAAAGATCGAATTGCACATTTCCAACGTCCATGCGCGCGAAAGCATCTACCACAATTCGCTGGTTTCGCGGACCGCAACCGCAGTGATGATGGGCTTCGGCGCCGTGGGGTATGAGCTTGCGATCCAGGCCATGGCCGGCATGGTCGGCTCGGTCTGAAGCGTTGGGCTAGGAGGTGTCATGAATTACGCTCTGGACTTCACACCCGTCATCGACGGCCTGCCGAACCTGCTCTGGGCCTGCCTTGGCACGCTTACGCTCGCCTTCGGCGGCATGCTGCTTGCCATCATCATCGGTATCGGCGGTGTCATCCTGCGCCAGTCGCCCTTCAGGCCCCTGCGCTGGATGGTCATCGGATTTGTCGAATTGATCCGTAACACGCCGTTTCTGGTGCAGATCTTCTTCATCTATTTCGCCCTGCCACTGGCAGGCATTCGGCTGGACCCGACGCCGACCGCCATCATTGCGCTTGGCATCAACGGCGGTGCCTATGCCATCGAGATCATCCGCGGCGGCGTCCAGTCGATCTCCCGAGGACAGATGGAAGCCGGGTTGGCGCTCGGCCTGCACAAGGCCCAGGTTTTCCGGCTGATCATTCTCAAGCCGGCGCTACGGGCCATCTACCCATCGCTCACCAGTCAGTTCGTCCTGTTGACGCTGACAACCAGCATCGCTTCGGCAATCTCCGCCTATGAACTGACCTCCGTTTCGCAGCGGATCGAATCCGACAGCTTCCGCAGCTTTGAGGTCTATTTCACCGTGACGGGGCTTTATCTGGTCATGTCCTGGCTGATGATGCGCATCTTCGCGCTCTTCTCGTCGCGCTACTTCAGCTATCCGGTCAAGTAAGGGGGATTCGATGGGACGCGAGGAATTCCTTTTTCTCCTGGCCGGGCTGAAATGGACGGTCGCGCTTTCTGCAGTCGCTTTCGTATGCGGCTGCGTGGCGGGGCTCGTCGTGGCGCTGGCCAGAACATCAGGCATCGGCTTTGTCGAACGTTTGACGGCGGCTTATATTGCCGTATTCCAGGGCACGCCTCTGCTGATGCAGTTGTTCGTGGTCTACTACGGACTGGCGCTGATCGGCATCCAGATGGATGCCTGGGCCGCTGTTTCCGTTGGCTTGACGCTGCACGCCAGCGCCTTCCTGGGCGAAATCTGGCGCGGTTCAATCGAAGCCGTTCCGCGCGGTCAATCGGAAGCGGCCAAGGCACTGGCGCTCGGCTACGTTTCCCGGATGAAGGACGTCATCCTGCCGCAGGCGATCCGCATTTCGTTGCCGGCAACGATCGGTTTTCTGGTCCAGCTCATCAAGGGAACCTCGCTCGCCTCCATCGTCGGCTTCACCGAGCTTACGCGCGCCGGCAACATCATTTCCAACCAGATATTCCAGCCACTGACGGTCTTCGGTGTGGTGGGGGTTCTTTACTTCCTGATGTGCTGCCCGCTGACGATCTACGGCGCCCATCTCGAGCGCAAATTCGTTGCGGTCAATCGATAGGCCGGCGTGCCGGCCTGGCCCTTCATGGAGTTTCAAGCGATGATCCAGACTTCCACCGCAGACGCCAGCCCCGAGCGCATGATCACCATGGCCGGCGTCGGCAAGTGGTACGGCGCCTTCCAGGCGCTGGACAACATCAATATGTCGGTGACCAAGGGTGAGAAGATCGTGCTCTGCGGTCCATCGGGCAGCGGCAAGTCGACCCTGATCCGCTGCATCAATCATCTGGAAGCCTACCAGAAGGGCGAGATCCATGTCGGTGGTCTCCTGCTCAGGGACCAGACGAAGACAATCGACGCGGTGCGCCGCGAAGTCGGCATGGTATTCCAGCAATTCAACCTCTTTCCGCACCTGACCGTGCTGCAGAACTGCATGCTGGCACCGGTCAAGGCGTTGGGCCTCGACAAGGCAGAAGCCGAGGAGCGCGCACGGCAGTTGCTTGAACGAGTGAAGATTTCAGAGCAGGCTGAAAAATACCCGGCTCAACTGTCCGGCGGTCAGCAGCAGCGTGTGGCGATCGCGCGCGCCGTGTGCATGCGCCCCAAGGTGATGCTTTTCGACGAGCCCACCTCGGCGCTCGATCCCGAAATGGTCAAGGAAGTGCTCGATACGATGATCGCGCTCGCCGAAGAGGGAATGACGATGATCTGCGTTACCCATGAAATGGGTTTTGCACGGCAGGTTGCGGACCGCGTCATCTTCATGGCGAGCGGCGCCATTGTGGAAGAGGCGGCGCCAGCCGACTTCTTCTCCGACCCGAAACACGAGCGCACGAGAAAATTCCTCGGCGAAATTCTGGGCAGGCACTGATGCGATTTCCGTTCGCAGCCGCATGGTAGGATGGCGATGATTAGCGGCCACACCAAACTCATCGTCCATCTCGGTTATCCGACGCACTCGTTCAAGGCGCCGTTGATCTATAACCCGTATTTCGAAAAGAACGAGATCGACGTGGTGGTCGTGCCGATGGGATGCCGTCCGGAAGATTACCCGGCGTTTCTCAAGCAAGTGTTCCGCCTTTCCAACATTCACGGTGCGTTGATCACCATGCCCCACAAGATCACCACGATGACGCTCCTGGACGAGGTTTCCACGAGCGCGCAGGTCGCCGGTGCCTGCAACGCCGTCAGGCTCACGCCAGACGGCAGGCTGAGTGGCGACATGTTCGATGGCGAGGGTTTCGTGCGCGGGCTATTGCGCCGCGGCCGCACGATAAGGGGAAGCAAGGCGATCATTGCCGGTGCCGGGGGCGTAGGCTCCGCGATCGCCGCGTCGCTGGCCAGATCCGGCATCCGGGAACTGGCGATCTCCGATCCTTCCGCCATCATGCTTCATGGCCTCGCCGATCGGCTGCGCAAGCATTACCCGGCCCTCAAGGTCATCATCGACCTTGCCGATCCTACCGGATATGACATCGTGATCAATGCGACGCCGCTCGGCATGAATGAGGACGACCCGTTACCATTCGACGTGTCCAGAATGACACCATCGGCCTTTGCGGGCGAAGTCGTGCTGAGCAAGGAGATAACGCCGTTTCTGGCGGCCGCCCGCGCGCGCGGCTGCGATTATCAGGTCGGAACCGACATGCTGTTCGAACAGATTCCCGCCTATCTCGAGTTTTTCGGTCTTCCGATCACTACAGCGGACGAACTTCGCGCCCTCGCCAGACTGTAAGGCAGGTAGCATCTGTTCGGATTTCCCGGTCTCGATCTCTGGGGCGTGCCGCTGAGAAACGTCATGCGAGAACCGCTCGAAGTTCGTCGCTGACTTGGCGAAGTGGCGGGAGGTAGGCCTTGACGACATCCTCCATGGGCTCCGGCGAGGCTGCAAGCCCGGTGTTCAGCGCTGCAACCACGACGCCCCGTGCATTTCTGACCGCCACGGCAACCGACCGTAGGCCGAGTTCCACTTCCTGATCGACGGCAGCATAACCTTGCGTTCGCACGCGCGCCAGTTCAGCCATCACCGCGTCCATGTCTCGAAGCGTATGTGAGGTTCTGGCGCCAGGAGGGTGTTCGCGTAGCAGGTCACGAGCCTCGTCTTCGGCAAGTGCTGCCAGCATGATGCGCCCCATGCTGGTGCAATGGGCCGGAAGCCGTGAACCTGGCATGAGCGCAATCGACATCACCTTCCGCTGCGCCGCCCGTGCCACGTACACGATTTCAGCACCATCGAGGATGGCGAGGGAGCTGCTCTGGCCAATCCGTTCGGAAAGCTGGTCAAGCCATGGCTGGACGATACGGGGAAGTGGCATGGAGGCGAGGCAACCGGTACCCAGTCGCAGGACACGCGGCGTGACCGTGAAGAACTTGCCATCGTAGGCGCAGTATCCGTGCTCCGAAAGCGTTAGCAGGCAGCGGCGAGCCGTTGCCCGATCAAGGCCTGCGATCTCGGCAACCTGCGAAATGCTCAGCCGCGGCGTTTCCGAAGTGAAGGCTTCGATGACCCGCAGTCCCTTGGCAAGGCCGCCCATCATATCCTTCTGCTGGACCGGCATGTCGAACCTCTCTGTGCGATAATGTAACAAAGCGAACATATCGCACAAATTGGTTGAGGTCGAGCAGCCTCGGCGCTAGGTCTACTTTAGAGGTTTCAAAGGCCACAACGAGCCTTGACGGATGCAGATACTGGGAGGCGGTATGGATAAGAGTTGGGGGAACGCGGCGGAAGCAATATCGGGTATCGGCGACAGCGCGGTGGTGATGATCGGCGGTTTTGGCGGGTCGGGCGCGCCGATCGAACTCATTCATGCCCTGATAGACAGGCGCCCCAGGAACCTGACCGTGATTAACAACAATGCCGGGAACGGCAGGATCGGCATAGCGGCGATGATCGATGCCGGTATGGTCGCCAAGATGATCTGTTCGTTTCCGAAATCTTCCGATCCGCGCGCTTTCACGGAGAAATATCTCGCCGGCGAAATCGAGCTGGAATTGGTGCCGCAGGGTACGCTTGCCGAGCGGATCCGGGCCGGTGGCGCCGGTATCCCGGCTTTTTATACGCCGACCGCTTACGGCACTGAACTCGCGGAGGGTAAGCCGGTCGCGACGTTCGATGGCCGGCATTATGTGCAGGAGCGTTGGCTGAAGGCGGATTTCGCGATCGTCAAGGCGCAGATCGGTGATACCCACGGCAACCTCACCTATAACAAGGCTGCGCGCAATTTTAACCCGCTGATGTGCATGGCAGCACAGACGACCATCGCACAGGTTTCGCGCCTGGTAGAGCCGGGGGGCATCGATCCCGAACACGTCGTCACCCCGGGGATTTTTGTCAATCGCGTCGTCGAGATTTCCGATCCGCAGCAGGAAGAGGTGATGATCCGCGCCGGCCTTCGTTACGAAGGGGGGATTTACGCATGAGCGAGCACATTCCAACCGCTGCAACTTTCGACGATATCAGGCTTTCGAGCGCCCAGATGGCGTGGCGTGCCGCACAGGATGTCGGCGACGGTGCCTATGTGAACCTCGGCATCGGCATTCCGGAAATGGTGGCGCGTTACCAGCCGCCGGGCCGGCAGGCTATTTTTCATACCGAAAACGGCGTTCTGGATTTCGGCGATGCGCCGGAACCGGGGCGCGAGGACTGGGACCTGATCAATGCAGGCAAGAAGGCCGTGACCTTGAAGCCCGGTGCCGCCTTTTTTCATCATGCAGACAGTTTTGCCATGGTGCGCGGCGGGCATCTCGACGTAGCGATCCTTGGCGCGCTGCAGGTTTCGCAGAACGGCGATCTTGCCAACTGGCGGGTCGGCTCGAAGGGCGTGCCGGCCGTCGGCGGTGCCATGGATCTCGTTCACGGTGCCAAGCAGGTCTTCGTCATCACTGAACATGTGGCAAAGAATGGCGATCCCAAGCTGGTCGAGACCTGCACCTTTCCTCTAACGGGAATTGCCTGCGTGACACGCGTTTTCACCAGCCACGCGGTGATCGATATCGTCGACGGCCGCTTCGTCCTGCGCGAAAAGCTGCGTGGCATGAGTATCGCGGATCTGCAGGCGATTACCGGCGCGGCGCTTCACAGTGACGGTGAGGTGGCAGACCTCGTCGTCCCGTAAGGGCCAAACCACGATATCCGCCGGCGGCGATCGTCGCCCGGGTCCTCAAGCTTTCAGGAGCATTGCATGGCAGACGCGTTCATCTGTGATTATATCCGCACCCCGATCGGCCGCTTCGGCGGCGCCCTGTCGGCCGTTCGGGCCGATGATCTCGGTGCCTTGCCGCTCAAGGCCCTCATGGAGCGCAACAGGTCCGTCGACTGGGAGGCGGTCAGCGATGTGGTCTATGGCTGCGCCAACCAGGCGGGCGAGGACAACCGCAACATCGCCCGCATGTCGCTGCTTCTGGCCGGTCTGCCCGCGTCGATTGGCGGCACCACAATCAACCGACTATGCGGTTCGGGCATGGACGCGGTCATCACCGCCGCACGCGCCATCAAGGCCGGCGAAGCCGAACTGATGATTGCCGGCGGCGTCGAAAGCATGAGCCGCGCGCCTCTCGTCATGCCCAAGGCCGAGACCGCGTTCTCGCGCCACGCGGAAATCCATGACACGACGATCGGCTGGCGTTTCGTCAACCCGCTGATGAAAAGGCTGTACGGCGTCGATTCCATGCCGGAAACGGGCGAGAACGTTGCCGAAGACTACGCCGTGTCGCGCCAGGATCAGGATGCCTTCGCCCTTCGATCTCAGACCAAAGCGGCCGAAGCTCAGGTGAACGGCCGGCTGGCGCAGGAGATCGTGGCGGTAACCATTCCCCAACGCAAGGGCGAGCCGATCGTCGTCACCAGGGACGAACATCCGCGCGCCACGACGATGGAGGCGCTGGCGAAGCTTTCGACACCCTTCAAGAAGGAAGGCGGCACGGTCACCGCCGGCAACGCATCGGGGGTCAATGACGGAGCGGCCGCGCTTATCATCGCTTCGGAGGCGGCGGCTAGGAAACATGGTCTGACACCGATGGCCCGGATCATGGCTGGTGCAACCGCGGGCGTTGCCCCACGCGTCATGGGCATGGGTCCGGCTCCCGCATCGCAAAAGCTGATGGCCCTCTTGGGGATGACGCAGGAACAGTTCGACGTGATCGAACTCAACGAAGCCTTTGCCTCGCAAGGGCTGGCTGTGCTGCGTGAACTGGCGGTCGCCGACGACGATCCGCGGCTCAATATCAATGGGGGAGCGATCGCGCTCGGGCACCCGCTGGGCATGTCCGGCGCACGCATCACCGGCACAGCCGCGCTCGAACTGTCGCTCGGCTACGGCCGCCACGCGCTTGCCACCATGTGCATTGGCGTCGGGCAGGGGATCGCCGTGGCCTTGGAGCGCGCTTGAGCGGCCGGTGCGAGACCCACGGGCGGGGTGTCCGGGACACCAAAAGACGCATTGAACATGTCAGGGTGCTGGAGGCGATGTGCACCTGCACGGAACGGTGAAGGTCGAGCAAGCCTGGGCAGGACGCCAAGCGACTTCTGCTCAGCTTATCTGGAGCCCCGCCGCGAATGCCTTTATGACGACGTTAAGCTTTGGGCTGAGTTCGCGGTTTCGCATCCAGATGAGGTGAGCGGGGAGACCATCAGTCTCCATTTCCGGAAGTACCTGGACCAGTTCGCCTTTGTCCAGCTCATCGCGGATCAGCCAGGTTGCAAGCTGGGCATAGCCGAGCCCCGCCTGGACAGCGCGGACCTGCGCCTCGGCGCTTCCAAGAATGATACGGGCCTGGACGGGCCGTGCCTCGACCAATCCGTCGCTATGCGCGATACGCCAGGGCGTCGTGCTTCCGTCCGATCGCCCATAGAGCACCGCGCCGGTCTTCAACAGATCGTCGATGGAGCGCGGACATCCTTCGCGTTCCAGTACGGAAGGCGCCGCGCAGAAGATCAGGCGTTCCGTTCCCAGATACTGTCTGCCCAGCGATGCCGGCCATTCCTGAGATGGTGTCAAACGAACCGCGACATCCACCCTTTCGTCGACGAGGTCAACAAAGCGGTCGGTGAAGACGAGCTCCGGGGTCAGCTTTGGATGCCTCTCCACCAGATCGAGGATCAATCTCGTCCCCTGCAGATGCCCAAGCGCCACCGGCAGGTTGATCCGGAGGCGACCGACAGGCTCGCTTTCATGCGCTGCCAGCACCGCTTCCGCGTCAGCGAGGTCCGCAAGCACACGAACGCAGGTCGCGTAGAAGGCGGCCCCGGCATCCGTCAGTTCGAGGCGGCGTGTACTGCGCTCGAACAGCTTGCGGCCGAGGCGCATCTCTAGGCGACCGACGCTCTTGCCGATGGCCGAATTCGTCAGGTTCAGGCGCTTGCCCGCTGCGGTAAAGCTGCCTGTTGCCGCCGCCTGTACGAAGGCCTCTATTCCCCTCAACCGTTCGATCGGCAGCATAATCGACCCATTCTGGAAATTACGTCCAGTCCTATCGGAATTTTTGCCGCGTGACGAGAGTGAATGTCGCGCGTAGGAGTGCGGTGAAATCCGGAGTCATTGTATGAGTATCGAAACAACCACCCCCTTGGCTGGCGAGCGCAGAGCGAACGCGCCTTTGGCAGTCCTCCTGCTTGCCGTGTCCGCCTTCATCATCGTCACCACCGAATTCATCATCGTCGGTCTTCTTCCGACGCTTTCGCGTGACTTGAACGTATCGGTTTCGACGGCAGGACAGTTGGTCACGCTGTTTGCCTTCACGGTCATGCTGGCAGGCCCCTTCCTGACTGCCATGCTTTCGCACATCGAGCGCAAGCGCCTTTTCGTATTCATCCTCGTCGTTTTTGCGGGATCGAATGCCCTGGCGGCAGTCGCGCCGAATATCTGGATCTTGGCGCTTGGTCGGTTTATCCCCGCCCTTGCTCTTCCGGTTTTCTGGGGAACCGCCAGTGAGACTGCCGCAGAGCTGGTTGGGCAGGAGCGCAGCGCCAAGGCGATTTCACAGGTCTATATGGGGATCGCAGCAGCGATGGTGTTCGGCATTCCTCTCGGCACGCTCGCCGCGGACGCATTGAACTGGCGCGGCACTTTCTGGCTTCTGGCCGGCCTGTCGCTCCTTATGGCCTTCCTCCTTCTCCTGGTGATGCCCGCGATCGATAAACCGAAGAAGGTCAGCGCGGGTCATCAGGCGCGGATCCTGAGAGATCCCTTCTTCCTTGGCAACATCGTCCTGTCGGTCCTTGTCTTTACCGCCATGTTCACCGCCTACACCTATCTCGCCGATATGCTCGAAAGGATTGCCCTCATCCCGTCAGCGCAGGTCGGCTGGTGGCTGATGGGCTTCGGGGTTCTGGGTCTGGTCGGCAACTGGCTCGGCGGTCACTTCGTCGGGCGCGGTCCGCTCGCGGCAACCGCCATCGGATGCCTCGTTCTTGCCGTCGGCATGATTTTGAGCGTACCGCTGAGCTTTTCCCATGCCCTTCTGGCCACGGCTCTCGGCGTTTGGGGGATCGCCAATACGGCACTCTACCCGATCTGCCAGGTGCGCGTCATGAAAGCGGCCAGCCACGCACAGGCGCTCGCCGGAACGCTGAACGTGTCCATGGCCAATGCCGGGATCGGCTTGGGCGCGATCATCGGAGGAGCCGTGATCGAGAACTGGGGTCTCGGTTCCCTCGGATATGTCGCTGCGGCGATCGCGCTGGCCGCCGTTCTCGTGACCTGGTTTGTCAGCCAGCTGCGCAATGTCGAGAAAGCCGGCTGAGCGCGGTCCCTATGCTGGCGTCGATGGCTCCGGGCGACGCGCGGATTGGTCTCGCCCGGCCACCACATAACCGCGACTTCCGTCCATCAGAACGCGCGTATAGGGGTGCTCTACCGTGTTTTCGAGGAGTTGCCGCTTTGTGGCGATCTCGACAAATCCACCGCTCTGCATGATCGCCACACGATCGCAGAGGTGCGCGACGACCGCGAGATCATGGCTGACGAGGAGATAGGTCAGTTTCTGACGCTCCCGCAGGTCTTTCAGCAGGTTCAGAATTTCCGCCTGAATGGACACGTCGAGCGCAGACGTCGGCTCATCCAGCAGCAGGATTTCCGGTTCGAGGATGAGCGCCCGGGCAATTGCCACACGCTGCCGCTGGCCGCCGGAAAGCTGGTGGGGATAACGGTATCGGAAATTGAGCGGCAGGCCGACATCGGTGAGTACTTTTTCGATGCGCTCCTGCCGGCGATCCTTGCCATGGATTTCCAGTGGCTCCAGCAGCGTGCGCCCGATCGTGTGGCGCGGGTGGATGGAGCCGAACGGGTCCTGGAACACCAGTTGCTGCCTGGCAAGTTGCGCCCGGGTGCGTTTCTGGCCGATCGTCTCGCCGTCGATCTCGATCGAGCCGGTCCACTGCTTGTTGCGGCCGGCAAGCGCGCCGAGAATGGTGGACTTGCCGCAGCCGCTTTCGCCGACAAGACCGAAGGTCTCGCCTTTCGCGACTTCGAAAGAAACGTCCTTCACGACCTTGAGGGCCGTGTCGCCCTGTCCGTAGGACACGGCCAGATGATGGGCTTTGATCATCGTCATGTTCAGTTCTCCAACCATGCCGGATCGCGACGCAGAACTTCCAGCCTGTCTTTCGGATGGTCAAGGCTCGGCAGGGCGTTCAAAAGACCGCGGGTATAGGGGTGTTTGGCCTGATCCAGATCGGCTGCGGCAATCGTCTCGACGACGCGTCCGGCATACATGATGATGACGCGGTCGCAGAAACTGCGCACCAGATTGAGGTCGTGACTGATGAAGAGCAGGCCGATATTGCGCTCCACCACGAGGTCGTCGAGGATGGAGAGAACCTGTTGGCGCACCGTCACATCGAGCGCCGAGGTCGGCTCGTCGGCGATGATCAGCGATGGCTGGGCGATCAGCATCATAGAGATCATGATGCGCTGCCCCATGCCGCCGGAGACTTCGTGCGGGTAGAGATCGAACACCCGTTCCGGGTCACGGATATTGACGCGTTCCAGCATGGCAAGCGTGCGGCTGCGTGCCGCTTTCGGCGTGGCTTGTTCGTGCAGGATCACCGTCTCGGAAATCTGCTCCCCCACGGTCATGACCGGGTTGAGCGAATATTTCGGATCCTGCAGGATCATGGCGATGCGCCGTCCACGAATGGAGCGCATTTCCTCTTCGCTCGCCTCCATCAGGTCGATATCCTCGAACTGCATGCGGCTGGCCTTGACGATCGCCTGGGGCGGCTGAAGGCGCATGATGGCGCGGCCGGTCGTGCTTTTGCCGGAACCGGATTCGCCGATAATGCCGATTTTTTCGCGGCCGACCGAGAAGGATACGTCACGCACGGCGGTGGTGACGCCGGAGAGCGTCGGGAACTCGACGGACATGTTTTCGACCGTCAGAATGGTGTCGGATATATTAGCCATTGCGGGGATCCATGATGTCGCGCAGCCCGTCGCCGAGCAGGTTGAAGGCAAGGCTGACAGTCAGGATCGCAATGCCCGGAACCGTCGTCAGCCACCAGGCGTCGAGAAGGTACTGGCGGCCGGAAGCGGCCATTGCACCCCATTCCGCCATCGGAGGCTGGGCGCCAAGGCCAAGAAAACCGAGACCGGCCGCCGTCAGGATGATGCTCGACATGTTGAGCGTCAGGCGCACGATGATCGACGGTGCGCAAAGCGGCACGATATGGCGCAGCAGGATTCTGCCCACGCCGGCACCCTGAAGTTCGGCGGCAATGACGAAATCGGCATGGCGAAACGTCAGCGTTTCAGCACGCGCCAGACGCGCAATCGGCGGCCAGACGGTGAGCGCGATGGCAATGACGGCGTTTTCGATGCCGGGACCGAGAGCCGCCGAAAACGCCAGCGCCAGGACAAGGCTCGGGAAGGAGAGGAATATGTCGGTGATGCGCATCAGCACGACATCGACCCAGCCGCCGAGGTAACCGGCCGTTGCCCCGATCACGAAACCGATGGGAGCGACGATGACCGTGACGAGAATGGTGATGTAGAGCGTGGTGCGGGCGCCATAGACAAGCCGCGAAAACACATCACGTCCGAATTCGTCGGTACCGAACCAGTGTGTCGCCGACGGCGCCTTGAGCGCCATCAGGAAATCCTGCGCAAAGGGATCGTGCGCCGCGATGACCGGCGCCAACGCGGCGACGATAATGAGCAGAAGGACAACCGCAAAACCGGCGAAGGCGAGCGGATTGGCAACGAGGCTCAGCCAGCCAAGATAGGCACTGTGCAGGCGGGCCTGTCGTGCCGAGGTGAAGTCCTCGCTGATCAGCCAGTCATGCAGGTTGGAAAAAGTACCGGACTTGGCCATTAGCGGGTCCTCGGATCGATGAAGCGATAGACGATGTCGGAGAGCAGGTTGATGGCGATCGAAATGATGCCAATCAGAAGCACGCTGCCGAGCACGGCGTTCATGTCGGCGAAAAAGAGCGCCGACGTGAGGTAGGAGCCGAGGCCCGGCCAGGCGAAAACGGTTTCGATCAAAACCGTGCCATCAAGCAGGCCGCAATAGGCCAGCGCGATCACTGTCAGGAGCTGGACGCGGATATTGCGAAACGCATGGCGCCAGACGATCGGCCGTTGTCCGAGACCTTTGGCACGCGCCGTCAGAATATATTCCTGACGAAGCTGCTCCAGCATGAAGCTGCGCGTCATGCGGCTGAGATAGGCCATCGATGCGTAACCGAGGATGACGGCCGGGGCGATGATGTGATGAAGCGCGCTCCAGAAGACGTTCCAGTGACCGCCCAGTGCGGAATCGATCAGGATGAAGTTGGTGCGCGCCTGCACGATGCCTTCGTCATACAGGTAGATACGACCACCCGGCGGAATTGCGCCGAGATAGGCGTAGAAGACGAGGATGACGATCGTGCCGAGCCAGAAGATCGGTGTGGAATATCCCAGAAGGCCGACCACGCGGGCGAGGTGATCCACCCATGTGCCCTTGCGCACGGCTGCAATGACACCCAGCGGGATACCAAGACCCGCGCCGATGATGGTCGCAAGGGTAGCGAGTTCTATGGTCGCCGGGAAAACGCGGGCAAGGTCCCTGGAAACCGGCTGCTTGGTGATGATCGACTGACCGAAATCAAGGTGAACGACATCGTTCAGGTAATTGCCGAACTGCACGTAGATCGGCCTGTCGAGACCCATCTCCTTGTAGACGCGGTCATAGGTAGCCTGATCCGCTTGGTCACCAATCACCGCGATCACGGGATCGGCGGGCACCATGCGACCAACCGTGAAGGTGATCATCATCAGTCCAAGCAGTGTTGTCAGGATCACGACAAAGGATGTTGCAATCTTGGCGGCAGCCTTTGGAAATGGCGATTTCCTGCTCGGCGCGGCCTCGACGGTCGGGGTAATGCTCATACCACTGTCCTTGAAATTTTCTGGCGTCACTCGCCCTTGGTCACGGTGTCCCAGCGGGTGAGCCAGGTCGGGTGCCCGACATAACCCTTGACCTCGTTGCGGACCGCTTTCGGGTCGGTGCGTTGGAATGATGTGACGAGTGCCGGCGAGGACCGGAGATAGGCTTCGTTGATGCGCGCATAAAGCTCATCGCGCTTTTCCTGATCGGTCTCATGCGCCGCGGCGGTGACCATGTTCTGGATCTCCTTGGGCACATCCCAGGCGGAGCGCCAGGCGACCAGACCTGCAAGCTTGGCATCATCGGCATTGTTGGCGTTGGTGGCATAGGATTGAAGGACCGCATGGGGATCCGGCAGCCGTTCGCCTGTTCGCGAGGAGAACAGTTCGAACTGACGAGCCCGGAACTTGCCGATCTGGTCACCGATCTGCAGGTCGAGCTTGATGCCGGCCTTGGCGGCGCTGTTTTGAAGGGAGATGCCCAATTCCGATTCCGGTGTGCCGGGCTGCGCGAAATAAACTTTCGAGAACCCTTGGGGGTAGCCGGCTTCCGCCAGCAACTGCTTGGCCCTGTCGACGTCCATCTTGTAGGGCATCTCGGTGGAAGCGCCCGGCAGTCCGTCCGGAATGATGGTCTGCTGCTTGATCCCGTAATATTTCATCACCGAGGCGGCGAGACCGTCGTAATCGATGAGGTAGCGGAAAGCTTCACGCACCTTGGGGTTAGAAAGTATCTCGTCCTTCTGGTTGAGCGCCAGATAGTAGAAGCCGAAACCCGGCACTTTCTGGACCGTTACCTTGCCATCTCTTTCAAGGCCGGACAGATCCGTCGACGACAGGCGGGTGGCCACATCCACGTCACCGGCGTCGATCTGCAGCCGTTGAGCCGAGGATTCCGGCACGTGTCCCATGTAGACACGTTTCATGGCGGGTTCGCCCCTCCAGTAATCCTTGAACGCATCGGCGATCAGCAACTGGTTGGAACGCCATGTGACGAGCGAATAAGGCCCAGAGCCGGCATCTGCCGTCTGAAGGTAGTTTCGCGCCCAATCGCCGTCCTTTTCCTTGGTCGCCAGAAATTTGCTGTCGACGATCGACGTGGAGAAGCTGGCAAGCGAATAGAGGATGAGGTTGGGGTTCCAGACCTCGGGCGTCTCAAGAACGAGCGTCTGATCATCGGTCGCGCGGATAAGCTGGTCGACATTCTTGGCCGAAAATCCCCATTGGCGCAGATCGGTAGAGGGTGCCAGTCCGAGTTTGACCAAGCGATGCAGCGACCATTCGACGTCGCGAGCCGTGACAGGATTGCCCGAATGAAAGGTGACGCCCTGACGGATCTTGAACGTGAACGTCTTTCCATCGTCCGAAACCGTCCAGCTTTCGGCCAGGGATGGCTGCGGGTTGGTGATGTCGTCCGGCGGCAAGGAGATCAGGCGATCGTAGAGATTGGCGACGACTTCGGCTGCTTCCAGCTGGTTGATTTCGTGCGGGTCGAGACCGCGCATGGTCGTCATCATGATAGCGATGACCAACTGGTCTTTCGGGGTTGCAGCCACGGCGGGTCCCAGTGCCACGGCCGTCATGGCGCATGCCAGCAATGCGCGCTTGAGTGTTTTCATATCAGCCTCCCAAGGCTCCTCAACCTCGCCATATCGAAATTTCCGTATCGACATGAATTTCAAATCTGATATATCAAGTTTCACACAAATTAATGCTCGTCAACGGATTTTCGAAAAATGGCCGCTGCAGACCTGCCCAGTTCAGGCAATGCCGAGTTTGAAAAAATCGATGCCAGTTTCCAGGTCACGGTGCGCGATTACGTGCATCGCGCCATGCGCAGCGCGATCATTTCGGGACGGTTCGCGACGGGACAGAAGATCAATGAGCGCAATCTCGCAGAGCAGTTCGGGGTCAGCACGACGCCGATAAAGGAGGCGCTGCGCCAGCTGGAGACCGAAGGTCTGGTCGAGGCTCTTCCCCGGCGTGGCGTCATCATAAGGTTTAGCAGTTCGTGGGCGGAGGAAATGATCCTTGCGCGTGCGGCGCTCGAATCGATGATCGCGCATCTCGCCGCCAAACGCGTCGATGAGAAGAGCAGGGCCGAGCTTCAGGCGATCGCCGGCCGGATGAAAGAGGCAACGGCCTCGGGCGATGCGGACAGTCTGATCGCGCTCAACGAGAGGTTCCACGATCATATCCACCGCAGTTCGCAATGCGGTTACCTTTCCAAGCTGATCGAACGCCAGCAGTTTTATGACGCGAGCATCCGCCGCGTCATCCATCTGGACCCGGCCGAGCGTCAAAAGGCGCTCGATGAACATGTCGCCATTGCGGATGCGATTGCCGCCGGAGACGCCGACAAGGCCGAGCGCACCATGCGTGATCACGTTGTCCGTTCTGGCGACACGTATCTCGGCATCGTTTTCAGAAAAGAGGGAGACATTTGACGTGAGTGACAAACTTCAGGCTGTGAGGAAGGCGCTGACCGGGATCTCCGGCGTGCCGGTTACACCCTACAAGGGCGATGGCGCAATCGATACCGCGAAACTGAAAACGCTCATCAAGGTTCTTGCCGATGCCCAGGTTCACAACCTGATGGCCGCCGGAAATACGGGTGAATTCTTCACGCTGACGATGGATGAAGTGCGCGAAGTGCACGCCGTGACCATCGAGGCGGCTGCGGGCAACGCGCTCGTGAGCGCCGCCGTCGGCCGTTCACTGACGGAAGCCAAGGCGCTGGCGAAGGACGCCATTGCCGCCGGCGCCGACGCAATCATGGGCCACCATCCGATGGACCCGTTTGCAGGACCCTCCTATCAGGCCGGCTATTTCCTCGAACTTGCCGATTTCTCGACCGTCCCGGTCATCGCCTATGTGCGCAGCGACAGTTTTTCCGTTGCCGATTTCCGCAAGCTGGCCCTGCATCCGAATATCGCGGGCATCAAGTTTGCTTCGTCCAACCTCATGCTTCTTTCCGAAGTCATCCGGGCGACTGCCGACGCGCCGGCCATCTGGGTCTGCGGTCTTGCCGAAGGCTGGGCGCCTGCCTTCTACGCCATGGGCGCAAAAGGTTTTACGTCTGGTCTCGTGAACGTTTTCCCGGAACGTTCGCATGCCATCCATCAGGCACTCGAAAACGGGAATTATGCCAGCGCCCGCGCCCTGATCGATCCGATTGCAGGTTTTGAAGCGCTGCGCACGAAATACAACAACGGTGCCAATGTCACCGTCGTCAAGGAAGCGCTCGGCATGCTCGGCAACGATGTCGGACCGGTGCGCCTGCCGGGTGTTGTCGCATTGAACGAGGAAGAGCGAACGACGCTTCGCGCCATCGTCGATCGCGTCAAGGCCGAAGTCCTGGCCGCCTGATCGGAGACAAGACGTGCATATTACCGGTATCAAGACCTATATGCAGCGTGTGGACGACCGTCCGCGCCTGCTTTTGAAGATCGAGACCAGCGAAGGCATTTCGGGTTGGGGCGAATGCTACAATCACGGCCCGGACTGGGCGCTGCCGCCGCTTCTCGACTATCTCTTCCACCAGATCGAAGGTGAAGACCCGCGCCGCGTCGAATTTCTCGTCCTGAAGCTCAACCAGCAGTGCCGCTTTCCTCCCGGAGCCCTCGGCCTTGCCGCGATTTCCGCGATCGATCACGCATTGTGGGATATCGCCGGCAAGGCTGCGGGGCTGCCCGTCTATATGCTGCTCGGCGGCAGCGTGCGGGATCGGGTACGGGTCTATTGCGGCGTCTATACAGCGCCGGACCCTGAACAGGTGCTTGAGCAGACCCAGCAACTCAATGAGGATTACGGTTACACGGCGTTCAAGCTTAGCCCCTATCGCCGCGACCTGCATTCCGGTCGCTGGGGCGAGCTGGTGAAGGAAACGGGGGACTGGTTCGGACGCATCCGCGAAATCACCCCTTCGCATTTCGAGTTCGCCTTCGATGCGCATGCCAAGATTTTCGAACCCTACAAGGCGGTGCAGCTCGCTGCCGCCATCGCGCCGAACGATCCTCTCTTCTATGAGGAGCCGATCCGTCCGGAGCATATCCCGGCGTGGAAGGAGTTGAAGTCGAAGGTAAACGTACCGCTTGCCACCGGTGAATCACTCTACAACCGCTTTGAATTCCTCAACCTGCTCACCAATCAGGGCGCCGATATCATCCAGCCGGATATCTGCGTGGTCGGTGGCGTTTCGGAAATGCGGCGTATCGCAACGATCGCGGAGGCGCATTACGTCACGGTTGCACCGCATAACCCGATGGGTCCGCTGGCAACCGCCGTCAATGTGCATTTCTGCGCGGCGCAGCCGAATTTCCAGGTCCTGGAGTTCAAGCCGCATGTGCATGCGCCCTGGGCGCTCGATCCCTACATGCCGGTCGACGGCCATATGGAGCTTCGCCCGGACCGACCCGGCTGGGGCATCGAGATCGACGAAAAGGTCTTGGCGACGGATGACTACATTCACTGGGAACGCAAGGTCACGCGCAAACCGGATGGGGCGACCGCGTATCCATGATCCAAGGAGTGCCGTCCGCGGGCGGCACTCCCACTGCCCGCGTTTCAACTGCGGGCACGGGTCGGCTCCGCTCTCTAACGTGCCGCGTCCTCACGTTTCATGCGGGCTCTGATCCCGCCATCCATCCCCATGCCGTCGAGCATCGGTTCGTAGATGGCACCCGTGTGGATGACCTTTCCATCGCCGCGGTCCGATTCTTTCTTCGCGATATTCGCCGACATGCGTTCCGTGAGGTCCGGCATCAGGTGATGGGACATGTCGGAAGCTTTGGCTCTCCATCCCACCGGGCGCTCTTCTTTGGGGGTAAGGCACGACCTGACGATCGCATCGACAACGATTTCGGGATCATCCATCATCGCCATGCGCGGCTCATGGCCGGTATAGTTCGCGGCATGGGTCCACCACGGTGTGTCGACCGCCCAGGGCATGATCGTGCCGACTTTGATGTCTTCCATCTCCGCCAGCCGCAATTCTTCGTTGAGGGAGCGGCTCAAGCTCAAAACGCCGGCCTTCGTCGCTGCATAGGTATTCTGCAGCGCCAGCGGCACTTCGCTATCGATTGATCCCGTATTGATCAGGGTTCCATAGCCCTGTTCCACGAACTGGCGGAGTGCGGCATGCGCACCGTAGATCAGACCTTTCAGGTTCACGTCGACGAGGCGAGAGTGATCCTCGATCGGGATATCCCAAAAATACCCGATAGCTCCAACGCCAACATTGTTGATCCACACATCGATCCTTCCGAACCGATCGATGGCCGCCTCTGTAATAGCGGAGACCTGCGCAGGATCAGAGACATCCGCCTCGACAGCAAGGGCCGTTCCGCCCGCATTCTCGATCTCGGACACCATCTCGTCGAGCATATGTTTGCGGCGGGCGGCAATGACAACAGAAGAGCCTTCTGCCGCAAGTTTTATGGCCGCGCCGCGGCCAAAGCCGCTCGAGGCTCCGACGACGACTACAACCAGGCCACGTAGATTATCAGGGCGAGCGCTCATGTAAAATCTCCGATTGTTTGTCACATGAATGCCGGGATATCGCGGGTAGTTCCATCCGGATCCTCGCAGAGGTGTCAGACGAGCGCTCCCTTGACCCCGCGCGACCCTCAAGAATGCAGGGATCGGGGGTCTAAATACTGATCAAGGATTTTAACCGGCTTCCCTAAGGAACGAATTCACTCTCCGCCTGTTGCGTGGTCAGCGGAATGGAGGATTTTCTGATGATCAACAGGTTTACTGCCGTCGCGTCCGTCGCGACGGCTTTACTTTCGTGCGGTGTTGCTTTCGCCCAACAGGGTGATGGCACCGAAGTTCAGATCACGACGAATGTATTCAAGCCGAACAAGGTGGCGCCGACCAGCGACCGAATTGGTCAACTCAAGCTTCCTGATGGCTTTTCGGTAGAGCCCTTCGCCCAGGGACTTGGGAACAGCCGTATTATTGCGGTCTCGGACAAAGGCTTTGTCTATGTCAGCCGGCGCGAAGAGGGCGACGTTCTTCTCCTGAAGGACGAGGATGCTGACGGAAAAGCGGACGCGGCCCCCGTTCAGGTGGCGGCGCGAGCCCAGGCTCATGGTCTGGCAATCAAGGATAACAAGCTTTATCTGGTGACGGTCAAAGAGGTTTTCGTGGCCGACATCAAGGATGACGGCACCCTTGGTCCCCTCGAGCTGATCATTGGCGATCTTCCGGACGCTGGCCAGCATCCAAACCGGGTCATGGCCTTCGGCCCTGACGGGATGCTGTATATCAGCGTCGGATCGACCTGCAACGCCTGCAACGAAAGCAATGCCGAGAATGCAACGGTTCTTCGAGCGACACCCGATGGGAAAAGCCGTACCATTTTCTCCTCGGGCTTGCGCAACACGATCGGATTCGACTGGCAGCCGCAGACCGGGGAACTCTGGGGTCTCGATCACGGGATCGATCTGTTGGGCGACGAAGTCCAGGCCGAGGAGCTCAATCGGCTTGAGCAGGGCAAGCAATACGGATGGCCTCATGTCTTCGGTTCCGGAGACATTTACCCGCAGTCGACGCCTGTTGGCGGCCTGACCAAGGAGCAATGGCGCGACCAGAGCGAGCCGATGGTCATCGGCTATACGGCGCATGCCGCACCGATGCAGCTCAAATTCTACACCGGATCATCGTTTCCAGCCGAGTATGCCGGCGATGCATTCGCCACTATGCGCGGATCATGGAACCGAAACCCGGCATCGGGCTACGAGATCGTTCGGGTTCACTTTGAAAATGGTCAGCCCAAAACAATCGAACCGTTCCTTACCGGCTTTCTGACCGACGGCGGCAAGACCCATTTCGCGCGTCCAGTCGGTCTGGCGGTCGCCAAGGATGGCGCGCTTCTGATGGCCGATGACGCAAACGGCGTCATCTATCGCATTGCCTATTCCGGGGATGCTGAAAAAGCTGCTTCTGCAACGCCCGCGCCTGCAGACGTCATGGAGGCTCAGGCAAAGAAGGGTGTCGGCGTTCCGCTGGCGCTGGATCGACCGGAGACCGACGGCAAAGGCAAGGTCACGGTACAGTCCGATGCCTTTGAGACCGGCGCTGCCATCCCGATGAAGCACAGCGAATATGCCGACGGCGTGTCGCCGGCCATTCGTTGGAGCGCGGTTCCTGAGGCCGCCTCCTACGCGATCATCATGGAGGACCCGGATTCCTCACCCATTAAGCCGTTCGTTCACTGGCTTGCCTGGAATATTCCCGGCACGGTGACGAGCCTGCCGGAAGGTCTGCAGGAGCAACTGCGGCTGGTCGAACCCGAAGGCGTGCTTCAGGGTCGCAACAGCTCCGGCACCCATGGCTATTTCGGGCCGAAGCCTCCCGTCGGCGATAAGGCGCACCATTACCATTTCCAGGTGCTCGCGCTCGATTCCCTCCTCGATATCCCGCCAACGGCGGACCGGGAGGCGCTGCTCGCGGCCATTTCCGGCCACGTGATCGGCAAGGGAGAGCTGGTGGGACTGTACCAGCAGAAGATCGAACCGCCGAAGCAGTGAGGCAAATCATCTCCGTTCAATCCGAGGAACACAGAATGCCTATTTCGAATTCGACCCTACGCGCCGCTAGCCTTGCACTCCTTCTGCTTTCGTCGACGGCCGGCATCACTTCGGCGCAACAACCCGCCGCACCGCAACCCGCGACATCGGCACAGCAATCGGGGGAGCATCAGCAGGCCAAGCCGGACGCACAGATGCAATCGGTTCTTGACGCCCTGAAGGCCCTCCAAGCCAAGCCCTTCGCGACCTTGGACGTACCGGAGGCGCGCATCCAGGCAAGTGCTGCGGACGCGGCGCGAACCGTGCAACGGGACAGGAAGATCTCGCCATTCCCTGAAGCGAAGGTCGCGACAAAAGACATCTCCATCCCGAGCCCGGCCGGCGCATTGCCCGCTCGCGTTTACATTCCTGAGGGCGAGGGACCTTTCCCGGTCGTTCTCTACTTCCATGGCGGCGGCTGGGTGGTCGGTGACATCAACGCATACGATGCCACGCCCCGTGCCCTTGCGCTCGGCTCCAAGGCGATCGTCGTCTCCGCCGACTACCATCACGCTCCAGAAAGCAAGTTCCCTGCTCAGCATAATGACGCCTGGTCGGCTTACGTCTGGACTGTCGAGAACATCCATATGCTCAATGGCGATTCCGAGCGGATCGCCGTTGCCGGTGAAAGCGCCGGCGCCAATCTCGCGGCAAACGTCGCGCTGATGGCGAAAGAGAAGAAAACGACCATGCCGGTCTACCAGCTTCTGGTTTATCCGATTGCCGGCAATGACATGAACACCGTTTCCTACCAGGAAAATGCGAATGCCGCACCGTTGGGCAAGGCCGACATGGATTGGTTTGTATCGCATGTCTTCAAATCGAAAGACGAGACGGCCGATCCCCGTATCAACCTTGTCGGCCGATCGGATCTGGACGGCCTTCCTTCGGCAACTGTCGTGACTGCGCAGATCGATCCACTTCGTTCCGAAGGACAAGCCTATGCCGAGAAGATGAAGGCGGCAGGTGTCACGGTCAACCTCATCGACGTTGAAGGGGTAACCCATGAATTCTTCGGGATGGGCAAAGTGATCGACAAGGCGAAGGCCACCGTCGACGCCGCAAACGCCGATCTTGTCAACGCATTTGCAGCCACGAAGTAACCTTGCGAAGGAACATCCGATGAAAATCACGCTTTATACGCTTGCAACTGCGTCACTCATGTTCGCCTGCCAGCCGGTCCTGGCTGAAGCCATGAAGCCGAAACCTGCAGGCGATGCCGCTCCCATGATGGTGATGGACCGCGCGACTTTTGTCCGGGTCGTGCCCAGCGCCAATGACTTCGAGATCAGGTCAAGCGAGCTGGCTCTTGAAAAGGCTGAGGCATCGGATCTGAAGGACGCCGCCAAGATGATCATCGCCGACCACAAAAAGGCAGGCGAGAAGCTACAGGCAGTGCTCAAGGGGAAAGGCGTTGACCTTGCAATGCCGGCGGACTTGTCGCCGAAGCATCAGAAGATGTTGGACCAGCTTCAGGCAGCGAACGGCAAGGACTTCGATACCCTTTATCTCGATATGCAGGCCCAGGCTCACATGGAAGCAATCGGCATTTTCCGTACATATGCGGGATCTGGCGACGATCAGTCGGTCGTCGGTTTTGCAAAGGAGACCTTGCCCAGCCTCGAAACGCATATGGCCCATGTCAAAATGCTTATCTCGGCGCGCTAAGTCGGTTGAGTCCGGAGGACAGCAATGAATACGGCAAACCTGCAGCTTGAAGGTTTGGTCATGGCGGTGGCCGAGCTCACCAAGATGGCCGTCGACAAGGGATTGTTCACGCATCAGGAGGTCACTGCCGCTTTGGCCCGCGCGGAAGATGGCGTTCGGATGGCGGCACCATCGAACCTCTCTGAAGCCAACCAGTCCGCCAAGCTTTTCCCGATCAGGGTTCTGCATCTCGCCAATCAGGCCGCCCAGCGCGATGAGAGCTTCAACTTTTCGGATTATGCACAGCTGGTGGGAAAACTCACCTGATCACTTCAGGGGTCCTCAACCGGATCGACTGGCGGCCTCGACCCGCTGGCCGACCGGACGGACCCTGGCGCCCAGACGCGGGCCCAGCGCCGTGTAGGACTGGGAATATCATGCGCAATAGCAACGAAAAACGAGAACGTCTGTTGATGATGTCTCGCGCGGCGCTAGTTGGACATCATGAGCCAAAACGATGGTCCACGAATGCCGCAGACGAAATCAGTGCTGTCAATGGACCGTTTTCTGGACTGGTCTCTTCAATACACCATATCCCCACTCGGACGGTTTTTGATCGTCTCGGTCGCCGTCGTGATTGTCGGAGTTTTCAGGAGTCTATTTGTAACGTCCCTGTTGCCATGGCTTTTTTTCATTCCGGTGATCGTCTTGTGCGGCCTCGTCCTCGGGCGAGGGGCAGGGCTCTATGCAAGCGCACTCTCGACCCTCGTGGCTGCGATAACGATCATGGACCGGGCTGCGCCATTCCTGCTTTCGGGACCACAATGGGCTGGAAGCTTTCTGTTTCTCGTGGTGACAGCAGGCTTGGCGTGGTTGGCGGCAGAGCTTCGATATGCGTTCGCGCGGTACCGTAAGCTGGCAGAACAGCATGCAGAGATGAACGAGGACTTGCGGCAGGCCGAAACCCAGCAACACCTATTGAATGAGGAACTGAGCCATCGCCTCAAGAACGTTCTGGCGGTGGTACAATCCGTTGTTTCGCAAACCCTGCGCCAGGCCACCGATCTGAACGCGGCAAACTCGGCCTTGTCTGCCCGCCTGGTTGCGCTGGGGAATGCCACGACGGTGCTGACGGCAAGCTCCTGGGCCTCCGCCGACATGATCGCGATGATAGAAAAGGTGCTTGGCCCTCACAGCGATATTGGCAAACGGATCAGGGTGGACGGTCCCGCCATGACGCTTAATTCAAAGGGCGCACTGGCATTTGCCCTGGCGCTCCACGAACTTGCCACCAACGCGGCTAAATATGGGGCACTCTCGAACGAGGATGGCCGGATCGAGCTTACATGGTCCATTGAACCCGTTGACGAGGTTCCCCGCCTCTATCTGCGTTGGCAGGAGATCGGTGGCCCGCCCGTCGTCGCTCCGACCAGGCGTGGTTTCGGCTCGACCATGATCGAGCGCTCACTGAAATCTTACTTCCGCGGAGACGCGAAAATGCAATACCACCCGACAGGCCTCATATTCGAGATCGATTGCGACCTGGAAGCGGCTGGAATGGTGGAGAACTGAGGCCATGGCGCAGAGCAGACCGATCAATACCCGCACGATACTGATCGTGGAAGACGAGGCGATAATCCGTTTCGAACTTGCCGATTTCTTCGCCGATGCCCAGTACACGGTATTTGAAGCAAACGATGCAGGTGAAGCGATCGCGATCCTGGAACGGGAAAAGTCGATCCGCGTCGTGCTGACGGATGTTCAGCTGCCGGGAACGATGGACGGACTGAGGCTTGCCCACTATGTCAAGGATCGTTATCCGCCAACCGTGCTTCTACTGACCTCGGGAGCGACGCATGTTCCGGCTGAAGCTTTGCCTTTGGACAGCCGGTTCGTCGCCAAGCCTTTCGATCCAACCCGTATCCTTCGCCAGATCGAGAGCATGACAGGCTGACCGGATTTATGAGGTTCGCAACGCTCGCTTCCACAAATGAAGCTTTCGGTACGATCCAGGAACGACTTCTGACGGGCAGAGTTATGAATGGTCACAGGAGGAGATCGACATGGACGACAGAGAACAGCAGCGTCGCGAACGAGCCTATAAGATCTGGGAGGACGAAGGTCGGCCCGATGGTGCTCATGACGATCACTGGCGTCGCGCTGAAGATCAGCACGAGCTCGCCGAGCAGGAGTCCGACGACGTGACGAAGGTCAATCAGGAGGCCAACGACGAATTTGCCAAGGAAGGCGACGGATCGGAGAACGCCGCCGACATCAAGCCACCTTCAGCCATCAGCCCCGATTGAGGAGACCGTCATGGCCAATGTCAAAAAGGGCGACACGGTGACCTGGGAAACCAGCCAGGGGAAAACCAAGGGCAAGGTTGTCAAGACGCAGACCACTGACACGAAGATCAAGGGGCATAAAGTAAAGGCCTCGAAAGACGATCCACAGGTGATAGTCGAGAGTGAAAAGTCTGGTAAAAGGGCGGCTCATAAACCAGGTGCGCTCAGTAAAGCCTAGGTCAAATGTCGCAGGCGGTAATGGCGGTCCGCTGCCTGCAATCCGCCTTCAGCATTCTCGCCAGATGCGGACTTAGAACGTCAGGCAGCCTTCGTAGCCACGAGTGACTGAGGGGGCAGGTCCAACTCCATCGGCGGTCACTCGTCGCGGACGTCAATCAGCGAGCGCATATGAGCAACAGGGCCAGCATTGTCCCGCCTAGTTCAAACTAGACGTCCGCGGAAATGGCGCTTTCTCTAAGCCGTTCCCTGTAGCTCAGGCTCAGCACCGGCCGGTCAGCCGTTCGTCTCGGCCGCCGAGATGGCGTCTTTGCCGCTCCGTTTTGCCAATATATTACGGATTTCGTCTCCGGGCTTGTAATCGCTGACGGTCGTGCAGAGAAGGTGCAGCGCTTCTTCCTTTTTGTGGTTCGTCAGAAGGTCGGCCATTTGGTCGAATATGCCTGTAATCAGGGACGCCTCGATGACAGCGGGAGAGGCGGAAAGGATGCTTTTGGCGTTGGTCGGCTCCAGGTTCTCCCGCTCGGAGAACAGTTCTTCGTAGAGTTTCTCTCCCGGCCGCAGACCGGTATAAACGATCCTGATGTCCTCATCCGGACGCAGGCCGGACAGCCGGATAAGGTTGCGGGCCAGATCGACGATTTTTACGGGCGCGCCCATGTCGAGGACAAATATCCGGCCGCGTTCATTCCCGGTTTCAAGACCGTGGCTCGCTGCCTGCAGAATAAGCAGGCAGGCCTCGGGAATCGTCATGAAATAACGTTCGATCTCCGGATGCGTGATGGTCAGTGGGCCGCCCGCCTTCAGCTGCCTTTCGAAAAGCGGAACAACGGATCCGGCGGAGCCCAAGACGTTTCCGAAGCGAACGGTTACGAAGCGCGTTGTCCTGTTGCGCGGTTCCAGATCCATTGCCTGGCAGAACATCTCGGCCATGCGTTTCGAGGCGCCCATGACATTGGCAGCGTTGACCGCCTTGTCGGTCGAGACCATGATCATCGCGCAGGCTTTTACCGCGATCGCGGCTTCCGCGACGTTTCGCGTTCCGATTGCATTGGTGAAGATCCCCTCGAGCGGCTGCGCCTCCACGATCGGAACATGTTTCAGGGCAGCGGCATGGAACACGATATCCGGACGATTTGCGGTCATGACGTTCATGACCGCGCTGCGTTCACGCACGTTGCACAAGTTCGCCGTCAGATCGAGAGAGGGATACTGTTCGCGAATTTCGTTGCTGATGAGATAGAGAAGATATTCGCTGGAATCCAGCAAGACCAGGCTTTTGGGGCCGAGCTTGGCGATCTGTCGCACAAGTTCGGATCCGATGGAGCCGCCAGCGCCGGTTACCAATATGGTACGGCCTGCAACCATGGTGACCACCTGCGACCCATCCAGCGATACAGACGGGCGTTGCAGAAGGTCCTCCAGCTTGACCGGGCGGATGTCGATGTCGGCATCGAGACTTTTGACGTCGCGCAGGTCTGAAATTCGCAACATCTCGAGCTTGTTCGAGGCTGCCAGTTCCACCAGGTCCTGCAGATTGGCGTAGCGCTCGTAATCGTCCTTGGATCGCGTCAGAACGAGCGCCTCCGGCCGCCTTCCCTGCAGTTCGAATTGTGAAATGATGTCCGGCAGGTTTTTAAGCTTTCCCATAACCGGAACGCCGTGGATGAATCGTCCCACTCGGCCGCCGCGCTCGTCTATGATGGCAAGCGGGTCGATGGCAACGATCCCGCGTTCCCTCACCATTCGAAGAAACAGTTCGCTATTGTCGTCGGCGCCGACCAACAAAACGGGTTTGCGCTGGTGGGGGTCCTGAAGACGAGCCCGACGAACGTCGCGCCCGTTGCGATAGAGGCGATAGGCAGCACGTGGCGCTGCCAGCAGCACGATCAGGAACGCCCATGCGATGATGATGGACGAACGCGGGATCGATTCCAGCCGCACGATCAGGAAGTGCGCGGCAATGAATAAAAGGACCGAAGCCGTTGATGCTTTGACGATCGCCGTCAGATCCGGCAGCGATGCGTAGCGCCAAACACCCCTGTTCATGCCCAGGAAGAAACCGACGGAGCTGACAATCACGCCGAACAGCAGCATGGCAACGAGATATTCGGCGAGATGGAGGTGGACACCTTCGAAATCGAGCCTCAGCACCAACGCCAGCGCCATCGCGAGGGAACCCATCATCGTATCGTGCAGCAGCGCCGCTCCACGAACGAACAGCAAGCGCTGGATATTGGCCGAATTCACTGTCGATCTCCTCGTCCGTACAACCCGGAAAGCCAGAGCCTATAGGCGCAGGCGTATTAGTTTGAATGTCTATATAGAGTTTCAGTCTGTCGGCCAGATCGCAAAGCGAGAGAAATTACCTTCGGATCGCGGCGGGGAAGCGATGGCAACAGATCCTTTGCAGAGCGCCGAATCCCTGCTCGCCCTGTCAGTTATCTCCAGTTCAAGGCTGCAGGTGAAAGAAGTCCAGGCATCGGATCGGCGTCATGAGGTTGCATCGTAGCGCGACGGTGCTTTGATAACGGATGAAAGGGATTTCGGAATACGTCTGTGGAGGCCTGTGCAATATCCGACTTTTCCCATGCCTGCAACTCGCCAATCGTGGATGCCGATAGCCAGTCCCTTAACCCACCACGGGTTGATTGCAAAGTGAAACAATATCGGTTTAGGCAAATGGTTGAACGGGAGGCCAAATGCCGGCGCCGTCGTGTCCAATGGAAGAAAGCGGCCTGTGGATGGCGGATCATCGGCGGGGGGTATACTCCGATCTGGTGGCAGCGGCTCACAGCGAGGTTAAGGCGGTTCAACCCAAAATAGATGTGGCTGTGTCATTATCAGCTTGCAAAACAGCGAGATTTTCGTTCTATCCGTTTGCAACGCGACAGGGCCGCGGACTTCTTGTTTGAAACTTTTCGCTTCAAACGATGATGGTCGAGCGCTTTGGGTTATCGTGCCAACGTGAACTAGGAGCAGTTTGCAGTATTATGACAGTCGATAAAGTACTCATCACCGGCGGGACGGGCTCATTCGGCAAGACAATGCTGCGGGATCTGCTCAAGACCGATGTTTCGGAAGTGCGCGTTCTTAGTCGCGACGAGGAAAAGCAGGACGCGTTGCGCAACGAGCTTCGTGACAGCCGTGTCCGCTTCTATGTCGGCGATATCCGCGACCGCGAAAGCGTTGATCGGGCCGTCTCGGGAGCCGACTGCGTTTTCCATGCTGCCGCCCTCAAGCAGGTGCCTTCCTGCGAATTCTTCCCGATGGAAGCGGTCAAGACCAACATTATCGGTTCGGAAAACGTGCTTCGCGCTTCGGTGGCCGCGAACGTGCGGTCGCTGGTCTGCCTATCTACGGATAAGGCCGTCTTTCCGGTCAACGCCATGGGCATGTCCAAGGCGATGATGGAGAAGCTGGCGCAGGCTCTCGCGCGTTCGATCGGGCCTGAAGCGGCGACCACGATCTCGATGGTTCGCTACGGCAATGTAATGTATTCCCGCGGCTCTGCCATTCCGCTGTTCATTCGGCAGATCAAGGCACAAAAGCCGATCACGGTCACCGAGCCGACGATGACGCGCTTCCTCATGCCTTTGCGTGACTCCGTTGCGCTCGTTCACCACGCTTTCGAACATGCCCGCCAGGGCGACCTGTTCATTCGCAAGGCGCCGGCATCCACGATCGCCGATCTGGTCACCGCGTTGAAGGAACTGTTCGATCGGCCGGATCATCCGGTCGAAGTCATTGGCTGGCGCCATGCCGAGAAGCTCTACGAGACCCTGGCAAGCGCGCAGGAACTCGCAAGCAGCGAAGACATGGGCGACTATTTCCGCATCCGCATGGATGATCGCGATCTCAATTACCAGGCCTATTTTTCGGAAGGCGATCAGGTGACAAAGACGTGGGACGATTATCATTCCCACAACACCGAGCAGCTCGACGTCGAGGGGGTGAAGAGCCTGCTGATGTCGCTTCCCGAGGTCCGCGCCGAAGTGGAAAGCTGGAAAGCGTCCTCATGAAAAAGGTCGTTATTACCGGGGCTGCCGGCCTGATCGGCTGGCATGCCGCAGCAAGGCTTCACGCCGTGAACTGCGCCGCACGTTTCAACAAGAGAGACGAGGAATTCGAGGTCGTCGCCGTCGACCGCGCCGTCTTTTCGAACAGGCAGATGCTTGTCGAAGCGCTTGCCGACGCGGATGTGATCCTTCACTTCGCGGGTGTCAATCGCGCCTCGGACGACGACGTAGAGCGCGGCAATCCCGATATCGCCGCAAATCTGATCGAGGCCTGCAGAGCGGCCGGTTGCGATCCGCATATCGTTTATGCCAACTCGACGCATTATCAGTCGGACACGCCTTATGGCCGTTCCAAGCGTCTGGCAGGCGAACTGCTCGCCGCGTTCACGCCGCGTTTCACCAACCTGATTCTGCCGCATATCTTCGGCGAGTGCGCGCGGCCTTATTACAACAACGTCACGGCAACCTTCATCAAGGAAGTGATCTCGGACCGGATGCCGGACGTTAATCCGGAAGGTCGTGTCCATCTCCTGCATGCGGGTGCTGCTGCCCAGATTGCCATCGACGCTGGTGTGACTGGCCAGACCGGTCTCCTGCAACCCGAAGCCAGAACGATCGGCGTGCCGGATCTGCTGGCAAAGATCGTCGGTTTTCATCAGTCCTATAACGCCGGCGTCTACCCGGATGTCCGCGATCCCTTCGATCTGGCGCTCTTCAACTCATACAGGGCGGCGCTGTATCCGGAAGGCTTTCCGCGTGTCCTCAAGCTCAATACGGACGCCCGCGGGACGTTGTTTGAAGCGGTCAAGGGCGGGGGCGGCGGACAGACGTTCCTCAGCTGGACCGAGCCGGGTGTTACGCGCGGTGAGCATTTTCATCTCGACAAGGTCGAACGTTTCCTCGTCCTCAAAGGCGAAGCCGTCATCCGCCTGCGCAAGGTCTTGACCGATGAGGTGTGGACATATCCCGTATCGGGCGATGCGCCGGTTGCCGTGGATATGCCAACCCTTCATACCCACAGCATCGAGAATGTCGGTAACGAACCGCTCCTGACATTGTTCTGGACGAACGAGATTTTCGATCCTGCCAATCCCGATACTTTTGCTGACCCCGTGCTTGGAAAACATAATGTCTAAGATCAAAGTCATGACGATCCTGGGAACCCGCCCGGAGATCATCCGCCTGTCTCGTGTCATGGCAATGCTTGATCAACATGTCGAGCACGTCATCGTTCACACCGGCCAGAATTATGATTACGAGCTCAACGAAGTCTTTTTCGAAGATCTCGGGGTTCGCAAGCCGGACCATTTTCTCGGCACCGGCGGGGGAAGCCTTGGCGAGACCCTTGGAAAAATTCTGATCGAGAGCGAAAAGGTCATCAAGTCTGAAAAGCCGGACGCCGTTCTGGTGCTGGGCGATACGAATTCGGCCATTTCCGCCATCATGGCCCGACGCCTGAAAGTTCCAGTGTATCATATGGAAGCCGGAAACCGCTCCTATGACCGGAACGTGCCGGAAGAGACCAACCGCAAACTGGTCGACCATCTTTCCGATTTCAATCTCGTCTATACGGAACATGCCCGTCGTCATCTTCTGAGCGAAGGCATACAACATCGTCGGATCTATCTGACCGGGTCGCCGATGCGGGAAGTCCTTGAACATTACCGCGCGCAGATTATTGCTTCGGATGTCATCGAACGGCTCGAACTGACGCCTCGCAAATATTTCGTTGTCTCCTTGCACCGTGAGGAAAATGTTGACAACCGGGATCGCCTGCGCGCGCTGCTGGAAACCTTGAACGGGCTGGCCGAAACCTACGACATGCCGGTAATCGTTTCGACGCACCCGCGCACCCGCAAGCGCCTCGACGCCCTGGATGACGTCGCTATCGACAGCCGTGTCCAGTACATGAAGCCGTTCGGCTTCCATGACTACAACAAGCTCCAGATGGAGGCTTTCTGTGCCGTTTCCGATAGCGGTACGATCGCTGAGGAATCGTCGATCCTTGGTTTTCCAGCGATTACGCCCCGCGATGCGATCGAGCGTCCGGAAGGGATGGATGTCGGCTGCATTCTGATGACCGGCCTCAATCGCGATACGATCGTCAACGGCGTGGACATCGTCACCCGATCATTCGCAGATCGCGAGGAAAAGGGTTTGCCTCACCCGGTTCCCGCCGATTACAGCATCACCAACACAGCTGAGCGGGTGTTGAAACTGATTGCCGGTACTGCCCTTCTGTCCAATCAATGGGACGGTATCCGCTCCAACGATCCGGCGTAACCGGAAACGAAAGATGGTGCTCTCGCCTTAGCAAGGCGAGAGACGGCGGGACACGGAAGAGACAGATCCTATGTACAAGAACGGCGGCAAGCGGGCCCTCGATATCGTCCTGGCACTGCTGCTGGCTCTGCCTGCGCTGGTGCTTTGCCTTGTCTGTATCGTTGCGATCCGGCTGGAGGGAAGTGGACCGGCCGTCTTCAGGCAGGTGCGTGTCGGCAGGAATGAACGGGCGTTCGTGCTTTATAAATTGCGCACGATGTCCCGCGATACGGGGGACCGCGCCAGTCACGAGGTGGCGGCAAGCCAGATCACCCGCAGCGGGAAATTTCTTCGCCGCACCAAGCTCGATGAATTGCCGCAGATTTTTAACGTGCTGCGCGGCGATATGAGCTTTGTCGGACCTCGCCCCTGCCTGCCCAGCCAGACCGAACTGGTTGCGGAGCGGCGTCGACAGGGCGCATTTGATGTGCGGCCCGGCATTACCGGACCTGCGCAGCTTCAAGGCCTCGACATGTCGAGGCCTGTCGAACTTGCCGCAGTCGACGGGCGTTATGCGCTCCGTCCGCAATTGGGACAGGATCTACGCCATATCATCGATACAGCGCTCGGTCGGGGCCGGGGGGATGCCGTCAAACCTTGAGGAAATGAAGGCTTTCCGGCATCTGTTCTGCCGGGGTCCATCCGAAAAATTCCGTCAGTTCGGTGTTCGGGACAACGTCCAGCCGGTCGATGGCGCCGGACACCAGCGCACTGCGGCCCGAAAGCTTTCCCGCCAACCGCAACAGACCTGTGGGAACGGGAACTTGGCGAACGGGCCTCCCCTGGGCCCGACCCATCTCGTCGACCAACGCGCGCGTGGATATGGCCCGTCCGTCGGACGGCTCGAATATTTTCCCGTCCGCGCGCTGCCAGGCGGCGGCATCTGCGTCAATCATATGCTGGATCAGGTCGCAAAAATTGCGTCGCGAAAGATAGTTCCTCGGTTCGCTCGCCAAACCGAAAGGCAGCGGTAGCCCCTTCTTCGCAAGCGCCGCCAGAGTGCTAAGCCCGCCACGTCCACCTTTGCCATAGACAGGAGGCAGGCGGAGAATGACGGTAGGGATTTTGCTGTCGGACAGGAAAACCTCTTCGGCGTCGCGTTTGCCTTGCCCATAGGGTGCGTCGGTTTTTGCCGCATAGACGCTGCTGGCGAAAATAATACCTTCCACCGAGGCGCTTTCGGCGGCCGCCTTGACGACCCGGGCAATCGCCGCGGCAGTGTTCGCATCCCTTGCGGCGGTTCGCGACGGATTGTCGGCCAGATGCAACAGAAACTGCGCTCCTCCCAACGCCGACGAAAGGGCGGCGGTATCCTCGTAGGACGCCACCGAATGCCACTGCGTGGTCGCTCCTGCCCAGTCCGGAAGTTTGCCCCGCGAAATACCCCTAGCGGGTATGTTTTGCTGGGCCAAGGTCTCGATCAGGCCCCGGCCAATAAAGCCGCTGGCGCCGGTGACGGCAAGCTTTGCGTTCTCGCTGATGTTCACGTATACGTCTCCGTTGAAACGGGCCATTTCGCAACCGGGATCAAGATGCGTATTCTCCTGATATCACAGTATTTTTTTCCTGAACAGTTTTCCAATAATGCAATCGCGAAAGAGCTGGTCCGGCGCGGCCATGAGGTCGATGCAGTAACCTGCGTTCCCAACTATCCGGCCGGAAAATTCTTTGACGGCTATTCCAATCGTAGCAAGCGAAACGAGCGCTGGAACGATGTTAATATTCATCGCGCCTTCACGGTCGCTCGCGGCAAGCGGTCGCTTTCTCTGATCGCCAATTACCTGACATTCCCCGTGGCTGCCAGTTGGACGATGATCCGAAGACTGAAGACCAAGCCCGCGGTCTCCTTCGTTTCAATGCCGTCGCCGCTTCTGCAGGCGTTGGCTGGAATCTTTCTCAAAAAGTGGCGTGGCGTACCTTGCGTCTATTGGGTGCAGGACATTTGGCCCGAAAGCGCTGTCTATACGCTGGGGATCCGCAATCGCTTCGTGATTGCTGTCTTGAATGCGGTATGCGGATGGATCTATCGCCAGGCCGACCTCGTGCTCGTCCAGAGCAATGGCTTTCCTCCGATGATCGAGCGCTTCGGTGTATCGAGGAGCCGTATCCGGGTGTTTCCCAACACGGCGCCGGACACGTATCGTCCGGTCTCCCCCACGGCCGCGCCGGAGCAGGCGCAGCTCATTCGCCTGGCGGGTTTCCGACTGATGTTTGCAGGCAATATCGGGGAAAGCCAGGATTTCGACAATCTTGTCGAGGCGGTCGACTTGCTGGACGATGCCACGGATCTGCTGGTCGTCATCATCGGTTCAGGGCGCGATGAAGAGCGGGTCAAAAGGAAAATTGCCGAACGGGGATTGCAGAAGCGCTTTCAGTTTCTCGGCCGTCACCCCGAAGAGACGATGCCGCTCTTCTTCGCACACGCCGACGCACTTTTGGTCAGCCTCAAGGACACGCCGATCTTTTCGCTGACCGTACCCTACAAGGTCCAGTGCTATATGGCCTGCGGCAAGCCGATCATCGCCGCGCTGAACGGTGAGGGCGCGAAGATCATCACCGAGTCCGGCGCGGGCCTCGTGGCCAAGGCGTCAGATCCGGAAACGCTCGCAGCCAATATCCGCACCATGATGCAAGAGCCGAAAGATCGTGTTGCGCTGATGGGCGCTCGGGGACGTCAATATTTCGACGAGCATTTTGCTGCGGACAAGGTCTATGACAAGCTGGAGCTGTGGTTGAAAGAGGCGGCGGGCAAAGGCGACGGAATGCCGTAGGACGCGAGGTTCGGTAGCACGCGGTCAGCTTGGCCGGCAGATCGGCATGGGCCGGTCATCAGGATGGCACGACGTTCACCGTCGAGGCATCCGGCTTAGAAAAGGGTGGTGCGTGCCGTGATCACCGGGATAAACCCAAACCCGCAAGCTGTTATCCCTTAACGCAAATCGTCTTCCTGCGGTCGTCGCAAGCGCGCCTGGACGGAAAGTGTATCATGAAAAAGGTTGCGATCCTTCAATCGAATTATATTCCCTGGAAGGGGTATTTCGATATGATTGCCCTTGTAGATGAATTCATTCTCTACGACGACATGCAGTACACCAAGAACGATTGGCGCAACAGAAACAAGCTGAAAACCCCGAACGGGCCGCAATGGCTGAGCGTGCCGGTGGGGCAGGACATCAGGCGGCGTATCTGCGACGTTCGGGTCGATGGCGCGGACTGGCAGGCCAAACACTGGAAGACGATCGAGGCAAATTATCGCCGAAGCAAGCATTTCGACGAAGTCGCCAGCTGGCTCATGCCAATTTATCTGGGCAGGACATTCACGCATCTCACACAGGTGAACAGCTTGCTCATAAAGGCTGTCTGTGACTATCTCGGCATCAAGACCCGCATTTCCCTGTCCATGGATTACACTCTGATCGAGGGCAAGACCGAGCGCCTGGTGGATCTTTGTCTTCAGACGGGCGCCACTGAATATGTTTCCGGTCCCGCTGCCAGATCCTATGTCGACGAGGCGATGTTTCAAGACAATGGACTGAAGCTGACATGGTTCGATTACGCCGGCTATCCTGACTATCCCCAGCTATGGGGGGAGTTCACACATGGCGTTACGATTTTGGATTTGCTTTTCAACTGCGGAAAGGATTCCTGCAGTTACATGAGGTACGTGAAATGAAGCTTTCCATCGTTGCAACGCTCTACAAGTCTGCCCCTTACATTGCCGAGTTTCACCAACGTGCGAGCGCAGTTGCGCGGCAGCTGTTTGACGATGATTACGAAATCATTCTGGTCAATGACGGCTCGCCGGATAACAGTCTTGATCTCTCGGTTTCGCTCGCCGTCAACGACAAACATGTCGTCGTTGTCGATCTGTCGCGAAATTTCGGTCACCATCGGGCCATGATGACGGGGCTGGCGCATGCCAAGGGGGAGGAGATTTTCCTGATCGACAGTGATCTGGAGGAAAGCCCCGAGTGGCTGACCCTTTTCAGAGAGCAAATGGCAGCGACGCCCGGTACGGATGTGGTCTTCGGTGTCCAGGAGGCCCGTAAGGGCGATCTTTTCGAGAGGGTAAGCGGGGCGCTGTTCTGGTCGTTGATAAACCGTTTGTCGGGGCTGTCCCTTCCGGCAAATGTGGTGACGGCACGCCTGATGAGCCGGCGATATGTCGATGCCCTGCTCCAGCATGAGGAACGCGAAGTCTTCATGGCTGGCCTGTGGCAGATCACCGGATACAGACAGCAGCCGCTTCTGGTCAAAAAGTTCAGCAGGAGGACGAGCACATACACCCTGCGCAGAAAGCTTTCATTGCTCGTCAACTCGGTCACGTCGTTCAGCGCTTTGCCGCTCGTTGCCATATTCTATGCGGGACTGGTGATTTTCTTCTTTGCCTGCTGCTACGCCGCCTACCTCGTGGTAAACTGGCTGCTGTTTTCCTATACAATGGCCGGGTGGACGTCGGTCATGGTGTCCATCTGGCTGCTTGGCGGGCTCATTCTGTCGAGCATCGGCATTGTCGGTATATATATCGCCAAGGTTTTCTCCGAAAGCAAACGTCGTCCCTATTCGATCGTGCGAGAAATCCATGGCCGGTAATGCCGTGAAAAGAATCGTTTTCCTGTGCTCCGGCGGTGGCGGCAACCTTTCCTTCCTCCATCACGCGATTCGGCAGAAATGGCTGCCGGACGCGGAAATTCCGGGCGTCATCACGGATCGGCAATGTGCGGCAAATGACTTCTGCGATCGCGTTGGCATCAGGCACGAAATCGTGAAAATCACGGCCCAAGACCAGGCGGGTCTGCTGGATAATCTGGTGGCGCTTGAACCGGATGTTATCGTCACAACCGTTCACCGCATCATCGGTCGGCAGGTGATCGACCGTTTCGAAGACAAGCTGGTCAACCTCCACTATTCGTTATTGCCGGCCTTTCCCGGTCTTATCGGAACGGCGCCGGTTCAGGCCGCGCTCGATCATCAGGCTCTGTTTGCAGGAGTCACGGTTCATCTGGTGAACGAGCAGGTCGATGCCGGCCAGCCGCTGGTTCAGGCAGCGATCCCACTGATCCCCAACGATACGCTTGAAACCCTGATGCCGATTGTTTTCAGATCCGGTTGCCTGGCTTTGCTGCGCGCCCTTTCAACCGGAACGGACTTGGACCACTCCACCGGCATGTCGGCGATAACCTCTATTCTCGGGCGGGTTTGCCTGATAAATGGTGGAGGTCCCCATCGCGCCGATATGGCGGATGATCAACGCTTCTGGGACGATGTGGCAGCCTCGGTCTCGATGCCGTCGGCCTGAGATATATCTTCGACTGGCGGCCATTCCTCTGTATGCGCGCCATAACGTTCGAGTGTCTGATGAGGCTGGCAGCAGCACCCCGACAATTTGCTACCTATGTGCTTGTCGGACTTGCAACCAATGTGTTTGGTTATGTCCTCTACCTGTTGCTGACAGGTTGCGGTGTAGATCCGAAAACGACCATCACCGTTCTTTATCTTACCGCGGCAGTGATCGGATTTTTCGCAAACCGTCGCTTCACGTTCGACTATCGCGGGCGCGTCCTTGGCGCAGGAGCTCGGTATGGTGTCGCTCAATTGCTGGGTTACCTTATCAACCTGTTATCCCTTGTTTTGTTTGTCGACGTGCTTGGCGTCCGGCACGAGATCGTGCAAATCGGGGCGATCGCGGGGGTCGCCGTTTTTCTTTTTCTGGTATCGAAACTCTATGTCTTCCCGGCCGAGCGCATGAAAGCGAAAGAATAGCGGCATGAAAATCTGCCAGGAGTGCAACCGGGGTTTTTCGTCCGCGCAGTGGACCTGTCCGCAATGCGGCTACCGCCCCGAGAAGATTGACGGTTTTGTCGCGCACGCCAAGGACCTCGCCTATGACGGCGGAGGCTTCAAGGCCGAATATTTCAAAAGCCTGGAGGCCGTCGAAGCGTCGAGTTTCTGGTTCCGCTCACGCAATGAGATCATTCTTTGGGCCCTGCGTGCCTACAAACCTGAGGCGAAATCGTTTTTCGAAATCGGATGCGGCACCGGCTTCGTGTTGTCCGGGATTGCCCAACATCACCCCGACATAGCCCTCAGCGGCAGCGAAATCTTCGTGGACGGCTTGAAATATGCCGCGCAGCGGTTGCCCCACGCAGATCTCATGCAGATGGACGGACGTCACGTGCCATTTGAAAACGAGTTCGACGTCATAGGCGCTTTCGACGTGCTTGAGCATATCCGCGAGGATGAAGAGGTTCTCACGCAGCTTCTGAAAGCGCTCAAGCCTGGCGGGATTCTGCTGCTGACCGTCCCGCAGCATCCGTGGCTGTGGAGCAGGACCGACGACTATGCTTGCCATATCCGTCGCTATACGCAAAACGAATTGGCGAACAAATGCACGGCCGCAGGCATGCGGATCGAGAAAAGCACGTCTTTCGTAACCGCGCTGCTTCCTTTCATGCTGGTTTCACGCTGGCTGAACCGCGCGACGAAATCCGATGATGGCGGAATGGCCGAATTGCGGCTGCCACCCTTCATAAACCGACTTTTCTACGCCGCAATGACCATCGACAAGATGTTCATCCGCTGTGGCGTAAACCTGCCGGTTGGCGGGTCCAGACTGGTCGTCGCCAGAAAAGCATTTGCCGCCGGCAATTGAAGACGATAACCGTGCCACATTCCTGTAGCGCATGGTCAGGCGTTCATTGTCGGCAAGAAGCTTTAAAGTTACGACGGCTGGTGGTGTAGGCAGTGTCATACGTCCGACTCCCGTCGCCCGTCGGTGCCGCATCAACATATCCAGGCAGCGATTGCAGGCGGGTTGCTACAAAAAATGGCTTGAGGGGGCGTAACAGTGGCGGACAAAATTCATTTCAACCGGCCTTTCATGACCGGTAAGGAACTCTACTACATTGCCGAAGCCAAATTCGGAAACATGCTTGCCGGCGACGGCCCTTTTACCAAGCGTTGTCACCAGTGGCTCGAAGAGCGGAGCGGATGCGAAAAAGCTCTGCTTACCCATTCCTGCACCGCCGCACTTGAGATGGCCGCGCTGCTTCTCGACATCCAGCCTGGTGACGAAATCATCATGCCTTCCTACACATTCGTATCGACGGCCAATGCCTTCGTACTGCGTGGCGGCGTGCCGGTCTTCGTCGATATCAGGGAGGACACGCTGAACCTCGACGAGCGCCTCATCGAGGCTGCGATCACGCCGCGCACCCGGGCCATCGTTCCCGTCCATTATGCCGGCGTATCCTGCGAGATGGACCGTATCATGGACATTGCCAGAAGGCATGATCTGAAGGTCGTCGAAGACGCTGCCCAAGGCGTCATGGCTTTTTACAAGGGTCGCCCGCTGGGTAGCCTCGGCGATCTTGGCGCCTACAGTTTCCATGAAACGAAGAACGTCATTTCCGGGGAAGGCGGGGCCTTGCTTGTCAATGATGGCGCCTTGGCAACGCGGGCCGAAATCATCCGCGAAAAGGGCACCGATCGCAGCCGCTTTTTCCGTGGCGAGGTGGATAAATACACATGGCAGGAAGTCGGTTCATCCTTCCTTCCCGGCGAGCTTATAGCCGCCTTCCTCTGGGCGCAGCTGGAGGAGGCAGAGCGCATCACCGAAAATCGGCTGGCAATCTGGCAGCGCTATCACGCCCTCCTCAAGCCTTTGGAGGACAAGGGCATTCTACGCCGTCCCATCGTGCCGGAGACGTGCAAACATAACGCCCATATGTATTACGTTCTGCTGGAACCCGGTATCGATCGCGCCGAGGTGCTGGGGCGGTTGAAGAGAAACGATATCCATTCGGTCTTTCACTACGTGCCGCTGCATTCTTCCCCTGCAGGCCAGCGCTACGGACGTGCGGAAGGCGACCTCAACGTCACCGTCACACAATCAGAAAGACTGGTACGCCTGCCATTGTGGGTCGGCCTCGGCGAGGCAGAGCAGACGAAAATCGTGTCTCTCTTGGACCGCTAGGCCGTCGATGGTCTGCCTCAGGTTGGTGAAATGAAGAAAACTGATGTCGCACTCGGCCTAGTCTTTGCCCTGATCGGCGCAATCCTGGGCGTCCGGGTGTTGAATGAAGCCGGCTCCTTGTTCTTCTACCAGAATTTCACGCCGGAAGTCGTTTACGCTGCCTGCGGCCATGGCGTCGGTCATCCGGGCGCCGTATCGCCCAAACTGCTCGCCTTCCTGATGCGGGAGGTGAACGAGATCAGCTGCGCGGACCTGTCAACGGAGACCGGTCCTCTCGGCCCGCCCGGGCTTTTCTTCTATGTGCAGCCGTATCTCAGTATGGCGGTGTCCTCCATCTGGCAGCTGTCATCGGTAAAATATGCCAATCTCTGGCCGATTGTCGCCCTCCTGTCAGGCCTGTACGCAGCCGGCTGTTTCACGCTAACAAGACAGTTTCTCAGCCGTTTTTCCGCGACTGTGGGCGCCGCCTTTCTGACGGCGTCACCGGTTGCGCTTCCGCTGATCGTCTCCTTCCGCGACTATGCCAAGGCGCCCTTCTTTGTCTGGACGCTCGTATTCCTGATCGCGGCGTTGCGGACCTCACGATTTTCGACGATGACTGCATGGGTCGTCGCAAGCGGGTTGGCGATCGGTCTCGGCTGCGGATTTCGCGCCGACCTCATCATCCTCCTGCCGATTGGGATGTTGGCTCTGCTCATCGCTTTCGAATGGCGGTTATTCCTGTCGCGCCTGGCGGCGGCATTCGTTCTTGCGGTTGTCGTCATCGTTTCGGCTTACCCGGTGCTGTCTCATGGCAAGGGCGGAACGCATGGATCCTTGATTGTTCAGGGCATGAGTGATCCGTTCAGAGCTTACCTGAAAATGACTCCGGCACCGTATTCATTCGGTTCACAATATTCGGACGAGCTTGTTCTTTCAGCCGTGGCCGCAGATGCCAGGTCGGATCATCCGCAATGGGACGCCGGGGAAGGACAGCCGGTCTATGGCCTTTCCCAGGCAAACACGCTCTCAGGTGCGCACTGGCAACGTTTCTTCCCGTTCTTTCTGAGCGATTTTGTCAACCAGGCGTTCAAATCGGCAGCTTTGATCGTGGGTTTTCCGCTTCTGGCGGCGCCGGGGTCGCTTCCGGATCCCGGTTACCCCGTGATGGCGGGTCCGTCGTCCAGTACCTTCATGGCGCCGCTCTATGTGTTGTTCGCAAAGCCGTGGATGCCTTGGTTGGGCATGCTGGGCGTGATCGTTTTCCTGGCACGACTTTGGGCGCGCTCCCGTCAGGAGGCGGTCGCGTTGGCTTTCACTTTGACGGCGCTTTCGACCTATCCGGTCGTGCAGTTTTCCATCAGGCACGTTTTCCATCTCGAATTCATCTGGGTCCTTTCTATGCTGTCGCTGGCGGAACTGCCTTGGCGATGGCGGGCATTTGTCCGGGCAGGCTGGTCCTATGGGGCGACATTGGCCGGCGCGGCCGCCATGGTGATCGCTGTCGTCCTTCTGCTTGGCCAGTATCAGCAGGCGGTGCTGGCGAGGGAATTCGCAGCGCTGCTGGCTTTACCCCGCGACCGGATCGATGATGCTGGCGTGGTACAGGGGAGGGCCAGCTTGACTGTACCTGTTCCCTCCGAATACCAGGATTTGATCGGATCACAGCCCGACAGCATGACCCCAAATATTGCGGGCGTGGGCCTGCAATGGGAAGTGCGGAGCGCTGCCGACCGTCTGCTTCTGACGATTTCCGGAGCACAGTGCTCCGGCCAGGCGACGATCATGGCGCATTACGCCAAGACCGACAATGTCTGGCAGGCCTTCGATCAGCGTATGACAATCGCCGTCAATGGAGCGGGCGAGGGCACTCGCCTCCTGCTTCCCGCCTTTTACCGCCCGACGCAGCATCTGTCGTCTGTGGATGTGGCAGATGTGTCTGACCAGTGCTCTCTGCGCCTTGAAAGGATTGACGGCAGGACTATTTTCCCGTCCCTGCTGACCGCCATATTCCCTCCAGACTGGGCGTCGAGACCGCTTCGTATCGGGTTCGGACACTTTTGACGACGACCTGAGTGAGGATGCGGGAGCGTTACTCGTTCAAGCCATCCTGACGCGGTTCAACTGCCGGCATGCGCTTGCCGGGATCTCATGGCCGCAAAGATGCATAGCATGTAAAGGAAAGCCCCACACAATTCGATCGCGGCCACTGCCTGAACGATGGCGAGCGTGGTGGGCGGTCCTCCGTGCCACAACAGTCCTGCGACGCAGATCAGACCCAGCGTCGTGGTTGCCGTATTGATCGAGAGTATCGTCTGGTTCCTGCGAAATGCCAGGAGAATGCCACCGGAAGCGCCGGCCAGCATTTTGGCAACGACGATGATCGTGCACAGCACCATGATGGACCAGCCGAACGGGGCGAGCCAGGAAACGGCGAATGGAAGCAAAACAAGTCCGATATTGACGATTGCCGCCGTCGCCAGGGCACCGGCCAGAAGAAATGCGAGTATCTTCCCATATGAAATGCGGCGCTGACCGGATATCGCGTCGATGAGGCGCGGAATAAGGACCCCCTGGGCCGTTATCGTGGGGATGAGGGCTATGGTGCACACGGTCATGATCAACCCGATTTCCCCCGCAACGATCGCCGCACCGCCGACGGCCGCCGCAAAGAGGATGGGGCCGTGGTCAAGGATGGAACGAAACATCATCGAAATCCCGAGGGAAATCGCCGAACCTAGAATGCGCCGCGCGTGTTGTCCCACCAAGGCATGCGGCCGAAACACATGCGCGATGGTGGGCCCGAAGCTAACCCGGGTCAGTCGTAGAACGATGAGGATTTCGAGGAGGAGACGGGGAACATACCACGTGTAGACATTGGCGAAGCCCAAGACGGCGCAAAGCGCGAAAAGGACAAGGCAGAGGAGGCTTGCGCCGGCCGAAGCGATCAGAAGTTCGTTGAATCGCTGTTGCGCCTGCGAAGCGGTCACGAATATGAGCCGCAGGCCGATCACGCCTGCCAGAGGAAGAGCCAGCGGCAGGACGGTTTGGTATTCCATCGGGATCGGCAAAGCGGTGACCGCGACGACTGCCAAGAGAACCAGAAGGATGAAGGCAGACCCTACGATCGCAAGGCAGGCGGACGCGGTCAGTTGCAGGTCTTCCAGACTGATGCCCTTGCGCGCCTGAACCAGCAATGTTGACGGGAGCCCGAAGGTGACGCACAGCGCCAGGATCGTCGCCAGGCTTTCCGTCGTGCGGATCGTCCCGAAAACCTCAGGCGCGTTCAGCGACGCGGAACCAAGTTGAAGGACGTAGATCAACCCTTGGACCGACAACAGGGAGACGCCATATGCGATAAACGGAAAGATCGCCTTCACGTTTTTCATTTAGGCAGCTTTTCCAGAATTCGCGCGACGGTCCCATGGGGCGAGTTCCGTGCTGCACAGAATTTGCCGGTCTCGCGAACTCTGTCCATCAGGGTGGGCGCATCGAGATCGAGAATGGTCTTGAGCGAAGCGCTGACCGTGCTCGCGTCTGTATCGTCCAGCGGCAGGAAGTGATCGAAATAAGCGTCATCGATACCAGGAAGGCGAGTCGAAATGACCGGCTTTCCTCGCGTAACATAGTCGAAAAGCTTGGAAGGGAAAGAATATCGTCCACCCTCCCAGCGCGCGTCGCGAGGATTGATCAGGAAATCCGCCGTCGCGATCATCGCCGCCAGTTCGCCTTCGGGAAGGAAGGGGATGACCTTGATCCGGGCGTCGGCCGCACTGAGCCGTTTCAGTTCCTCAGCATCGGCACCATCTCCGACGAAAATCAGTTCGGCCGAGATGTCCTTCGCTTCGGCAAACAGCGTGGCGAAACGCGCCACTTGCGTAAAGCTGCCGGTATACATCAGCCGCGGTAGACCGCCTGTCGCTGCAGGCACCGACGTCGTGCGCTCAACCGGAATGTCAGGGGTCGCCACCAAACCCTCTACCACTTCGTAGGGCATTCCTGCAGGCAGCCAATCGTCGCTGATCGCTTTGGCGAAGGGCACGGCCAGATCGAACGAGCGCACCAGCCGGTTCAGGAGCGCGTCATCCATTTTTTTCAGGAGACCATGCAGGCCGGTGGGCGGCTTTCCATGCATATGCATGGGCAGATCGGGAATGACCACCACGGCCGGAGCATTCCAGCGCTTTTTAGCCAGGGCTGCAGCCAGCAGAAAGGGTGTATGCAGCGAATAGACGACGATGACGTCCGGCCTGCCGGCAGGCGCTCGGACGCCATGAAACGCTGCTTTGACAAAGCGTGTGACGAGTTTGATGACCGGCAGGTTGAGACCGCCCAGAAGAGTGCCGGCAACCGCTCCGTTGAAAATTGAGAAGGACCTCCCTGGCTGGTGGAAGATCCTGCTCCTTGGATATGAGGCAATCGGAAGGGCCGATACGGCCGCCATGCTTATATCGTGGGAGACGAAGCCGGCGATAAGGCTTTTCTGGAATTTTGCGGCGGACACCTGTGGAGCGGGTTCTTGGGAAAAGGCATCTGCCAGCACGTCCTCTGAAGCGATGAACCCGAAATACAGGATAGTTTTTACCAAGCCCGACGTCCCCCTGTTGAGGCGCGCAACTTAACAGGTCGCGCGACGCTGTAAAGTTAGGGACACGATATCTGGCGGTTGTGTAACCGGAGCAAACGATCTGTGAATTGCAATTTGAATCGATTTGCTGCTGTCTAGCCCTCGCCCGGCCTTGGGCGTTGCCGCCATGTTATGCGGAAAGGAGATCGGAATGGACAGAGAAACGATGGACGAGCGGGAGAATGACGAGCCGGTTCTGCCCGTCGATGATCAGGACGTCCGACTGTTTTGCCCGTGGGACGACGCTTTCCGCAAGGATTTTGCCACGACGGGCGAGTTCGAATTCTGAACGATCGATCGACGTCATTCTGTCGGTAATCCACAGGGACCGATCGACGATCGTTTCAAACCGCCGTCGGCGCACTGAGGTCGGTCCGGCGTGATTCGAACCGATAAGGGCGACGGCGCCCGCCGATCGCCGGATGGATCGAGAAGTTATCCACGGTCCACAAAGTCTTGACTTAGTCCAGGTGCCTGCAAACCAGGTCGACGTGGCATGCCGATCCCGGTCCGGGGCATGATGATCCTGCAATGGGTCCGCCGCCGTCAGCTGGATGCGCAAAGGGCAAGGGACGCGCCCCGCTCACTCCATTTCCGCATCTCCTTTTCCGCCCCGAAAATTTTCGGATTGCGCTATCGCGGGTCGGATGCTTACATCCGCGCGCCGCTCGGGAGAAGCGGATTGGAGGAAACCACTGCTGCAAGGCAGCGGTTGAGGAGGATGCGGGCATGAGCCTTTCTGCAGGGCATATCCGTGAAAAGCTCGATCTGCTTGTGACCGGCATGACCGGCCTGCGCGATGACGGTCGCTTTCATGAACCCAATCTTGACGGTTCCGCCGGTGACTACATTTCCTTCGACAGCTGGGAATGGCCGCAGGGTGTCGGCCTTTATGGACTGATCCGTCTGTGGCAGTTCACCGGCCGCGACGACCTCAAGATTTTGATCGAGAACTGGTATGCCGCCCGTATCGAGGCGGGCCTGCCGAAGCTGAACGTCAACACGACGGCGCCGATGCTGGGCCTTTCCGTCCTCTGGCGCGAAACCCGCGATCCGCGCTGGCAGCCTGTGCTGGATGCGTGGGCGAACCGCGCCGTGACTGAAATGGGCCGGACAAAGGAAGGCGCCTTTGCGCATCACGTCTCCGACAAGGTCAATGACGACGAGCTTTGGGACGATACGCTTTATATGGTGGCGCTGTTTCTGGCCTCCTATGGTCAGGCCAGTGGCCGCACCGAACTGGTCGATGAGGCGGTAAAGCAATTCCTCGTGCATACGCGTTATCTGGCCGACAGGAAGACTGGCCTGTGGTTCCACGGCTGGACCTTTCAGGGGCACCATAATTTTGCAGAGGCCCGCTGGGCGCGCGGCAATGCCTGGATCACTGCGGGCATGCTCGACCTTTTCGATCTGGCCAATATTCCGGCGGCGGTTAAGCACTTTTTGAGCGGCGTTCTGGTGGCGCAGGTGGATGCGCTCCTCGCGTTGCAGACGGCATCCGGCGCGTGGCGCACTCTGCTCGACGACCCGACCTCCTATGAGGAAATTTCGGCAACGGCCGGTTTCGGTTATGGCCTGCTGAACGGCCACCGGCTGGGGCTCGGTACGCTGGAATGGCGGGACGCCGGTTTGCGGGCCGTCGAGGCGCTGCTTGCCAATATCGATGAGACCGGCACGGTGCTGAATGTGTCCTACGGCACCCGCATGGGCCGTGACCTGCAATTTTATCGCGACATACCCATCCAGCCGACCGGTTACGGGCAGGCGCTGGCGATCCTCTGCCTGTCCGAGGCGCTGCGCCATGTCGAAGGAGAGGTTTGATGGTGATGAAGGTTCTTTATGGCGCCGGCCCGGATGACATCAAAGGCTTCGATACCGCACGGTTGCGCAAGGAATTTCTGGTCGAGGACCTTTTTCAGCCGGGTGAGGTGAGTTTTACCTATACCCATGTCGACCGCCTGATCCTTGGCGGCGCGGTGCCGCTCAATGCGACGCTGACATTCGGGTCGGGTGAGGATATCGGCACGCCCTACCTTCTCTCCGCCCGGGAGATGGGTGTTGCCAATCTCGGCGGCAGCGGCACGATCACCGTGGATGGCCAAAAGTTCGAGCTGGAAAACCGCGACATTCTTTATATCGGCCGGGGTGCAAAGGAGATTTCGGTCGCCAGTCATTCGGTTGAAAGGCCGGCGCGGTTCTACATGAATTCGGTTCCGGCCGGCGCCGATATCCCGCATCGGCTGATCAAACGGGCCGAATCAAAACCGCTCGATCTTGGTGAAACGCGCCGCTCCAACAAACGGAATTTGCGGATGTATATCCACCCGCAGGTGGCGCCCTCCTGCCTGCTTCTGATGGGCATTACCGATCTGGCCGAAGGCAGTGTCTGGAACACCATGCCGCCGCATCTGCATGAACGACGCATGGAGGCCTACTGCTATTTCGATCTCGCGCCGGAAGAGCGCGTCATCCACCTGATGGGGCGGCCGGAAGAAACCCGGCATCTGCTGGTCAAGGATCTTGATGCGGTGCTGTCGCCGGCATGGTCCATCCATATGGGGGCGGGAACCGATGGCTACGCCTTCGTTTGGGGCATGACCGGCGAAAACCAGGAATATAACGACGTAGCCCCGGTGGCCCTCAGTGAACTCAGGTAAGGCGAAGATGAATCCGGAACAGAACTGGATGCACAAGACATTGAAGCCGGGCGACGCCGTGCGTTACTGGCAGCTTGGCCGCATCGCCGAGGAACGGTTCGACGTGGCCGACGCGCCGATGAAGGGCGAGATGGACCCGTTCTTCTTCCTCACCAAGGTGAAAAATTTCATTCCGCACGAATATCCCTGCCGCACCATTTTTGCCGACACCTATCGCGACAAACGGCCGGATGTGCGCGGTGAATTCGAGGCGGCGCGCTGGTGGTTGCCCTTCGGTTCGCCACGGCTCGATCTGTCGGGCTTCTGGTTCCGCCCGACGCGGCTCGCCACATGGACACGCACCTATATCGAGGCGGAAACCGCGGGCACGGCAAGGATCCGGCTCGGTACCTGCGGCGGCGCGGTTCTGTGGCTGAACGGTTCGGAAGTGGGCTGGATGGCGCCCTATAGCCGCAATCTCGAAGCCAAGCAGGAATTCGAACTGGAACTGACCGCCGGTCTGAACGAGATCGTGCTGTTTTTCGATGATCTTGCCGAGCGCGATGCCCGTTATTTCTATCAGTTCGATTATCTCACAGGCCCTGCCGCCAATGTCGCCCTGCCGGTTCCGGTGGCGGGTGCCGTGGCGGACAGTCTGGAAGAAGCGCTGGACGGCATGCATCTCGACCGCCAGCATTATTTTGGCGGTGACATCACCGTGCTGTTTGCCAGGGCGCTGCCGGTCGAGGCCAAGGTCAATGTCGCCATCGAAGGCGATTTCATGTCGCGTGAGCGTTTCGATTACGATTTCGAGCTGCCAGCCGGTGTCGGCAGCCTCAATGTCGGGGCGTCGGAAAATGCGCCGGCTGATTTCCGTCATCTGCGCGTGACGCTGAATGCCGGTGGTTTTGTCGCCTCGCGCTCCGTGGGCGTGGAAATCTGCCATGCGGCGCGGCAGGGTGAGGCTCCGGCGTCGCTCACCGAACGCATTACCGAAACGCTGACCGAAGTGTCCGATTATTCCGAGCGTGATACGGTGCGTGCTTTTGCCCGGCTGGCCAGCGGCCGTGGTGGTGCCGATACCGATGCGATGATCGAGGAGATCCTGCCGTCGATCGAGGATTGCCATGACTGCGCCGATTTTTCGCTGGTGCCGCTGATCTGGTCGCGCACGGTGTGGGGCGGCGATATCAACGAAAAGACGCGCGCCCGCATCGATGCCGCCATCCTCAACTATCGTTACTGGATGGATGAGCCGGGCAATGACGTGCAGTGGTATTTTTCGGAAAACCACGCGCTGCTGTTCCATACCTCCGCTTATCTGGCCGGTCATCTTCTCCCCGACGCCACGTTTGTCCGTTCCGGCCGCAAGGGTTCGGAGCAGGCGAAAGTGGGTGCTGCGAGGGTGCGGGCATGGCTCGATCATTTCGAGCACTGGGAAATGGCGGAGTTCAATTCCGCTCCCTATTTTCCGATCGACCTCAAGGGCCTGACGGCTCTGGCAGCACTGTCTCCCGACAAGGATATCGCCGACCGCGCCAAGGCCGGGATCGTGCGGCTTGCGGAAATCATCGCGCGTTCGGCGCATCATGGCATGGTGACGGCGGCGCAGGGGCGTTCCTACGAACACACGCTCTGCGCCGGTCGCTCGCTGGAGCTTTCGGCGGTTGCCCGCCTGCTCTGGGGCAAGGGTTTTTATGGCCGCCGCGGGCATTGCCTGCCGCAGATGGCGGTGTGCCTCCGCGATCATGGGCTGGTGATCCCGCAAGAGTTTGCAGCGATCGCAGATCATCAGGGCGATCAGCATCAGGAGTGGCGTTTCGCGCAGGGCGAAAATTCCTTTGCCGCGCTCTATCATTACAAGGGCAGAAATTTCGCCATGGGCTCGACGGTGCATTACCGTTGGGACGAATGGGGTTATCAGGAAACCGTGCTGCACCTGCGCATCGGGCAAAAGCCGGAAGCGGCGATCTGGATCAACCATCCGGGTGAAACCATCCAGTTCGGATATGGCCGTCCGTCATACTGGGGCGGTTGCGGCACCATTCCGCGCGTTCAGCAATATCGTGGGTTGGCGGTGCTGGAGTTTACCACCTACGAGGAACAGCCCGACTTTACCCATGCCTGGTTCCCGGTGGCAGAATTCGACGAAAGCCGTGTCTCGGGCAGTCTCGCACTCGCCCGTTCGGGTGAAGGTGCGGTGCTTTTGCGGGCAGGTTCCGATCTTGAGGCAACGAAGGAAGGTCCTTCCGCCGGTGCGGAACTTCGCCAATATGGCCAGAAGACCAGCTGGATCGTGCGGGTCTGCGAGGCAGGGGATCTCGCCTTGGTGGAAAACCGGTTCGGCGCTCTGCAGGTTGAACGGTCGGGCGACGGCACACTCGTTGTCGAAGACCCGGAATATGGTAGCGTGTCTTTCCGGGCCGATGGCACGGTGGAGGCTGAAGGCCGCGTGATCGCGCGGAAAGACTATGACGTGAAGGGCCAGGCGAACATGCTTGCTGCCTGATTGTGGTCAACGGACGGGTTGGGAGGCCCTGGTCCATCAGAGGAGGAAAATGCGCATGAAGACCAGATCGCTTCTTACGGGCCTCGCGCTCGCTTTTCTCACCTCGACGGCCCATGCCGGCGATGTGCGCATCATGTGGTATTCCGATGGCGTCGAAGGCGAGGTGATGAAAGACCTTGTCGGGCGTTTCATGAAGGAAAACCCCGGCATCAATGTCATACTCGATAACGTTGCCTATAGCGTCATCAAGGAACAGCTGCCGGTGCAACTGGAGGCCGGCAACGGGCCGGATATCGCCCGCGTCACCGCCATCAAGGAACTGTCGAAACACTGGCTGGACCTGCGCCCGCTGGTAAAGGACGCCCAATATTGGGACGACAATTTCGGGCTTCAGGCAGACTGGATGCGGCCGGATGGTTCCAACCAGATTTCCGGTTTCATGACGCAGATCACGCTGACCGGCGGTTATGCCAACAAGACCCTGTTCGATCAGGCCGGCGTGCCGATCCCCGGACCGAAGGCGACATGGGAAGACTGGGCGGCGGCTTCCAAGAAGGTGCAGGAAAGCCAGCAGGTGCCGTTCGCCATGGCGATCGACCGCTCCGGCCATCGCATCACCGCGCCGCTGCTTTCCTACGGCGCCAATTATATCGGCTCCGACGGCAAGCCGGCGCCGCTCGACAAGGGCGCGAAGGATTATCTCACAAAATTTGTCGGCTGGGCGGAAGATGGCACCGTCAGCAAGGATGTCTGGGTGTCTGCGGCGGGCAGCACCTATCGAGCCGCGGCCGATGATTTCATCAACGGCCAGCTTGCCTTCTATTATTCCGGCTCCTGGCAGGTGGCGAACCTTGCCACCAAGATCGGCAACAATTTTGACTGGGTCGCAGTCGGCAGCCCTTGCGGTCCGGCCGCCTGCACCGGCATGCCGGGTGGTGCGGCGCTGGTTGCGGTGAAATACACGAAGAACCAGAAGGACGTCGCCACCGTGATGGACTGGTTCGCGCAGGAAAACATCGTCAAGGAATTTTCCGAGCGCACGCTGTTCCTGCCCGGCCACAAGGCCGTGGTCGACAAGGGTGGTCTGGACTTCAAGTCGGACAATGAGCAGGCCAAGGCCGCGCTGAATGTGTTTGTGGAATCCACCAGGACGACGTCTGAAGCTGCGCTGAAACTGCCGGGCTGGCGCTGGTCCGACACGGTTTACGCGGCGATCGTCACCCGTATCGGCCAGACGCTGGCAGGCGAATTGAAGATCGATGATGCATTTACACGCATCGATGCGGATATTGCCCAGAAGGTGAAGGATGCGGGGCAGTGAGGAGCGGTCCGGGAAAAGCCGGTGCAATCGATCCAGTGAATCGATTGCAGTGACCAACGCTCGAAGCGCAAGCGGCGAGCCGATGGTTTGGCTGTTGCCGGCTCTCATATGGCTTGTGAATGGATCCTCGGGTCAAGCCCGAGGATGACGAAGGCGGGCTTTGAAGATGACGAAAGCAAGGCTTTGAAAATGGAGGCAGGTTGAAGGCCGCCGATACACACGCACGACGCCCAATGGGTGCCCCATCGCTCCCTCCACCGTAGTCATCCTCGGGCTTGACCCAAGGATCCATACCCAAGCCCGATGAACACGAAAAGGGAGCAAAACCGGTGAGTATATTCGCACCCCGTGCATTCTTCATCCGGGCCTGCATGACGGGAACGAGCCGATGACCACACCCACTGCCACCTCAAGGCTCTCCAGCCTCCTCATGGCACCCATCAACGTCGTCATGCGCATCATTGATGTGCCGCTGCGTCGCCTGCAGAAGGCGACCGGCATCGGAGGCATGGCGGCATTTTTCCTCGCGCCGAACATGCTGATCTTCGGCATTTTCGTGCTTCTGCCTCTGGTCATCAACTTCGTCTACTCGATGACCGGCGGCACCGCCTTTTTCCTCTCTGAGCGCGACTTTATCGGTGGCGCGCAATATTTGCGCCTGTTCGAGTGCCAGAACTATCTCGATCCGATGTCCTGCCAGGAGGATGCCTTCTGGACTGCCGTCGGCAACACGTTCTGGTTCGTGGTTTTACAGGTCTCGCTGATGATCCTGACGGCGCTGATCACCGCGCTGATCCTCAACCGCGAGCTGGCCGCCCGGTCCTTCTGGCGCGCCGTGTTCTTCTTTCCCGTGCTTCTGTCGCCGGTGGTTGTCGGCCTGATCTGGAAATGGATTCTGCAACGGCAGGGCCTGCTCAATTTCGGCCTCTATCAGTTCGGCATGGACCCGTACACGTGGCTCACCGACCGCAACTGGACCTTTGCCGCCACGATCGGTGTGTCGCTCTGGGCGCATATGGGTTTTTACGCGCTGATCATTCTGGCCGGCCTGCAGGCGATCCCGAAAGATCTCTACGAGGCGGCGGAAATGGACGGCACGAAACCGGCCCGCGTCTTCTGGCGCATCACCCTGCCGCTGCTGGCGCCGAACCTTCTGGTCGTCGTGGTGCTGGCGCTGATCAGGTCGGTGCAGGTGTTCGATGAAATCTACGTGCTGACCGGCGGTGGGCCGGGAACCAGTACGCTGTTCCTGACGCAATATATCTATGAAACCGGCTTTGCCTCGGCGCTGCGCAATCCCGGTCTGGCGGCGGCCGCCTCGATCCTGATGGGCACTGTGCTGGTGGTGCTGACACTGATCCAGCTCGGCATCGGTCGGCGCGGCGAAAACAAGGGGAAACGCTGATGGGAAAGGTCGCGCATTTCATTCTGCGCCGGCGAGGCACCCATAAGAGCGGCAACGGCTGGCATTGGACCGATATCTTTACCTGGGTCTGGCTGATCGGCGGCCTGATCATCATGTTCGGCCCTGCCGTCTGGCTGGTGTTTTCCTCGCTAAAAACACCGGCGGCACTGGCCGAATTCCCGCCATCCATCCTGCCCTATGTCACCAGCCAGGCGGCGGTCGAAGGCTATGACAAGCCGTTGATGCTCTATGACGCCAAGATGCCCGACGGTTCGACGCAGGTTCTCGCCGAAGTGCGGCGTATCGGGCTGGTGGCGCAGATGGTCGATCCCAAGGCGCCGGGCGAGATCGTCAAGGTCAATATCAACGACCGCACGCCGGTCAGAACCATGTCTTTCGCCACCAACAACTATACCGAGCCCTTCGTGCATTTCGATTTCCTGCGTTACCTCTGGAACTCGGTTTTCGTGACGGTGGTGGCGACAGTCATCACGCTTGTCGTCAATTCCATGGCGGCATTCGCGCTGTCGAAATACGAGTTCAAGGGCCGCTCGCTCGCCATGCTCGTCATCCTCGCGACACTGATGGTGCCGCTGTCGGTGATCATGGTGCCACTTTATTCGATCATCTCGTCGCTTGGCCTGTTCAACAGTCTATGGGGCGTGATCCTGCCGACGGTGGCGACGCCGACCGGCGTGTTCATCCTGCGGCAATACATGCTGACCATTCCCGACGAGCTGCTCGACGCGGCGCGCATGGACAAGGCGTCGGAATGGCAGATTTACTGGCGCATCGTGTTGCCTTTGACGGCACCGGCGCTGGCGGTTCTGGCGATCTTTTCGGTCGTCTGGCGCTGGAACGATTTCCTGTGGCCGCTGATCGTGCTCTCGCGGCGTGAGCTTTACACCCTGCAGGTGGGCCTGAGCATCTATTCCGGCGAACTCAATGTGCAATGGCACTTCATTCTGGCGATGACCGTCGTCACTATGATCCCGGTCGTGCTGGTCTTCATTTTCCTGCAGCGTTTCATCACCACCGGCATTGCCGGCACCGGCCTGAAGTAAGGGACACCGATGGGCGAAATCAAACTCACCGACGTCAAGAAATCGTTTGGCGCACTCGCGGTCCTGAAAGACATCGACCTGCATATCAGGCACGGCGAATTCGTCGTGTTCGTCGGTCCCTCCGGCTGCGGAAAATCGACCTTGCTGCGCACCATTGCCGGGTTGGAAAAGGTGACGGGCGGCGAAATCGAGATCGACGGCAAGCGCGTCAACGAGGTGACGGCGGCAGATCGCGGGCTTGCCATGGTGTTCCAGTCCTATGCGCTTTATCCGCACATGAGTGTGCGGCAGAACCTTGCTTTCGGGCTGGAGAATTCCAGCATGCCGAAGGCGGAGATTGCCGAGCGCATCAATGAAGCGGCGCGCATGCTGGAAATCGAGGCCTATATGGATCGTCGTCCGGGCCAGCTGTCCGGCGGTCAGCGCCAGCGTGTCGCCATCGGCCGCGCCATCGTGCGCCGCCCGACCGCATTTCTGCTGGACGAACCGCTGTCAAACCTCGATGCCGAACTGCGTGTCTCGACCCGTGCGGAACTGGCGGCGCTGCATGCCCGGCTGGGCTCGACGATGATCTATGTGACCCACGATCAGGTGGAGGCGATGACGCTTGCGCATCGCATCGTCGTCATGCGCGCGGGAAAAATCGAGCAGGTCGGCACGCCGCTGGAGCTTTATAACGAGCCGGGCAACCGCTTCGTGGCCGGTTTTATCGGCGCGCCGCATATGAACTTTTTGAAGGCCGATGTGCTGGCCATGTCTTCTGGCTCGGCGACGCTTTCCTTCGCCGGTGGTTATCGTGCGGACCTCAAGATCGGGCAGGCGAAACTGCATGTCGGCGAAAAGGTGACTGTCGGCGTTCGACCGCAGCATCTGGTCGTCAGCAGCGATCCGCAGCATCCGGCGGCGACGCTTTATCTGGTCGAGGCGCTGGGCTCGGAAACCGTCGTGCATGGCGATATCGGCGGCGAAAAGCTGCTGGCCGTGCTGCCGGGCCAGCAGACGCTCAATGCGGGCGACACGGTGCATTTCGACCTGTCAAAACCGGTCCTGCATGTGTTCGATGACAACGGGCACCGCCTGTTCACCCATCCGGGAAGCGGGGACTAAATCCTATCGGCGCTCGGCAATGCCAAGCGGCGTGGCAGGCGTCTCTTTTGGCACGCGGCCGTATGCATGCGGCAGCGAACAGGTCTTTAGCTGCGGCAGGACTTTAGTGCCAAAATGCTCGGCCTCGTCCAGATGCGGATAACCGGAAAAGATGAAGGCGCGAATGCCCATCTTTCGGTAGGCCTCGATTTCCGAAAGCACCTGATCCGTCGAGCCGACAATGGCGGCGCCGCAGCCGGAACGGGCACGGCCGATGCCGGTCCAGAGATGGCGCTCCACGTAACCGAACTGGTCGGCCAGTTCCCGCGCTCGTGTCTGATGCGACACACCGAGCGAGATGCTGTCATGCGCGCGTTCGCGGATCAACTTGCCGTATTCGTCATCGAGTTTGGAAACAAGGTGTTCGGCATATTCGCGGGCTTCCTGTTCGGTGTCGCGCACGATCATGTGCACGCGCAGGCCATAATCGAGCACGCGGCCATGCGCTTCGGCACGAGCATGCACGGAGCGCATGCGTTCCGCCAGCTGGTCCTTGCGCTCCGGCCACATCAGGTAGACGTCGCACTGCGCGCCGCAAAGCTCCAGTGCATCCGGTGAATAACCCCCGAAATAGAGGAGCGGCCCGCCATTTTGCTGGTAGGGGCGAGCGGGTTCTGTGGAGACGTTTTTGAACTGGTAGATTTCGCCATCGTGGTCGATCGTGTCGCGGGTCCAGGCCTGCCGCAGGATCTCAACCACCTCATGGCTGCGGCGATACCGATAGGTGCTGTCGGCGACCTCGCCCGGAAAATCCGAACTGATGACGTTAAGCGTGAGGCGGCCCTTCAGCATGTGGTCGAGCGTGGCGACGGTGCGCGCCAGCATGATTGGCTGCATTTCGCCGCAGCGGATGGCCGCCAGCATGTTGATGTTTTGCGTGATGGGCGCGCAGGCGGCAACAAAACTCAGCGTGTCCTGCCCGACCTGATAGGAGGAGGGGCAGAGGATGTTGCGAAACCCCAGTGTTTCAGCCTTTTTCACGATGTTGGAACAGTGTTCGAAGCTGGAGCGCAGGGCGCCATCGGGCACGCCGAGAAAGGCATAATCGTCTGAGCAGAGCGCGGAAAACCATGAGATTTCCAAGGCGTCAAGATCGGCGGAGCGGACGGGTACAACGGTCATCGGAATTCTCCTCCCCGAGATCGCCCCGAGATCGAATGCCTGTTGCGTAACATCGCGATTGATGTAAATCAATAGTGTATCAATTCGGCTGCGCGTGATGGGGGAGGGCATGCAGCAAACATCCGGCAGCCTGCCGATCTATCTGCAGATCACCGAGCTTCTAATCCGCGACATCGCGGCCGGTCGGCTGATCGATGGCGAAAAGCTGCCGCCGGAACGGGAGATGTCGGAGAAGCTTGGCATCGCCACCGGCACATTGCGCAAGGCGCTGGCGGAGCTGCAGTCGCGTGGCATGCTGGAACGGGTGCAGGGCTCGGGCAATTACGTGCGCGCCGTAAGCGATCCGAAAAGCATCTATGCGATGTTCCGGCTGGAACTGCTAGACGGCGGCGGCCTGCCGACGGCGGATATTCTCGATGTGCGGCGGCTGCCAAAACCCGGCGATCTGCCGGATTTCGGAACGTCTAACGAGGGGCATCGCATCCGGCGCATCCGCAAACTGTCCGGCACGGTGGCCGCGCTGGAAGAGATCTGGCTCGACGGCGATTACGCCGAGACCATCCGGGCGGAAGAGCTGTCGGAGTCGCTTTACCTCTATTACCGCACGGCGCTGGGTCTGTGGATCGTGCGGGCGGAAGACCGGATCGGTCTCGATATGGTGCCGGATTGGGTACCGGAAAATTTTGGTCGTCGGGCGGGAGAGTCGGCGGTGCAGGTGGTTCGCATCAGCGAAGCGCAAGACGGAAAACGGGCGGAGGTTTCGCGCACATGGATCGACCATTCGGTCGCTCACTATGTGTCGCGGCTGAGATAGGGCACGACATTATGGGAGGAGAGATGGCAGTGCGTTACGGCGTGATCGGCTGCGGCATGATGGGGCAGGAGCATTTGCGCAATCTGGCTTTGTTGCCGGATGCGGAGGTGGCAGCGATTTTCGAGCCGGATGCGGGCATGAGGGCGCGCGCCGCCGAGCTTGCTCTGGACGCCACAATGGTCGGGTCGCTCAAGGAGCTTCTGGCCATCGAGGCGGTGGATTGCCTGCTGATCGCCAGCCCTAACCATTTCCATCTTGGTCAGCTGGAAGAAATCGCGGCCATCCGGCCGCTGCCGGTCCTTGTGGAAAAACCGCTCTTCACCAATGCCGAGGACATCCCCCGCATCGAAACTTTGCGCCAAAAATATCCGGCGCCGATCTGGGTGGCGATGGAATATCGCTACATGCCGCCGGTAGCGCGGCTAATTGCCGAGGCTGAAGCCGCGACCGGCGGTATCCGAATGCTGACCATTCGCGAGCATCGGTTTCCATTCCTCAAGAAGGTCGGCGACTGGAATCGTTTCAATGCGCGGACCGGTGGCACGATGGTGGAAAAATGTTGCCATTTTTTCGATCTGATGCGGCTGATCCTGAAATCCGATCCGGTGCGCATCATGGCATCCGGCGGGCAGGCGGTGAACCATGCCGACGAGCGATATGACGGCCTGCGGCCGGATATCTGGGATCATGGCTACGCGATCGTCGATTTCGCCTCCGGCGCGCGCGCGATGCTGGAACTGTGCATGTTCGCCGAAGGATCACGCTATCAGGAGGAAATTTCTGCCATCGGCCCGACCGGCAAGATCGAATGCAAGGTGCCAGGGCCCGGGCGTTTCTGGCCGGAGCATCTTGGGCGCCCCCCGGTCGCCAAGGTGATCGTCTCGCCGCGCGATCCGCAAGGGCCGCGCGCGATCGATATCCCGGTCGACCCAATGCTTCTGGATGCCGGAGACCATAACGGCTCGACCTTCTACCAGCATCAACGGTTCTTGCGCGCAGTTCGGGGCGAGGGACCGGTGGAAGTCACGCTGGACGATGGCCGATGGGCGGTGAACATTGGATTGGCGGCCCAGCAATCCGCCTTGACGGGCAAGGTCGTGACATTCTGATCGTCATGAGCAAGACGGCGCGCCAGCCGGCCATGCTTCCCGCCTCTACTGATCGAATGGCGCTTCGTTGGCGCGTTCCCGATGGACGCCGGCCTGCTGCTATTCCGTCAGTGGCTTCAGGATGCGAAGCCGGTCACCGGGAACGAGGGCGACGGTACCGTCCTGCTCTACCGCGGCAAGAACCTCGAAGATTCCATCTTTCGAAAAACCTCGGGCAATTAACGGGTCGAGGATATCGGTTAGGTTGATGGTCTTTTCGGGTTCGGCTTTCAAAACGCGCAAGCGCGCCATCAGGGCGATTTCGGTGTCGGTGAATGTGCTCATTACGCCGGGTAACCCCAATCTCCGTGCGATGGCAAGGACTTCTGCCGCCGTCCTGCCCCTTATACGATATCGGACCCGCTTCGGTTCCATTGGCTCCCTTGCGGGCCAGAACCCTAACCTTCCGCCAATCGTTCAATATGCTCATTCAGCAACCGCATGATGTCATACAGGCTGGCGCCAGGGGGTAGCACTATATCGGAGAAGATTGTCTCGACGATCTGAAACCCCAGCGACCTGTAGCTCTCGAACTGCGATTCGCTGAACCACTGGTCGGCCGTGCTTTCATGCGGAAATGTCGGGCTTTCATTCGCATAGGCACGCACACCGGCATCCCCGGTGCCGTGATAGCCCGGTTTGATGTAGAGGATATAGCCATCCTCTCCCCCTCCGTCGGCCTCGGCATAGCGGATCCTTCCCACCGTGTAATAGGGGCTTCTTGCCAGGCCCATGCCGGTCACGCTGCGTGGCTTGAGCTGATCGAGATGTGGAAAGCTAACCTTCACCCCCAGATCGATCCCGATTTTCCGAACCGCATTGCCGAGGTCAGCAAAGCTGAAATCTTCGTCCTGCCCGGCGTCGGACAGGACGATCGTGCGACAACGGCGCCGAACCATTTCGTAAAGGCCGAGATTTTCGAAATGCCCGCCGTCCGACAGGTTGACATAGACCCGCTCCGCCGTGGTCTGGCCGAAAGCCTCCAGAAGCCAGGGAACGAGCGCCTGCCGGGGTCCGGCGAGGTCCCACAGCCCTCGTCCCTGGGGGCCGGGATTGGCAAGCCACCATCCGAGCCGGACATTGAACAGCGCAAACAGCAGCGTGATCGAAGGCGTGGAATTATAGCCCATCGCCGGATTGGCCGCGGCCCCGGAAACGGCCATGGCGGTACCCAGTGAAATACCGAGCTTGCCGCCATAGCGTTCCGACTTCTGATAGGCGCCGGCGAAATTGCCACCCGTATCTCTCGGGCAAAGATCGGCCGCGCCGGAAAATCTAGGCGTCACGGTAAAGGACATGGCCTTGCGCTGCTGCCACGCCCTGTTGCGTGTCGATACGATATTGAGCGTGGCATTGAGGACATGAAACAGTCGGCCATGCCGGGCCTCTTCGTTCGGCGCCTGCATTTGTGGCCAAAGGTCTTTCATTAAGGGGTTGTCTTTAAGATCGAAGCCGGTGAACCGGCTGGGATCGCGTCCGCGGTGCGTGGCGCCGAGATAGGCGCGCACGAGACGGTTTCGGTACAGGTCGTGCAGGGAGAAACGGTTTATGTTGACGGTGCGCGAGACGATGGCTGTCACCAAGCCGGCGGCCAGCATTGCGATGAAGAGGCGGACGACTAGGTCATCCTGCCTCAGCACGGTCTCGACGGCGCTGCCGAACAGAAGCCCGAACAGAAAATTGGTCTCGTTGTCGAGAATTGTAACACCCTCGCTGCGAACCGGACCAAGAAGCGCATCGAGCAGCGAGCCACCGACGACGAGAATATCCAGGAGGGCGGAGGTGACGACGAGCACGAGCGCGAGGAATATCTGGCCGCCGCCGATCTGAAGCAGACGCTTGAAACGCGCGAAACCGCCGACCACGTCCTGACGGTCCGGCTGGGTGGCCAGAAGCCCGAGGGCAGCGGTGCCGGCAAGGCTGCCGCCGATCAGCGAATGGTAGAGAAAATAGGTTTCCGAGCGCAGCAGATCCGTCAGACGGGAACCGAGCAGAGCCAGTAAGGTGATCGCCGTCCAGGCCACACCGGAGATGACGAACCAGCCGGCGGCCCGGGCGAACCATTCGCGCTGGGCATCCGACCGGGTCTCCGTGCTGGTGGCCGCGACATAGATCGTCTCAGCCGTGATCTGCGCCATCAGGAACCACGGCGGCCCCAGGACCGCGAGCGCCAGAAGCCTCGCAGGAGCGTAATTGATTTCCAGCAGGAGATGGATGCCGACAAGGATGACGCCGGACCACGCGAAGCCCGAAAAGAACCATCGCAACAATCGCAACCAGGGATTGTGCCTAGGGGTGTCCTGGTCGGTGTCCGTGTCGGTATCGCGCGGGTCCCTGAAGTGGGGAAAGGCCATAATGCCGCTGGCCAGAAAAATGGTGGGTCCGACCAGCATCACGTTGAGCCAGTGCGGCGACCATTGCTGCACGCCGATCGGCAGGATCGCCCATGTGGTAAACACCGTTGCCCCCAGGATTGCGGGCACGAGGTCGAAGAGGACGAATTTCTTCTGGCCGCGGCCATTGCCGTCCTGAGCGTAATTGCCGAGCGTATAGCACTGCCCAACGATAAGCGCGACTGTGCCGAGGGCCAGCAGGCTCATGTGATGGCGATAGTCATGGGCCATCGGGCTGCCGGCCCCCAGAAAAGACAGGCCGGCAAGAGCGAATTTCAGGAAAAGCAGCAAGGTTGCCAGCGCGGAAATGACCAGCAGCCAGTTGAGCGTCATGTTGCGCACGACCATGGTGGCCGCGGTCCAGGTATCGGCGGAGGTCAGTCCGATCTTGGGCGTCAGGTAGTTGCTGTCGCGGCGCAGGTTCTGAATTGCGGCCGGCTCGATCGACGGCCCCTGCGGACGTTCGACCAGTTGGGAATGAACCGAGGCGAAATTTTCCCGGTGCAGCCAAGCGGACAGCCAGCTGCCGATATAGCCGCCGCCCGAAACCGAGGATATGAACTGGAAGCGGCCCAGCAGCGAAACGTCCGCCGATGCCGCAGCCTTGCCCCGGCGCGGCTGCGAGGCAAGGCCCTGAATGACCCCCAAAGCGAAAGTCGCGCTGCGGATGCCGCCGCCGGAAAGGCACAGGGCTGAGCGGTCGAGCCCGTTCAGGGCGCGGTTGAATTCCACCCCCCGCAGTCGCGGCGACAGTTCGACCTTTTCGATCTGGAACGCCTCGTCGCGCAGGATGGCTGCCGTATCGGAAAAATCCTCGACCTCAGCGCGTTTGTTTCGATTGTCGGACATGGAAACATCCTATTTCCGCGAGAAATCCTTGAGAATGACTTCGGCCGCCTTCTCCGCGACCATGTAGATGGCGCTGACGATGAAAAAGCCGGGAATGCGGGGAAACACGCTGGCATCCACGACCCGCAGGCCGGTGACGCCATGGACCTGAAAATCGCCGGAGAGCACGCCGAGACGGTCACGCGGACCGATCGAACAGGTGCAGGAGGCATGGTGCCCCCAGGCGTGATTGCGCACGAATGTCCGCAATTCGTCGTCGCTCTGCACTTCGGGTCCCGGGAGCTCCTCGCGTTTGATAATGCCCTTGCGGATCAGCTTTGCCGTCATGGTGCGCACGAACTTGATCCCCGCGACAACGGAATCGAGATCGGCGCCATTAGCGTCGTTGCCCTCCTCGAAATAGGAGAATTCGATCTGCGGCGGATCGCGTGGGTCCGCCGTTCGTAGCCTGACCGTGCCGGCCGTGTTGACGGTATGCGCCTTGAGGATGGCCCAGGTGAAATAATTGAGATGTTTCGGGAACAGGGCCGAATAGCCGGGAAAATATCCGCGGAAAAGGCCGATCAGGCCGAAGCAGAAGAGGTCCGGCAGGGGACGCTGGGGCATGGACCGCTTGATCACCGCCAGAACCGCCCCGTTGGTGGTGTAGACGCCCTTGCGCTTGTTCTTCCACTGATCGTATTGCGGATCGCCTTTCGAAAACTTGGCACCCTTGAGGATTTCCCAGTCCTTGTTCATTTCGTTGACGACGCCGACCTCGTAGCGATCCTGCATATTGGTACCGACACCCGGTAGATCGACCCGAACGCCGATACCGTGCTTGCGCAGTTCCTCCGCCGGGCCGATTCCGGAAAGCATCAACAGTTGCGGTGAGTTGAATGCGCCGCCCGAGAGGATGACTTCGCGCGTACACCGCACCGTCGAACGCTTCGGCTCCTGCGGGTTGGGATCGGCCGTTGCGCGGTAGAGCCGCTCGCCCAGCATGTATTCGACGCCGACCGCGCGGTTTTTCTCGTCGAACAGGACGCGGGTGACCAGCGCGTTGAGCAGCAATGTCAGGCGATCGGGATAGGCGGCCATCGTTTCGAGAACGCGCTCACGGGTGCTGAGCCTTTGATGGCCGCGATTGGTGAGCGGCGGGTAACGCAGGCCGGTGGCATTGCTTTTCACCAGCCGCCAGTCGTTCAGATCGCCCTGGCTGCGCAGGAACCAGTCGAGCCCTCTTTCCTGGTTCGGTTGCTCCTCGATCGCCTTCGCAGTGCTGTCGATGATGGTCAGCACGAGGCTGGTATCGCCGAGCGCCTGCAAGGGGATGGCTTTTTGCACCGTCAGCCATCCCGCCCAGCCATGCCGTGTCGGATTGATCCCGAGTTTTGCCAGCCAGCGGTAGGGCAGGGCCCGATGCTTGCAATTCTCCAGCCGCTCGAACAGCTTTCGCATATTCTCGTGGTTCCAGCTGTTATCCCCCGTCAGTGCGGCAATGTCGTCCCAGTCGGCATTGTGCGGATAGACGAGGATCTGTGCATTATGTGCCGTGCAGCCGCCCAGCGTTCCGGCTCTCGGGTAGAGAACGCCGTTCTTCTCCGGCACGAATTTCGGATCGCGTTTCTGCTGCTCCTGGTCGCGATAGTGCCGGACGAAATATTCCCAGCGCATGCCTGTGTTCTCGGTCGAGAAGGCGTGAAAGGCCGGCACGTCATAGTCGTCGGGTAGGCGGTTGTCCTGCGGATAAGCGGGATCGCTGCCCGTCTGGGTCCGCGGATCCCCTCCCGCCTCGATCAGCAGCACCCTGGCGCCACCTTCGGCAAGGCGGGCGGCCAGTGTGCCGCCGCCGGCGCCGGATCCCACCACGATATAGTCATATGACTGATTGCCGACGGCATCGGTGACCATGCTCGTTCCCCTTTGGCCCTGCAAAGCTTATGCGGTGCGGACAATGCCGTCCGCCGTCCTCACAATGTTTTCAGAAAGGCGATCAATGCCTCCTTGTCGGGATCGCTCAAAGCCGGCGGCGAAGGGACGCCGGCGATGGCCGGCACCTGTCCGGTGCCGAAGTAATGGCCCCGGTTGACCTCGAAGTCAGGGCATTTGCTCAGTTCCAGCAGAGGCTCTCTCAGACTCTGGAAGACCCGGACGGCCTGCTCGTCGCTGGCGCTGCCGTCGAGCTCCTTCAGCTTGCCCTTGATGTCGAGCACGAGTTTCAGGAGCTTGGCGTCATGCTCGACATTCTGCGCCAGATTGGCATCGTCGAGACGCAGGGGAAGGTTGGAGAGGAGATTGACCGGCGTGCCCTTGGGTATCGGACCAATCCTGACGCCGCCGTCGCCGAACAGCCAGGGCAGCCAGCGTTCCAACGGCTCCAGCAGGGCCGCCAGTTTCGGCGGCAGGAAGCCTGCGGAAATCGACAGATATGAGGCGTCAGTCGTCCGGTAGATTTCGCCAACGCCCTTGTTGCCCAGCAACGTGTCCTTCCGGCGCCGCTCGGGCCACAGCATTTCCCGGATGCTGGCGTCAAAGGCGTTCACGCGATATTCCACGGTCGGATTGGGCGTGTCGAAAGGCAGGCCCGGACCGACGCTGTTGTTGAGCAGATAGGGCGCGGTCGACCAAAGGGCCGCAAGCGTTGCCGGGCGCGTATAGCCGCGTCCGCCAGCCGGCATCACATAGTCCTTCTGCTCGCCGCTGAACGGGTCACGCACCTTGATCGTGCCGACCGAGGGCAGGTCCTTGTAGCTCTGCGAGGTGAAATTGTCCCAGATATTGCCGGCAATGCCGTTGGTGGCGAGCGGTGAGCAGGCATTGGTGGCCAGAAGCGTGACCGGGACGCGCATTTCAGTCGACAGGAAATTGCCATCGAGGAAATCGGGCTTCAGGGCGATGTCCCGCATGGCCGCCTTGTATGTGGGCGTCTGCACATAGGCCCAGTAGGCATTCCATCGTTTCAGGTAGTCGCGGCCGATGCCCTCGCGCGGGTCGGCGTGTGGTGGGACGGCGGGCTGCTTGGACGAATGACAGGCCGCGCAGTTTTCCGCAAAGACCTCGCGTCCTCTTGTTAGAACGGCCGCGTCGGTGGACAGGTATCGCGCCCCGTCGGGAGCGTTGGCCAGCAGATGCGGTGCGCCGATATCCTTGTTGAGGAAAAACTGCGCGACGAAGGGCGTCTGGCTTTCGGTCGCCTGCCAGTAGACCGAGTTCTTGCGGCCGTCGCTGATCCTGATCGGAGTGACGTCCTTGCCACCCACCAGGGCGTTGAAATGTAACAGCCATTCCTCACTGAACAGACCGATATTGATATAGACGCGATTGAGTGCACCCAGAGCCCCGACAGAATCGGCGCCGTCTTTGAGGACATGCGGGGTCAGGACCGTATCGGGTGTTCTGAACGTGCCGTTATAGGGTTCGTAACCGGGAAAATCCTTGAACTGCTTGTTTTCCAATCCGCCGCCGGCCAGTTTTTCCTTGCCCAGCCTCAGCCCCAGTTCAAGGCGTTCCTTTGTCATGTAGACGGCGTTCATCGTGCGTGGATTGTTGATATAGTCGGTCGAGACGAGCGACGTGTCGAGCGTGCCGGGCTTGGCCGTATGCACGAGTTGGAAGATGAAATTCTTCTGGTCCGCGCTCCAGGAAAAGATCCGGTCGATCCAGAAGAACTGGGCGCCTACGATCGATGAAAGGTTGTCCCATTTGGGATTGTTCGGATCAACCGGCGGGTTCACCGGATCCGGCCCGACATGACAGAAGCCGCAGCCCATTCCAACACGATAGGGACGGATCAGATCGCGGCGGTTGTAATAGCTCGGATCGGTATAATAGCGCAGTGCATCCCATTCCTTGGCCGCATCGGCATCGAATTCCGGATTGGGAAACAGTCGCAATCCGACAATGCCCGTCGGCTCGCCATAGTAGGATCCGACAGGCAGCGTCTTGCCGGTCTCACTGTCGATGACGGTGCCGCGGGCGCCGACCTTGACGCCCGGATATTTCGTCTCGTTGGCGAAGGGATCGGGTGCGCAATTGGGATCACGAATGTCCAGCCACAAGCCGAAGCGGTCATTGTCGGCTTCGGTCGTCTTGCGAAAACACGGTTCGTTGACGACACCGAGATATTGCCAGCGGTTGTCGCGACTGGCCTTGAGGCCGGGATAGTTCGAAATCGTCTTGAGAAGATCGAATGTCCCATAGGCCGAATTGGTCAGCGCATCCCAGAGCCGGTCGTTGCCGGCGGTCCACAGGATCCAGTTGTTGCGGCCCTTGACCTCGTCCACCGACAGCTTGACGCCGCGGTAACCGCCATCCATCTGCGCGAAGAAATCCTCGTCGGCGGGGGGCATGGTTTCCAGCGTGCGACCCGCCTGCATCGCCTCGTCGGTGACGAAACCCGGCCGCGGCCCGCGCTCCAGCAATTGTACGACCACGATCACGGCGACGATCCCGACGACCGCGCTTAGCCCCCACCACAGAACCTTCTTCCCCACCATGACAGCCACCGCCTGCAGAGATGATAATATCTCGTTAAAGTTGTATCGCAGTCCGTGGCGCATTTCAATATTCTAAATTGCGAGCGCTGCGGTGGGGCAGGAGGGCGAGCGGGGACGGCAGAGCGCACCCCGATAGACGCGCCTTCGTCGCAAATGACCGGCGGAACACTGCACCCTTGCGTCGCCCACCGGCTGTTGGCCGGGCAAGTCGCAATATGCCCGGCGTGCGGGAAGCACCTGCCCCGATACCCTGCCAAGGGTGATCGTTCATTTTGCGCCGTGTGCAGCTTTGGCGACGTCACTGCACTGTCAGAACCATGGGGTCGCAGGCCGATGCACCGACGCTCAAACCCAAACCGAAGGCTGGGGTCAGCGAAACTTTGTGTGCCGCCACGCTCGGTAGGCCGCCGCTTTCAGGGCATAGCGACGTCAACCCACCGTTAATGGCGAGGTCGGCGGATCGGCGATACCGGTCGCCTGCCGACGCGTTCAGCCGCGGCCGAATTCGTCGCTGACCCGGACGATATCGTCCTCGCCGAGATAGGATCCGGTCTGCACCTCGATCATTTCCAGCGTGATCCTGCCAGGATTATAGAGGCGGTGAAGGTCGCCTTGCGGAATGTAGACGGATTCATTTTCCCGGACGAAAGTCACCTTGTCGCCGATCGTCACCTCGGCGGTGCCTCTCACGCAGATCCAGTGCTCCGAGCGATGAAAGTGCTTCTGCAGCGAGAGTTTCTTGCCGGGGAGGACGAACAGGCGTTTCACCTGGAAGCGGTCGCCGTTGAGGATGGATGTGTAGCCGCCCCAGGGACGATAGCAGGTGGGATGCGTCTCGGTGAGGTTGGAGGTTGCGGTGGCGGCGGCGAGATGCTTGACCAGCGCACCGACCTCCTGGGCCGCGTCGAGGCGGCCGACATAGACGGCGTCTTCGCTGGCAATGACTGCGACATCCTTCAGACCCTGCACCGCCAGATGCGGCGCGCGCGACAGGATCAGCGAATTTTCGGTGTCGAGAACGGTGGCATGGCCGATAACGACATTTCCGGCGTCGTCCCTGCTGCCGGTCTTCCAAACCGCGTCCCAGCTGCCGAGGTCCGACCATGCAAAGGTGGAGGCGACCACGGCTGCGTTTTCGGTTTTTTCCATCAGAGCGTAATCGATCGAAATATCCGGGCTGGCTTCGAAAGCGGCTTCGTCGAGCCTTACGAAATCGAGATCGATCACGGCTTCATCGACAGCCTTGCCGACACTTTCATGGACATCCGGCGCATAGGTTTTCAGTTCGTTGAGAAGCAGATCGGCGCGCGCCATGAAGATGCCGGAATTCCAGAAAAACCCGCCGGCTTCGAGCATGGTTTGAGCGGTTGCAAGCGGGGGCTTCTCGACAAACCGCTTGACCCGATAAGCCCCGGTGGGAAGCCGATCGCCCTGTTCGATATAGCCGTATCCGGTTGCCGGTTCCGTCGGCTTGATCCCGAAGGTTACGATCTTGCCGTCCGCGGCCGTTGCCCGGGCGGTCGCGATGGCGCTCGCCCAATCCTCATCGGCTTCGATCTGGTGGTCGGAAGCCAGGAGTTGGAGAAGCGATCCTTCGCTGAAATGGCGCCGCAGGAACAAGGCAGCCGCGGCGATGGCGGCCGCCGTATTGCGTGCAACCGGTTCCAGCAGAATGGCGGAAAGGCGGACTCCCGCTTCACGCGCCTGTTCAGCGACGTTGAAGCGGAAATCCTTATTGGTGATGACGATCGGCGCTTCATAGAGTTCGGGATCGGCGACACGGGCCAGCGTCTGCTGGAAAAGCGAGGTTTCGCCGACCAGACGAATGAACTGTTTGGGGGCGCTCGACCGCGACAAGGGCCACAGCCGGGTCCCCTTGCCGCCTGCCATGATGACGGGGATGATTTTCTGGGTCATGGAACGTCTCCGCATCAGGCTATCAATGATGCGGGGAAGAAACCCCAAAGAACTCAATGTTGCAACAGAAAAGACGGACCTTTGGCGCGGGGCGCCGCGGATCAGTCCAGGGCGCCTTGGCCATGCGTGTTCATCCAGGTCTGCAGACGTGACAGAACCGCTGCAAGCAATGCCAGTGAGGATGTTTCGTCCGCAGCTTCTACATAACACCGCATTTCCGGCGCGTTGCCGGATGGGCGCAGATGCACGATCGAGCGGTCGGCAAGCGTCACCCGCAAGCCATCGATATCGCTGACCGAGGCGACCTCCCCGATCGGTGCGAGAAAAGCCGAAAGGTTGGCAGGCGCCTGCCGCAGATGCGCCATGAGCGCCGTGCTGTTTGCGATCGGAATATTTTCCAGGCGATCGGCGGCCGCACATGGCAGGCTGAAGCTTGAGGCGAGTGCCGACAACGACATATCCTGCTGTCTGGCCAGGAAAAGAGCGGCAAGGATGGGCAAGAAGCTGTCGCGTGTCGGAAGTGCCGAAAGGATGGTGTCCGAGAGGACAAAATCGGTCTGCGTCAGAACACCGCCATTGGCCTCGAAGCCGACAATCGCCGTGTCGCCCCGACGATCCGCCTCTGCCATGCCGGCGATCACGAAGGGCGAGCCGACGCGGGTGCGGATCACCTCATGGTCGCCCACCGCCTCGATACCCGAGTTCGATGTGACCGGCGTGACGATGACCTTCGCATCCAGAAGTCGGGCGACCATCAGTCCCAGAAGGTCGCCGCGCAGCGGCTGGCCTGTCTCGTCGGTCACGAGCGGCCGGTCGCCATCACCATCGGCTGAAACGATGGCATCGCAGCCATGCTCCCTGGCCCAGGTGCGCAGGAGGTCGATCGTCTGGGGAGAAACGGCTTCCGTATCCACCGGAATGAACTGCTCGGACCGTGCGAGCGCCACGACCTCGGCGCCATAGCCGGCCATGATAGTCACCAGCGCATCCCGGGCAACGGTACTGTGCTGGTAGACACCGATCCTCAGGCCGGACAGCGCGCCAGCCGGCAAGATCCGACGGTTGCGTTCCAGAAACAGCGCCAGGGCCTCGCTCTCCTCGCTCGGTGCCGAGCCAGGCGTGAGGTCGACGATGGCATCGTCGAGAACCGGCGCAAGGCCGCTGATGGCGCTTTCGTCCGCCTTGTCGATCTCGCCGTCCGGGCGATAAAATTTGATTCCGTTGCGATCGGCAGGAATGTGTGAGCCGGTGATCATCAGCGAAGCACAGCTCTGGGTCATCGCATAAAGCGCCAGGGCCGGGGTGGGGATCGCTCCGCAATCGACGGGCTGCAAGCCGGCGCGCGACAGCGCGCCGATACAGGTGGCTGCAATATCGGGTGTTGAAGGGCGATAATCGCCGGCGACAAAGATTCGGTCGCCCGGTTTTACAAGACCTTTTTCAAGCATATGCCGCGCGAAGGCGGTTGCATACAAGGCCGCCGCGTGTCCCTGCAGTTCCGAGACGAGGCCGCGAAGTCCGCTGGTGCCGAATTTCATGAAAGCTCCCGTTCGCATAATCGCTGTGTGACAGACACATACGGCAGAGAACGGGTAATTGTCACGGTCGTCATGACGCCGCGGTACCGGCAGGCATCCACTCTTTTTCATCGCAGGTTTTAGGGTATGCGGATGGCGGCCGAGACGTTCGATTGACCGGCAGACAGGGTCGGTATAACGCGCGGGTCACCCACATCGGCGCCAAACCCGGCATGCCGGGGCCGCGGCTCACTGTGATAATTTATGGTCAAAGGCGCTGTGGCTGGGGCGCCAGGATTCCCAGCTAAGGAATCCGCCTCTTTTCAAACCTCTGAGAAGGCTGGACTTGCCCCGGAAAAGTGGAGAGGTTTTCTTGAGTTGAAAGTAAACCGCTATAACGAAGAAAGTGCCGTTCACGAAGGAATTTGAACGGGAGGCCGTGGGACTTGCGGAAACGAGCGGTCGCACGCGGCGCGAGATTGCCGATGATCCAGGAATAGGATTATCGCCGTTGACACGCTGGCTGAGCCGCCACCGTGATGCCGTTGGGGACGATCCTGAGAGGATGGGATGCGGGGCAACGGTTCGAATCCGCTCAAGAGCTCGAAGATCGATAACAGGCAGCTTGCTGCGAAATGTTGCCAAGCCAAGCGGCCGCAGCCGCGGATTTCGGATCAACTCAATCAATCAGCATCTATCCGAGCATATGACCTGTGACCTGGAATGGATTCTTCGCTGACTGGATCGAAAAAGTGGATCATCTGATTAGCGAGGGAGATTCCGACACGTTGGCCTGGAGCAAAGTCGACACGTTCACTGACAACACAGGTTATCTCTGTGCCACTGAGTTCCAGCAAAACGTGAGTATCCGCCCCTGTGGGCTCGATGACCTTCACGATGGCTTGCGCGCCTTCCCTTGCTTGCACAGTCACGTTTTGTGGACGAAAGCCGATAACGACGTCGCCCGTTGTTAGTGAGGGGATCGAAGGAAGCGGCAGCATCACGCCATCGGCCAGCCTCAACGACTGGCCCTCGATCGTCCCGCGCAGGAAGTTCATCGCTGGTGAACCGAGAAAGCCGGCCACGAACATGTTGTCTGGCCGATCATAAAGTTCAAGCGGCGTTCCCACCTGCTCCACGCGGCCGCCCCGCAGTACCACGATGCGATCGGCCATGGTCATGGCTTCGATCTGATCGTGGGTCACGTAAATGATGGTTGCTCCCAGTCGCTGGTGCAGGGCCTTGATCTCGGCGCGCATCTGCACGCGAAGCTTAGCATCGAGGTTGGACAGCGGCTCGTCGAACAGGAAAACGTCAGGATCACGGACGATCGCTCTGCCCATTGCGACGCGCTGCCGCTGGCCGCCAGAAAGCTGCGAAGGCTTGCGGTGAAGAAGAGGCGTCAAGGCAAGTATCTCTGCCGCCTCGGCTACCTTCGTCTTGATCTCCGCCTTCTTGGCACCGGCGATCTCAAGTGAAAAGCCCATGTTTTGCTCCACCGTCATCTGAGGGTAGAGCGCGTAGTTCTGGAAGACCATCGCAATGTTGCGGTCCTTTGGGGACAGCGCGTTCACCACCCGCTCACCGATCGAGACGCGCCCGCCTGATATGTCCTCCAGGCCAGCAATCATTCTAAGAAGAGTTGATTTTCCGCACCCGGAGGGACCAACCAGGATAATGAACTCACCATGCCTGATGTCGAGGGACACGCCCTGGATGACATCCAGGGCGCCGAAGCTCTTGCGCAAGTTATCGACTTGGACTGTCGCCATGATCGACCTCCTATCTCATACGCCGCGGGCGGATTCGAACCGCGAGGTACGGCTTGCCCGGAAGTTTAAGCCCAAACGCAGCCGTGAAGGCGTTGGTAATATGCGAGCCGCCGGTGATGCGCTGGGGATGAACACGCGGCAACGGAGCCTTCTCCAGCGGCGTGATTGTCATGTTCCAAACGTCGATCAGGTCGATCTCCCAGTCGCCATCCTCTTCCGGCAGACCCAGTGCCCATTCCATGGGTTGGTGCTCCGAGAAGTAGATGTATCGAACGTCACCGTCACGAACGGCCGATACCCTCTTGAAGGGTGTGCCGCGCTCGAGCAGGGGCGTCAGGCCGTCTTCGGCATCGTCTTCCAGAATATCTCGTAGGAACGCGATCCGAGCCGGCGCTTCCCCGCGCAGCACGCCTCCCTTCGCCCACCATAGCTCGTCGTCTTCATGCATGAAGGTCTCGCCATGGCCGATATAGCCACCCCGGCACAGGGTAAGCCAGTAGCGGTCGACGAGCTCATGGCCGTGAATGTTGCCCCATTCCTTTGGGATGTTGCCTTCGTATTCCGGCTCGTCGTTGATCACTGGCTTGCCATAGGCCTGACGCCAGTCGATCGTTTTCTTCACGTCCCAGTTTTGAATGCAGACGTGGTCCACCCAAGGCTTCCGGTGGTCGTAATTCTTGTCGACGTCGCCGTTATGGATCGACTTTAGGTGGCGAAGGTGATCACCCTCCTCGATGATCTGGAAGAATCGATCCCACCGTTCCATTGGCTTGGTGTCGAGCAGGAAGTCGTATTCATTCGCCAGCGACCACCAAACGTTGCGATAGGCGGCGATGCGGGCAACGATGTAGCGGAGATACCGGAAGTCCTGTTCTTCCGTCATGGTGCAATAGCCCCACCGGTCATATGGATGGAAGAGGATGATGTCGGCCTCAATGCCCATTTCCATGAGCCGCGCTATCTGGGCTTCGAAATGGCGGAAGCCCTCGAAGTTTGGCCTGTCCATGTCATGGCTGCCGTCTGCCCGCTTTTCATAAATATCGTGCAGTGGCTCATTTGTGTTGTAGATATAGTCCTTCGGGAACACGCCCATGCGGATCTTATTGAAAGGCGCATCTGCCAGCGTTTTCAGCGTCTGCTCCTGCAATTCGAGGGACTGGTGAGTCCAAGCGTAGCAGGTGGTCCCGAAAGGCAGGTAAGGCTTGCCATCAGCATAAGCGAAGTGGAATTGGTTGCGAATCCTGACCGGCCCATGGACACCAGGGCGGGCAGGACCAACGGTTAACGTACTCTCTCGTCCGGAAAGAGCTGCGGCGGAAGAAGTGGTTGTGATCCGCCATTCGCCCTCTGTGTCAGGGCAGAAGCGCACCTTGTAGAGGCCGTCGCCGTCGTAGAAGCCGGGTACCGCCACATCGCGGTTTGCAAGTGAGAAGGTGGCGCCGAAGGTCACGTCGAGGTAAGGGTTCCCCTCGGAAGGACCTTCTACCGTGTACTCGAAAACATCCCAACGACTTACTTGTTCAGTCATTACTCACTCCTCAGATAAATGTTCAGCCCTTGACGGCACCCGACGTAAGCCCGCTCACGAAATATCTTTGAAAGATCATGTAGACGAGAACGGCGGGGAATACGGTCATGGCTATTGCAGCGTTCAATTGGCCGTAGTCCGTGGAAAACTGGCCTTGGAAGGACATCAGGCCCAGCGGCAACGTCCACATGTGACGGTCCTGAAGCAGCACCAATGCCATGGCGAACTCGTTCCATGTGGACACGAAGTCGAGGATCAGCAGCGCCGCAAGGACCGGTAGCGAGATGGGAAGAAAGATCCTGCGGAACACGGTCAGATGCGACGCTCCGTCGATGAGCGCGGCTTCCGAAAGCTCCTTAGGAACGGCTTTGAAGAAGCCGTGCAGAATGAAAACCTGGTACGGGACGCCGAAGGCCAGGTAAGGCAGGATCACTCCAGCATAGGTGTCGATCAGGCCGAAGCCATTCACAAGTGTGAAGATTGGCGCCAGCATGACCTGGAACGGGATCATGGCACCAAACAGGAAGAACAAAACCAGCAGCTTGCCGAACCGGAGCTTGATCCGTGCCAGGGCATAGGCTGCCATCGCGGAGATGATCAGCCCCAACGGGACCTTTATGACCGTGATGATCACGCTGTTCTGGAGCGTCGTCGCGAAGTTGCCGCGTGACCATGCGCCGGAGAAATTATTCCAGGCCACTGCTTCGGGCGGCCGAAACGCGCTTGTGGCCATGATTTCGGCGTTCGATTTCAATGCCGTGAAGACAATGAGAACGACCGGCGCAATCCAGAGCAGCGCAAATGACACGAGCACCAGCCATAGAACAATCAGAAAAGGGTCGCGTCGGGGTTTGATTGGGGCAGCATCGTCCTGAGGATAAGTTGCAGCGAGCGTCAATGTGCGGCTCCCTCATCGCGTTGGGACCAGCGAAGATACGGAACAACGATGGTCAGAGTGACAAGCAGGAGGATAACGGAGATGGCCGAGCCTCGGCCGAAGTCGAAGATCTGCATCGACTGCATGAACGCCCATAGAGCAAGCATCTGGGTAGACTGAGCCGGCCCGCCTCCGGTCATGCCGTAGACGATGTCGAAAGCCTTGAGAGACGATATGGTGGACAGAACAAGCACGATCGCAAGTGTGACGCGCAGGGCAGGCAGGGTGACGTGCCGGAACACCTGCCAGCGGTTGGCACCGTCGATACGCGCAGCCTCTACCAGCGAGCGATCGACCCCCTGCAGCCCCGCCAGAAAGAGCACCATCGAGAACCCGACATATTGCCAGGTATAGGCGACGAACATGGAGTAGAGAGCGATTTCCCGGTCGCCGAGCCAGTCCTTGATCCAGGCCTGAAGGCTCAGTTGCGTTAACACCTGGTTGAACAATCCGAAGAACGGATCGTACATCCAGCGCCACATGGTCGCGACCGCAATCGGTGCGATGATGACCGGAAGATAGTAGATCGCCCGCATGGGCACCCTGCCGAACAAACGCTCGTTCAAGCCAAGCGCCAGCAGAAGCCCGATCGTGGGCGGAAAAATCACCGCCAGGACCGTCCAGGTGATGGTGTTCTTCAGAGCGACCCAGAACACAGCGTCGCTGCTCAATATGTATCGGTAATTTGCAAGACCCACCCACTCGCGCTGAGGATCAAGACCGTTCCATTGTTGAAAGCTCAACATGACGACTTCGATCATCGGCCATATCGCGAACGTTGCGTAGATGGCAAAAGCAGGTCCGACAAGCATAAGAGCCTGAGCCCGGGAGGACTGGATCACGTTAGATTTGGACATGGAGAATCCGTTCGTGTGGGTCTGAACCGGCACGCCAGTGGATCTCCGCGACAGGACGCCGCGGAGAAACGGGATATCGTTACTTCTTCCGATTGCCGATGAAAGCCTGCATGGCAGTTGCGGCAGCCTGAGGTTCGATCTTGGCAGCCGCGACATCATTGATGACGCGGAAATACTCCGTGGTAACATCAAGCGGGAAGGCCTGGTCCCCGTTCACGAATGTACCTGTCGCGTCAGCGAAGATAGTCGTCCATTCCTTCAGCATGGCGTGCGACTCTTCCTTGAGCTTGACTTCCTTGTTGACGGAGAGGGCGCCGAACACACCGGCAATCTCGCTCTGGAAACCCGTCGACGTGAAGCTGTCAATGAACTCGGCAGCAAGATCTGCCTTCGCGGTCTTCGACGAGATGTAGAAATATTCGGCGAAGCCATAAAGGCGACCTGAGCCGTTCGGGAACGGGAAGACGTCATAATCGTCCACGTTGCCGCCTTCCTTGATCTGCGACACCAGCCAATCGCCTTCCAGCACCATCGCAGCGCGTTTTGCCAGGAAGAGCGTGAAGGACTGCTTCTGATCGACGCCCATGAACGGAGACAGGATATAGTTTTGGCCCCACATCTGCATCTCGCTGAAGGCCTTTGTCGCGCACGCGGTCGTGCTCCAATCGGCCTTCATGGACTTCAACTGATCATGAACGTCCGCGCCACATGTGGTTTCAAGGATCTCATCCATCAGGCGCATCAGGTGCCAGTTGACCGAGCCGCCGAATGTAAAAGCCGGGATGCCGGCTTCCTTCAACTTCTTGGCCGCGTCGACAAGCTCCTCGTAGGTCTTGGGCTCCTGCGTGATGCCGGCCTGCTCGAACAATGCTTTGTTGTAATAAATGCCTTCGCCGGAAAAGCGGAAGGGAACGCCGTGCTGGCCAGAACCATAGCTGTTCGAGAACGCAAGTGAAGGAGCCGTCAGGCGATCGTTCCAGCCATACTTGGCGTAGTAGGGGGTAAGGTCCTTGCTAAGGCCGGCCTTCACATATTCGCCGCCCAGACCAAGGCCGGCCCAGCTCATGTAAATGTCAGGACCGCGGTCGGAGCCGGCGGCCACGCGCAGTGCCGTCTTGTGTTCATCGACACCGCGCTGAACAATCTCGACATTCACATTGGGATGCGTCTCTTCGAACTTTTCACCGGCCGATTGAAGCGCCTTCACCTGCCCCTCAGCAGAGTAGCTGATAATCCAGACGGTCAGATCCTCAGCTTGCGCTGCGACGGCAGCACTGGTGGCAAACACGGACGCAGTCAGGATGGATTTCAGAGCGTTCATGGATCTCCTCCCAAAGATCGTTTCGCGTCAGTACACTATCCGTACGTTATCGATTGATGTCAAACCCTTTCGGTTATTTTTGTTTGCGCGTATGCTGTTACAACATCGGAATGATACTCCAGGCGCGGCATGCCCAGATCATTGGATAAGCGCTCAGTTCGTTGGCGCCGCGCGTGGCTCTGAAGATGCCCCCGTATGATCCCCCGATTGGCCTAAGCGGCCAATTCAAGCCATCGGTGCGACAATGATCTCGGCTGCGATACAGTGGTCGCAGCCGAACCTGCTACGACCTCATTCGAAGGAAAGGCGGTGAATGGCTTAAGCGGCAGAGTGGGCACGCCTGGAAGCAAGCTGATCTTGAGCGCTCAGGTATTCGCTAAGATCTTCAATGCTCACGACCATCAGGCCGTATTGTTCGGCAAACAATTTAAGCTGGGGCAGACGCGCCATCGTGCCATCATCGTTGGAGATCTCGCAGATCACGCCTGCAGGCAGTTTGCCTGCGAGGCGACGGCCATCTCTCCTTCAGCGAAGGCTGCTATTGCGTCTTCAATACCGGATACTGGCCTGTCCAAGTCTTTCAAGGGTTAGACCCGTGAAGGTCGTTGCATCGGCGGGTGCCGACAAAACTTCCCTTGAGCGAACAAGCGCCACAGGCAGCCTGACCCTGGCTGCCGCGGGTTGATCTCTTTCATCCTGACTATGACCGTCGGGCGACGCTATTTCGCAATCAGGAGCTCGATGCCGCGCTTCTCGAATTCCTTAGCGTCGCGATCGGAAATGCCATCATCGGTAATAAAAGAGTTGATCACGTCGAGAGAACCCAGGCGCGTGAAGGATGAGCGGTTAATCTTGGTGGAATCGGCCACCAAGTAAACATGGGCGGCCGCTTTGATCATCGCTTCCTTAAGCTGAAGGTCGGCAAAGCTCGGATAGGTCAGCCCGGCGTCCAGCGCCACGCCTGCCGTGGCGAGGAAGAGCTTGCCGGCAAAGATGTTGCGGAAATACTCCACCGACTTGTCGCCGGAGAGCGACAAGGTCGGCGACTTGAACTGTCCACCCGGCATGTGAACCGCAAAGCTCGGTACGGCGCCCAAGATGATGGCGATATTGAGCGCGTTGGTGATCAGCGTCAGGTCGCGACGGCTGGTAAGGCGGGTTGCGATCTCCGTTGTCGTGGTGCCTGCGTCCAGAATGAGGGTCTCACCATCCTTCACGAGGCTGGCGGCCAAGATCCCGATCCGCCGCTTCCTGTCCATGTTCTCCTGGTGGTGGAGGGTCATGGTGCCCGATTGAGGCGGAGCCGTGTTGAGGTAGGCGCCGCCATGCTCGCGGGTGATGAAGCCTTCGTTCTCCAGCCGCTCGAGATCTTGGCGGATCGTCGCCTCCGAAACACGGAAGGCGCTTGCTAGCTCACGAACGCGCGCGGAGCCTTCTTCCTGGATCCATTCAAGAATGCGGCGGCGCCGAGGCTCGGACAACAACCCGATCATCGTATCAGAAGCATCATGCTCTTGTTTGGCTTCCATGTGCATCTGTCCTAGACCTGATTCGCAACCAACCGAAGCTAATCGATTCAAACTGACCTTTACAGCAAGCGGTTGCCGGTTCAAATCCTCAAAGCGCGTTCTGCTGCAACACCACCCGGGCTTGCAGCTTCTGCTGTATCTGGTCCACCACGACAGCCGCGATTATGACGAGGCCCTTGATCACCGTCTGCCAGAAAGAAGAGACGCCCATCATGATCAGGCCGTCGGCCAGGATCCCGATCACGAAAGCGCCAACGATGGTGCCTGCGATGCGGCCTCGGCCGCCCGACATCGATGTCCCACCGAGCACCGCCGCGGCGATTGCGTTCAGTTCGAAGGTTTCGCCGGTGGCAGGATGGCTCGCCTGCAGCTGCGAGGAGATGATGATGCCGACCAAGGCGGCGCATAGGCCGGAGAACATGTAAACGAAAAGCTTGATGCGATCGACATTGACGCCGGAAAGGGCCGCGCCGCGCTCGTTGCCGCCAACGGCGTAGATGTGGCGGCCGAGCGGCGTGCGAGTGGCAAGATAGGCAGCCGCCAGCGCGACTACAACCATGATCCAGACGGAGATCGGCAGGCCGAGGAAGGACCCGGATCCGATGACGCGGAACGTATCGGAGCCATATTCCGAGTTGCCGGACAGGTTCGGGAACGTTCGGCCTTCGGAAAACAGGAGGGCGGCGCCGCGCGCGACATACAGCGTGCCGAGCGTGGCTATGAACGGCGCCACGTTGAGCTTCGTTATTAGCAGCCCATTGAGCCAGCCGATGAAGACGCCGGCGACAAGGACAATGAGGCAGATCTCGATCGTGTTGAACTGAACGCTGTAGGCGATGCCGAGGAAGCCGAGATCGATGCCGTAAAGCACTAGATAACCGGCGACCATGGCGCAGAGGCCGACAATCGACCCAACCGAAAGATCGATGCCGCCCGCGATGATCACAAAGGTCATGCCGACGGCGAGCAGCGCGTTCAAGGCGACATGCTTGGAGATGATCAGCATATTGCCTGTGCTAAGGAAGTTTGGCGCTGCGATGGCGAAGAAGGCGAACACCAGGATCAAGGCCACGAAGGTGCGCATATGCAAAAGCAGGAGCAGCGCCGATGTTCGCGATTTCGATCCGCCAACTACGGTCTTGACGCTGCCTGCGGTGTCGATGCTGCTCATTGTACTTGAACCCTGTTGAGATTGGGCGTCGCCGCCGAGATGACATCCGCCGCGTTGGCGCCGGCCGGAAATTGTCCGGTCAGCCTGCCGTTTGCCATGACGAGAATGCGATCGGAGAGGGCAAGAACCTCCTCCAGGTCGGAAGTCACAAAAAGAATTCCCAAGCCGTCGGCTGCGAGCTTTCGCATGGTGCGGAAGATTTCCGCCTTGGCGCCGATGTCGATGCCGCGGGACGGCTCATCCATAAGCAGAATCTTCGGCTTCGTCATCAGGGCCTTGCCAATCACCACCTTCTGCTGGTTCCCGCCCGACAGGCTGGATACCGGATGTTCGAGGCTGGCGATCTTGATTGCCATGCGCTTGACGAAGTCGACTGCCTTGGCGGCTTCCGCTTTCAGGCTCAGGTGGAAGCCCCGGGTGAAGTCGTAGAGCGACGACATGGTGAGGTTTTCGCGGATCGTCATGATCTGCACCAAACCATCGCGCTTGCGATCCTCCGGGATGAGCGCCAGGCCGCGCCGGATCCTGCCGGACACGCTTTTCTCCCGCAACGGCTTGCCGGAAATGAAGAGTTCGCCGGAGGAATTCGGGTGCTGGGCCATGATGCATTCAAGAAGCTCGGAGCGGCCGGCACCCATCAGACCGTAGAGACCCACGATCTCGCCTTCGCGAATGGCGAGCGACATGTGGTCCACGGCATAGCCGCCCGCAGGGCTCGGCAGGCAGATGTTTTCGACGCGGAAGACTTCCTGGCCAAGAGCGTGCTCCACAGTCTTCGGAAACTCCTTGGAGGCGCTGCCGATCATGTTGGATACGATCCAAGGGATATCCACGCCCTGCATGGAGCGCGACCCGGTGATGATTCCGTCGCGAAGCACGGTGATGTAGTCACCGATGCGGATCAGCTCTTCTAGCCTGTGGGAAATGTAGACGATGCCCACGCCCTGCTTTTTCAGGTCGTTGATGACGCGGAAAAGCACTTCGACTTCCGCGGCCGACAAGGCGGATGTGGGTTCGTCGAAGATCAGGATGCGCGCATCTTCGGCAAGCGCCTTGGCGATTTCAACGATCTGCTGCTGCCCGATGCGCAGGTTTCCCAGCGGCGTGTTCGGGTCAATCTCCTGTTCGAGACGCTTCATTAGCGTGCGCGCGGCGGCGACTTGCGCTGGGCGGTCTATGTGGATGCCGCCGCGGGTCTTCTCGTGGCCGACGAAGATGTTTTCCGCCACCGTCAGGTTGGGAAACAGGTTGAGTTCCTGGAAGACGATGCCAACGCCATGTTTGGCGGCATCGGTCTTGTCCGCGAACACGACCTCGTGCCCATCCAGCTCGATCGTGCCGCCGTTCAACTGTTCAACGCCTGCGATGATCTTCATCAGCGTTGACTTGCCGGCGCCGTTTTCGCCCACGAGGACGTTAACCGCGCCCATCCGCAGGTCGAAGTCGACATTCTTCAAGGCTTGTGTACCAGGGTAGATCTTCGACCCGTTGCGGATCGAAAGGCCGATAGGATGGGCTTCGCTCATGGCACAACCTCGATCGAGACGGGCATGATCTGCGGCTTCTCGCTTGCCGAGCGGATGACGACCGCGCCGAGGAACGCGACTTTCTTGCCTTTCAAGGGCGTATCGGCTGCCGGAAGCTTGGAAACGGCCTTGTCGTTCAGTGCACGGCCAAGCTTGGCGTATTCGATCTGGTCGCGGAAGGTGGAGAAGTCATACAGGGTCGTGGTGTCACGCAGCGCGGTGCCTTTGATTACCGGCCCGAGCTGCAGCGTCGCGTCGCCCTTGTTATCGCCATCGAGGTCAATATCCGCCGTGGCGGCCTTGGACGCACGGTTTTCTTCAACAACCGTTGCCGTGCCCTTCACCGGAAAATTCCAGCCACCGCCCGCGCCGCCGACGCGCACCCCATGTGCCTCGCCTGCTTTGTCCAGTCCGCTCTTCAAGGCATCCCGCAGCGTCGCAAGTTCCACGGCCTTTTCATTAAGTGCCGGTACCAGCTTGGCGTCGAAGCTCGTTTCCACGAGTTCGGCCATGGGATCGGCGGAAGCACCGTCTTCGCCGGCATTGGTCTTGACGAACTTGCAGCCGGACAAGGACGCGGCGAGCACGCTCACCGCCAACACGATTCTGATGTTCATTGGGTAGGACCCGCACTTGCTTGCAAGGAAAAGCCGCCCGGGTCGCGTCGCGCTCCCGGGCGGTATCAGCAGCGTTACTGCGTCAAAGCGAAGGTCTCGAGCTTCGTCGCATTATCCGCGTTGATGAGAATGCAATCCATCAACTGCTTTTCTTCCAGACCGGTCTTGCCCGTCTTGATGAACTTGTCGGCCTGCTCGACGGCGTTCTGTGCCTGCTGGTAGGCGGGCTGCAGCACGGTCGCCTTGATGCCGCCGTTCTTGATGGAGTCGCGAACGTCGTTGGAGCCATCGAAGCCGACCACGATCACGTCCTTGCGGCCTGCTGCTTCAAGAGCCGCATAGGCCCCCATTGCCATCGTGTCGTTGCCGGAGATCACGCCCTTGATATCGGGATGGGCCTGCAGCATCGATTCCATCACCGTATAGGCCTCGGTTTGCGACCAATTGGCGGTCTGCTTGGCGACCAGCTTCATATCGGAATACTGGTCGATGACGTCATGGTAACCCTGCGAGCGGATGCCGGCATTCGTGTCGGACTCCTTGCCCAGCAGTTCGGCATAGTTGCCCTTCTCGCCCATAAGCTTGACGAATTCCTCGGCGCCGAGCTGGGCGCCCTGATAGTTGTTGGACACGATCTGCGAGACCGCCACGCCTGTCGTGGTAATTTCACGGTCGATCAGGAAGGAGGGGATGCCCTTGTCCTTTGCCTTCTGGACCGCAGCGACGGAAGCATCCGCACCAGCGTTGTCGAGAATGATGGCCTTTACGCCGGCGGCGATCGCACTGTCGAACAGTTCGTTCTGCTTGTTCGCATCGTCGTCATGAACCAGGATCATCGTGCCGTAGCCGAGTTCCTTGGCCTTTGCCGCAGCGCCGTCGGCTTCTGCCTTGAAGAATGGGTTGTCGTGGCTTGGCGTAATGATCGCGATCGTGTCGGCTGCGAATGCAGCACCGGACATCGCACTGGCGATACCGAGCGCGACAACGGACATCAGTAAGCGTTTCGTCAGTTTCATCAGAACCTCCCGTTGATGAACCACCCTCCCGTGGTCTCACATGCAGACTATCGATTGCTTTCGTTTGATGTCAATAGCCTTGAAAAGCGGAGCGTTCACATCTTTGGCGCTCATTAACAAGCGGCATTCGACCCCATCACAGCGTTTTTAAACGGCGATTCTGCTGGGCTTAGGATCAAAAAGTGCTTGAACAAGTGCATCCTCTGTGCAAGTTTGCGCTCAAACGAAAATGATCACAATCAATCGAAGCATAGTTTCCAGCTCGTTATGAGGTTCAAGGAGGATCAGCCGCCGCGGGCTCAGGGCCAAGGTGCTTCTAAAGTTTGGAATTTTGGTAGTGACGAGCGCGAGCCGGTCTTGGTGCTCGGCTGGTCGTAGATTTCGCTGCGGCGCATCGGAACTGCTTACATCTGCGGCGTTGCGGTTGGGCCGCGCATCGCAATGGACACTTGGGAGGATATTGATGACTACACAACGTTTCGGCGCCGGCATCTGGCACTTCGCCACCTATCTCGACCGTTATGCGACTGACGGCTACGGCACGCCACGCAGCGTAATCGAGGCCATCGACCTTGCAGGTCAGGTCAGGGATCTGTCCGTTGTGGACATCAACTATCCATTCTTCGGTGGCGACTTTTCCAATTCTCAGGTGAAGGAAGCGCTGGACCGGAACAATCTCGGCGTGATCGGCATCACGCCGGAGATCTACACGCGGGAGTTCGTCAAGGGCTCCTTCACCAATCCGGATGCTGGCGTGCGTCGCCGCACCCATGAACTGGTCACCGAGGCCTGTGCGCAGGTCCGTTATTTTGGCGCCGACTACGTCAAACTGTGGCCCGGACAGGATGGCTGGGATTACCCGTTCCAAGTGGACTACGGCACGCTGTGGAGGCACTCGCTCGACGGCGTCGGGCAGCTTGCTAGCGAAAACCCGGACCTCAAGTTCGTGATCGAATACAAGCCGCGCGAGCCGCGGGTGCGCATGAGCTTCGGCTCGGTTGCCCGCACGCTGCTCGGCATCGAGAAGATCGGCCTGCCAAATGTGGGCATTCTACTCGACTTCGGCCATGCGATCATGGGAGGCGAATCAGCGGCCGACAGCGCGCAGCTTGCGATCGACTACGGCCGGCTATTCGGCATGGACGTCAACGACAACTACCGCTCGTGGGACGACGACCTCGTGGCCGGCAGCCTTCATCCGATCGAACTCTTCGAGTTCTTTTATGTTCTGCGCAAGAACAAGTGGGAAGGTGTGTGGCAGCTCGATCAGTTCCCGTTCCGCGAAGACAGCGTTGCAACCGCCAATCACGCCATCGACTTCCTGAAATCGGCTGCCCAGGGGCTCGATGCGCTCGATGTCGAGGCGCTCAAGGAAGCGCAGAGCCGTCACGACGCCATCGGCGCATTGAAGATCGCCCAGAAGGCCCTGTTCGGCGCCATGTGAGGCGCCGACGGCAGGCGGACGATTACTACGAAAAGGCAATACCATGTTGAAGAACGATATCGCCAACACGATCCGCGAGAAAGCGTTGTGGATGCGCCGCAGGGCCTTCACGATGGTTTTTGATGCGCAGTTGGGGCATCCGGGTGGAGACTTCTCGGCGATCGACATCATCGCGACGCTCTACTTCGGCGTGATGCGGTATGATCCCAAAGATCCGGCCCTGCCGGAACGGGATCGCTTCGTCATGTCCAAGGGCCATGCGACGGGCGCCCTTTACACGGCGCTCTGTGCGGCCGGTTACTTCCCGGAAGACTGGTTGCCCACCTATATGCAGCCGCAGTCCAAGCTGAACGGCCATCCCAATCGAAATTATCTGCCGGGGGTCGAGACCAACACGGGGCCGCTCGGACATGGCTTTCCGGTGGCGTTGGGCATCGCGATCGCCGGCCAGCTGACGGGGAGCGATCACCGCACCTTCGTTCTGACCGGCGACGGCGAACTCCAGGAAGGCTCGAACTGGGAAGCGGCGATGACGGCTGGTAACCGCAGGCTCGACAAGCTGACCCTGATCGTTGACCGCAACCGCCTGCAGCAAGGCATGGGCACGGAAGAAACCAACGGCCTGGATCCCCTCGACGACAAATTCCGTGCTTTCGGCTGGGACGTTGTGGAAGTGGATGGGCATGATGTGGATGCTCTTTTGAACGTATTGAGCGAACCGGTGGAGGGTCGCTCGAAGCCGCTTTGCGTGATCGCCAATACGGTCAAGGGCAAGGGTGTTTCCTTCATGGAGAACAAGGCCGCTTGGCACCACGGTGTGCCTAATGCCGAACAATACGAGGATGCCATGGAGGAACTGGTCTGATGGCTGCGCCCGCTGCAAAACAGGAAGGCTTTCACGATTGTCGCGATGCCTGGGCCCGCACGATTGAAGAACTCGCCGCCAATGACCCGCGGATCGTGGCTGTGGTCAACGATTCCGTCGGCTCGTCGAAGCTCGGTGGCTTCCAGAAGAAGTTTCCCGACCGGCTGGTGAATGTCGGGATTGCCGAACAGAACATGGTGGGGGTCGGCGCCGGGCTTGCCAACGGCGGTCGCATTCCCTTTGTTTCGGCGGCCTCCTGCTTTCTCACCGGCCGCGCGCTGGAGCAGGTAAAGGCGGATATCGCTTATGCCGGCTTCAACGTGAAACTCGTCGGCCAGTCTTCCGGTGTCGCTTATGGCGAACTCGGCCCGACACATCACTCGATCGAGGATTTCGCCTGGCTCCGCCCGCTGAGCAACATCACGGTGATCGTTCCGGCCGACTCCTGGGAAACCGCGGAAGCGGTGAAATGGGCGGCGACGTGTGATGGTCCGGTTTACATCCGCTTGAGCCGCATGCCTGTTCCGGAGCTGGAGGTGGCGAACCGCCGATTCCAGCCAGGCAAGGCGGAGCTCGTCCGAGACGGCGGCGACGTTACCTTGATCGCCTGCGGCACCACCGTGCATCTGGCGGCGCAAGCGGCGTTGGAACTGGAACAGGAAGGCGTGGCTGCTCGAGTCTTGAACATGGCGACCATCACGCCGCTGGATGAAGAGGCGATCGTCCGTGCCGCCACGGAAACTGGTGCGATTGTCACGATCGAAGAAGCCAATATTCACGGCGGCCTCGGCGGCGCAGTGGCAGAACATACCTCCGCCACGCATCCCGTCCCGGTAGAGCGTGTCGGATTCCCCGGCTTCGTTCCAACCGGTTCAGTGGAATGGTTGTTCAACCACTTTGGATTGACGCCGTCCGGCATTGCCCGGTCCGCACGCAAAGCGATTGGACGCAAGCGCGTATGACGGGCAGGCTGGGAGGACCTTTCGTTATCGCCATCGATCAGGGAACGAGCAGCACCAAGGCCGCTCTGGTTGATGCCACCGGCAAGATCATCGCCAAGGCCTCAGCTCCGCTAAAGTCCAGCTATCCCCGGCCCGGCTGGGCGGAGCAGTCGGCGGAGGAGATTTGGACAAGCGTACAGGCAGTGATCGCCGATATCGTCCGCAGCAACAGCGTCGAAATCGCAGGGCTCGCAATCGCAAACCAGCGCGAGACGCTGGTGGTTTGGGATGCCGCGAGCGGCCGGCCGATCTCGCCCGCGATCTTGTGGCAATGCCGGCGGACAGCCAAAGCCTGCGAGAATATGATCGCCGATGGAGCGGACCCGGCAGTGGTGGAGGCCACCGGGCTGTCGATTAACGCTCTTTTCCCCGCTGCCAAACTTTCCTGGGTGATGCAGAACGTGCCCGAAGCGAGAGGGCTGGCCGATCAAGGCAGGTTGCGCGCCGGCACCGTCGATAGTTGGTTGCTCTACAAGCTGACCAACGGCCGGGAATTCGCCACTGATCATTCGAATGCTTCTCGCACCCAGCTGTTCAACACCGCAACGCTGATGTGGGACGAGGCCTTGTGCGACCTCTTTGGGGTGCCGCTCGTTGCACTGCCCGAGGTTCGCTCGTCCGATAGCCGCTTTGGCCAGGTGGCACAGGGTGTGACGGCCCTGCAGGCCGGCGTCCCGATCCTCGCCATGATGGGCGACAGCCATGCGGCGCTCTATGGCCATGGCGTCAGGTTGCCCGGCTTGGTCAAGGCGACCTATGGCACGGGATCGTCGCTGATGACGCTAACACCACAGCGGCTGCTTTCGCAAAATGGGCTTTCCAGCACCATCGCCTGGAGCAGCGAGGGGCAGGTCGTTTATGCGCTGGAAGGAAACATCACGGTTTCCGCGCAAGCAGCGGCATTTGCAGCAGACATCCTGGGATTGGAGGACGCCGGCGCGCTGTCTCGTCTGGCACAAACAGTGCCCGATGCAGCGGGCGTAACCTTCGTTCCGGCCCTGGCAGGCCTTGGTGCGCCGCATTGGAATGACAACGTGACCGGGACAATCTCGGGGATGACCCTAGCTACGACCCGTGCCCATATCGCGCGTGCCGCGCTCGATGCCATCGTTCTCCAGATAGCGGATGTATATCATGCGATGGAAAAGGATGTCGGAGCGCCGCTTCACGGCCTTCTGGCAGACGGTGGCGCATCCTCCAACGGCTTCCTGATGCAGTTGCAGGCGGATGTTCTCGATAAGCCCGTGCTGCGCAGCAGCCAAGCGGAAATTGGAACAGTCGGCGTGGCCTTGATGGCACTTCAAGATGAGCCATCGGTGGCAGCGGATCCCGATGAGGGGCGGAACGAGTTCAAGCCGCGCAGGGGAATGGCGACATGGCGCGAACAGGTGTCGCAAAACTGGCAGGGCTTGCTGGGGCAGCTCACCCAGAAGATCGAGGCATAACAGGACCGACGTGAAGCTGCTGGGGAGGGCGCTTTCGTTACCAAGGGGGGAGGACGTCATGGGAGCCGCACCACGTACCTTGATCGCGGGCAACCGGAAAATGCACGGCACACGCGGCAGCCTTACGCAGATCAAGAGCGTCACTGACAACAGCGCGCTGAACGGCGAAGTTTACGCCTTGATCTGCGTTCCGGCAACGCTTCTGCATTCCGCAGCGGTCCTGACTGCGGATACCCGATTGCGCATCGGTGCCCAGAATTGTCATCACGAATGATCGCGGACAGCTTTGCAAGCCATGTAATCGTCGGCCACTCGGAACGTCGCGGCGGATATCAGGAATGCGAGGCGGTCTCTGCGTACAAGGCGGGCCTGACCGCCATCATCTGCATCGGGGAAACGGAAGAGCAGCGGGTGGCTGGCTTGCCGTTCGATACACTGCGCCGTTAGTTGTCCGGGTCGCTGCCGGAGGGTGCAACATCGGCGAACACGGTGATCGCTTACGAGACTGTTTGGGCAATTGGGAGCGGCCGCATGCCCTCGCTCGATGACATCGCAACGACCCACGCATTCATCAGGACCGAAGTAGCTAACCGCTTCAACGCCGAAGGCGCCCTAATGAGCGTGCTCTATGGCGGGGCAGTAAAACCATCGAATGCCGAACAGATCCTTCAGATCGACAACGTCAACGGCGTTCTCATTGGGGGTACAAGTCTTCTTTCTGCCGATTTCATGGAGGTGCTCAGGATGGCTCATTGATTGTCGCGGAGACGGCAGCCGGACGCACGCTCGCCCTCTCAAGGACCTCGGATGCCCTTGGAGATGTTGGCTGGAAAAAGCAGCTGGAAGGCGCCACAAATGATAGACGTTAAGATGCTTTTTCAACCCCGAACCAGCGCTCATCGATTCAGATGTATTGGCCTCCTACAGCGGTTCGAATCCCATCAAGACCTATGTCACGCGCGAGGTCCGTTACGGAGCTTCGAGGCGGCCGCCTGATCGACAAACCATTGCACATTCGGGTGTCCGGAAAGGTAGGAGCCGGGGCAATCCGCTGTCTGTTCCTCTTCTAGACATCTGCGCACCGCGTCGGCTTTCGCCGATCCGGTTGCCAGGACGATGATCTCCCGTGCGCGCAAGATGTCCGAAATCCCCATGGTGATGGCGCGTTCAGGAACCTTGTCCAGAACTAGAAGCGTGGGGAGATTGGCATGCAGCGTTTCCTCCGACAGTTCCACTACTCTGACGGTGCTTGCCAATGCGGAACCCGGTTCATTGAAACCGATATGGCCGTTCACGCCCAGTCCAAGCAACTGGATGTCCACGGGCTGTTTCCGTAGGAGAGCCGCATAACGGCTTGCTTCGGACTTCTCATCCGCGGCGCTGCCATCGATGAGATTGATGTTTGCCGGCGAAAAGTCGGTCCGATGGAACAGCTCTCTTTGCATGTAAGCGGCATAGGAATCCGGATGGGCGGCGGGCAGGCCGCAATATTCATCCAGATTGAAGGTGGTGGCAGAGGAGAAAGAGACTTCGCCCTTGCCGCAGGCTTCGACCATACGGGCATAGACTTTGCGCGGTGTCTGACCGGTGGCAAGGCCCAGCACGGCATCGGGCTCGGCGGATACTTTCGCCAGCACGCGTTCTGCGACGGCTGCGGCTGCAGCTTCTGCGGTCGGGAAGATTGAAACGAGAGCCATGTTGTTGGCTCCGGTTTTGGAAAGGGTGTCCATCGCAGTCTCTTGCATTGGTCGAAAGGGCGTGTGTTTCCGAGGCTGAAATTGTAAGGAGCCGCACGGAGAGGGCGGCTCGCAAGGGTAGGATCAGACGGTTCTGGTTGACTGGTTGGCAGCGATCAGCTTTTCCATCATCGCCATTTCTTCTGTCGAGAGATCCTGCAGGGGAGGACGAACCGGGCCGGCACCAAAGCCCTGCAAGCGCACGCCGGCCTTGACGGCGGAGACGGCATAACCCTTGGCGCGGTTGCGGATCGCCATGAACGGGTAGAAGAATTCGATCAGGATCTTCTCGCACTTCGCCTGCTCGCCAGCGCGCAAGGCTTTGTAGAAATCGATCGCAAGACCCGGCACGAAGTTGAACACGGCCGAGGAGTAGGTGGTGAAACCGGCACCGAGATAGGCTTCGGCAAACAGTTCCGCCGTTGGCATGCCGCCGAGGTAGGTCAGTCGATCGCCCATCTTCGCGGTGATCTGGCGCACCAGAGCGATATCGCCTGTGCCGTCCTTGAACCCGACGAGGTTTTCGCAATCGTCGCAGAGCCGTGCCAGAGTATCGGCGTGCAGTACCGAGTTGTCGCGGTTGTAAACCATGACGCCCATGCCGGTTGCCTGGCAGACCGCCTTGATATGGCGATATAGACCTTCCTGCGGCGCATCGATGAGATAATGCGGCAGGAGAAGAATGCCGTCGGCGCCCGCCTTTTCAACCGACTTTGCGATCGACACGGCGATATCGGTGCCATAACCGCAGCCCGAGACGATCGGCGTGCTGCCGGCTGCTTCCTTGGCGACACGGACGATCTCTGGAATCTCCTCCGGTGTCAGAGAGAAGAATTCGCCGGTGCCGCCCGCTGCAAACAGCGTCGTGGCTTCATAGCCGGACAGCCAGTTGACATGTTCGGCATAGCTCTTGGCGTTGAATTTTCCCTCGGCATCGAAATGCGTGACGGGAAAAGACAGAAGGCCGGCGCCGAGCGCGTGTTTCAGGTCCTGGGTGTCCATAGGGCAAGCTCCTAGCTTGGGGCACCGTTTCAGGCGCACCTTGATGATCATGAAATCGTTTAGGTTGGTGGCGTGGTTGGCGGCGGTCCTTGATCGGACCGACGCCTCTGGTTTGAGGCCATGGCGCCGCAATGGCGATCGGAAATGGCGTTTGCGCCGCCTCTCTCAGATATGGCCGGCTTTCATGCCCTCAAGAAGCGCCGCGATATAGCCGTAGCAGAACGAGAAGGCTACGCCGACCGGGTCGCGGCCGGAAATCGTCGGCACATGATCGGGCATGATCATGTATTTGTAGCCAACTTCCTTGTAGATCTTCAGCGAGCGGATCATGTCCATGTCGCCTTCGTCCGGGAACGTTTCCATGAAGGAAAGCTTGCCGCCACGAATGTTTCGATAGTGCACGTTGAAGATTTTCTCGCGGCTGCCGAACCAACGGATGATGTCGTCGATCTCCTCGCGCGGATTGTCGAGCATTTCGCCGATCGAACCCTGGCAGAAGTTCAGGCCGTGATACGGGTTTTCGCGCATCCCAACGAATTTCTTCAGGCCCTCGACCGTGCCGAGCACGCGGGTGACGCCCTTGTAGCCCGGCGGCGTGTAGGGGTCGTGCGGGTGGCATGCGAGGCGGACCTTGTTGCTTTCGGCAACCGGCACGACGCGCTCCAGAAAATAGTCGATGCGTTCCCAGTTCTCATCTTCCGACAGCACGCCGGCCAGACCCGGTGCGGCGTCATGATCGGCCTTGTCCCAGCGCCAGGCCTCGTTGAGCGAACCGCCTCGGCCGCGTTCCATTTCCGTGCGCGGGATGCCGATGATGTTGAGATTGTATTTTGCCGCTGGAATGCCGGCTTTGGCGATGTTCTCGATCATCGTGCAGACGGCGTCGATCTGACGGTCGCGATCCGGTCCGGCGAGCAGGATGTCCTGATAGGGCGCTTCCTCGATCGGTCGCGACGACATCGGCAGCTGGATCATGTCCAGCGTCAGGCCAAAGCTTTCAACCTTTTCGCGATGGCGAAGAATATCGTCGAAGGTCCAGCTTGCCGGCTTTCCCGGCGGGTCGGCGCAAACATTCTTGATGCCGAGTTGCGCCCAGACGCGAAACTCGTCGTCATCGCGGGCGTCCGTCTGTGTTCCGAGATACATATTGGCCTCGTCATGTTTATCGATCTGAATGAGCGCGGCTCCACCGAGGCAGAACCGCCGTTTTTTAAAGGGCGCTCGCCTCGAAAAGCATGCGCGAATATTCGTGATGGGTGCGGCCCTGATAAAGGTCGTCCTTCGTCAGTTCATCGACAAAGACACCAGCCTTCATCACCAGGACACGGTCGCACATATGGGCGATCACGCTCAGGTCATGGCTGACGAGAACATAGGTCAGGTTGCGTGCTTCCTTGAGATCGGCCAGCAGGTTGAGCACTTCCGCCTGGACCGATACGTCGAGCGCCGAAGTCGGTTCATCGAGGAGGATGATCTCCGGCTCCAGCATCAGGGCGCGGGCAATGGCCACGCGCTGGCGCTGGCCGCCGGACAGCTGGTGCGGAAAACGATCGGCAAATGCCGCCGGCAAGCCGACCTGCTCGAGTGCTGCGGCGACCTTGTCCCAGCCCTTGCCGCGATCGATGGCGCGGATCGGTTCGGCCAGAATGCGGCTGATGCGGTGGCGGGGATGGATGGAGCCGTAGGGGTCCTGAAACACCATCTGCGTCAGCAGCATCTGTTCGCGGGTACGCACCTTGTCGACCTTAGTGCCGGCAAGATCGATCGTTCCCGTCCAGTGGCGGTCGAGACCGGCAAGCGAACGCAGGACCGTCGATTTGCCGCAGCCGGATTCGCCGACAATGCCGAGTGTTTCGCCTTTGGCCACCGAAAAGGAGACGCCCTTGACGACCTGCTTTGTCGAGGCACCGCTTCCGAAGGAAACGGAAAGATCCTGAACGTCGATCATGGGCGTGCCTCCACCGCGTCGATGGCGTTTCTATCGAGAGTTTTGAGGCGCCGTACGGGCGCATGCAGGTCCGGCATCGCTGCGATCAGGCCGCGCGTGTAGGGATGTTGCGCCTCTTCGAGGCTTGTCAGTGTTTCCACGACCCGCCCCTTGTACATGACCATGATGCGCTCGCAGAAGGCAGCAACCATTCGGATGTCATGGCTGATCAGCATCAGGCCGGCATTGTTTTCGCGCACCAGTTCATCGAGCAGCTTCAGCACGTCGCCGCGCACCGAAACATCGAGCGCGGATGTCGGCTCGTCGGCGATGACCATGCGCGGCTTGGCGAGCAACATCATGGCGATCATCACGCGCTGGCCCATGCCGCCGGAAATCTGGTGCGGATAAAGCTTCATCGTGCGTTCGATATCGGCGATACGCACGCGTTCGAGCATGGTCGCCGCCATCTTGTAGGCTTCGGCCTTGCCGACTTTCAGATGCAGGATAGCGGCTTCCGCCACCTGCTTGCCGATCGGCAGGACAGGGTTCAGCGAATACCGCGGGTCCTGCATGATCAGCGCCATGCGGTTGCCGCGCAGCGACCGCATGTGTTTTTCTTTTGCTGCCAGAACCGGCATGCCGTCGAAGGTGAGCGTATCGGCCGTGACACGGCCGATCGGCGGCAGGAGCCGCATCACGGCGCGGCCGAGCGTCGATTTGCCGGAACCGCTCTCGCCGACGATGCCGAGACGTTCTGCCCTCAGATCGAAGCTGACGCCATCGACGGCGGGTTTCGCATAGCGGCCAAAATGCACCGAAAGGTTTTTGACCGAAAGAATGGTGTCGAGGTCAGGAGCGTGCATGGCGGGGATCCAGAAGGTCGCGCAGCGTATCGCCGACAAGGTTGAAGGCAAGGCTGGTGATCAGGATGGCAAGGCCGGGCATGACCGCAACCCACCAGTGATCCAGCATGAACTTGCGGCCGCTCGAAATCATGGCGCCCCATTCCGGAGCCGGCGGCTGTGCGCCGAGCCCGAGGAAGCCGAGCGACGCGGCGGTGAGGATGATGCCGGCCATGTTGAGCGTCAGGCGCACGACCACGGAGGGAATGCACATCGGCGCGATATAGAGGAAAAGCAGGCGCATCGGTGAGGCGCCGTAGAGACGAGCTGCGGCAACATAATCGGTATTGCGCACGATCAGCGCTTCGGCGCGGGCAAGGCGGGCAATCGCCGGCCAACTGGTGAGAGAGATCGCGACGATTGCGGTGCCGAGACCGGCGCCGAGGGCTGCGGCGAAGGCGAGCGCGAGGATCAGCGACGGGAAGGATAGAACAATATCGGTAAAACGCATCAGGATCGCATCGGTCCGGCCGCCGACGAAACCGGAGACAACACCGACGATCAGACCAATCGGTCCGACGATCAAGGTGACGGAAAGGATGGTCGAGATGGTGATGCGCGCGCCGTAGACGAGGCGCGAGAAAATGTCGCGGCCGAATTCGTCTGTGCCGGCCAGATGCGACCAGCTTGGCGGCTGGAAGGCCGCCTGCAGGTTCTGTACTGCCGGATCGTAAGGTGCGATCAGCGGTGCGAACAGCGCGAAGACCAGAAGCACGAGGAGAACGAAGAAACCGCAAAGACCAACCGGCTCGCGCGACAGCTTTTCCCAGATCGGCGCCAGTGCCGACAGGATGGCCGAACGCGGACGGGTGACGGTTTCGGTGGGGAGATGTTGCGCGCTCATTGCGTCACCTCACGGGTGCGGGGATCGAGAACCAGATAGGCCAGATCCGAAATGAAGTTCAAAGCCATGAAGATGGCGCCGATGATGAGTGTGCCGGCGAGGATGGCGTTCATGTCGCCGATCATCAGGGCATTGGTCATGTATTGACCGATGCCGGGCCAGGAGAAGACGATTTCCGTCACGACCGCGCCTTCTAGGAGGTTGCCGTAGGAAATGGCGAGCACGGTGACGAGCTGTACGGCGATATTGGGCAGAAGGTGGCCGATGACGATGCGGGCGCTGGATGCACCCTTCGCGCGGGCCGCGGTCACATAATCCTGGTTCAGCTGTTCAAGCGTGAAACTGCGGGTCATGCGGGTAATGTAGGCCATGGCCGAATAGGCGAGGATGCAGGCCGGCAGGATGATGTGGTGGACCGCATTCCAGAAGGTTTCGGTATCGCCGACCAGAAGACTGTCGACCAGAAGCAATCCCGTCTGCGGTTCGATCAGGCCGTCGAGGTAGGTATCGACGCGGCCCGGTCCACCGACCCAGGCAAGGCCCGCGTAGAAGATCACCAGACCAACAACACCAAACCAGAAGACCGGGATTGAGTGTCCGACCAGCGAAATCACACGAGCGAACTGGTCGATCCAGGTGTCGCGGTAGAAGGCGGCGACCATGCCGAGCGGCACGCCAATGACCGTCGAGATGATGACGGCGAGCGTTGCCAGCTCAAAGGTTGCCGGAAAAGCCTGCGCCAGATCCTTGGTGACCGGATTGCCGGTCAGGATCGCCGTGCCGAGGTCGCCCTGCAGGAGCGAAGTCACATAGATCCAGAATTGCTGGTAGATTGGCAGATCGAGGCCGAGCTTCTGCCGCATCGCTTCGAATGCGGCAGGGTCCGCCAGCTCGCCGACGATCGCGCCGACCGGATCGGTCGGGAGAACCCGGCCGATCACGAAGGTCACGACAAGCAGTGCGAACAGGCTGACCACCAGCTGTCCCAGCCGCCGCGCGACTTCCAAAAGGGTAAATTCCTTCATGACCGGCCGTCTCGCTTACTTCGCGTCAGTCTTGGTTACGTTCTCCAGTCGGTTCAGCGACCAGAGGTTCGTGGCATAGCCCTGCACGCCGGCATTCAGAACGATCGGCGTGAAGGATTCGAACATCGGCAGAACCGCAGGCTTCTGGGCAATGAACATTTCCTGCAACTGCTTGATCATGTCGGCGCGCTTGGCTTCGTCACGCTCGCTGTTGGCCTTGTTGCGCAGGTCGTTCAGTTCCGGGATGTCCCAGGCCGAACGCCAGACGAAATTGCCGGCATTCTTGGCTTCCAGACGGTTGTCCGGATTGGTGACGAAGTCGTTCATCGAACCAAGCGCGTTCGGCATGACGGCGGTTGCCTGCGGCAGAAGCAGGTCGAAATCTCGGGCACGGTGCGAGGCGACGATATCGGCGCCATTGCCCTGCTTGATCTCGACCTTGATGCCGATCTGCGCAAGGTTTGCCTGAAGCGCCGTGGCGATATCGACACGCGGAGCCTGGGCGATGGTCTTCAGCGTCAGTGAAAAACCGTCCGGATAACCGGCCTTGACCAGCATTTCCTTGGCCTTTTCCGGCTGCAGCGAATAGTCCGGGTTGGCGATCGCGCCCTTCCAGTCTTCCGGAACCGGCACGTTGCGCTGGCGACCGTAGGGTCCGAGGATCGTGTCGGCAATGCCCTTGTAATCGATGCCGTAAGCGATCGCTTCACGAACCTGCGGGTTGGAAAGCGGCTCCTTGCCCGCATTCATGGCAAGAACGAAGAAACCGCCGATCTTGATCTGCTCGATCTTGAACTTCGTGTTGGTCATGAAGGATTTGACATCGGGCGCGCTCAGCGCGTTGGCGATGTCGATATCGCCGCGTTCCAGCATCAGGCGAGCGGTCTGGCTTTCAGGCACGTGGCGCATGATCACGCGCGTCATGGTCGGTGCCTTACCCCAATAGGACTTGTTGGCTTCGAGAATGACGGTTTCGTTCGGAACCCAGCGGCGCAGCACGAACGGGCCGGAGCCGGCGGTGTTGGTGCGCAGCCACTCATTGCCGTAATCGTTGTTGTTGACGTGTTTCTGCACTTCGACACTGTCGACCACGCTCGAGACGCCCATGGCAAGACGGTAGATCAGGTCCTCGGCGATGACGCGGTCGGTCAGTTCGATACGGAACGTCTTGTCATCAACGGCCTTGGCGAGCGTCTCGATATTGTCGGCGGTGTAGCCAGCGCTTTTCAGATACTGCGAGGCCGACTGGTTCAGTTTCAGAAGACGTACCAGCGAAAAGACGACATCGTTCGCCGTAACCGGATTGCCGGATGCAAATTCTGCATCGCGCAGATGGAAGGTGACGCCCTTTTCATCGACTTCCCAACGCTCGGCCAGCTGCGGCTTGACGGTGTTACCGTCGGCGTCATCGGAATAGACCAGACGGTCATAGGCGCCCGCCAGAATTTCCTGCGTCTTGGCTTCGGTGCCCTGCTGCGGATCGACCGACAGGACCTGCGCCAGCGAGGTGCCGATCACCAACTGGTTTTTTGGCGTTTCGGCCATGGTGGCCGATGCCGTGGAAAGCGCGATGGCGAAGGCGACGCCCGCCAGCAGCTTGGAGCTGAAATGCTGCATGAAATGTCCTCCGTTCAGATTGAAACGCGATCTGCCACAGGCTGATCGGTCTTCGTAGTTCCCGTTTGCAACGCTATGTGAATATGTCTGGCAAGATTAAGCGCGCCCCTGACCGGTGGATCGGTCAGAAGCGCGGTTTCCGTTGAAGCGCCGAGCAGGCGGCGGACTTCTCGGGTGAACGCGTTGAAAAGTGCGGGTTGGCCGGTGATGACGCCGCCGGCGCAAACGACTGTCTCCACATCGCCGCCACGTCGCTGCAAAAGCGCGACGAGTTCGGCAAGCGCGAGCGCATGATCATCGATGATTTTTCGCGCCCGCAAGGAGCCACGTTCGGCGGCTTCGAACACCAGACGGGCAGCCTGCGACCAGATGCGCGGATCGATGGTCGAGAAGGCATGAGTCAGGCCATGCGGGTGATCGACGCCGAAATGGGCCAGAAGGTCGTCGCTCAGCAGATCCTGCTCACCCTTGTCATACGCGTCCAGAACCTGCTTTGCCGCATCACGGACGATACCGACCGCACCACCTTCGTCGCCAAAAATCCAGCCCCAGCCGCCTACGGTCAATGCTGCGTCTCCGACGGTCGCTGTCGCAGATGACCCCGTGCCTGCAATCACGCCGGTGCCGGAGGATTTGCCATAAGCAAGGATCAGGAGATTGGAATCGTTGAGAATGCGCACGACCGGATAACGGGCCGCGAGCGGTGCGCGCAGGACAGCCTCCTGTTCGGGGCTGTCATTGCCATGGACGCCGGCCACGATCACGACAGGTCGTCCGTAAGCTGCGGTCGAGGCCTGCACGACGGAGAGCAGAGTGTCGGCGCGCGTCGCGTCGTCCAGAGTGGCCCAACCGGTATTCGGCTCAACCTCGTCGACCAAGACATGGCCGTCCAGAGCCGAGGCGATCTGGATATGCATCTTGGAGCCGCCGGCATCTATGCCGACAAGCAGAGGGGTCTGAAGATCGTTCATTATATATTCGTCAAACTGTCAGTTTTGGTGTCGATCCGCTGAAACGCTGGCTCGTTAATGTCGAAGCCGCGAATGTCGGCAGCGTGAAGCGTCAGTTTCTGGGCAATAAACGTGGAGGCGATAGCAAAGGGCAGGGGATCGCTGAAGTCGAATGGAAGAACCAGCTGGTGGCCGTGGCCGGCATCCGCAATCGTGTTCGCACCGGTGACCAAGGCAAGGCGTTGCGTCCGCTCGGAAAGCTGCGAAACAAGCTGTGCTTCGCGGGTTCCGCCGAAAAGCAGATGGGCGCCCGGACCGGCTGCATCCATCGGGCCATGCAGGTACTGACGCGTCTCCATCGCCGTCGCAAAAAGCCTCGGCCCCTCACGCAGCATCAATACGCCTTCTTCCGCCACCGACATCAGAGGAGCAGGCGCAACGATATCGATACTTGCAGAGTAAAGCAGCATTTCCGCCATGCCGCGGATTTCAGCGTCGAGGCGATCAGCCGTTTCGGCCGCCAGCGCGATCTGTTGCTTCCAGTGTCCAGTCCGGTTCCGGTCCGTCCATTGGTCGAGCAGCATGGCCAGCGCCAGCATCGTGCCGCTGAAACTGACGAAAGAGACGGAACTGTCGGAAAGATTGCCGAGGTTGATCTCCCGTTCGCATAATGTGCCGAGCGGAGAGGGGCTGTAATTGGTAATTGCCACTTGATCGGCGGTGGCGCCATGGCGCACGAGATCGACAACCTCGGCGCTGCGGCCGCTCTGGGAAATCAGGACTGTCAGGCCGTGATGGCCCGACAGTCCTGCCGGAAGCTCGCTTGGGAGAAAACGGTGAGCATCCAGTCCATGGCGACGCATTTCATAAACGGCGGTGGCGGCGGCCGCGTGGCTTGCACCTATGCCGACCACGGACACACGCGCCGGTTTTTCAAGGTGCACCTGACGGAGCTGATCGTCGAGCCTGTCAACCATCGCGATGAGTTCGTCGGCCTGGGTAGCATAAGATGCCTGCGCCGAAATCCATTCGCGTCCGGGAAAAACCGTCGTATTCAATTCTCCACCCCTCCCTGAGATAAATTAAAGTTATCGACTTTAATAAGTGCGTCAAGCACCTTTTGCGAAATCGCCGTGTCGGTTACACAAGGGTGTGATTTGATGGAGAAATTAATGAGCGCTGCTGCGGATCGTACCCTCTCGGAAGTGGCGCAGCTGGTTTTCTCGCATCTTCTGGATGTTGGCGAGGCGACACGAAAGCTACTTACCGAAACCGCCGGACTGAGCTTCCCGACGGTTACTCTGGCGCTGACGGAACTGACCGCGAAATCCATGGTCTGCGAATTGCGTCGAGAGCAGGGTGCACGTGGGCGTGCTACAATCGTCTACGGCGTGAGCGACGATGCAGGCTGGATTCTTGGTGTCGATATCGGCTCGACCCAGGTCAGTTTTTCCGCCCGTCTGCTCAATGGCCGCATTCTGGCGCATGAAAGCCGCAAGCACGAGGAAGGCGCGGTGAAGCTTGGCGGGCTGGCGGGACAACTTGTTGCGAACTCTGTCGCGCTGAAGGCGATAAAAACGCCGCCGCTCGCGGTCGCGCTTGCACTCAATCAGGTCGTGCCCCGCCAGCTGGTGCGCGAGGGCAGGCCGCGTCCGCTGGCGCTTGAGATTGCAGAAATGTTCGTGGTGGCTTCGCTTTTGCCGCGCAGCGTTCCGTTCCTGCTGGAAAACAACGTGAATTGCGCCGCTGTCGCCGAACATCAGGATGGGCTGATGCGTGGGCATGATGATGCGGCCTACATGCAGATCGGTGTTGGTATTGGTCTCGGATTTTTTGCAGACGGCGCGCTGATCAGGGGCGGGCAGGGCGGAAGCGGTGAGCTTGCACAGATACCACTGTCCTGGAGCAACGACGTTGTTTCCGGGGTTGATGCAATTGAACGGAGGTACGGTTCGTTCGGGCTCATGCAGTCCGTATCCAGCGCCTTTTCGGGTGTCGGCAAGCCCACTTCGCCGGAAGCACTTTTTCTGTTGGCAGCCGGCGGTGACGAGACGGCAAGGATGTTGATGGCGGAGCAGGGCGTCGCGCTCGGGCGCCTTGCCGCGACTGCCGCGACCATTCTCGATCCGGAGATCATCGTTCTGGGTGGCGGTCTCACCCGTAACGAGGCCTTTGCCCAGATCATCGTCGATGAATTCCAGAGCCGTAACCAGGACACGCAGCTGGAAATATCGAAAAAAGGTGCTGAGGCGACCGTTCTGGGCGCATGCCTGCTGGCGAAGGATCTGGCGATCGGCCACATCGTTGCGCGGTTCCACAAGCCGCTGTCGGCCCGGCCTACTCTCATGCCGTTGTGAGGCGGCATCATCACTGAGCTGCACCGACGCGTGCAAAATCTCATGTTTTTAGACGAGCCGCAGATCGATGGTTCATGTCCCTTCAAGAGCGAGAGGACGTGTTCTGGTAGCGTTGTTGGACAGTTTCACAGCTAATGTCACTGCTAAAGGCAATTCAGGTTTCCAGATTCCGAACGGCGGATAGGCAGTGAGCGATCATAAAGCCGGGTACCGTGCTTTACGACAGCCGGCGACGGGGTCGCCGACGCTTTGAAATATATATGAGCATACGACGTATGGCTGTTTTAGAGGAACAATCGGATTTCCCTTGTGTTGAGTAGGCTTCATCAACGAGCCAAACCGTGGGAGAGCGTCATGATCAGTCCTCAAGAAACCGGACCCGGGTCAACAACCTCGGAGCTGAAGCAGAAAATCAGCGATGATATCCAATCAGTATCTGACTACGCCGGCCGAGCTGCAACAAACATATCGGACGACGCAAAAGATGCAGCGACCGAACAAAAGAACGTCCTGGCTAACAAACTCGCCGGCGTTGCCGATGCTTTGGAAAAGGTCTCCTCTGAACTTGAGAGCGGAGACCATCGCGACATTGGCCATCTTACGCGCAATCTTGGAACCAATCTGCGCAGCGCGTCCCGCAGTATTGAGGACCGCAGCTTGAGCGAAATCGCTGGCATGGCCGAGGACTTCGGCCGCAAGCAGCCCCTCGCATTTCTGAGCATGGCTGCCATTGCCGGTCTCGCCGCTAGCCGGTTTCTGACGTCTTCGGCTCCCAAATCAGCCGCGTCGACACGTGATGGCGCTGTCTCAGGCCAACTGCCCGCGTCGAGAGCTCCATCGACTTCTGTCGCACCCACCAGCCTGACCACTACGGAGGGCCGCGCATATGACTAACTCAACCGATAACCGTTCCCTTCCGGAGCTAGTCACCGGCCTGGTCGGCGACATCTCCGGCCTTTTCCGTAAAGAAGTCGAGCTCGCAAAAACGGAAGCGTCCGAGAAGGTGTCGCATGCCTTGACGGGTGTGGAAGCCTTCGCTGCAGGCATCGTTCTGGCAATTTGTGCGGTGGGTGTGTTGTTGGCCGCGCTGGTCAACGGGATCACTGCGCTGCTCGTCTCGCAGGGCATGACGGAACCGAACGCTGACGCGTTGTCATCGGTCGTCGTTGGGGTTGCCGTCGCACTTATTGCCTGGGGCCTCGCTTCGCGCGGACTGAAAGTCCTCAAGGGCGAAAATCTCAAGCTCGAGCGCACGTCCGCCTCGCTGCAGCGCGACGCCCAGATCGTAAAGGATAGAACCTAATGGCTTACACGTCAGACAACTCGCGATCTGCAGAGATCGAAAACGAAATAGCACAGGACCGCCGGCGCATCGAGGAGCGGCTCGACGCAATTCAGCAACGAATGTCGCCGGGTCAACTCGTGGATGAAGGACTCGCCTACCTTAAGTCGAGCGGCGGCGGCGAATATGCATCAAACTTCGGAGCTGCTATCAAAAACAACCCGATCCCGCTGGCCCTTATGGGTGTCAGCCTTGCGTGGCTGATGGCGGGACCAAAGACCAGCGTGGCTTCCTATGCTCAAAGCTCGGAGGAAACTTACCCTCTCGCCACCACCACCGGCAATCTGCGTCGCATCGGTCCGCCGGAGGCAGAAGGCGATGCGCATTATAGCCACTTCAGCGACGCCGGCGGAAGCCGCTTCAAAGCCCTGACCGACAAGACGGGCCGTCGCGCGGGGCATTTCATTGATGCCAGTGGAAAGACCTACCGCGGTTTTGCAGATGCGACCGGTCGCCAAATCCATGATATCCGTGACGAGGCCGGAAACCTTTTCGATGAGGCTTCCGGTTGGGTATCCGACACCTGGCAGTCAATCACCGACTCGGCCGGCAAAGCTAGGCAGCAACTGTCCGATGCAAGCAGCAGTGCAACCGATATGGGCTCTCAGCTCAATGAAGCCGTGCTGAAGCACTTCAAGGATCAGCCGCTCGTCGGCGGGGCGCTTGCTTTTGCCCTTGGAGCAGCTATCGGAGCCGCTCTGCCTCACACGCAAACCGAAGACGAAGCTCTCGGAGAGACCGCCGACCAGCTGAAGGGTTCTGTATCGGCCAAAGTTTCTAAAACAGTCGACAAAGCCAGCGAGGCAGCGTCTCAGGTTTATCAGAAAGCAGTAAACGTGGCATCCGATGTTCACGATGCCGCCCGAGATCGAGTCGCAAAGGAAACCGGTTCGACCGACGCGGTAGACGGTCCGAAAACGTTCTGACCTAGGTTTGAGAACCCACCCGCCCGACAATTTGATCGGGCGGGTGTTTGGCCACTTCACCGTGCCGCAGTGGCTTACGTTTAATGCCGATGAAAATTTTTGCTCCAATTTGCTAGTCGAATTGAATATGCTCTGCCGAGGAGTCCTAAAAGGGCTCACGCATTGACGATGGCGTTCCTTGGCCGCTCTCTCATTCCCCTATTGGGTCTATTGGCATTTGGATTGCACGACGCTGGCAATCTAGCCGGACCCATGTCCCAGTTCAGGCGCCAGAATTCACGACGCAGCAAGAGCTCAACCGCGAGGCGGTGCAGAGCTTTGAACTCGGGTTCGTGGCGAACTATCTATCCGCTGTATTTGTCGCGTTCCATCCCAAGCCTGATGCGCCGGGGGCTAAGCCAGTTAGCCTCATCCATCAGATAGGATTTCAAGTCGCCCCGGCGCGCAGTTGTCCTTGGTTCACTCGATCCAACTGAATAGGGCTCCCACGACAACAGTTCACGTAGACTTTCCAGGACGAGCACTCATGTCGGATCTCCGAAGATGTTCTGGCAGAGAGGGCTGCGCAAAGCACGTTGTTCCATCGCTTTCGTCTGGATGATCGCATCGAGGGCACTAACTGAATGCGAAGCAAGGAGGGATATCATGGAGGAACCGCGACTTCGGCCGGATGGGCTGCAACTAGAAGAGCATCGTCGATTTCAGAAGCGGTTCTGGAAAATAGAACGTATCGCCTGGGTCGCGTTTGCAATTGTTACAGTCGCTGCCCTTCTTGGATTGACCGGGGCCGGGGGGCCGCTAGCAACCGCGTCCGCAGAAAGCAGCAATGCGGTGATCTCCTATCCTCGCGTGGCGCGATGGGAGACTGCAGACGAACTGCAAATCGCCTTCAGGCCAAGAGACGGTGTCACCGAGCGAATGGTCACGCTTTCGCCCGCCTTCGCAAAAGCCTTTCAGCTCGAAGATGTCCAACCGGAACCCAGCGAAACCACCATTAGCGATCGTGGTCAGATATTGATTTTCGGGAATGCTGACTCAAACGGTGGCCTAGTAACCATGCATATCCGGGCACAGTCGGTCGGTCGCAACGGATTCAGCGTAACAGTCGATGGTGATGCATCGACCGCTCTAACGACTTACGTCTTACCCTGAGGCCACCACCATGGAAACCGTTATCCGCGGCGCTTCGATCTATTTCATTCTTCTCGTCATTTTGCGGTTGTCCGGCCGCCGCACTGTTGCCCAGATGACCCCGTTCGATCTGGTTTTGCTCTTGGTTGTATCGGAAACCACACAACAGGCACTGCTGGGAGACGACTTCTCGATTACCAATGCCGTGGTTCTTATGATCGTTCTGTTCGGGATCGACATCGGCCTATCCTACTTCAAGCGTTGGGCGCCGGGCGCCGCAAGATATATGGACGGCGCTCCGACCGTTCTCATCTCTGATGGCAAGGTGGATTTCCGTGCTTTCCATCGCGCGCGCGTAAGCCTTGATGACGTGTTGACGGCAGCGCGCCAGAACCAGGGGCTCGAGCGTCTAGAACAGATCAAGTCGGCCGTGCTCGAAGCTGATGGTGCGGTCAGCATCATACCAGGCTCGTAGACAGATGTTTGGCGTAGGACGTTCTGGCTGACGACGGGAATGTCGGAACATCAGACGGATTGTTGCATTAGCCATGTGCAATGCAGCATCCGACAGCATTGCTCCCCCAGGTAAGCAATATCCGAGAGCACAATGCCGACACCCGAAAAGAAGATCCGTTACGCCGTCGTCGCCGGCGGCCAAATCTCCCAGCAAGCTTTCATGCCCGGTATCAAACAGACCGACAACTCCGAGCTGGCCGCATTGGTCACCGGCGATCCTGTTAAAGCCGACAAGCTGGCCGGCCAATATGCGATCAAATCCTGGTCCTACGAGCAGTACGACGAGCTCCTGAAGTCCGGTGATATCGACGCCGTCTATGTTGCCACCCCGAATTTCCTGCATACGCCGTTCGCAGTCGCCGCACTTGAAGCAGGCATCCATGTCCTTCTTGAGAAACCGATGGCGTCCAGTGTCGAGGAAGCGGAGCAGATTCTCGCCGCACAGAAGAAGACTGGCGCAAAACTGATGATTGCCTACCGGCTTCACCACGAGCCCGGCAATGTCGAGTTGTTCACGCGCGCCCGAGCTGGCGATTTCGGAGATCTCAGATCGTTTACGTCGGTTTTCGCGCAGAACGTCGCTGAGGAGAATTCGCGTGGCCATAACGACTATTGGTGTGGACCGGTACCGGACATGGGTACGTACCCGCTGAATGCGGTTCGCAACCTCTTTGGCGCTGAGCCGATCGCGGTGCACGCGGTCGGAACCAAGACCAAGGACCGCGGCTTCAACTTCGATGACACGGTTGCCGTGACATTGCTGTTCCCAGAGGAACGCACGGCCCAGTTTACGGTGAGCTACGCGACCGCTTCGGCTGAAAACTTCTCGGTGGTCGGCACCAAGGCAACGATCGAAGCCTCGCCCTGCTTCATGTTCGGGCCGTCCGTCGGCATCGCCTATAAGGAGATCACCGATGAGGGCGAAAAAGAGCATGCGTTCGAGCCGGTCGAGCAATTCGGAAATGAAACGCAGTACTTCTCTGACTGCATCCTCAACGATCGCGAACCCGAAGCCGATGGCGAGGAAGGGCTGATGGACATGCGGGTGCTTGCCGCGGTCGAAACGTCCTTGCGAACCGGAGAGACGGTGAGCCTCCCGCCGGCATCCCGAAGCCGTCATGTGGCTGCTGACCAGGCGCTGAAACTGAAGCCTGCCAAACAGCCCGCAGAAGATGAAATGATCAACATTATTCCGCAGTCGAAATAGGCGGAAGCATCCGTAACCTCCCGACATGCTTGCCTCTTCAATCGGTAAGGAACATGGCGCGCGTTACAAGGTTACGCATCACACCACAACCATAAGGGAGCTCTCCTATGGGACTGAAAGCGATTGCGCTCAATGCGACCCGTCCGGGCCAGCCGGCCGTATGCGCGCCTCTCTATGTTTCCCTGGCATCGCAGGAATCGAACTTTATTACCGGCGACGTCTTCGGTGTCACCGGCGGCAATACGCTGCCCTGATGCTGTTTTCCCTTACACCAGAACGCTCGGGCGGCTTCCTGCCGCTCGAACATTACGCGGCTATCGGCGAAGGCCGCTCTGTTGCGCTCATTGGAGCGGACGGCTCGATCGATTGGTGGTGCGCGCCCGATATGGACTCGCCTCCGCTGTTCAACCGGATGCATGACCCCGACGGCGGTCGCTTTTCGCTTACCCCGACGACCCCTTTCAGGATCGAGCGGCGGTATCGTGCAGACAGCAACGTCCTTGAGACGACATTTATTACTGCAAAGGGTCGTGCCCTCGTAACGGAATCCTTGAACAGCGGTGCCGGAGGACGCCTGCCCTGGTGCGAACTTGCTCGCCGCATCGAAGGACTTTCCGGCACGGTCGAGTTTGACATCGTGATCAACCCGATATGCTCCCAGGGGAAGGTACGTCGTGTCAATCATCCAAACGCTGCCATTCGCTATATTGGCGATCTCACCACGACGTTTTGCCATCCGCCCGCCGTTTCCGTCGATGTGGATGAGGATCGCACCACCTCCGCCCGATACCGCGCGGAAGCCGGCACCCGGATTTGCATTGCCTACCTCGTTGCCGACCAGGCACCCTTGGCAGTGCCGGAATTGTCGGAGATCGACGAGAGGATCGATTTCAGTGACGAGGAGTGGCGGCGCTGGGCAGATAAGCTTTCCTATGATGGTCCATTCCGCGATGACCTGGTGCGCTGCGCCTTATCGCTGAAGTTCCTCCTCTATTCGAAAACCGGTGCGATCGCCGCGGCCGCTACGTCGGGACTGCCTGAGCGATTGGGTGGGTACAAGAATTATGATTATCGCTACGCATGGATCCGCGATGCCGCCTACACCATTAAGGCGCTTCTTCGTGCCGGCGGGCTGTCGGAAGCGATCGCTGCGTTTGGGTGGCTTGTGCGGACGATCGATGAGGATGGGCCAACACCATCGGTGGTCTACACGCTCGACGGCAGGGAGGTCCCCGATGAAGAGGCCATCGACGTTCCGGGTTACAAGGGATCGACGCCCGTGCGCCGTGGCAACCGCGCCAAGCAACAGGTCCAGCTCAGCTGCTATGGAGACGTTCTGGAGACCGCGTCGCTATTTGCCGACCAGGGACATGTTCTTGATCCGAGGACAAGCCTTCTACTTGAGCGGCTGGCGGATCAGGTCGTAGATCGCTGGCAGGAGAAGGATGCCGGCATCTGGGAGCTTGAGGATCAGCAGCACTATACGTTCTCCAAAATCGGATGTTGGCTTGCGCTAGATCGGGCGGCTCACCTTGCCAGGGAGGGACATATCGAGGGGGATGCATCCCGGTGGGAGGCGGAGCGCGACCGGGTGGTGGCCTGGATCGACGCCAACTGCTGGTCGAATGAGCGTCAGGCGTATACCTTCTATGCCGGCACTAACAAGCTGGATGCCTCGCTGCTTTTGACGACACGGTTTGGCTTCGAGCATGAGGACCGGCTCAGGCGCACGCGGGATGCGATCGAAGGTGAGCTCGCCGTTGGTCCACTGGTTTATCGGTACAGCGAAGCCGCAAAGGAGGAGGGTAGCTTTGTCGCCTGCGCATGCTGGCTCGTCGAAGCTTACGCGTTTCTTGGCGAGGTCGACCGCGCCGAAGACATGCTGAAGTCCCTCCTGAAAAAGCTGGGCAACAATTTCGGCATCCTGTCAGAGGAAATGGATGCCGAAACAGGCGAGGCGCTCGGCAATCTTCCGCAGGGCCTCAGTCATCTTGCCCTTCTTCACGCGATCTACGCATTACAGGAAAACCGATGATGACCGATTTGAAAGTTCTCGACGCTTCCCTGCCCCCGGATCAACTCGGCGAGGGCGTGTTTTGGGACGGCGACGCCGGCGCCCTTTATTGGGTGGATATCGAGCGACAGGTCATCCATCGTTACAATGTTGCCGCCACTGCGCATCAATGCTGGAAAGCGTCAAAGAAGGTTAGCTTCGCCTACTCACATGACGGCCATCTCATGTTGTGCTTGGCGAACGGCGTTTATCGTTTCGATCCGCAGACCGGCATCGAGACCCCGCTTGCGGTCCTCAACCTGCCAAGCGATCACCGCCTTAATGACGGAAAGGTCGATCCATTTGGACGGCTGTGGGTCGGCACGATAAACACGAGTGAGGATCCTGCCGAGACTGCCGCACTTTACGTCTTGAGAGGCGACGTTCTGGAAGAGGTCGAGAGTGGATATGTTAACGCTAACGGCAAAGCGTGGAGCCCTGATGGAAGGGTAATGTATCACGCGGATACGGACCGCGGCACGATCTGGCAATACGATTATGATGGTGAGACCGGCACGGCTTCCGGTAAACGCGTGCTGGTTGAGATTCCGGAAGGAAATCCCGACGGGCTATGCACCGACGAGGACGGGAACATAATCGCTGCCATGTACGGCAAAGGTTGCCTCAAGGTTTTTTCCTTCCGAGGTGATGAAAAAGCGCAAATTGACCTGCCGGTGTCAAATCCGACAAGCTGTGTTCTTGTGGGTTCGAAACTGTACATCACAACGGCCTACGACGGCCTGACCGAAGAAGAGCGCAAGCAGAACCCGGATGCAGGGCGAGTGTTCGTAGCGCGCTACTCTCCGCCGAGCGATGGATAAGCCGAAAAGTCGGGGCGCAGCATCTCTGCTCCAGCGTGCGAACCGTTATTCCTGACGGAGGTTCGCTGCTGGAGCGAAAGGTCAAAGCCCTAAATCATGATTTCGCCGCCGGTTACCGGGATGACCGCACCAGTCATGTAGCTACCCAAATTGGACGCGAGAAGGACATATGCCCCTGCAAGTTCAGCGGGCTGACCAGCGCGCCCGATGAGCGTCTGCTCTCCGAACTTCGCCGCCTTTTCCGCCGGCATTGTCGAGGGAATGAGCGGCGTCCAGATCGGTCCAGGCGCTACGGCGTTTACGCGGATGCCCTTTTCAGCGACCATTTCCGCCAAGCCAGCCGTGAAGTTCGAAACCGCCCCCTTCGTCGAAGCGTAGGCGAGAAGCTGAGGTGACGGCTGTCTCGACTGGATGGACGTGGTGTTAATGATCGAACTGCCGGGTTCCATGTGCGGGATAGCCGCCTTTGACAGAAAGAACGGTGCATATATGTTTGTGCGGAATGTCTCGTCCCATTCGTCGGCTGTGATGTCGCAGATGTCAGCATAGGTTCGCTGAAAAGCTGCATTGTTGACAAGAATATCGACGCGGCCGAACTCGCTCACCGCGCGCTCCACGATATCGATGCAGTGATCTTCCGACTTGATATCGCCGGGGACCAATATGGCGTTTCTCCCAGCTTTGCGCACCCAGCTAGCCGTGTCTTCAGCATCCTCGTGCTCATCCAGATAAGACAGCACGACGTCCGCTCCTTCTCTTGCAAAAGCGATCGCGACTGCACGTCCAATGCCGGAGTCGGCGCCTGTGATGACCGCGACCTTTCCGTCGAGTTTGCCATCACCGCGATAGGTATGCTCGCCATGATCAGGGACGGGCGTCATCGCATCGGTCTTCCCGGGCGGCTGCTGTTGCTGCTTAGGATAGGGTGGCTTCGGATGGTTTATCTGGTCGCTCATTGGTCACTCCTCGCTTCTGATAGGCAGTTAACCGCTCAGACGCATCGGCAGTTCCTCAGCAGACTTCGCAAGTTTTAAGGTGCCGTATGGAGCCATGGCCGGTTCGTCCAGCATGGCGTAGTAGCGTTCTTCAGCCTCGGCTGGCGGTATGTTTCCGACGGGCTCCATGCCCGATGACTGGCAGACGACATCTCATGGTTATGAAACGCGTATTGCCGCCTACGACCGACAAAATCCCGATCGACTTCTAGGCACTGACGAGGCCGAATGCGCCACGCGTCCTGTGACGGAACTTTTCCGCTGTGACAAGGGTTCGGCAGGATAGAGGAGATACGACAATGACCGACCCAAAAGACTATCCTGAACAGGATCCGGCGGAAGGATCGCGCGAGACGATCGAGCGGGATCTGCAGCGGCTCGATGAGAACGCTGGCAAAGCCGATACCGCGCCCCGCGGGGACCAGGCAGAAAACGGAAAGGCCGGCGCAGAGGCGGCAGAGCCATCACCAGGCAGTTAAGTACGTGCCGCCACAATCGGGGGAGATCAGTTTGCGCGACGAAGACCGGTCGAACAGCAGGGGCCGCGTTTCCCGAGACTGATTTTCTCGGCGTCCACACGCAGGCGCGCAAGCTTCAATCTCTCGACGTCGCTCTTGTCATCCTTGACTGCCCTGTGTGTATCCATCAGCCGCGCGACCAGAGCTTGTCTTTCTACTTCTGCGAGTTGGGGATTGCTGAGCCTCCAGAGCCGAGCCCCCACCACCATGTAGCGGCCATCCGGCGTCTGAGGTAATGGCTTGGTTTCGCTCCTCAAACGCGATCCAAAGTATGAATGGTCCGGCCTAGCACACCGCGTGACCCGTCAGCTGCGATCAGATCGCTTCCGCGCACCCAGATTTTGCCGTCTACATCCATGCCGCGTCGCATGGCTGCGGCCGCAAGGTCGCGATATGGATCTCGGTTTCTCCCTGCATTTCAGCTTGCTTTTTCTTTTTGAGATCCGCTTCGACGCTCTTTCGCAAAGCGTCCATGATGTTCACGATGTTTGAAGCGGGCGCAGCATGCGCGCTTTTTTGCTTCTTGCGACCTTCTTCGGCTCCAGCTGCTTTTTCTTCTGCTCGATCAGCGCGAGGAGCGCATTCTGGATCGGATCGCTGATCGTCTGGCATCAGGTAACGCGGTTTTTCGAGGTAGACCCACTCGATGCTGTCGGCTGGTGCGAACTTCTCGATGTCCATTGTCTTCAGCGTGTCGAGCGCCACGGCATCGAGATCGTCCTCGGTTAGGAAGACGTAGTCGTTTTCGCCGCGCGCATAACCCTTGGCCTCATTGTCGTCTTTCACCGGCTTGCCGGTCATCGAGTCGATATACTGCGGGACGACGCGGTTGCCGGTTTCCTTATTAAGCGTGTGGAACCGCGCTTTTCCCCTTCAGAGGTGGCCGCATCATCGACATTGGGCAAGTGACGAGTGAGAGCTTCAGATAGCCTTTCCAAAAGGACGAAGTGTCATGATCTCGTCTCCTCACCAGGTCTTTCGGCGTGGACACCTCGACCTTCTTGCGTTTCGGCAATGCCTTGCCTTCGCGCACTGACTCCTCAATGGGATCCGTCGATTAGCTTATTATCCATGGTCGGGTCAGCAGTTCACATCTCATCAGGCGCTTTGAAGATATGTCGCTGACTCTCTGGCGCCTTGCTTCGCACCGTGAGCCAGGCAAACGCAATTAGCTATTGAGGGCCGATTGAGATGTAATGCGCAATCTGTGCATCAGGGTGCGGAATCAACAGGTCAACTTGCGGGCTTTATCCGCTTCACAGGGATCAAACCCGATTATTTCGTTGAAATATCTCCCTGCCGGTTTCCTATAATGCTTTCTGCAATTGCAGCGGCCGCAGATACATGCGCACGGCATGCTGATGCCGCTACTTCCGGTTCGTTCCTTTCAATGCCGTCGAATATCTTTCGGATCTGGGAAGGACCGGAAATGGTCCTGTTCGATGTGGACAATGTCATCACGCGCAGGCGTGAAATCCGACTGTTCAGTCGGCTAACGATATTCCAGGCGATCGTATGTCCCGCCGCATGAAAGATAATCTTATAAAAACCGGTGGTCGCGTCGAGAATACCCAAGGGCGAGTTTTGTCGTGAAGTACGATCGAGCTCGTCAAGCGATTTGCGCAGTTCGGCTTTGACCGTGTCATCGGCAACGCGAGCGCAGTCGGCGACAGCCGTCGATTCCAGGGCTGCGCGAATTTCGTAGATTTGCCGCGCATCGTCCCATTCGAACCTTGCAACGATCGGTCCCTGCTTGGCGAGCATTTCTACCAGGCCTTCCGCCTCAAGGTGCCGAATAACTTCGCGAATGACGGATCGCGAGACGCCGAGCTGATCGCAGAGTGTCCTTTCCACAAGACGAGCACCTGGCTCGAACAGTCCGCTTATGATGGCGCGTCGCATGCGCTCCAGGGCCATTTCACGCAGCGTTGCGGGCGGGGTTTCGATGCGGAGGACCGCGAGGCTGTCGGCGTTGTTGATCATGCTTTCTCATTACCGACTAAAAATGATTCCGGCAAGCGCTTGACATGTGATAAGATGGTATACCAACATACGATCAGACGAAATTGCAGGAGAGCACCATGGCAGCGCCGGTCAGAAAGACCTTTCTTCAGATCGAAACGACGCATGTTGAAGGCGGCAAGGAAGCCGCGACGCCACTGAAGCTGATTGCGGCGCTGGCCGTGGTGAAAAATCCATGGGCAGGTCGTGGCTTTGTCGAGGATCTGAAGCCTGAGATACATGCAATCGCTCCGATCCTTGGCGAGCTGCTGACCAAGATGATCATCGATACGGTGGGTTCCGGCGAGGCTGTCGAAGCCTATGGCAAGTCTGCCGTCGTTGGTCTGGATGGCGAAATCGAACATGGTTCGGCGCTGATCCACACGCTGCGTTTCGGCAATCATTATCGTACGGCCGTCGGTGCGAAATCCTATCTGGCGTTCTGCAATACGCGTGGTCCGGCCAATGCGCCGATCATGATCCCGTTGATGGACAAGAACGACGAAGGCCGTCGCTCGCATTACCTGACGATCCAGTGCGCCATTCCGGATGCGCCGGCGGCCGACGAGATCGTCGTCGCGCTCGGTGCCTCGATCGGTGGCCGTCCGCATCACCGCATCGGTGATCGCTACCAGGACCTCAAGGAGCTGGGTCACGATGCTGCAAACCCTGCCGCGGTCTAAGACGCCCTCCGGCGCAGCCTATATCGACCAGGGGCAGGACGGCGAGACACTCGTCCTCATCCATGGGGTGGGCATGCGCATCGAAGCCTGGGGGCCGCAGATCGAGCGGCTCTCGAAAGATCACCGCGTTATCGCGGTCGATCTTCCCGGCCACGGTTTTTCGGCCCCGCTGGATGCGAAGCCGGAACTGCCAAATTTCGTCGCCTGGTTCGCAAGGCTGGTCGATGATCTGGGGCTTGAAGCGGTCAATGTCGCGGGCCATTCGATGGGCGCGCTGATTGCCGCCGGATTTGCCGCGACGGAGCCGTCAAAACTCCGTCGGGTCGCTCTTCTGAACGGTGTCTACAAACGGACGCCGGCGGCGCGCGAGGCAGTGGAAGCCCGTGCCGACGAGATCTTTTCCGGTGCCTTCGACCGTGAAGCGCCGCTCGAGAGATGGTTTTCGTCGGATGAGAGGGATGGTGCAGCCTATCGTCTCGTGCATGACCTGCTGCAGAAGGTCGATCCCGGCGGGTATGCCGCTGCGTATCGGGCATTTGCCACCGGCGATGCTGTCTATTCCGACAGCTGGCCGCTGGTGAAAGCACCAGCCTTGTTCCTGACAGGCGATGGCGACAAGAATTCGACGGCCGAAATGGCCGAAGAGATGGCCAAAGCGGCGCCTCAAGGAAGGGCGGTCTTCATCAGAGGCCATAGACACATGGTCAATCTCACGGCGCCGGAGGAGGTGAGTGAGGCACTGGCCGACTGGCTCACCTGGCAGCCGGCGCGATAAGGAGGAATGGGAGGAGTGACGATGAGTGACCCAAGAGCGCTACGCGATGCATTCGGTGCATTCCTGACCGGTGTCACCGTGGTGACCACGTTCAATGACGAAGGCGCGCCGATCGGTTTCACCGCCAACAGTTTCACCAGCGTTTCGCTGGATCCGCCGCTGCTTCTGGTCTGCCTGGCGAAGACATCGCGCAATTACCAGACGCTGATGACCACGAAGGGGTTTGCGGTCAACATTCTCTCCGAAGACCAGAAGGATGTTTCCAACACCTTTGCCCGTCCGGTGGAAGATCGTTTTGCCGCTGTCGATTGGCAGAAGGGGCCTTTCGGTGCGCCCGTATTCTCTGACGTTGCCGCCTGGTTCGACTGTTCGGCACATGAACGTGTGGATGCCGGCGATCATGTCATCCTGATCGGCAGGATCGAAGGGTTCGAAAATTCCGGCAAGACCGGCCTCGGTTATGCCCGTGGCGGCTATTTCACGCCAGCGCTCACCGAAAAGAACCTGCTGGCCAATGTCGAGGGCAGCCTGTCGGTCGGCGCCGTTGCCGAACGGGCCGGCGAGATCCTGCTGGTGCCGGACGCGAATGGTGGCTGGACGCTGCCTTTTGTCGACAAGGCCGAAAGCGAAGGCATGGAAGTGCTTGAACCGCAGTTCACCGCCGAGATCGGTCTCTCGATCCAGACCGGCCTGCTTTATTCCATCTACGAAGACACCAAGGCCGGCCGCCAGCACATCGTCTATCGCGCCGCGTTAGGCGAGGGCGCGCCGAAGATCGGCCAGATGTTCCCGCTGCAGCAACTGCCACTCGAAAAGATCCAGGATTCCGCCGTCCGCGAGACGGTGAAGCGTTACGCCCAGGAAAGCACGCTCGGCAATTTCGGCATCTATTTCGGCAATCAGGAAAAGGGCCGCGTTCACGCCGTGGCTAAAAAAGGGTGATCCCATGAAGTTCTCGCTTTTCGTTCATATGGAACGGCTGAATGCCAGCCAGAACCATGAAGAGCTCTACGAAGAGTTCATCAAGCTCTGCGAGATTGCCGACAAGGGGGGCATGCACGCCATCTGGACCGGTGAGCACCACGGCATGGAATTCACCATCGCGCCGAACCCGTTCGTGAACCTCGCCGATCTCGCTGCCCGCTTCAAGAACGTACGCCTCGGCACCGGCACGGTGATCGCGCCCTTCTGGCATCCGATCAAGCTTGCCGGTGAAGCGGCGATGACTGATCTCATCAGCGGCGGCCGTCTCGATCTCGGCATCGCCCGCGGCGCCTACAGTTTCGAATATGAACGCCTTTTGCCGGGGCTCGACCCATGGGGCGCCGGCCAGCGCATGCGCGAACTGATCCCGGCCATCAAGGGCATATGGGAGGGCGATTACGCCCACGATGGCGAGTTCTGGAAATTCCCGTCGACCACCTCTGCGCCAAAACCGGTTCAGCAACCGCACCCGCCGATCTGGGTGGCCGCGCGTGACCCGAACAGCCACGAATTTGCGGTTGCCAATGGCTGCAATGTGCAGTGTACGCCGCTTGCCAACGGCGAGGCTGAAATCGCCAGCCTGATGGAACGTTTTGATGCGGCCTGCGAAAAGGCGCCGGACGTGAAGCGTCCGAAGATCATGCTGCTGCAGCACACTTATGTCGGCTCCGACGAAGCCGATATCGCCAGGGCTGCCAAGGAGATCAGCACCTATTACAATTACTTCTTCGCCTGGTTCAAGAACGAGCGGCCGATCAGCCAGGGCCTGATCCAGAACCTCAGCGAAGAGGAACTGGCGACCAACCCGAACCTTTCGCCGGAAAAAATGATCACCAACATGCCGATCGGCAATGCAGCAACGGTGATCGATCGCTTGAAGGTTTACGAACAACAGGGTTGGGACGAATATTCGTTCTGGATCGATACCGGCATGAGTTTCGAACGCAAGAAGGCTTCGCTCGAACGCTTTATCGCCGACGTCATGCCAGCATTCCGGTGAGGCAGAGATGCAGAGTTTTCAGCAATATATAGACGGTGTTTTCGAGGAGGGTTCGGGTCGGTTCGACAGTATCGATCCGGCAACCGGAAGCGTCTGGGCTTCCATGCCGGAAGCCCGCGAGGCGGATGTCGATCGCGCCGTCAACGCAGCCGAACAGGCATTGTGGAACGGCGCCTGGCCGGCGCTGACCGCAACCGCGCGCGGAAAACTTCTCTACAAGCTGGCGGATCTGGTGCAGGCCAATGCGCAGCACTTGGCCGAGCTGGAAACCCGCGATACCGGCAAGATCATCCGCGAGACCTCGGCGCAGATTGCCTATGTCGCCGATTATTACCGCTATTACGCCGGTCTCGCCGACAAGATCGAAGGCTCGACACTGTCGATCGACAAGACCGAGATGGATGTCTGGACCCGCCGCGAGCCCGTCGGTGTCGTCGCCGCCATCGTGCCGTGGAACAGCCAGCTGTTTCTGTCGGCCGTGAAAATCGGCCCGGCGCTTGCGGCCGGCTGCACGCTGGTGGTCAAGGCCTCGGAAGATGGTCCGGCACCGATGCTGGAATTTGCCCGCCTCGTGCATGAGGCCGGTTTCTCCAAGGGCGTCCTGAACGTCATCACCGGTTTTGGCCCCTCCTGCGGCAGCGCGCTTACCCGTCATCCGGGCGTTGCTCATATCGCCTTTACCGGCGGTCCGGTCACGGCCGCACACGTGGTGCGCAATTCGGCGGAAAACCTCGCCAGCACCTCGCTGGAACTCGGTGGCAAATCGCCCTTCATCGTGTTCGCCGATGCCGATCTCGAAAGTGCGGCCAATGCGCAGGTCGCCGGTATTTTTGCCGCCACCGGCCAGAGCTGCGTGGCCGGATCCCGCCTCATCGTCGAACGTTCGGTGAAGGACGAGTTCATCGCTCTTCTGAAAAAAAAGGCCGAAGCCATCCGCATCGGCACGCCGCTCGATATGGCGACGGAAGTCGGTCCGCTCTGCACCAAACGCCAGCGTGATCATGTCGAGCAGATCGTCTCGGCCTCGGTCAATGCCGGCGCAAAGGTGGTGACCGGCGGGCGTGCAGGCGAGGGCGACGGCTTTTATTACCTGCCGACCATTCTCGATTGCGACGGCATTAATTCGCCGTCTGTCGAAACCGAACTGTTTGGTCCGGTGCTCTCGGTCGTGTCCTTCACCAATGAGGATGAGGCGGTCGCATTGGCCAACGACACCCAGTACGGCCTTGCCTCCGGCGTGTTCACCCAGAACCTGACACGAGCGCATCGCATGGTGAAGCGCATCCGTGCCGGCATCGTCTGGATCAACACCTATCGCGCCGTGTCGCCGATCGCGCCGTTCGGCGGTTACGGCCAGTCCGGTCATGGTCGTGAAGGGGGGCTTGCTGCAGCCCTCGATTTCACCCGCACCAAAACGGTGTGGCTGCGTACGTCGGACGAGCCGTTCCCCGATCCCTTCGTGATGCGGTGAGCGCCATGTTCTACGAGATCAGAACCTATCGACTGAAGAACGGTGCCATTCCCGAATACCTGAAGGTGGTTGGCGAGATCGGCATCACCATTCAGAAAAAGCATCTCGGCAATCTCGTCGGCTATTTCTCTTCGGAGATCGGGCCGATCAACGAGATCGTCCATATCTGGGGTTTCGAAAGCCTCGATGACCGGCAGGCGCGGCGTGCGCGGCTGGGTGCCGATCCGGAATGGCAGGCCTTTCTACCAAAAATACGCGACCTGATCGTCACCGCTGACACCAAGATCATGTCGCCCGCTGCATTCTCGCCTCTGGGCGGCACAGCGCCGGTCTAGAGACAACACACCCATTCGCAGATCACGGTTTTTCTCAGGGAGGAGAAAACATGAAAAAGCAGACGATCATCGCGCTTCTCGCCGCCACCGCGGCCTTTGCCGGACAGGCAAGCGCCGCCGACATGGTGTTCACCAGCTGGGGCGGCACCACGCAGGATGCGCAGAAACAGCATTGGGCCGATACGTTCAGCGCCGAGGGTGGCGTCAACGTCACGCAGGACGGCCCAACCGACTACGGCAAGCTGAAGGCCATGGTGGAATCCAACAACGTTGCCTGGGATGTCGTCGACGTCGAAGGTGACTATGCGGTTCAGGCCGGCAATGCAGGTCTTCTCGAAAAACTCGATTTCTCCATCATCGACAAGACGAAGCTCGACCCGCGCTTTGTGACCGATTATTCGGTCGGCAGCTTCTATTATTCCTTCGTGATCGGCTGCAACAAGGATGCCGTTGATGCCTGCCCGAAAAGCTGGGCCGACCTTTTTGACGTTGCAAAATTCCCCGGCAAGCGCACCTTCTACAAGTGGTCGGCTCCCGGTGTGATCGAAGCAGCACTGCTCGCCGACGGCGTGCCGGCCGACAAGCTTTATCCGCTCGATCTCGACCGCGCCTTCAAGAAGCTCGACACGATCAAGTCGGAAATCGTCTGGTGGGATAGCGGTGCACAGTCGCAGCAGCTGCTGGCATCGGCCGAAGCACCGTTCGGCTCCTTCTGGAACGGCCGCCTGACGGCGCTTGCCCAGACCGGCGTGACCGTCGAGACGTCGTGGACGAACAACATCACTGCAGCCGACGCGCTCGTCGTTCCCAAGGGCACGAAGAACAAGGAAGCGGCGATGAAGTTCATCGCCAACGCCACAAGCGGCAAGGCGCAGGCCGAGTTCGCGACGATGACCGGTTACGCGCCGATCAACACGGACTCACCGAAGCTGATGGATGAGGATCTGCGCAAGACGCTGCCCGACCAACAGGCCGAAACCCAGGTCAATGCCGACATGAGCTATTGGGCCGCCCATCGCGACGAGATCGGCACCCGCTGGTACGCCTGGCAGGCCAAGTGATTTTCACCTGAAGACATGAAAGACGCGGGCCGGTGGTGTCGGCCCGTGAATTCCGTGAGGGAATCAGGAGGTTTGTAATGGTTCTGTCAGCAACGACTGACGATGGGCGGGGAAAGATCAGGCGCAACGGCAGTTTCGGCTATGTCGTGCCGGCTTTGTTGCTCATCGCCTTTTTCTTCATCATCCCCGTGCTCATGCTGCTGATGCGCAGCGTGCTAGAACCCACGCCCGGTCTGCAGAACTACCGCGAGCTTCTCGGCTCCACGACCTATCTGCGGGTTTTTCTCAACACGTTCACGGTTGCCGGTCTGGTCACCGTGGTGGCGGTGGTGATCGGTTTCCCGGTGGCGTGGCTGCTCGCCATCATGCCGGACAAGTGGTCGCGGCTGGTGATGGCGATCGTCGTCCTGTCCATGTGGACCAACCTTCTCGCCCGCACCTATGCCTGGATGGTGCTTTTGCAGCGCACCGGCGTCGTCAACAAGATGCTGATGAACCTCGGCATCATCGACAAGCCTCTGGCGCTGGTGAACAATCTCGTCGGGGTCACCATCGGCATGACCTATATCATGCTGCCCTTTGTCATCCTGCCGCTGATCGGCATCCTAAAATCGATCGATCCGGCCATCCTGCGCGCGGCGGCTCTCTGTGGCGCCAACAAACGCCAGTGTTTTACCCGCGTGCTGCTGCCGCTGTCGCTGCCGGGCATCGCCTCCGGCGCGCTGATGGTTTTCGTCATGTCGCTTGGTTATTACGTCACGCCGGCCCTTCTCGGCGGCACTTCCAACATGATGCTGGCCGAACTCGTGGCGCAATTCGTGCAGTCGCTGGTTAACTGGGGCATGGGTGGCGCGGCCGCACTCGTCCTGCTGCTGGTGACGATGGTGCTCTACGCGATCCAGCTCAAATTCCTGAACCCCAATCGGGCGAGGTAACAATCATGCTGCTCGATTTCGATAAGCTCGGCGGTTTGAAACCGTTCCTGATCGGCCTCACGGTTCTGGTCTGTCTGTTCCTGATCCTGCCAATCGTCTTCATCGCGGCGCTCTCCTTCGGCTCGTCGCAATGGCTGATCTTTCCGCCGCCGTCATGGACGTTTAAATGGTATCAGATGCTGTTTGCCGATCCGCGTTGGCTCTATTCGGCGCTGACCAGCCTCAAGATCGCCGCGATCGTCACGGTTCTTTCCGTCATTCTCGGTTTTCTGGCAGCTCTGGGCCTCAACCGTGGCAGTTTTGTCGGCCGCGAAGCCCTGCGCGCCCTGTTCCTCACGCCCATGATCCTCCCCGTCGTGGTGCTCGCCGTCGCCCTTTACGCGCTGTTTCTGCAGCTCGGACTGGCGGGCACCACGGTAGGATTCATCATCGCGCATCTTCTGATCGCACTGCCCTTCTCGATCATCTCGATCGGCAATGCGCTGGAAGGTTTCGACAAGTCGATCGAGGATGCGGCCATTCTCTGTGGTGCAAGCCCGTGGGAAGCCCGTATCCGGGTGACGGTGCCCGCCGTCAGCCACGGTATCTTTGCCGCCGCGATTTTTTCTTTCCTCGCATCCTGGGATGAGGTCGTTCTTGCCATCTTCATGGCCAGCCCGACGCTCCAGACTTTGCCGGTCAAGATCTGGGCGACGCTCCGACAGGATTTAACGCCTGTCATCGCTGCCGCCTCCAGCATTCTCATTGCCTTCACCATCCTGTTGATGGTCGTGGCCGCACTCTTCCGCAAGGGACGCAAAGCATGACCCAGCCATTCCTTTCCATTCGTGGCATCCGCAAGGCATTTGGCCAAGTGACCGCCGTCAAGAATGTGACCATGGACGTTGCCGAAGGCGAGTTCATGACCTTTCTCGGGCCGTCCGGTTCGGGCAAGTCGACGACGCTCTACATTCTTGCCGGATTTCAAGACCCAACCGATGGCGATATCCTGCTCAACGGCCAGAGCCTGCTGACAACCCCGTCGCACAAGCGCAATATCGGCATGGTGTTCCAGCGCTATACGCTGTTCCCGCATCTGACGGTCGGTGAAAACGTTGCCTTCCCGCTGCGCATCCGTCGGGTCGGTCAGGCCGAAATCGCCGAGCGGGTGAAGAAAGCTCTGGCACTGGTTCGGCTCGAAGGCTTTGAGGACCGCAAGCCGGCGCTGATGTCCGGTGGCCAGCAGCAGCGCGTCGCGCTTGCCCGGGCGTTGGTCTACAACCCGCCCGTCCTGCTGATGGACGAGCCGCTTTCGGCGTTGGACAAGAAGCTGCGCGAGGAAATCCAGTTCGAGATCCGCCGCATCCATCAGGAAACTGGGGTGACCATTCTCTACGTTACCCACGATCAGGAAGAGGCCCTGCGCCTTTCCGATCGTATCGCCGTGTTCAGCCAGGGCGAGATCGATCAGATCGGCACCGGTCAGGAACTGTATGCCAATCCGGCCACACATTTCGTCGCGGGCTTTATCGGTGACAGCAATTTCATCAATGCGGAAGTGCTGTCGAGCGACGATGGCAAGGCAAAGCTGGCTCTGCCGGGCGGCACGGTGATCGATGGCGTGCCGATGCATGCCGGCAAGGCAGGGGGCAAATCCGCTTCGCTTCTGCTGCGGCCGGAGCGCCTGTCGCTGTCGAGCACGCAGTTCGCCAGCGGCCTTGCCGTGACGATCAACGACATCACTTTCCTCGGTAACAATATCGAGGTGAGCACCCAGACCGGCAATGGCGAAAGCCTGTCCGTTCGCCTGCCGTTCGGTCATGAGGCGATTTCCAGCATCAGCCGTGGCGACCAGGCTTGGCTGAGTTTCGAGCCGAAATCGACCCACGCTTTCACCTGATCCCCGCGCCGAGGTCCGATCATCTCGGGCTTCGGTCACATTGCTGCAATCCACCTACCAAAGGAGGCCGGCGCCATGGCCCTGTCCGACATACTTGTTCGCCGTCTGAAAGATCCTTCGCTCGCCACCGACAAGGCTTTGATCGCCGGTGAATGGCTGTCGGAGGGCGAGGGCGGCGTGACATTCGAGGTCACCAATCCCTCGACCGGTGATGTGATCGCAACGCTTCCGGACATGACACGCGCCGACGCCGCCCGCGCCATCGATGCGGCTCACAAGGCGCAAAAACCCTGGGCAAAGAAGACCGGCAAGGAACGCGCCGCCGTTCTGCGCAAGCTGTATGATCTGATGGTCGCCAATGCCGATGATCTGGCGGCGATCCTCACCATGGAAATGGGCAAGCCGTTGGCCGAGGCCAAGGGCGAAATCCTTTATGGCGCATCCTATGTCGAGTGGTTCGGCGAAGAAGCCAAACGTATCTACGGCGATACCATCCCCGGCCATCAGCAGGACAAGCGTATCATCGTACTGAAACAGCCGATCGGTGTCGTCGCCTCGATCACGCCGTGGAATTTTCCCAATGCCATGCTGGCACGCAAGTTCGCGCCGGCCGTTGCGGCCGGCTGCACCATGGTCTCCAAGCCTGCCGCCGAAACCCCGCTTTCCGCCTTGGCTCTGGCTGTTCTGGCTGAACGCGCAGGGCTACCGGCCGGTGTCTTCAATGTCGTCACCTCGAAAAAATCCGCGGATATCGGGCTGGAATTCACGGATAACGACAAGGTTCGCAAACTGACCTTCACCGGGTCGACCGGCGTCGGAAAAATCCTGATGCGGCAGGGCGCCGAGCAGATCATGAAACTCGGTCTCGAACTGGGCGGCAATGCGCCTTTCATCGTGTTCGATGATGCCGATCTCGATGCGGCGGTCGAAGGCGCGATGATTTCAAAATATCGCAATAACGGCCAGACCTGCGTCTGTGCCAACCGGCTTTATGTGCAGGCCGGCGTCTACGATGCCTTTGCCGAAAAGCTGGCGGCAAAAGTGTCCGCCATGAAGGTCGGCGACGGTTTTGAGGAAGGCGTCGTCGCCGGACCTCTGATCACCGAAAAGGCGATCGAAAAGGTCGAGGAACATATCGCAGACGCGCTGGAAAAGGGCGGTGCTGTCGCGGTCGGCGGCAAGCGCGATGCGCGCGGCGGGCTGTTTTTTCAGCCGACCATCCTCACCGGCGTGACCTCGGCGATGAAGGTGGCCAAGGAGGAAACATTCGGTCCGGTCGCACCACTTTTCCGCTTCGAGACGGAAGACGAAGTCCTCGAGATGGCGAACGATACCGAGTTCGGGCTAGCTTCCTATTTCTACGCCAAGGACCTGAGCCGCGTGTTCCGGGTGGCCGAAGCTCTGGAGTACGGCATGGTCGGCGTCAATACAGGCCTCATCTCGACGGAAGTCGCGCCCTTCGGCGGCATCAAGCAATCCGGCCAGGGACGCGAAGGTTCAAAGTACGGCATCGAGGATTATGTCGAGGTAAAATATCTCTGCCTGCAGGTCGACTGAGATGGTGATGTGGGCCTTGTTGTGACGTTTTGAACCTGATGAGCCATTTCGACGTTTCAAGGCCAGACACCTCGTCATGAGTTCATATAGGTTCCGGAGCCTAAAGATCCTGTTCTCGCATAGGAAAACTTCCTAGTAGTGACATGCGCCCGAATGCCGGCCGGGGGCTCCTCTGGTTAAACTGGATCGAAGGGTTTCCCTGCCATGGGTGCTGTACGAGTGAACAGCAGGTCTTGGTCCTGCCACTGCTCCTCGAAATTCGATATGGAGCGCCCGCTCATCTCTGGGTTGATCGCGCCCAGTTCTGCCGATATGCCCTCCACAAGGCTGATGGCTGGAAGAATGGTGGCATAGAAGGACGTGCTTTCTGCGGGTGCCAGGAGAAGGTGGTCTGCAACTCCTGCCAGAGCGTCGACTGCAGCGTCGGTAATGATGCAGGTTGCCGCGCCTTTTGCCTTGGCCTGCTGTGCCGCTCTGATCGCCGAGTTGTAGAGGCGCCAGAAAGTGACGATAACGACGACATCACCTTCCTTGACGTCACCCAATGCATTGGCGATCGCCACGCCATCCGTCGCCAACTCCATCCTGTAACCGCAGAGTGTCGCGTGATGCGCGAGAATGTTGGCGATCGAGGCGAAGCTTCCTGACCCGATCACGATGCGGCGCCTCCCGTTTGCAATAAGCTTTGCAACGTCGCGAACAGTCTGTCTGTCTGTACGCCGGCGTAGTGCCGACAGCTGTTCGAGTTGACGATTCAGAGCCGCATCGAATGGTCGATCACTCCCGGTTTCTTGCTGGTGGACGACGCTGACCTCGGGCGCTGACAGCTTGCTCATGAAGCGGGCGCGGATTTCCTGCCTCAGCTCCGGCCAACCCGAGAAACCCAGGTTTTGTGCTGTTCGCGTGATTGTTGCAACGTTGACATTAGCCTGTTTTGCAAGGTCGGCGGCAGACGCAAACGATGCATGGCGAGGATCAATGATGACAGCCTGAACGACTTCATGTGCAGCGGGAGTGAGGGAGTGTTTCTCGTCGAGATCGCGGAGCCAGTCCTCCAGCGATACTGCAAAAGCAGCTGCAGCGTTTTTTGCATATTGCATATTAACGAAACTCCATGCAAAAAATGTTGCGCGACAAAATAGCGCGCCTGTGCCCGCTAAATGGGTGGAGGGCGGTCATATCATATGTCGGGGAACATAAATGTATAATACTGCTGCGAGACTTGAGCGGCTGCCGGTCGGCCGCTTCCAATACAAGCTGCTGATGATGGGCGGGCTTGGTTACATGTTCGAGGCCTGGGATGCCGGCATCATCGCCTTTCTGCTTCCGGCTCTGCGGGCGCAATGGCAATTGACCAGCCTTCAGGTCGGTTATCTGGCCAGTAGCACTTATGTCGGATTTCTGATTGGCGCCCTGGTTGCCGGCGCGATTGGCGATCGTTACGGCCGCAAGAACGTCATGTTGTGGGCGCTGGTACTGTTCTGCCTTGCAAGTCTCGCTGGCGCGGCCGTCAACGATTGGCACCAGTTCTTCGCTTTGCGTGTCATTGGTGGCATCGGCATGGGTGCTGAAGCAGCCATTATTGCGCCATTCCTGTCCGAATTCGTTGGTGCGAAATATCGCGGACGTTTCACGGCATCGCTCGCCGCCTTCTTCTCATTCGGTTTCGTGATTTCTGCCGTTCTCGGCTATCTTCTCGTACCGGCATCCGACAACGGATGGCGTTACGCCCTGATCGTCACGGCAATGCCGGTGATCATCGTTTTATGGTGGCGCCGAGGCCTTACCGAATCCCCACGCTGGCTGGAAAGCCAGGGGCGTCACGACGAAGCCAACGCTATCGTTACGGTAATCGAACAGGATTATGCGGCTCGTGGCGTGGCCTTGCCGCCCGTAGCTCCGGCTCCAACCGTCACCTCCGCTCCCAACACGTCACTCCTAGCCAATTTCAAGACTCTGCTTTCGCCACGCTTCCTGCGCATTACGATCATGACATGGCTTCTGTGGGTCTCCGTCACCTTCAGCATCTATGCCTTCATGACCTGGATCCCGAGCCTTTTGGTCGAGCGCGGCATGACGATGACCAAGAGCTTCTCCTTCTCTATCCTGATTTTTGCCGCGCAGATCCCTGGCTATTTCTCGGCCGCCTGGTTCTGCGAAAAGATCGGCCGCCCTTACACGATCGTCCTTTACATGGCTCTTGCAGCCGCCGCCGCGCTGTCGTTGGCTTTCGCTTCCAGTGACATGCAGGTGATCGCCCTCGCCATGACGCTGTCCTTCTTCATCAACGGCGTAGCCGCCGGCGAATATGCCTATACGCCGGAAGTGTTTCCCACCCGCATCCGCGCAACCGGCGTCGGAACAGCATCGGCTATCGGCCGTGTCGGTGGTATCGCAGCCCCTATCCTGGTTGGTGCAGTTTATCCAGTCGGCGGATTTGCGGGCGTGTTCGGCATGACGACAGTTATTCTTTTCGTCGGCGCGCTGTCTGTTCTCCTGCTCGGCATTCCCACCAAGAACCGTTCGCTCGAGGAAATCGAAGCGGAAGAGTTTTCCACCAGCAGAAACTGAGATGGATCTCGGTGATCCGCGTTTGGGGAGCGGCCCAAGCCGCTCCCACTGTTACAAAGGATATTTGCAATGCAGCATGAGAAACGTCTTTACGAGGCGATGCAAAAGCCCGGCCAGCCGGCCCCCTTTTTCCAGGCGCTTGATGAGCTGTTTCAGCAGGAAGTCGGCCACGTCCTGTTTACTCTGCTGGCGGTTGAGGGCGAAGAAGTCGTGCGCATCTATTCCTCCGATATCGAGCATTATCCCGTCTCTGGGCGCAAGCCGATGGGCGATACTCCATGGGGCAGACATGTCATTGACGAAAAGAAGAGCTTTCTTGCTAAGGACATGGACGGCCTGAAATGGGCCTTCTTTGATCACGAGCTTATTGCCAGCCTTGGCGGGGGCACGCAGATCAATGTCCCCGTCGTGTTTAACGATGCCTGCATCGGTACGATCAATCTCACGCATCGCCCTGGTGGTTACGACGAGGAAGGTCTGGCAAAGGTTGAAACCTTTGCGCCTTGGCTCGTTCCCTATTTCCTGCAGGGAGCAGCCTGCGCATGAGGTCATGCCCCGATCTCACTTCCAGAATTCCGAGTGAAAGTTTGTGATGATGTCAACAATTCTCCTGAAAAACGCTCGTTTGGTCGATGGTTCGAGCGACACGCCGACGGATCCGGTCGATATCCTCATCCGAGATAATCTCTTCGTCGAAGTCGGCAAGGATCTGCAAGCGCGGGCCGAAAGCGTCATCGATCTGGCCGGCAAGATCGTCATGCCGGGCCTGATCGACGGGCACGTTCATGTGATCGCCACGAAGCTGGATCTTGGAGCCAATGCCGATCTGCCGAATTCGCTTGTGGCTCTGCGTTCCGCCAACATCATGAAGGCCATGTTGATGCGCGGTTTTACCACGGTGCGCGATCTCGGCGGTGCCGATCACGGCCTGGTAGTAGCTTTGGAGGAGGGGGCGATAATCGGTCCGCGCCTGATCATCTGCGGCAAGGCTCTGTCGCAGACCGGTGGGCATACCGACTATCGTGGCCGTTTCAATCGCCGTTCCGTCGAGCATTATCCGGACCAGCTTGGAGCATTGGGGCGTGTATGTGACGGCGTGGATGAAGTGCGTCGCGCCGCCCGCGAGGAAATCAAGGGTGGGGCGCAATTCATCAAGCTGATGGCAAATGGCGGCGTATCCTCCCCGACTGATCCGATCGCTAATCTTGGGTTTTCGAGGGAAGAACTGCTGGCGGCAGTTGAAGAGGCTGAAAATGCGCAGACCTATGTCTCTGCCCACCTCTACACCGATGCGGCAATCCGTCGTGCCATCGAATGCGGCGTGCTGTCCATCGAGCATGGCAACCTGATCACACCGGAAACCGCCAAACTGGCGAAGGAGCGTGGTGCCTTCGTGGTTCCGACCAATATCGTCTATGACCGTCTGGCCAAGGATGGTGCCTCGCTCGGCCTGCCGCCGGTCTCCGTCGCTAAGATTGAAGATGTTCGGAGTGCGGGTTTCAAGGCGCTGAGGACCCTTCATGAAGCGGGCGTAACGATGATTTATGGTACGGATCTTCTTGGCGAGATGCATGAGCACCAGTCCGAGGAGTTCGTCCTTCGCGGAGAACACCTGCCGGCGGCAGACGTCATCCGGTCGGCGACACTCGATGCGGCCAAGGCGCTTGGCTACGAGGGCCGGCTCGGAACGATCGCCGCTGGAGCCTTCGCTGATCTCATCGTTGTCGATGGCAATCCGCTGGACGACCTATCATTGCTGACAGGTCAGGGCAGGCATATGCCCTACATCATCAAGGACGGAAAGGTCGTTAAGGGACAGTAGCAGTACAGATCCGGCAGCGATCTTGTTACATTAGATGCGAGCCTCAACATCATCATGGCTCGCATCGATCACCTACCATGCGCAGCAAGGATCGTCCTCATCTAAAATGGGAAATGATCTTTGTTTACGCGGCTTGGCGAGTGACTGGACTTGCTACGAAAAAGTGGAGAGGCGATTTCAGTTCAAGCGGCCAGTCTCTCGAACTGTGCGGGGCTCCGGTAGTCAAGCGCCGAGTGCCGCCTTGCGGGATCGTAGAAGCCATCGATGTATCGGGCAATGGCGATTTTCGCCTGCTTGCGTGTCTGGTAGACGGTTCTCCAGATCGGCTCTAATTCCAATGTCTTGAAGAACGTGTCGACCATGGCATTATCGTAACAATCGCCTTTCCCGACATAGAGATCAGGATGCTATTGCGGCGCAGCTACCATGCTAAACCCCTTGTGAAGGGTGAGCAGGATCTGGCGGCCTTGCAGTAAGACGCTCGTGTCAGACGTCTTGTAAGACAATCCTGTAAGACAGCGCCTGAACTTCGATTCCAAGCTAAGCGAAAACGCCGGAAAACCTGAATTCTAGGCTTGAAAAGAAGCGTGGCTGGGGCGCCAGGATTCGAACCTGGGAATGCCGGTACCAAAAACCGGTGCCTTACCGCTTGGCGACGCCCCACCATCGATCCGGCATCTTCGCAAACATGGAAAGACAGGACCGGTCGAAACGGAGCCACCCCTTAGCAAAGCTTTCTCGCCTCGGCAATCCGCAGGGTCGCGCTTTTTTTAAGCACCGTCTCCCCGGTGCGGGTCTAACCGGGCAGGTCATCCGGAGGATGGTCTCCGTCGCCGCCTGTCCAGGCATGGGCCATGGCGGTCAAGCATGCACGTCGCAAAGGGTGCAATCGCCTGACATGTTCGGTTCTCGGGCGGGAGACGGCCTGCGCGGGTTGGGCTCGAGCACGGACGGCTATGCCGCGCTATCGTTCCTCGGCATGGTCCATGCCCTTGCCGGCAGCCAACGGGCCGACTGTGAATTCAACATCGACACGCCCCGCCCTTTCGAACAGGAGCGTGGCCCTTATCGTCTCCCCCTGGCGGAAGGGTTTTGCAACATTCATGAACATCACGTGGTCGGCGCCCGGCTTGAGTTCGATCGTGGCATTGGCAGGAACGGCGATGCCGCTTGGCAGCGCGCGCATTTCCATGACGGTGCCGTTCATCTTCATCGTGTGAAATTCGACGCTGCCGGCGCGGTCCGACGTGGCACTTAAAAGCCGATCGGCGGGGCCTTTATTGGTGATCTTGAGGTAGCCGCCGCCAACTTTGGCGACCGGCACCATGGCGCGGGCATAGGGGTGGCCTATCTCGATCTGGCCGACCGCATAGTCATGCGCTGCAGCTGGGCTGACCGTCAACAGGGCCAGGAGGACAAACAAAGCTTGGGTCTTGCTCTTCATGGTTCTTCCAATCGATGCGCCCGGGCGGCTCGGTAGCCGTGCCTCGCTCGAGGACGGCGCCAGCCCAAACCGGGCCTTCTGTTCCACGCGACGCCGGATCCGCTTGATCGAACGTCAATGCCACAAAGCTGGCATATTGTCACCGAGAACGCGAGGCACAGCGGGACTATCTGACGCCTCAGGCAGGGACAGGTTTTCGAGCTGCGGACACAAGAGGCCACGGCGGCAACATCGCTCACCTACCGCTCGTACGACCCGCTTTGGGTGCAGGCCGGCCCATCCCATTCCCGCTCAGCGATGCCTCGATTGCGGCAATACATACGGTAGGTGCAGGGCGGGCAGGCGGCCCACGGCGCCGGCTATGCCGTAGACCTTGGCGATCACCGCGTCGGTGATCGTGTCCATGCAGGGCCCTGCCTCTACCACCTTGCCATGATCGAGAACCACCAGGTGATCGGCAAATTCTGCTGCCAGGTTGAGATCGTGCAGGATGGCAAGCACGATGCCGCCCGCCGATGCAAAATCCCGGGCAATTTCCAGAACCGAAATCTGATGGCCCAGATCGAGACTTGCCGTCGGCTCGTCCAGAAAAAGGGCGTTCGCCACGCCATCGCTGACCGCATTCGGCACTTGTGCCAGAGCGCGGGCGAACTGCACACGCTGCTGTTCGCCGCCTGAGAGAGAGGGATAGGGACGCCCTTCGAAGCCCTGCAGCCCCACCCGGACCAGAGCCTTGCGCGCCTGCTGGTCGGGATCGAGCGCGCCATGCGCAACCGCGCCCATCCGGGCGATCTCGAGCGCGCTGAAAGGGAAAGCCAGCTGTGTTGCCTGCGGCAGCACCGCCCGACACCGTGCAAGCTCTTCCGGACGACAAAGGTCTAAATGTTTCCCATGGTAGGAGACATGTCCGGCATCCGGCCGCAGCTCGCCGGACAGAACCTTCATCAGCGTGGATTTGCCAGCCCCGTTGGGTCCGATAACGACGGTGAAACAGCCGGGCCTAAGGGCGATGTCGACCGACTGGACGAGGTTGCGGCGACCGCGGGTGACGGTGATGTCCTGCGCGACGATCATGACAGGTCCCGCGTGCTAAATCCGTTCCGGCCGAGCAGCAGAAACAGGAAAACCGGGGCGCCGAACAGCGCGGTTATCACGCCGATTGGCAGTTCTGCCGGTGCGGCGACCGTGCGCGCAACGCTGTCGGCGATCAGGAGAAGAGCGCCGCCGCCAAGCGCCGAACCGGGAAGCAGGAACCGGTGCGACGGTCCCATGAGCAGCCGCAGCAGATGCGGCACAACGATGCCGACGAAGCCGATCGAGCCGGCCACCGCAACCGTTGCGCCGCAGGCGGCGGCTACCGCGATGATGACGACCTTTTTAAGTCTTTGGACCGGAATGCCCATGTGAAAGGCGGCCGCGTCGCCGAGAACGAGGGCATCCAGTCCTCGCGCGACGAAGGGGATGATGACGAGAACGGCTGCGATGAAGGGCAGGATGGAAAACATCCTTGCGAACGTGGCGCCGCCGAGCGATCCGAGGCTCCAGAACGTGATGTCGCGCAACTGCCTGTCATCGGCCATGACGATCAGCAGGCCCATGATCGCCGCCGTCAACGCGCCGATGGCAATACCGCACAGGATGAGTGCGGTCGTCGAGGTGCGGCCGTCGCGGGTGGCGATCAGGTAGAGAGCCCAGGTGTTGAGGAGGCCGCCGAAAAACGCCATGAGCGGCAAGAAATGGCTGCCGAGCAGAAGCGCGACCGGCGCCAGGATGCCATTGCCGAGCACGATGGCCGCTACTGCGGCAAGGCCGGCGCCGGCTGTGACGCCGACAATGCCCGGGTCGGCCAGCGGATTGCGGAAAAGCCCCTGCATCATTGCGCCGGATACCGCCAGTCCGGCCCCAACGAGCAGGCCGAGCGCCGTGCGCGGCAGACGCACGGCTTCGAGAATGACGCGTTCCTGCGTCGTCAGGCGATCGGCGTCGCCGGCAAGGTAGGACCATAGATCGCCAAGGCCGACCCCGGTCGGCCCAACGCCAAGCGATATCAGGCACGACGCCGCAAGCAGGACAACTAGGCCCGCCATGACGGCGAAACCCTGCCGGCTGCGGTCGCCTTCGACCGTTGTCCTAAACGGCAGGGAGAGCGTCCGCATCACTGGCTGATCTCGCCGGGATAGATTTGCGCCGCAAGGGTGCGGGCCGCCTGCGGCGTTCGCGGACCAAAGCCGAGCAGGAGCAGTCCATCCATCGAAATCAGCGCCTTGTTTTCCGCAGCCGGCGTCGTCTGCATCGAAGGCAGCGCAAACACCTTGTCCGGTGTGATCGCATGGTCGCCCCGGACCATGGAGAGAATGACGTCGGGTCTGGCCGCGATGACCGCTTCGTCGGAAAGCGGCTTGTAGCCGTTGATCTGAGGTGCAGCATTGGTCGCACCAGCCAGCTCGATGATGGCGCCGGCCTCGGTATCGGCACCGCCGGCCATGACGCGACCGTTGGACAGCGAGAGCACGAACAGCACCTTCTTCCTGTCCGCTTTGATCCCGGCAATATCCGCCGCAAGTGCCCTGAGGTCCGCCTCGGTCCTCACTGCAAGCTCCTCCGCTTTCGCCGACAGGCCGACCGCAGCACCCACGTCACGGATCTTTTGACCAATCTTGTCAGCGCGTGGCGGCGTTGGCACAACCACCATTGGGACTTCGCTGGCCTTGAGGATATCGATTACCGGTGGCGGCCCCGACCCTTCCTCCATCAGGATCAAATCCGGCCTCTGGCCAAGAATACCCTCGGCGGACAGCGCCCGCATGTATCCGACATCGGGCTTGGACATCGCGTCCTGGGGGTAAAAACTTGTGGAATCGCGCGCCACGATGCGGTCCTGGGCGCCGAGATCGTAGAGAATTTCCGTGATCGTCCCACCAATCGAAACGATACGCCGTGCGTCGGGATTGCCTTTATCGGCGGCAAGCGACGGCATGACGGTCGTCATGACGGCAAGCAATCCGAGCGACACGATAGAGAGAAGATGACGAGAAACCACGACAATGCCCTTTCCGGCCGCCAGTGTGAACGGGCTGGCTGCAATATTGACACTGATACTCAAGTTTATGCGTATTGCAAGAAGCAGGTGGCAAATGTTGCCGGGATGGCGGGTGGACGGCGGCGTCAAAGCCCATACGGCAAGATCACTTTGCCGTCACCAGATCGGCGCAAGCGTCGTCGGTCATTCTTGGCGCCTTGTTACGCAGATCAGGAGTTCCCATGTGGCGTCCAATGGAAGCGCTCGTTACCGGCCGGCTGGCCTACCTCCATTTCGAGGATGACGGATGCTGCGACTGCCTGGGATATGTCGATGCATCGGGCAAGGCCGAATGGCCGGACTCGATAAGTGGCTTGCTGCCTGATGGCTGGTGCAATGCCGTCGATATTCTATGGCGGCAGATCGACGCCGGCAGCGGCTCGATTCGTCATTCTTCTTAGTCTCTTGCCAGCCCGAGACAAGCGGTCAGATCAGTCTTCCGGTGCCAGGCCGTCGAATACTTCGAGCAACGCATCGACAATGGCCTGACCGAGCGCATTGCCGGTTTCGGCAATCTTGTCGTCCTGCAGGTCGCGTGCGGCGAGCGCGAGGTTGCCGCCCTGGTCGGCAACGATGGCACGTGCCCTTTCGATCGCCCATTGGGCAAAATCGGCACGGGTCTCGATGGTCACGGTTTCCATGAAGATTTCTTCCCGGTTCATCTTTCGTTGAGACTTTGAGGGCCATAAAGCCCCGGCGCGTTTTGTAGTGCGTACGCGCTATCTTCTCTTGCTGGTCGGCGCAAGGTCCAGCCGCCGGATCGATCGATCCCGTGCGTCTCAGCCGCCTGTCGTCCCGGAGCCTGAAGTCGATGATCTGAGCCGGATCAGCGCCTCGTCTTTATGGGCTGCATGGCGCAGCAGCATGCCGAAGAGATCGCGCGGCTCGTCCGGATCCGCCACCAGATCGAGTGTGTCGAAACCGCCGCCGGCGCGCAACTTGTCATGAACATAGCGCAGGGCCGAAAAGTCTTCCGTTGCAAAGCCCACACTGTCGAACAGCGTGATCTGGTCATCACTGTCACGGCCGGCTTTTTCGCCGGTCACCACCCGCCACAATTCGGTGACGGGATGATCTGCGTTCAACTGCTGGATTTCGCCTTCGACGCGCGTCTGCGGTGGGTATTCCACGAAGATCGAGGATCGAAGCAGGATGTCGTGATGCAGCTCCGTTTTGCCGGGTGCATCGCCTCCCACGGCATTGATGTGCACGCCGGGTCCGACCATATTGTCGGTCAGGATGGTCGCATTTCGTTTGTCGGCCGTTGCCGTTGTGATGATCTGGGCGCCTTCGACCGCCTCTTCGGCGGACCGGCACGCGATGATGGTCATGCCGAACTTCGAGAGATTGTTGCGGCAGCGCTGCGTTGCGCAGGGATCGAGATCGTAGAGCCTGAGCGTGTCGATCCCGAGCAACACCTTGAAGGCCAGCGCCTGAAACTCGCTTTGAGCGCCGTTGCCGATCAGCGCCATCGTCCTTGCTCCGCCGGGTGCGAGATATTTGGCGGCGATGGCTGAGGTGGCGGCGGTGCGCAGCGCTGTCAGGATCGTCATTTCCGACAGAAGCAATGGATATCCGCTTTCGACATCCGACAGCACGCCAAAGGCTGCGACAGTCTGGCGTCCGCTGCGCGTGTTCTTCGGATGGCCGTTGACATATTTGAAGGCGTAGAACCGGCCGTCGCTTACCGGCATCAGTTCGATCACACCGTCGCGTGAATGCGATGCGATCCGGGCCACCTTGTCGAACATGTCCCAGCGGCGGAAGTCGGCTTCGACATAGGCCGCCAATTCCCGCAGAAAGGTTTCTGTGCCTGTTGTCAGCACGAGGTCCATCATGGCCTCGACACTGACGAACGGAACGATGTTGAGCTTGGGCGGCATCAGTAACTCCGGGTCGGGCGATCCATCACGGTGCGGCCCATCAGGCTTGCGGTCAGATCGACGAGAAGCGTGGCGGTGCGTCCCCGCTCGTCGAGGAAGGGGTTGAGTTCGACAAGGTCTAGACTGCTGACGAGACCGCTGTCGTGAAGCATTTCCATCACCAGATGGGCCTCACGAAACGTGGCGCCGCCCGGAACCGTGGTGCCCACTGCCGGCGCAATCGCAGGGTCGAGAAAGTCGACGTCGAGGCTCACATGCAGCAGACCATTGGCCGCCTCCACACCCTGCAGGAACCGTCGAAGCAATACGGCCACGCCATGTTCATCGATCACGCGCATGTCGTGAACCGTGATCGGTGTCTGATTCAGGGCTTCCCGCTCGGCCTTGTCGACGCTGCGAATGCCGAGCATGCAGACATGGGCTGGATCGACCGGATGCGAAAGCGGCGGAAAATAGCCGTCAAAGCCGGCGCGCCCGGTATAATAGGCTACCGGCAAACCATGAAGATTGCCACTGGTCGTGCTGTCGAGCGAGTGAAAGTCCGTATGGGCATCGAGCCACAGGACAAAGAGGGGACGACCCTGTTCGGCCGCGCGGCGGGCAACGCCTGCAACCGTGCCGGCCGAAAGCGCATGGTCGCCGCCCATGAAGATCGGCATGCCCTTGCCGCTTTCGCGATAGGCAACCTCGCTCAACAACGTGGTCCAGGCGGCGATCTGCGGCAGGTTGCGCAGGGCGGGATTGGGATGGTGCAGATCGGAGACCTCATCGATCACTACGTTGCCGATATCCGTGACCTCGTGACCGAGTCCCTCTAGCGAAGCCCGGATGCCGGCCACGCGCAAGGCGCTGGGCCCCATTTCGCAGCCAAGCCGGGAAGCGCCGTCCTGAAGCGGGATACCGATCAATCTGCACTGCATGATATAACTCCGTTTGTTCGAAAAAGATCATGGCGGGGTGGCAGATTGAAGAGAAAGATTTGCCAAAAATGACAAAGGACCTTTTCATTTCGGCGGCTTGATCTATCAATCTGCGCATGGACGAATTCGATCACAGACTGGTAACGCTTTTGCGTCACGACGCCCGACGCAGCATATCCGATCTTGCCGCCGACCTGAAAACATCGCGCGCGACCGTTCGCGCCCGCATGGAAAAGCTGGAGCGGACCGGCAGCATTATCGGCTATACCGTCATCCTGCGGGCCGACACGGTGGACCTGCCGGTGCGCGGAATCATGATGGTGGAGATCGAGGGACGTGTCGCTGACAGCGTGATCCAGGCTCTGGGCGGTTTTCCGGAGATTTCGGAAATCCACACCACGAACGGCCGCTGGGATCTGATCGTCGAACTGGGCACGGCCACGCTTGCCGACTTCGACAGCGTGCTGCGGCGGATCAGGCTTCTGCCGGGGATCACGGCCAGCGAGACGAACCTGCTGCTTGCCACGCCGAGAAGCACGAAGGCGCGGCTTTGAGATTTAGGGAACAAAATTGGCCGGCCGCGCATGCTGCGGGCCGGCCAAGCCGTTACACCTGAAGAATGTTAGAACTTCTTGGTGACCGAGACGCGGAAGGAGCGACCGGTTTCACTGAAGAAGTCGCGGCTCGCAAGCGTCGTTCCGTCGGGAACGTCGATCGCATTGTAATACTTCTTGTCGAAGACATTGAAGACGCCCGCCTGGATCTTCAAACCTTCGAGCTGTTCCGGCTCCCACCAGACCGTTGCATCCACGAGACCGTAGCCCGGAGCCTTGAAACCGGTCTCACTGGTCTTGTTACGAGCCGCTGCCATGGTCAGGGACACGTCCGTACCCCATGTGTCGGTCGCGTATCCAAGTCCGGCAATGGCGCGAAGCGGTGCTACCGAATTCAGATAGCTGTCGGTATCCGTGTCCTTGCCATGCGACCAGGCGAGTGAACCCCAGGTGCGCCAGTTGTCGGCAAACTGCCATTCGCCAGCCAGTTCGATGCCGTAGATGCGTACGCGGTTGAGATTGGCGTATCCGAGAACGCCGCCGATCGGGAATTCCCCGCCAGGAGGGGCCAGTGTGATCTGGTCGATGAAGTTGCGGTAATAGTTGTTGAAGACGGTCGCCGAGAGGCTGAAATCCGTCGCCCTGTAATTGGCGCCGAATTCAAAACCGTTGCTGGTCTCGGTTTTCAGGTCGGGATTGCCGATACGGGCATAGGAGCCGGGCGCGCCGTAGGTCTGATAAAGTTCGGTAGCGCTCGGCGCGCGGAAGCCTTGCGACCATTGCGCAAAAAGCTCGAGCTCGCTGGTCGCCTTCCAACCGGCGCGCAGCTTGGGAGAGAAGCGCGAATCGCTGGTGCCTTCGAGATAGTCGGCATCGAAAAGCGGGCTGCCCTGATAGGCGGCGGTGTTCTTCGGCTTGTGCTCGTAATAGTCAAAACGAAGGCCGGGCGTGATCGTCAGGCGGTCATCGAAGAACTTGACGTCGTCCTCGACATACATGCCGAAGGTGAAGCTGTCGACGTCGGGCATGTCGGAGGAGTTGGAGTGCAGCATGCGGCAGCTTTGCGGGCCGGGCGTGCTGTTGCCCGGGAAAAGATATTGCGGGATCGTCGACCAGTCGACGTCTGGGCAATTGTCGACACCTGCCGAATACTGGTGCGTATCCTGCCAGTAGATTTCGCCCCCGAACCGGAACGTATGCGACAAGCCGCCGAGGTCGACCTTCTTTGAGGCATTGCCGCTCAGGCCGTAGCTCGTCTGTTCCAGCTCGTTGTCACGCTGGTAGACGCCGAAGGGAGGGCCGTAAAACAGATCAGCGCCACTGGCGGTCCCGGGATAACGGATGCGTGGAATGGCGGGAATGGCAGGCAGGTCGCCACGGGCATCGCGCAGGCGGAAACCGTCCGTGGTGTTGTTCAAGGTCTGTTTCTGCCAATAGGCGACGATGTTCGCCTGATCCAGCATGTCGGTATTGTCTGGCGAGATGAAATCGTATGAGGCGGAGACGCGCTTGCGATCGACCTCCTCACCGGATTTCAGTGAGCCCGGCTGATAGCTGGTGCCGGTGCCGCGCAGGTTGTCGATATCCTCGTCGCGATTGAAAATCTCGCCGGTCAAGCCGAAGCGGTGGCCGCCGTCGAGATACTGGTGCATCTTCACCAGCATGTTCTTCTGGTCGAGATCAGCGGGATTGGCTTGTGTACGGGCGGAGGTCGCGCCGCCGATCGTGCCCTCGTTGTCGGTTTCGTGGCCCTTCTTGTAACCACCCTGGATCATGAGCCAGGTATCGTTGAAACGACCGGCGATCGCGGCATTGTTGCCCCAACTCTCATCACCGCTGTCATAGGTGCTCTTGACCAGCGCGCCCCAGTTCTTCTTACCGTCAATCAGGTCTTCGGGATTGAGCGTGCGCAATTCCACGACGCCGCCCAGTGCGCCGGAGCCGTAACGGCTGGAATCGGCCCCCTTGGTGATGTCGACGGCCGACAGACTGTCGAAATCGAAGGAATTGATACCGCCGCGGGCGGAATCACGCGGATCGGTCAGCCACGGCACGCGAATGCCGTCAATCGTCGTCAGGACGCGGTCGTTCTGGAGGCCGCGCAGGTTGACGCTGTTTGTCTGGCTGTTGAAATTGACACCGGCATCCACGCGCCGCGCAAAATCCCGGAAATCCGTGACCATGCGCTGCTGAATGACGACCCGGTCGGTGCGTTGGGTCAGCGGCGAAGCCGGCGCCGCAGATACGCCGCTGTTCTGGCCCTGAACGACGATCGCCTCCAACTGCGTCTCGTCCTGCTGCACCGGTGTCTGCCCGTAGGCGGTCGCCGTTGCCGCGATCAGTGGCACCATGGCCGTGCTGCAGATGAGAAGACGCGACGTAAATTTTCTTGACCGCATATCATGCCCCCAAAATCAAAACTGAATTTCCCCGCCGGAAATCTAAGCCTACCTAGAAAATCCTGTGGGGATGAGTCAAGTTTGAATCTGAGCGAAATAGTCAACTTTATCGTTGAGCGAATAACTGTTACTTTTCCACCATGTATCAGCGCGTTCGAATGAACCGGGCTTGTCGAAATTGGCTTATGGAAGCCTCGTCGCAGCGTTGCCTATGAAACCCTCCACCGACATGTCCCGCACAGGCCGGTCCGCTCCGCCGAGGACCACCATGCCTCCGCTCAGATTTGCCACCGGGCAGGCATGGTTGGGGAGGATCAAAACAGCCGTTCCAACGGCCGGCGCGCCACCTTGCAGTTCGAGAAACGCATGCTCTTCGGAGAGTTTGGCAACGGCAAGCGGGCTATCACGACCGATCATCCACGCCTCGCCAAAGGTTTTCGTGGCCGACGTGCCGTGGGCGCCAAGGTCTGAGGACAGGGTCTTCGACCCCACATTGGCGATGGCGTAATTGGCATTGACGGACACGATCTGCGCGGCGACGCCGAGCGCCAGCCGGTTGCGGGCCACGAGCCCCAGCCGCACTGCTGTCAGATCGTAGAATACGTAATTGCCGGGACGGACCTCGTCTATGCCCTCGAAGCCGTCATTGCTGACCAGCGTCGGCGTGCTGCCTATGGACAGGCAGGGCACCGCGATGCCGGTATGCTCAAGGCGGCGGCGCATCGTCGTCATGATGGAGCGTTCGCTTGCCGCGATCTCGGCAATGCCTACCGGCGTGCCGGCGCCATAGGCGTGGCCGGCATGGGAAAGAAGCCCCGCGAGACGGAGATCGCTGCAGCCGGCAATCGCAGCCGCCACGTCAAGCGCGGTTCGTGAGTCGGGATCGACGCCGCAGCGGTGGAGGCCGACATCGACCTTCATGAAGGCGGTCGCCGGTCGCCCGGCCTGTCTTGATCCGGCGATCAGAGCCTCGACGGTGGCAAGGCTGTCTGCAATGAACCGGATATCCGCTGCATCCGCGGCCTCCCTCAACAGCGTAGCGATCGTGAGCGGATCGAGAAGCGGATAGGCGAGTGTTACCGGGAAAAGCCCGTCGCGCAACAGCATCGCCGCTTCGTAAGGACGCGCCGCGGTGAAGCCGGCGGCACCGGCCTGCCGCTGCATGCGGGCGATCTCCAGAGACTTGTGGGTCTTGATGTGTGGGTGCAGCGCCGCCCGGCCGGCGATCCGCGCAACCATTTCATCGATATTGTCTTGCAGCACCGCTTCGTCGATGACGACGCAGGGCCTGCGCAATTTGTCGAAACCACGAAAGCGGGTGGAAAGATCGAGACCGACTATCTCGGTGTCATGGCGCGTGCCTGTCATGGAAACCTGCAGAATGTGGGGAACGGGCGGCGATTGATTGTATAGGCCAAGTCTTACCGCGCCGGGACCTCTTACGCCATCCGCATCCCTCCGTGATCTCACCGTGGGAGACCAGTGATCATCACCGCGATCGTTTTGGCTTGCGACCGTTTTGCCATGTTGACATCCGCAAATTGGTCAGACAATCTGACCGCAAGCGTCGCGGAGGAGGAACTGTCGGCGCCCGGAGGATATCAATGTTTGTGGCCTTGGAGCCGCGCCGCCTTTACCGGCAGGTCGCGGAACAGCTGCGTGCGCTTATCGAAACGGGAGAGCTGCCGGCAGGCGAGCGTCTTCCCGCAGAGCGCGAGCTTGCGGAACGGCTGGCCGTGTCCCGTCCCACCGTGCGTGAGGCATTGATCGTGCTGGAGGTCGAGGGGCTTATCCAGATCCGCATGGGGTCCGGCGTCTACGTGAACCGAAAGCCGCAGCTTCAAGCCCTGCTTCCCGCGGACGATAGCGATGGGCCCTTCGAGCTTCTGCAGGCCCGCTGCCTGATCGAGAGCGCGATTGCCGAAGAAGCCGCGCGGGTCCGCCGCCCGGAGCACCTTATCGTGCTCGACGAACTGCTGGCTGAAATGGCTGGATCGCTCGAGAATTCGCATCAGGCGCTCGGCATCGACCGAGCCTTCCACACGGCGATTGCCGACATTATCGGCAATTCCGCGCTCAACCGTTTTACCGGTCTGATCTACGACCGCCGTCTTTCCCCATATTTCGCTAAGCTCGCCAGCTATTTCGAGGGTCCGCATACATGGCAGCTGGCGCTGGAGGAGCATGGGGTCATTCGCGATGCGATCGCCGCCGCTGACCCGGAGGCTGCGCGCCGCGCCATGCGCGAGCACCTGACCCGCTCGCAGAAACGTTTCTCTGAAAGCTTCGGCGAGGAGCCGTCACGGGAAGACTGATCCGGCCGCGAGGAGGCGGCGGATTTCGATAATGCAAATCTGGAATTAACTCGGGAGGAGAGCATGACATTCAGGTTCACAACGCTGCTGGGAGCAGCAACCATCGTTCTTGCATCGTCGTTGACGGCGCAGGCACAGACGGCGCTGAAATGGGCGCATGTCTACGAGACGTCCGAACCGTTCCACACGGAATCCGTCTGGGCGGCCGAGGAAATCGCCAAGCGGACCAATAATCGCTACAAGATCGACGTTTTTCCGGCATCGCAGCTGGGCAAGGAAGCTGATATCAACCAGGGCCTCAAGCTCGGCACGGTCGATATCATCATCTCCGGCTCCAGCTTTGCCTCGCGCGATTACAAACCGATCGGCGTGACCTATTTTCCCTATATCTTCCGCGATCCGGCTCATTTGATCGCCTATACCAAGAGCGACGTCTTCAAGCGTCTCGCCAAGGGCTATGAGGACAAGACCGGCAACGTCATCACCGCCGTCAGCTATTACGGCACGCGTCATACGACCTCGAACAAGCCGATCGCAAACTGCGGCGACCTTAAGGGCGTGAAGATGCGCGTGCCGGACGTTCCCGCCTATCTCGCCATGCCGCGCGCCTGCGGCGCCAACACCACACCGATCGCTTTTGCCGAAGTCTATCTGGCGCTGCAGAACGGCACGGTGGACGCGCAAGAAAACCCACTGACCACGATCGAAGCCAAGAAATTCTTCGAAGTGCAGAAGAATATCGTTCTGACCGGCCATATCGTTGACCACCTCAATACGGTCATTTCCAAGAGCCGCTGGGCAAGCCTTTCCGATGAAGACAAGAAGATCTTCACCGAGGTGATGCTCGAGGCTGCCGAACGCTCGACGAAGATCATCGAGGAGCGTGAAAACAAGCTGGTCGACGACTTCAAGAATCGCGGCCTCAATGTCGTCGACGTCGACAAGGCGGATTTCGAAAAGACCGTGCTCGAAAAGGTGACGTTCGAGGAGTTCGGCTACAACAAGTCCGACTGGGAAGCCATTCGCGCCATCAAGTAACGGCGTCCGGCGCGGCTTCCCGGGGCGGCCGCGCCATCCTCTCAGCAACGGGATGAAACCATGTCAACGCAGCCGGAAATTCATACTCAGGTTACGCCTGAGGAGCTTGCCCATACGTTCGACGAAGCGCCGGTCGAAGTTAACCTGAAAGCCTATGCTTTCGAGGACTGGGTGACGCTCGGTCTGTTTTGGGGGATGACCGCCTGCGTCTTCCTGCAATTCTTCACGCGCTATGTGCTGAACAACAGCTATGCGTGGACTGAGGAAATTGCCGTCAACTGCCTGATCGGCGTGGTCTTTCTTGGTTCGGTCGCCTGTGTTCGCATGTCGCGGCACATCCAGGTCGACGTTCTCTATCACTATCTGCCGCCGACAGTGACACGCGTCATGGCGACGCTGGTCGATGTGATCCGCATCGGTTTCTTCGCCTACGGGTCATGGTTGATGTGGCGCTACTTGGAAATCGTTGCGGACGAGGAAATGGTCACGGTCCAGCTCCCGCGCAACATCGTCTTCTACACCGTTCTTGCGGCGTTCGTTCTGATGCTGCTGCGTTCCATCCAGGTGTTCGTGGCCAATATGCGCCGTGGCTATTCGGTGCTGGAACGTCCCGAAGAATTTCAGCATGCCGAGGTCTGATCCATGCTTCTTCTTATCGGTTCCTTTCTACTTCTGATGGTGCTCGGCCTGCCTGTCGCCGTTTCCATGGCCACATCTTCGCTGCTTTACATCGTGTTTTACGGTGTCGCGCCCGATATCATCGCCGCGCAGCGCCTGATTGCCGGTGTCGAAAGTTTTCCGCTGCTCGCCGTTCCCTTCTTCATCCTCGCCGGCAATCTGATGAATATTGCTGGCGTTACCGGGCGCATCTACTCCTTTGCGGTCGCGCTTGTGGGGTGGATGAAAGGCGGCCTCGCGCAGGTCAATATCATCGGCTCGGTGGTGTTTTCCGGCATGTCGGGAACCGCCCTGGCTGACGCTGCAGGCATTGGCACGATCGAGATCAAGGCCATGAAGGATCACGGTTATCCGGTGGAAGCTGCCGTTGGCGTGACGGCCGCATCCGCAACACTCGGGCCGATCTTCCCCCCCTCCCTGCCTTTCGTCATCTACGGCATGATGGCCAATGTCTCGATCGGTGCGCTTTTCATGGCGGGCATCGTTCCCGGCGTCGTCATGACCGTGCTGATGATGGTGACGGTCGCGATCTTCGCCTATGTGAAGCGTTGGGGGTCGGATACACCGTTCAGCATTCGCAACCTCTTCGGCGCCTCGCTCGAAGTGGTCATCGTCATGGCGGTGCCAGTGGGCATCTATCTGCTCACCCTCGTCGGATTGTCGCTGAATATTGCGATTATCGTCGCGCTCGCCGTCCTGATCGCCTGCGACTGGTATTTCGACTTCTCCGCGGTCATGGCGCTGATGACGCCGGTCATCCTGATTGGCGGAATGACCATGGGCTGGTTCACGCCGACCGAAGCGGCGGTCGCCGCCGTCCTCTGGTCGCTGTTCCTCGGCCTTGTGCGCTATCGCACCATGACGCTGAAGACGCTCGCAAAGGCGACGTTCGACACGATCGAAACGACGGCGTCGGTTCTGTTCATCGTGGCGGCTGCCTCTGTCTTCGCGTGGCTGCTGACCGTCAGCCAGACGGCCCAGCTCCTGTCGACGGCAATCACCGGCCTTACCGACAGCAAGTGGATTTTCCTGATCCTCGTCAATCTGCTGATGCTGTTCGTCGGCTGCTTTCTGGATACGATCGCTGCAATCACCATTCTCGTACCGATCCTGCTGCCGATCGTGCTGCAGTTCGACATCGATCCGGTCCATTTCGGACTGATCATGACGCTCAACCTGATGATTGGCCTTCTGCATCCGCCACTCGGCATGGTGCTGTTCGTTCTGTCGCGTGTCGCCAAGCTGTCGGTGGAGCGCACGACCATGGCGATCCTGCCCTGGCTCGTGCCGTTGTTGATCGCACTGGTGCTGATCACGTTCATCCCCGCCATCACGCTTTGGCTGCCGACCGAGATGGGGCTGATCCGCTGATCCACCATGCCCGCGCCAATGAGCGCGGGCCACTCCGATCCGACCTTGCTGATATTGAGGAAAAAGACGCATGAGACATACATGGCGATGGTTTGGCCCGGTCGACAAGGTGACCGTCCAGGACGCGGCGCAGGCAGGCGCGAGAGGCATTGTCAGTGCGCTCCACCACATTCCGACCGGTGACGTCTGGCCGGTGGATGAAATCGCGAAACGCCATGCCGAGATCAAGGCCGGCGGCCTGTTCTGGGATGTGGTGGAAAGCGTGCCGGTGTCCGAAGACGTGAAGACCCAGACGGGAGACTGGCGCACCCATGTCGACAACTGGAAGGAAACGCTGCGCCGCCTTTCCGACAGCGGCATCCGCACGGTCTGCTACAATTTCATGCCGGTGCTCGACTGGACGCGCACCGACCTGCGTTGGGAAACGCGGCATGCGGCGAGGGCCATGCGCTTCGACCTTTCAGATTTCGTCGCCTTCGATATCCATATCCTCAAACGGCCCGATGCCGCCTCCGACTACCCGGAAAGCTTGCAGGACGCGGCAGGCCGCCGTTTTTCGGAAATGAACGACGAAAAGATCGCGGCGCTCGGCCGCAATATAGGTGCCGGTCTGCCCGGTTCGGCGGACGGCTACACGCTTGACCAGTTGCTGGAAAAGCTGCGGACCTATCAGGGCATCACGACACAAAAGCTGCAAACGCACCTTGTTGATTTTCTTGCCGAAGTGGTGCCGGTTGCCGAGCAGGTCAATATCAATATCTGCGCGCATCCGGATGACCCGCCGTGGCCGCTGCTCGGTTTGCCGCGCATTCTCTCGACGCAGGCCGATTACGCCTATATCCTCGACATGGTCGACAGTCGCGCCAATGGCATGACGCTGTGCTCAGGTTCGCTCGGCGCGCGTGCGGACAACGACCTGCCGGCAATCGTCGAGCGCTTTGCGTCGCGGATCCATTTCGTGCATCTGCGTAACGTCACGCGTGACGACGACAGCCTTCCATGCTCCTTCTACGAGGACGAACATCTCGAGGGCGGCACGGACATGGTAGCCGTCATTGCCGCGCTGCTACGGGAAGAAAAACGCCGTCGCGACGAAGGCCGGGAGGATCACGAAATCCCGATGCGCCCGGACCACGGTCAGGAAATTCTGGACGACGTGAGGCGTGGCGCGCAGCCGGGCTACCCTGCCATCGGCCGCCTGAAGGGGCTGGCCGAACTGCGCGGTATTGAACGCACGCTATCCCACGCGCAATACGGCATGCGGTGAACCATGGCACGGCTTTCATCCTCGACCACCCTGCCTGAAGGCGTGAAGGCTCCGGACTATGATCGTGCGGCGCTAAACCACGGCATCGTGCATATCGGGCTTGGTGCCTTCCACCGCGCCCATCAGGCTGTCTTCACCCAGCGCGCGCTGGAACGCACATTCGGTCCTTGGGGCATCGTGGCGGTCAATCTTCGCTCGCCGGAACCGGTCGCTGCGATGGAAGAACAGAATGGCCTGTTTTCCGTTATCGTGCGCGGGGAAGGGGACGATACGGCGGAAGTGATCGGTGCGACGGTGGGCTGCCTATGCGCCGCGCAAGATCGTTCGGGCGTGCTCGATCTTTTGTCCAGCGAAGAAACCCGCATCGTCACTCTGACGGTTTCGGAAAAGGCCTATGGGCTCGATCCGGTGACCGGCGGATTGGATGTCGCCCATCCGGCTGTCGCGGCCGATCTTGCCAATCCGCACGACCCGGTTGGCGTGCTCGGCTTTCTGGTCGAGGGTCTGGCTCTGCGCAGGGCAGGTGGCCTGCTGCCCTATACCGTGCTCTGCTGCGACAATCTTCCCACCAACGGCCATATCGTTCAGCGCCTCGTCCTGGAAATGGCCGAGCGGCGTGATCCCGGACTGGCCGGCTGGATCAAAGATAACGCGGCGTTCCCCTCCAGCATGGTCGACCGTATCGTGCCGGCCGCCACGGAGGAGACACGCACTCGTGCACAAAAACTGCTGGGCGTCGAGGATGCGCTTGCGATCGAAACCGAACCTTTCATGCAATGGGTGATCGAAGATCGATTTGTCTCCGGTCGTCCCCAATGGGAAGCAGGTGGCGCGCTGTTCGTCGACAATGTCGAGCCGTACGAAAAGATGAAGCTGCGGCTGCTCAATGGAAGCCACACGCTGATCGCGCATCTCGGCCTGTTGCATGGACTGGAATATGTGCGTGACGTGATGGCTGTGCCGAACTTGCGGGATATGGTCGTTCGCCACATGAAGGCAGTCCTGCCGACGCTCGATCCCGTGCCAGGCATCGATCTTGACGACTATACCCAGCAGCTGATCGCGCGTTTTGCCAATCCGGCGATTGCCCATCGCAATGCGCAAATTGCTTCCGACAGCAGCCAGAAACTGCCGCAACGCATTTTTGCGCCGGCGTCAGAAATTCTTGCCACCGGAGATGATGCCGCCGAGTTTGCGCTTGTCGTGGCCGCCTGGATCGCGGCCGTCATGCGGCAACGCGACTGCAGCGACCCGCGCCGCGACGAGATCATGCACGCGGCGGCCGCGGTCGATGCCGCCGATCCCTCGGCGTCTTTCTTTCTCATCGACGGCCTTTTTCCCGATATGCTGGCGCAATCCCGAACATGGCGTGGCCGGGTGAATGCCGAACTGCGGCAGTGGCAAAGCTGAGCACGGCAGCCTTGCGAAATTTTTGTCGGCGGATGGTCTTTTAGACCTGTGTTGTCGGTTGGTCTCTTGTCTATATAGCGTGCAGCGTCTCTCGTGCGCCATGGGCTATCCAAGCAAAGGACCGTCTCGATGACTGAAAAAAATCCAGCCGACAATTTCCCCGCAGGCTATGAGCCGGCCAAGGCCTGGAGCTGGGAGAAGGGCAATGGCGGCCAGTTCGCCAGTATCAACCGGCCGATCGCCGGACCGACCCATGACAAGGTCTTGCCGGTCGGACAGCATCCGCTGCAGCTTTATTCGCTCGGCACGCCGAACGGCGTGAAAGTCACCATCATGCTGGAGGAGCTGCTCGCCGCCGGCCATGGCGATGCGGAATATGACGCGTGGCTGATCAATATCGGCGAGGGCGACCAGTTCGGTTCCGGATTCGTCGAGGTCAATCCCAACTCCAAGATTCCGGCGCTGCTCGACCGCGAGCCGCGCGGTGGCGGCGCGCCGATTCGCATCTTCGAATCCGGTTCAATCCTCGTCTATCTGGCCGAAAAATTCGGCGCTTTCCTGCCGACGGACCTGCGCTCACGCACCGAAGCTATGAACTGGCTGTTCTGGCAGATGGGCTCGGCCCCCTTCGTTGGCGGTGGCTTTGGCCATTTCTATGCCTATGCCCCGATCAAGATCAAATACGCCATCGACCGCTATGCCATGGAGACCAAGCGCCAGCTCGACGTTCTTGATCGCCATCTGGCCGAAAACCAGTTCATGGCCGGAAGAGACTATTCGATTGCGGATATGGCGATCTGGTCCTGGTACGGCACGCTGGCTCTCGGCCAGGTCTATGGCGATGCCGGTGACTTTCTCGACGTTCAGAGCTACAAGCACCTGCAACGCTGGACGGCGGAGGTATTCGCGCGCCCGGCCGTGAAGCGCGGCCGCATGGTCAACCGGACATCCGGCGCGCCTTCCGAACAGTTGCGTGAGCGTCACGACGCCAGCGATTTCGACACCAAGACGGCCGACAAGGCCGCAAACACATGAATAGGGACTGAGAGATGGCAAACCTGCCCGAAATGACCAAACATCGCGGCTTTCCGGGCGGGATGCCAAGCACCGGGATTCAGTTCACCATTCGCCGCGCCAACCCGAAGGGGGTAACACCGCTGAAGGTCATCCCCCGCAAGGCGCGACCGGGAACCAAGGAACACCGCATCGATGCGGCATTTCTTCACGCGCTCTGGCATCACTTCGGTGCCGAACCGTTCGAACGCGGTAATCTCGATGCCGCACGTCTCAGCCTCCTGTTCGGCCGCGAAGTGGTGGCCGCCGACAAGGATTTCGATCCGCTTTCCTATCAGGCGATGCTGCAGATCGACGAGCGCGTCGCGCGCCGGAATTTTCCGGAATCCTTCGACGAGATTTTCGAAGTTTGAGAAACGGCGCCCGTCAGGGCACCGCGTCGCGCGATTCAGACCCGATAGGTGAGGAAGGCATGGGCAACCATGCCGCCCATTCCGTCAGAGGTCAGAACGCTGGCTATCACAGCCTCAGCGTTTGCCGGTCTATCCGCTCGATTCCTGTCTGCCTGACGCGCGCCTATGCCGTTGACCGGCTTGCGCTCAGCTATGACGTCCTGTCAGAAAAATCAGGATGACCATGCCGGCGGTGAAGGGCGCGATGCCCGCCCATTCGGGAAGCGTCGCCGCGCTTCTGCACACCGCTCCCAGCGCGAACAGGGCAGCGCCAAGCAGGACCAGCGCAAGCGAACTCAGCCGAAACAGATCGCGCGCCCGAAGTGGGCCGGATTTGCGGAAGCCGTTTGTAAGCCTCGCCAGAAAACTGCGTCGAGATGTTTCCAAGTCGATATGGGTCATGCTGCCAATGCACCATTTTTCCGAACAAGATGCCTACGGATGGCATCCTTGAGCTCAGTCAAACTCGTAAACCGTTGACCGTCAAGGTCAATCACGGGAAATTTGACAGCGATGAAGCGATAGTCGTCGTCCTGACCGATGGCGATACCCACCGGCAATCCGGAATGTTCGATGACGTGCCTGTTCATTCTGTCCACTCAGCCCGTAGGCCCTTCCGTTTCTGTCACTGGAGTTATGCGAATGGTGCATCCGGCATTCGCGACAGGGGGAACAGACAACAGGCGGCAGTAAGATCAGCAAGGGCGATGCCAGCGCGGCGATCTGCTTTGATATAAGCTGCAATCATGGCCATCTCTCGACTTGCGATACTTTCTTAAATTAGGCAGCCATCGCGATAAGCACAATAAAAATAAAAGTTTGGAAGAAAATAAATCCGAACGTTTGTCGTTATTGAGGAATTTTGGAATTTTATACCTAAGAGGTGCGAAGCGTTGGTTAATCTCTCTCGTCGGCTCGTTTGAAACACGGTGGCACATAGACCGGGGACCCCATATTTATACCCCGCTCGGTCCGCAACCGGACCGACCAAACCGGCCGTTGCGCCTGTGCCATGCCGGTCACTCCTTGACGGCTCCCGTCATCGACGAGACGTAATAATCGACGAAGAAGGAATAGAGGATCACCACCGGCAGCGAGCCGAACAGCGCGCCCGCCATCAGCGAGCCCCATTCGAACACATCGCCCCGCACCAGTTCGGTCAACACGCCGACCGGGATCGTCTTGTTCTCCGACGACTGGATGAAGGTGAGCGCGTAAATGAACTCGTTCCACGACAGGGTGAAGGCAAAGATGCCGGCCGAAATCAGGCCCGGCACCGCCAGCGGCAGGATGATTTTCACGAGAATCTGCCAGCGGCTGGCACCATCCACCAGGGCGCTTTCCTCCAGTTCGAACGGGATGGAGCGAAAATAACCCATCAGCAACCAGGTGCAAAAGGGGATGAGGAAGGTGGGATAGGTAAAGATCAGCGCCAGACGACTGTCATAGAATCCCAGCTGGAAGACGATGAAGGCCAGCGGAATGAACAGGATCGATGGCGGGATGAGATAGGCGAGAAAGATGACGAGGCCCACCTGCCGCGAGCCCGTGAAACGGATGCGCTCGATGGCATAAGCGCCGAGCACCGAGGCCACAAGTGACAGCGCGGTGGAGCCGACCGCCACCAGCATCGTGTTCCACAGCCAGCCCGGATAGGATGTCTCGAAGAACAGGTATTTGATATGGTCGAGCGTGGCGCCGACCACCCAGAACGGGCTGTAATTGCTGTAATCGGTGAGTTGCTCATTGGGTTTTACCGCCGTGATCGCCATCCAGTAGAACGGGAACAGCAGGACGAAGGTGAAGACCGCCATCGGCAGGTAGAGGGTCACGACGCGTCGGGGCAGGCGGTTGAGATAGCTCATGCCTTCGGCATTGTCGGTCAGAACATCAGCGGCCGGGCGGGCGGTGGTTTGCGTATTCATCTATTTATCCCCTCAATCCTGCCCGCCCTGCTGCCATTTGCGGCGTTGCAGTCCGAAGAAGCTGAACATGATGGCGGCGAGCAGGAAGGGCACCATGGCGACGGCAATCGCCGCACCTTCGCCCAATTGTCCGCCGGGAATACCGCGCTGGAACGACAAGGTCGCCATCAGATGCGTCGCGTTCACCGGGCCGCCCTTGGTGAGCACGTAGATCAGCTGGAAATCGGTGAAGGTGAACAGCACCGAAAAGGTCATGACCACGGCGATGATCGGGGTGAGCATCGGCAGCGTCACATACCGGAACCGCTGCCAGCCGCTGGCGCCATCAAGCGAGGCCGCCTCCTGGAGCGAGGCGGGAATGGTCTGCAAGCCGGCGAGAAGCGAGATCGCCACGAAGGGAATACCGCGCCAGACATTGGCCAGGATCACCGAGATGCGGGCATTGGTGGCATCGCCGAGAAAATTGATGGGACTGTTGATCAAGCCCATCTGCATCAGCGACCAGGAAATGATCGAGAACTGGGAATCGTAAATCCACCAGAAGGCCAGCGCCGACAACACGGTCGGCACCACCCAGGGCAGGAGGATGATGGCGCGGAAGAAGGATTTGAACGGCAGATGCTGGTTCAAAAGCAGCGCCAGCCACAGGCCGAGCGCGAATTTCAGCACGGAGGCGACAAAGGTGTAAAGCACGGTGTTGAACACCGACAGCCAGAACACGTCGTCTTCCATCAGGAACTGATAGTTTTCGAGCCCGATGAAAATCCCGTCGCGACCGATTTTCGTATCAGTGAAGCCGAGCCAGACACCCAGGCCCAGCGGATAGGTCAGAAAGCACAATAGAAAGATTGCCGCCGGCAGCATGAACAGGGCGCCGAGCACATTGTTGTTCTGCAAGAGCGAAGTGAACGGCCCTCGCGTTTCCTTGGTAATGACCGTCGCCATGACTAGCCTCCTGATCGGGAATGGCGACACGCCGTGAGCGGCGTGTCGCGTGAAGTCATGTGGTCGGGTCAGACGCGGTAATAGCGGTTCGCCCGGCGTTCGGCCTCCTTCATGGCGTCCTCCGGCGAACGCTGGCCGGTGACGGCAGCGGCGAACATGTCGACCAGAACGTAATCGGCCATGGTGGCGGCCGAGGCATAACCGAGCGGGCCGGCATAACCGTTGGGCCGGAGCGTTTCCGAGGCGCGCGAATAGGGTGCGTGGATCGGGTCGGCGGTCCAGATCGGATTGGAGGCATAGGCTTTCAGCGCCTGGCAGCAATAGGCGCTGGAGCCGGTCAGCCACGCGTTCATCTGGTCGGCTTCCATCATGAACTTGATATAGGCCTTGGCCGCTTCCGGGTATTTCGTGTGCTTGAACAGCAAAAGCGAACTGGTCTGGTGCAGTTCCACGCTTTTGCCGACCGGGCCGATGGGAAAATTGGTGGTGCGGATATCGGCGGCGATTTCCGCCAGTTTCGGGTCGCCCTTGGCGGTGTAATAGACCGACACGCCATTGGCGATCAGCGAGACCTGGCCGGCGAGGAAGGCGCGGTTGTTGTTGACGTCCTGCCAGCTTTCCGTGCCCGGAATGAAGGTGGCGTAAAGCTCCTTGGCATAGTTGATCGCCGCCAGCGTTTCCTGGCTGTTGATCGTCACCTTGCCCTCGGCATCGACCATTTGCGCGCCGTGGCTCCACAGTAGCCAATGCGCATAGTTGTTGCCGTCACCGACGGCCTTGCCGTGCGGGAAGCCGGCGGGCGTGCCCTTGGCCTTCATCGCCTTGCAAAGCTCGAGGAAACCGGCCGTATCCTTCGGAAATTCGTTGAAGCCGGCAGCCTTGACATGGCTGTCGCGATAGACCACCGCATTGCCGATGGCAGCCAGCGGCATGGCGATGAACTGGTCGCCACGGGCCGCATATCCCTGGGCGCCCTCGTACCAGCCGCCATATTTGCCGCCGAGATAGTTGGCGAGTTCGGTGAGGTCCACCAGCTTGTCCGGGTACTGGTGAGCGTCGTCGAACCAGCACATGACAAGGTCCGGACCGGAGCCGACATTGGCGGCGACAGCGGCCTTGGGGCGAATGTCTTCCCAGCTTTCCTTATCGACGCGGACCTCGACGCCAGTCGCCTCGGTGAATTTCTTGGTATTGGCAAGCCAGGCTTCTTCATCGCCCTTCACGAAGGGTGTCCAGCGAAGCAGGCGCAGGCTCGCGCCGCTCTCCGGCTTGTAGGCCGGTTCGGCCTGCGCAAACGATGGCCGAATGCCAAGACCGGCGGCACCGGCGGTGGCGGCAGTTACTGCGAGAAAGTCACGTCTTCTGATTGTCATGATATTCCTCCTCCAAAATGCGGGAAAGGCTCCCCGGCATTCACGCTCCCGCATGGTGAATGGCGGCCATTGCATTCTCGTCACTGCAAGTTCATGCGGAATGCGCCGACGAGGATGGTAATACGGGAAAGTTCCTCCTCCTGCCCGTTGCCATCCCCGCGGGATTAGTCTGTCAATCTCATACCGCTCTCTGCATCGAAGAGATGGACATGGGCGGCGTCGATCGAAACGCGCAGGCTTTCGCCTTGTCTGGCGTTCACGCGCTCGCGGAACACGCAGTTTGCGTCTGTGCCACCTAGCCGGACGGTCAGATGCGTTTCATAGCCGGTCGGTTCGATCACCACGATCTCGACGGGCATGCCGTCGGCATCGAGCGCAATATATTCCGGGCGCAAACCATAGATCAGATCACGACCGACGGCCTCAGTCGGCGCATTGGCAACCGGCAGGACGGTGCCGTCACTGGTGATGAACCGGCTGCGATCCTGCGGATCGAGCTTGCCCTTGATCATGTTCATGGCCGGCGATCCGATGAAGCCGGCGACAAAGAGGTTGGCCGGCTGGTCGTAAAGCTCGAGCGGGCTGCCGACCTGCTCGACCACGCCGTCATGCATGACGACGATCTTGTCGGCCATGGTCATCGCCTCGATCTGGTCGTGCGTGACATAGACGGTGGTTGTCTTCAGCCGCTGGTGCAGTTCCTTGATCTCGGCGCGCATGGCGACGCGCAGTTTGGCGTCGAGGTTGGAGAGCGGCTCATCGAACAGGAACACTTTTGGATCGCGCACGATGGCGCGGCCCATGGCGACACGCTGGCGCTGGCCACCGGACAACTGGCGTGGATATCGTTCCAGCAGCTTGTCGAGACCGAGAATGCCGGCGGCATATTTGACGCGTTTGTCGGCTTCCGCCTTCGGCGCCTTGTTGAGCATCAGCGAAAACGCCATGTTCTGCTCCACCGTCATATGCGGATAAAGCGCGTAATTCTGGAACACCATGGCGATGTCGCGTTCCTTGGGCGGCAACGTGTTGACCACCTTGCCGCCAATGCTGATCTCACCGCCGGAAATGTTTTCAAGCCCCGCCAGCATACGCAGCAGGGTCGACTTTCCGCAGCCGGAGGGACCGACGAGGATGACGAATTCGCCATCGGCGATCTCGATGTCCACACCCTTGATGACCGGAAATGCGCCGAACGATTTGCGGACATCGGTGAATTGAACGTCTGCCATGCTCCCTCCCTGGGTATATATGAAGTCCCGTCTTTTCTGTCTGCGTAGGCTATTGCTGCCGGCGTCTTCAGCCGCGCCCGACAAAGGGCATTTTTGTCGCCATGACCGTCATCGTCAGCACATTGGCGTCGAGCGGCAGGCTTGCCATGTAGACGACGGCATTGGCGATATGGCCGGCATCAATTGTCGGCTCTACGGCAATCTCGCCACTGGCCTGCATCACGCCCTTCGCCATTTTTTGCGTCATCTCCGTCGAGGCATTGCCGATATCGATCTGGCCGCAAGCGATATCGAAAGGGCGGCCATCGAGCGCCGTGGATTTTGTGAGCCCCGTGATGGCATGTTTGGTCGCCGTATAAGGTGCCGTGTTCGGGCGCGGCGTGGTCGCCGAGATCGAACCGTTGTTGATGATGCGACCGCCCCGCGGGTTTTGGGCTTTCATCAGGCGAAAGGCCTGCTGAGTGCACAGGAACGCACCTGTGAGGTTGGCGGCGACGATGGCGTTCCAGTCCTCGAAAGAAAGTTCTTCCATCGGCACATTGGGCACGTTGATGCCGGCATTGTTCACCAGCAGATCGAGGTGGCCGTATTTTTCGGAAATCCTGTCGAACAGAGAACGAACCGAGACGGGATCGCCGACATCGGCGGAAACCGCGAGAAATTCGGCTTCCGTTTCATTCGCCAGTTCGGTGGCTGCCGATGCCAAGACATCTTCTCGGCGGCCGGAGATGACCACCGTGTAACCAGCCCCACCAAGCGCTTTGGCGATAGCGCGGCCGACACCGGTGCCGCCGCCCGTGACCAATGCGATCTGTCCGTTCTTATCCGCTGCCGTCATAAAGTCCCGCCTTCCAACTCGTCCTCGATATGCGCCTGAACGATTTCTTCGAAACTCTGCTCCGCCTTGAAACCCAAGGAAGAGGCACGGCGTGCGTCAAACTGCGTGGCCCAGCCGGCAACGATCCGTTCGATCACCGGATCGGGCTCGCGGCGGATCAGCGCCACCGCCCTGTCGCCGGCAACACGGCGCAGCGCTTCGATCTCATCCGCCACGAGCGCCGAAAGCCCCGGCATGGTGAGGTTTCTGCGCGGGCCGATTTTTTGCGTGTCGATCGTGGCCGCATGCACGAAAAAGCCGACCGCCGAGCGCGGGCTGGCAAACCAGTGGCGCACCTGATCACTGACCGGCAGCACGGCCGGCTGGCCGACCAGCGGCTCCCGAAGAATATTCGAGAAGAAGCTGGAGGCCGCCTTGTTGGGTGCGCCCGGCCGCACGCAGATTGTCGGCAGGCGGATGCCGATACCATCGAAAATGCCGCGGCGGGAATAGTCGGCGAGCAGCAGTTCGGAGATGGCCTTCTGGGTGCCGTAGCTGGTGAGTGGCGTTGTGAAAAAATCGTCCGGAATAATGTCGGGAAAAGGCGTGCCGAACACGGCAATCGAAGAGGCGAAGACGAAACGCGGAACATAAGGTTCTATCAGCCCTTCGTGACGAATGGCTTCGAACAAGGCCCGCGTGCCGTCGAGATTGACACGATACCCCTTGTCGAAATCGGCCTCTGCCTCGCCCGAAACGATCGCAGCAAGATGAAAGATCAGGTCAGGGCGTGTGGCAATCAGTCTTGGAGCGACCGCCGCTTCGGAAAGATCCGCCGTCTGTGCGCTGGTAATCGTCTGTAGCGCCGCTGGCACAGGCGGGCGAAAGGCGTCGACAAGCGTCAGCCGGCTAATGGTTTGCCCAAGAACCTGTGGGCTTGCGGCAATGCGGTCGGTGAGTTTGCGACCGATCATGCCGGCCGCTCCCAAAATCATCACATGCATTCCGGCTCCTCCTCCCAGTGCAGCCGTCGGCCCGCCTTGGCGGGAAAATCGTGACCTCCTGTCGTCCGCTCCCATTTCGGATATCAGCAGGTCATCCGTGCATTCCGGCCTTTGTCCTCCCATCAAACGCCGCCGCTGCGTGTTCCCGCACGCTGCGGCAGGTAATACGTTGCACGATCTGGATGTTCTCGCAATCAGTCATTAGTGTGAAGCGTCGGCGGGCAGCCATGGGAGGCGAGATGTCGTCTGTGTCACTGTCAGAGTTAGGGCTGGGGCCAGGGTCGGGAGGAACAGGAACGATATGAGAGATAACAGCTTCAAGGCTGCAATCGGCAGGGGCGAGCAACAGATCGGCCTTTGGCTTTCGACCGGCGAGGCGGCGGTTGCCGATATCGTCGGTCGCACTGGTTTCGACTGGCTAGTCATCGACGGCGAGCACGGGCCGAACGATCTGCGCAGCATCATGCGCCAGCTTCAGGTGCTGGACGGCCTGCCGGTCGAACCTGTCGTGCGTCCTCCGGTCGGCGCGAAGTGGATGATCAAGCAACTGCTCGACATCGGCGCCCGCACGCTGCTCATTCCCATGGTCAATACGCTGGAGGAGGCGGCGGAATGCGTGCGTTCGGTACGCTACCCGCCGAATGGTGATCGCGGGATGGGCGCGGTGGTCGCGCGTGCCTCGCGGTATGGCACGATTTCCGATTACGTTGCGAAAGCGGGGGAGGAAATCTGCCTTCTGGTTCAGGTGGAAACCCGGGAGGCTCTGGCCAATCTTGATGCGATCGCGAGGACAGACGGCATTGACGGCGTCTTCATTGGCCCGGCAGATCTCTCTGCCGATTTTGGCCAGCCCCTGCACAGCGATGCTGTCCTGTCGGCGATTGATCAGGCAATCGACACCATCGTGGCGGCCGGCAAGCCGGCGGGCATTCTTACGTTCGATGAGGTGCTGAATCGGCGTTTCATGGCGCGGGGCGCGTGTTTCGTCGCGGTCGGGGCCGACGTTACCGTCCTTTCGACAACGCTCGCCACCCTGTCGGACCGCTACAAGACCGGCGAAGCCGCGCCCCGCCCCGTCGTCAGCTATTAAATACCAAAATAGGGCCGCGCCTTGCTAGAGCGGATGGGTGCTATCGTGATCGAAGGGCGATTTTTTTGGGGGGGAGGCCGGCGAGCGTGACGGAGCGGCGGAGACACGCAGCCCTGGAACCCGCACTTGGCGTGTATCAGAGTTTCACGCACTGATCGTTCAAGACGCGCCTGCGCGTGCCGGCTCAGTTGTAGTCGGCAAATTCCTGATAGGCACCTTCGACCCGTTCGATCGATGGTGACGAGATCGAAATAATCGGGCCGGTCGGTTTTCCGGTGTAGTTGCCTTCGCCTTCCACGGCCCAAAGGGCGCTGGCTAGCGATTGCGAGAGAAGCGTGCTGCTGCCCGTCAGCGCGAAAGTGGTGCGCTGACGCACTTCGACCTCTCTTTGCGGCGGTTCCTCGGTCGAACGGTCCATGTCGTAAGGCCGGTGGGAGTAGCCATAGCCGCTCAGTCCGCTATCGATTTTCATGCGGTCTGTTCCGTTTCTGGTTCCATTAACCAATAGTTAATGGCCGAACCTTGCGCGGACCTTGCGCATTAGCACTCACGAAAGGACGAATGCCGTTCGACAGTCGGAAACGGACCCTGACGGGGCCAAGATCCGTCGGCCGCATTCACATCTTGCCCGCAACCTTGATGGCAAAGGCGTATTCGAAGGCGATTTCCTCCAGCCGCTGGAAGCGTCCGGATTTGCCGCCATGGCCGGCCGCCATGTTGGTCTTGAGAAGGATGGGCGCCGTCCCGGTCGTCATGTCACGCAGCTTCGCCACCCATTTGGTCGGCTCCCAATAGGTGACGCGGGGATCGGTGAGGCCGGAGATCGCAAGGATGGGCGGATAGGCGCGGCCGGTCACATTGTCATAGGGCGAATAGGCCGCAATCCAGCGGTACTCCTCTTCCGATTCGATCGGATTGCCCCATTCCGGCCATTCCGGCGGGGTGAGCGGGAGCGTGTCGTCGAGCATCGTGGTTAGCACATCGACGAAGGGCACGGCGGCGATGATGCCGGCAAATTTTTCCGGCGCCATGTTGGCGACCGCTCCCATCAGCATGCCGCCGGCCGAACCGCCCTCGGCAATGATACGGTCATAGGCGGTGAAACCGGCTGAAACGAGATGATCGGCGGCAGCGATGAAGTCCTTGAACGTGTTCTGCTTGTTTTCCATCTTGCCGTTTTCGTACCAGGCAAAGCCCTTGTCCTTGCCGCCGCGCACATGGGCAATGGCATAGATGATGCCGCGATCGGCAAGCGACAGCGCATTGGTCGAGAAGGCGGCCGGGATTGTGATCCCGTAGGCGCCATAGCCGTAAAGCAGGCAGGGCGACGACCCGTCGAGCGGCGTACCCTTCTTGTAGAGCAGCGAGACGGGCACTCTTTCGCCGTCATGGGCCGGCGCCATGATGCGGCGGGTCACGTAGTCTTCCGGGTCATGGCCGGACGGCACTTCCTGCGTTTTCAGGAGCGTCCGTTCACGCGTCACCATGTCGTAATCGTAGAGCTGGGTCGGCGTCGTCATCGACGAATAGGAGAAACGGATCGTGTCGGTATCGTATTCCGCAGCCCCCGACAGACCGAGCGAATAGGCTTCCTCGTCAAAGGCGATCATATGCTCCTCGCCTGTACGACGATCCCGGATGACGATCTGCGGCAGGCCTTGGCTGCGCTGCAGCCAGATCAGGTGTCGGGCATAAGCCATGTGGGAAATGATCAGTCGACCCGGTTCATGGGCAACGACCTCGCGCCAGTTCTCCTTGCCCGGCGCCGTTACCGGGGCTTCGACGATCTTGAAGTCTTTCGCATCGCCGTCATTGGTGAGGATGTAGAAGACATCGCCGCCCTCCGTCATCGAATATTCGATGCCTTCCTCGCGCTTCGCCACCAGTAGCGGCTCCGCCATAAGGTCGGCGGTGGGGATCAGACGGTATTCCGAGGTCTCGTGATCATGGATGTCGATGTAGATGAAGTCGTCGAGCAAAGAACCGCCGACACCCATGAAGAAGCCGGCATCCTGCTCTTCGAAGACCAGCCGATCCTCCGACTGTTTCTGCCCGACGATGTGATGGAAGACTTTCGACGGGCGGTGGTTCTCGTCCTGCAACGTATAGAAGAAGCTTTTGCCATCGGGCGCCCAGACGCCGCCGCCGGCGGTGTTTTCCAGAATGTCTTCGAGATCGGCGCCCGTCGTCAGGTCACGCACGCGCAGCGTGAAATATTCCGACCCCTTGTCGTCGTAGCCCCAGATGCCGTGGGAATGATCGCTCGTGTGGTCTATCCCGGCGAGGCGGAAATAGTCCTTGCCCTCGGCCTCCTTGTCGCCGTCGAGCAGCGTCTGCCTGTCGCCGCCGTCTCGCGGCGTGCGGAAATAATGCGGCTGCTCGCCGCCGGTCACGAAAAGCGAACCGTAGGCAAACGGCCCGTCCTTCATCGGCACCGAGGAATCGTCTTCCTTGATACGACCGCGCATTTCCGCGAAAAGGGTTTTCTGCAGGTCGGCCGTGTCGCCCAATGCTGCTTCCATATAAGCGTTTTCGGCTTCCAGATGCCGGCGGATTTCCGGATCCAGCAGACCTGGATCCTTGAACATCGCCTGCCAGTTATCTGCACGCAGCCAGCCGTAATCATCGGTGCGGCTGATGCCGTGGCGGGTATCGGTCACCGGCTTTTTGGCGGCGACCGGCGCGTGCGGAAGATCGGCGAAAGGCGATTTGGGAGAAGCGGCCAAGGATGAACTCCGATATGAAGGCAGGAGCGTCAGAGATAGGCGGCGCGACGCCGCCATGCAAGCGGCGACAACGGGCAGGGCTTAATGGTCGTGTGCGGGAACGTCTGCCGCGTTGTCGCGGACGGTTGCCAAAACGCCACAATTGCTCCACCTAAGCCCGCTAGGACATTTCCGACTTACGAATGGGGTTTTGCTGAATGCGCACACGTTACGGCCTGATCGGCTTGCTCCTCCTGGCTGCCGCGCCCGCCCATGCCCTGGAAGGACGCCAGCTTCCGACGCTCGCGCCGGTCGAAGAACAGGCTCAGGCGGCTCACCTGAGCGCGCAACTGCTCGGCCGATATGCCTACCGGCCGGTGGCACTCGACGATGCGTTGTCGATCAGGATCATGGACCAGTTCATCAAATCGCTCGATCCGGACAGGATGCTGTTTTCCAAGGCCGATATCGATGGGTTCATGGCCGACCGCACGAAGATCGACGATGCCATTCTTGGCGAAGACCTGAAGATCCCCTATGCCATCTTTGCCACCTATTCCCAGCGCGTCCTGGACCGGACAAGCTATGCGCAGGAGCTGCTCAAGCAGGATTTCGATTTTACCGTCAGGGAAGAATTTGCGATCCTGCGCGAGGATGCGCCATGGGCCGCCTCCGAAGAGGAAAGCAGAGAGCTTTGGCGCAAACGCGTCAAGAGCGACTGGCTGCGGTTGAAGCTTGCCGGCCAGGACGACGCCGCCATTCGCAAGACGCTCGGCAAACGTTACCAGAACATTCTCGACCGGGTCTACACCTACAAAAGCGCCGACGTCTTCCAGTCCTTCATGGCGGCCTACACGACGTCGGTCGATCCGCACACCGATTATTTCGGCGCCCGAGCAGCCGCCGAGTTCGACATCTCGATGAAACTGTCGCTGGTTGGCATCGGTGCCGTGCTGCAGGATCGCGACGGCTATACGACGATCCGCGAACTCGTCGCCGGCGGCCCGGCCCAGCTGTCCGGCAAGATCGCGGTCGGTGATCGCATCATCGGCGTCGGACAAGGGGAGGACGGCGCCATCGAGGAGGTTGTCGGCACCCGTCTCGACGAGGTCGTGCAACTGATCCGCGGCAAGGAGGATTCGGTAGTGCGGCTTGACATCCTGCCCGCCGCCGCCGGCGAAAACGCCGGTCATCGTGTGATCAGTCTCGTGCGCGAGAAGATCAGCCTCGAGAAACAGGCGGCTGCCAAAACGGTCGTTCCGGTTGCGGGAAAGAATGGCGAGCGCAAGATCGGTGTGATCACACTGCCGGCCTTTTACGAGGATTTCGAGGCTCGGCAGAAGGGCGACAAGAATTATCGCGGCGCCAGCCGCGACGTCGCTCGGCTTCTCGGTGAACTGAAACAGGAAAATGTCGATGGCGTTCTGATCGACCTTCGCGACAATGGCGGCGGGTCGCTGAGCGAGGCTGTCGACATGACCGGCCTTTTTGTCGGCAAGGGGCCTGTCGTACAGCAGCGCAACGCGCAAGGTGAGATCAGCGTCGAGAGCGATGATCTTTCCAAACCCGCCTGGACGGGACCACTTGCCGTTCTGATCAACCGCGGTTCGGCATCCGCCTCCGAAATCTTCGCGGCCGCCATCCAGGACTACGGCCGCGGTGTCGTCATCGGCGATCCGAGTTTCGGCAAGGGCAGCGTGCAGACGGTCGTCAATCTCGACCGCATGGCAAGGAGCGAAGAAGCCAGCCTCGGTGAGTTGAAGCTGACCATCGCACAGTTCTTCCGCATCAATGGCGGCACGACGCAGTTGCGCGGCGTCACCCCCGATATCCTGCTGCCGGGTCTGGCCGATCCCAAGACCTTCGGGGAGGCAAGCTATGAAAACGCTTTGCCATGGACCCAGATAAAGCCGGCTCGCTACAAGCGGGCTGCCGACCTCAAGGCTCTGGTTCCGAAACTGCAGCAGCTTCACGATGCCCGTGTGGAAAAGGACGTCGATTTCCAGCGGTTTCTGGAGGACGCGCAGGAGCTGAAGCTGCAGCGTGAAAAGCGAACCATTTCCCTCAACGAGGCGGAACGCCGAGCCGAAATGACTGCGCTGACCGAGCGCCTGAAACAGCGGGGTGCATCGGGCGGTCCGGGAATGCAGGACGATGACGGGTTGCAATCGGGCGAGCGTAGCCTCAGCGCCGAGCTTGCGCTTGAGGATGCGCGAAAAAACGCAAAGGACGTCCTGCGCACCGAGGCCGCGGCGATCGTTGCCGATCAGGCCGATCTTTCAACCGAACGGTAGGATATCTGCTTGACCCGGTATCCCGCGGTGTTTGCCGCGGGATACCGGCTTTCTGGTTCAAACGACCGGTGCTGAGACCAGATCGTCGTGGTGATGCAGTGCCGGGAACGGGTCGATCGGCAGTTCCTCGGCGTCAACCGCTACGAGCGTCGTTTGGATGTCGACGACAAGCGGTTCCGGTGTCGGGGCCGGAATGTGGTCCGGCGCCTGGTCTTCGGTCAGGCCGCCGAGGTCGATTTCCTGTCCGCCCTGGTCGAGCATCAGGTCTTCGATGGCCGGCTGATCGGCGGGAAGGTCGTTGCCGACGTGACGGGCAAACAGGTCCGACGGGTCCTGATCGGTGTTCAGCTGATCAAGATCAAGGATATCGCTATCCACGCCGGCGGACATCAGGAACATGCCGTCGTTATCTGCTTCTGCGATCGATGCGGTCACCAGGGCCTGCGGGCCGTATGGATAGTCGATGGTGATCGTCAACACCGCTGTGGAGGTCGATCCGTCCGGCGAGACAATGGTGTAGGTGAACGTGTCCTCGCTGCCGTCCACGCCGGTATAGAGCGGGTCGGCCTGGTAGCTGTAGGCGCCGTTTCGGGCGATCGTCAGCGTTCCGTGGTCTCCATGGATCACCAGCCCCGTTGCCGCGACCGCGACCTGATCGACGCTTGCCACGACTGTCCCCGCGACGGTCGTGTCGCCGATCAGCACGTTTCCGGCGAGCGAGCCCGTGACGTTGCGGTAGTCCGTCACGACATTCGAGGTCGTTTCGACCGTGAGATTGGCGAGCGCCGACAGATTGAGGACGCCGCCGGGGTTGGCCAGCACCACGTAATAGGTCCCGCCGCCCTGAAACTGCGGAAGGGCTACCGTCGAAGACGACCAGCTTGGCAGAAGCAGGCCCAGTACGCCGGGGTTGAAGACCAGCCAGTCGCGCAGTTCGTAGGCAAGCTGCGCCTGCGTCTGGCCATCCTCGACGCGGTAGACAAGCAGGTCGTAGTTCTGTTCGCCTACGAGTGCCAGGGAAGCCAGGGCTGCGCCGCCGCCCCTCACGCTGACCTGCTGGGTAGTGTTGTCCGCAACGGTGAAGCGCAGCGGCGACTGGTTGGTCAGGAGCGCGACATCGACCGCATTACCGAGAAGACCGAGATTGAGGACACCAGCTACGGCGCCCGACTGCCTCGGCTGCGTCACCACAGATGGGTTGATGTTGAGGGCGAGGGTCGCATCGTCGTTGACGGCAGCCAGATTGATGACCGTCAACGGACCGACCGTGCGCGTCGACGTATTGCCGGCGACATCGGTCTGCCGCACCAGCACGTTGTAGGCTCCGGCAGGCAGGGTGAAGCCCGGGCCCGTGCCCAGCGCCCAGGTCGCGCCACCATTCGTGCTGTATTCCCAGCGGGCTCCCGGTTCGATCCCGGTTACCCGAATGGTGCCGTCGGTGGAAATGCCATCGCCGGGCGTGCCCGTGTCGTTCAGGAACGCGACGGTCGGAACGACCGGCGGCGTCGTGTCGACAAGCGCCGAGACCGTGGTGACCGGCGAGGTGTTGCCTGCGGCATCGAGCAGCGCTGCACCGACATTCAGGGTCGCGCCGCTTGCCGGAGCGATCACCGTGGTCGCCAAGACGCCCGCGGCAACCTGCGCAGCGGTGAGGATGGTCGTGGTGCCATTGACGATCAGTCTGTCGCCCGCCACCGCTCCGGTGCCCGCCAGGCTGATGGATACGGCGACGGTACCGGCGGTCACTTCGCTGGCATTGATATAGCCGTCACCATTTCCAAGGGTCACGCCCGGCGCGGTCGGCGGGGACGTATCGACCACCGCGTTGAAGGTCGCAGTCGGTGACGTGTTGCCGGCAACGTCCGTCAGCGATGCTGTGATCGCCAGCGGCTGGCCGTTCGCGGGAGCTGCGACCGTGGTGCTGACCACACCGCTCTGCACCTGCGGTGCCGTCAATATGGTGGTAACGCCGTTGACGGTCAGGCTGTCGCCCGCAACCGCGCCGGTGCCGGCAAGATTAACGCCGACGGTAATGAGGCCGTTGGCGATCTCGGCGCTGCCGATCAACGCGTCGCCGTTGCCGACCGACAAGACGGGTGCGGTCGGCACCGTAGTATCGACCACAGCCGTGACAGTGCCGGGCAGCGAAACGTTGCCCGATGTATCGGTGACGGTAGCGGTCACGGTCAGGGACTGCCCGTTCGCCGGCGCGGCAACCGTGGTCGCAACCGTCCCGGCTGCCGCCTGCTCGGCCGTGACCACTGTCGTCGTGCCGTTGACGGTCAGCCTGTCACCTGCGGCGATGCCGCGGCCGCTGATGTCGATCGACACACCTACCCGTCCGCTGACGATCTCGGCGGCATTGATGTAGGCATCGCCATTGCCGAGCGTCACGCCGGGCGCTGTCGGTACGATTGTGTCCACAACGGCGCTGGCCGTCGCGATCGGCGACACGTTGCCGGCTGCGTCCGTCAGGGCGGCGTTGATCGTCAACGCTTGCCCTTCGGCTGGCGCGGCGATGTCGAGATTGACGACGCCGCTCGAAATGTTCCCCGCCGTCAATGTCGTGGTGACACCGTTGACGGTCACAAAGTCGCCGGCAACAGCACCGGTTCCGGCAAGGCCAACGGAAACGGAAACATTCCCCGCGGTGATTTCGGCGGGAAGGATGAAGCCGTCACCGTTGCCGATCGTGATGACCGGCAGGCCGGGCGCCAGGGTGTCGACCAGTGCCGTGACCGGGGTCACGATCGAGGCATTGCCCGCGGCATCGGTGATCTGCGCATTGACTGTCAGGATCTGGCCGTTTGCCGGCGCCAGCACGCTGGTCTGGACAAAACCCGCGTCGATATCTGCCTGCGTAAGGACTGTCGCCGTTCCGTTGACCGTCAGCGTGTCGCCGGCCACCGCGCTGGTTGGTGACAGGTCGATACGGACGGCAACCAGGCCGCCCGAGATTTCGGCGTTGCCGATCAGGGCGTTGCCGTCGCCGATGAGCGCGATCGGGCTGCCCGGAATGGTCGTGTCCACCACTGCCGTCGCGGTTGCGACTGGCGAAGCGTTGCCATTGACGTCCTGGAACGACGCACCCAGGGTGAGCGGCACCCCGTCGGCCGGGGCCGCGACGGTCGTTACGAACCCGTTGTCGATGTCGCCCTGCGTCAGGACGAAGGTATCGACCCCGACGGTAAGCGTATCGCCGGCCAGAGCCCCGGTCCCCGCCAGGCCAACGCGCACCGTCACCTGACCGTTGACCACTTCGCCGGCATTGAGGAAACCGTCGCCATCGCCGAGCGTAAGCGTCGGCACGCCGAGAATGCCGGTATCGATCAGCGCCGTTGCGGAGCCTATCGACGAGACGTTGCCGGCGGCATCGGTGATCGTCGCGTTGACAACGAACTGGACGCCGTCGCCTGGGGCGGGCAGGGTGAGCGCGACCTGATTGGCGTCGATCTGCGTCTGGTCAAGAACAATGGTCGTGCCGTTGACCGTCAGGATGTCGCCGGCGACCGCATTCCTGCCTAAGAGGTTGATCGTCACCGGTACCTCGCCATTCACCAGTTCGGTGAAGATGATAGCCGGACCGCCGTCGCCAATGGTCACACCGGGCTGCAGCGGCGCAACCGTATCCACCGTTGCCTGGACCGTGGCGACGGGCGAACTGTTATTGGCCGGATCGATCAAAGACACGTTCACGGTGAAAGGTTGCCCCTCGGGCCCGACCGGTACGGTCGCCGTGACGAACCCGTTGTCGATGTCCAACTGGCTCAGCGTGATGGGTGTGAGCCCGGAAATGTTCAGCGTATCGCCGACATTAGCACCCGTGCCGACAAGCGACACCCGGATGCCGGTGGTCCCGGCGGTGACTTCGCTGCCATTGATGAAGCCGTCGCCGTCGCCAAGCGTGACGATCGGGCGGCCCGGAGCCGTAAGGTCGATGTCGGCGAAAACGCTGGTCGAACCGGACGGGTTGCCGGCGGCGTCGGTAAGCAACGCGGTGACGGTCAGCGTTTCTCCGTCGGCCGGCGCCGCAACGGTCGTGTTGACGAACGTGTTGGTGATCATCTGGCCGTCGAGGACGATGGCTTGGCCGTTGACGGTCAGGATGTCGCCTGCTTGGGCGCCGGTGTTGGCAAGGCTGACGGAAACGGCAGCGCGCCCGCCGACGATGTCGTCAATCCCGAGCAAATTGTTGGTCGCGCCCGTGATCGTGATCGCCGGAGCGAGCGGCGCAACGATGTCGACGGGGGCAGTCACTATTGCTGCCGGCGATATGTTGCCAGCAACATCTGTCAGGAAGGCAGTCACCGAGAGGGGCTGCCCACCAGCCGGGATGCCGAGCGTCGTCGTGATGAAGCCGTTGGAAACATCGGTCGCAAGAATGGGTATTTCGACGCCGTTGACGGTCAGCGTGTCGCCGGCAACGGCACCCGTTGCGGCGATATCGACCCGCAGCGTCACCGCATTGTTGGTCACGTCGAGGAGGTTGATGACGCCATTGCCGTCACCGAGCGTCAGCCCGGGCAAAGTCGGCGCGATCGTATCGGTAAATGCGCCGATGCTTGCCAGCGGCGAGAGGTTGCCGGCGGCGTCGCTCAGTTGGGCGGTGACCGTGAGCGTCTGACCATCGGCGGCAGCCGGCACAGTCGTTGTCACCGCACCTGCATCGATCTGCGCTTGCGCCAGAACAAGGGGCGCACCGTTGATGAACAGGACGTCCCCGGCAACGGCGCCGGTCGTGGAAATATCGACAGTAACGGAAACACGACCGCCCACGACTTCCGTGCCGATGATAAAGCCGTTGCCATCGCCGAGAATGATGGTGGGCGCAGTCGGAACGCTGATATCGACCGGGGTGGTGACGATGGCGGGTGCCGAGACATTGCCCGCCGTATCGTTCAGCGTCGCCTGCACCGTCAGCGGAGATCCGTCGGAGGGAACAGCAAGGCTTGTCGCAACCAGATTGGCGTCAATCTGGGCCTGGGACAAGACGATGGTCTGGCCGTTGATGATCAGGCTATCGCCGGCGACCGCTCCGGTGCCTGCGATGTTGACGGTTACACCCACCTGACCGGCGGTCACCTCACTGGCAATAATGATGCCGTTGCCGTCGCCCACGGTGACGACCGGCGTGCCGAGCGTGCTCGTATCCACCAGCGCCGATGCGGTACCGACAAGCGAGATATTGCCGGCGGAGTCCGTCAATGTAGCGTTGACGGTCAGGGTCTCACCGGTTGCCGGTGCAGCGGTTGAGGTGACGACCACGCCCGCTGCGACCTGCTGAGCCGTCAGTACGGTCGTGGTGCCGTTTACGGTCAGAAGGTCGCCTGGGACTGCGTTCGTGCCGGCCAGACCGATCCGGACCGCGACCAAACCGCCTGCTGCTTCCTGAGCGTTGATGAAGGCGTTGCCGTCGCCAAGCGTCACGGCCGGGATGCCGGGTGGTTGCGTATCGACAACGGCATTGAACGTGGCAAGTGGAGACTGGTTGCCGGCGGCATCGGTCAGCACGGCCTGGACCGACAGTGGCTCGCCATCGGCGGGCGCAGTGATCGGGACCCGAACGAGGCCGTCTGCGATCATCTGGGGCGTAATGGCGATCGTCGTTCCGTTGACGGTCAGCGTGTCATTGACCTCGGCGTCGGCGCCGTCGATATTGACGACCACTTCCACCTGACCGTTCACGATCTCGCCAAGCCCGATGAAACCGTCGCCATTGCCGATGGTAAGGTAGGGTTGTCCGGGATTGACGGTATCGACAAGCGCCGAATAGCCGGCGCTCGCCGAACTGTTGCCGGCAATATCCGTCAGCAGCGCGCTGACGGAGAACGTCTGGCCGGTCGTCGGCGCCTGAACGGCAACCTCCGCAAAACCCGCGCCGATCTGCGCGTCGGTGAGAACGATGTCGACGCCGTTCACGGTCAAGGTATCGCCGGGCGCAGCCCCGGTGCCTGCCAGATTGACGCGAACGTTGATCGTTCCGTTGCTGATCTCGCCGGCCGTAATGAACGCGTCATTATTGCCAATGACGAGTGTCGGCGCGATGGGCAGAGTTGTATCTACTGTGGCCGAAACCGTGATCGGCTGCGATGCGGTACCGGCAGCGCCGATCACCGTCGTCGTCACGTTCAGTGCCGTCCCGTCCGCGGCAGCAGGAACTTGCGTCGTCACGACGCCGTTGGTGATGTCTGCCGCTGTCAGAGGGATGTCGACGCCGTTGACCCGCAATGTGTCGCCGGCGACCGCGCCGGTTCCCGCCAGCGTGACCGTGACCGTGACGGCGCCGTTAATGACCTCGCCGGCATTGATATAGGCATCGCCATCGCCGAGCGAGACGCCGGGGGTGCCCAGCAGGTCCGTGTCCATAAGCGCTGACGCGCTGGCAATGCCGGAACTGTTGCCTGCAAGGTCGATCAGCGTGGCGGTAACGACGAGCTGCGCGCCATCAGGCAAGGCGGGCACATTCGTCTCAACAAAGCCGGCAGCAATCTGGTCTGCTGTCAGCGTGAGCGAAACGCCGTTGACGAGCAGCGTGTCGCCGGCCGCCGCATTGGTGCCGCCGAGGTTGACGGTGACCGGAACCGCTCCGTTGACCAGTTCGCTGGCAAGAATGACGTTATCGCCGTTGCCGAGCACCAAGCCGGGGGCGAATGGCGGCGTGGTATCGACGACCGCCGAGACGCTTGTGACCGGCGACGTGTTGCCGCCGGCATCGGTAAGTGATGCCGTCACTGTCAGCGTTGCGCCTTCGGCCGGGACCGCAAGGGTCGTTGTTACCTGTCCCGCGCCAATGTCGGCCGCCGTGAGCGTGATCGTGTTGCCGTTGATCGTCAGCCGGTCGCCGGCTGCAGCGCCGGTTCCGGCAAGGCCGACAACCACGCTGGTCGAACCGCCGACAATGTCGCTTGGTCCCAGAACGGTATCGCCATTGCCGAGCGTGATGGTCGGGCCGCCTGGTGCCGTGGTATCCACGGTCGCTGAGGCCGTTGCGATCGGCGACGTGTTGCCGGCGGCATCTGTCAATGTGGCGGTCACGAAGAGGGTCTGACCGTTGCCGGGTACCGTGACCGGCACAGTGGCCGTGCCGGCAAGGATCTGCGCCTCGGTCAACGTCACCGAAACGCCGTTGACGGTCAGAACATCACCGGCTGCAGCACCGCTGCCCGCCAGGCTGACCGAAGCCGCAACGGAGCCGCCCGTGATTTCGGCGCTGCCGATCGCTCCCACGCCGTCGCCCAGCGTCAACCCGCCAACCGTCGGCGGCGTCGTGTCGACAAGCGCGCTCACCACCGTCGATGGAGAGACATTGCCTCCGGCATCGGTGTAGGACACTGTAACCGTCAGGCTCTCACCTTCGGCGGGGACCGGCAAGCTCGTCGTCACGCGGCCGGCAGCGATATCCGTCGCCGTAAGCGTGATCGTGTTGCCGTTGACCGTCAGCGTGTCCCCGGGAATTGCGCCGGTATTGGCAAGATCGACGGAAACCGCAACCGTACCTCCTGCGGCTTCCGTGGCGTTGATATAGGCGTCGCCATCGCCGATCGAGACGACGGGCGCGCTGGATGGGTCTGTCGTGACCAGAGCCGTCACCGTGACGGGCGTTGAACTGTTGCCGGCGGCATCGGTGATGGAGACGGAGACGTCAAGGGGCAGGCCTGTGGCCGGGACGGTCACGGGAGCAGTGATGAAGCCGGCGGCGATCTGGGCCGCGGTCAAGACGATCGGCGTTCCGTTGACGCTCACAGTGTCACCGGCCACGGCGCCCGTGCCTGCGAGATCGATCCTGACGGTTGCTTCGCCATTGACGACTTCGGAACCGGTAATGACATTGTCGCCGTTGCCGAGCGTCACGACGGGCGCGGAAGGGGCCGTCGTGTCCACGCCGACTGTAATCGTCGTAGGCGGCGAAGCATTCCCGGCGGCGTCGGTCAGCGAGACCGATACGGTCAAGGGCTGCCCGTCTGCCGGAACGGGTACGGGGATTTCCACCGTGCCGGCGGCGATCTGCGCCGCAGTCAGCACGACCGGCGTTCCGTTGACGGTGAGCGTGTCGCCGGCAACGGCGCCGCTACCTGCAAGGTTGACCCGGACGGGGACCTGCCCATTGACGACTTCCTCTGCCGAAATGACGGTATCGCCATTGCCGAGCACCACGGCTGGGCTGCCGGGCGGCGTCGTGTCGACGACGGCCGATACCGTGGTCACGGAAGATGTGTTGCCCGCGGCGTCCGTCAGCGTGGCCGTCACAGTCAGCGTCTGACCGTCAGTGGGGGCAGGCAGGCTGATCTCGACGACCCCGGCAGCAATCTGCGCCTCGGTCAGCGTCGTGACGGTGCCGTTCACCGTCAGCCGGTCGCCAGCCACGGCGCCGGTCCCGGCCAGGCTGACGGTCACGGTAACCGAGCCGCCGGCAGTTTCCTGCGCGTTCAGAAAGGCGTCGCCGTTACCAAGCCGGACGGTCGGTGCGCCCGGAGCCGGCGTGCCGGGTTCGCCGCCATCGCCGCCGCCATTGCCACCGTCATCGCCGCCACCGCCGCCGCCGCCCATGCCGGCCGCCGCGGCCGCCACAGCGCCAAGAAGGCCAAGAGGCGCGAGAACGCCCAGACCGGAGGCGCCGCCGGCAGCCGCCGAACCGACCATCTGGTCAACGGCGCCCAGTTCTTCCACCTGCACTCCGGCAAGCTCCTCGGCATATTGGGTGGACCAGACATTGCCGGCTTCGTCCTGGAACACGAGTTCGCTCTGTTGCTCGCCCTGTTGCTCGAAGAAACCATCAATACGGATCTGCTCGCCGCTCTTGAGGTTGATGATGAGATCGGAGCCGGAGCGGGCCGTCGAGGCCACATCCGTCGGCGCAAGGGTCAGTCGAACCGTGCTGGGGCCGGAAAGGGGTATGTCGCTACCCGCGACGGTGGATGTCTGGCCACTGACTTTGTCGACTACAACTGCAACCATCGCACGCGTGCTCCTCTTTTTTTTTCCCTATGGAGGGACTGTGCCCTCTCTTGCCGCCTTCATTGACGGCGTGGCTCCCGGCCCGGCCGACACGGCGCCTGCCTTTTTTCGAGATAAGCAGACGCGGCTATCGACGACCCGAGAAGACACGAAATAGAATAAGCAAATACTAAAATAACAAGTTGCTAAAATGATAGGGGCGGCGATTCTTTTTTTGATGATTTGAATAGCGTGAAGAAGGCTGCGTATTTCGTAGGATGTGACCCGAAATGGGGCATCGGACCCCGTCGCCGGATCCGCAAAAGGTCGAAGGCCGCGGCTTGGTACCGATCGGTGCTGCGAGCTACCACAAAGGCCTGCATGTGGTGTTGTGGCTGCGGACCTACAGGAGGCTGCCCGACTGTTCGGACATGGGCAACGAATCTGCGACCATCCATCCGATACGGGACTGGTCGCATGGCATTCGGAATGCCGGATGCAGGCCCCGATTCCCTGTCGAATTGATGACCTGAACGCTGCACCACGAAGCGAAGATGCGTCTCGTGTCTTGTCGGCAGCCGGGCGGTTCGATGGCAAGCGGTCAAAGCCGCCGGCATACCGAGGCGAGCGATATTGAGAAGCCGGGTGCGTTTCTTGCGTCATGAGGTTGTACGGTTCGGCAGGTTGCGAAGGCGCCGCGGCGTAGATGATATTTCCTACGGGGTTGCGCCTGAATGACCTATCCGTCAGGCCGTCACGCAGAAACACCGGCGGTCATTGCAGTTTTGCGAGAAACCCGGCCGCCTGCCTGCGAAGATCTTGTTGCGTGCCTTCGTCCATCCTGTCCCAGGTGGCGTAGGGTTGAGCAAGGCGCCGATTGGCCCTCAGTCTGCCGCGGTTGCGCGCCAGGAAATCCCAATAAAGCGCATTGAACGGACAGGCATTTTCGCCAAGCCGCTGTTTAGGGTTGAAACGGCAGGTGCCGCAGTAGTCCGACATGCGGTCGATATAGTTGCCGCTCGCCGCATAGGGTTTGGTGCCGAGCAAGCCGCCATCGGCGAACTGGCTCATGCCGACGACATTGGGCAGCTCTACCCATTCATAGGCATCGGCATAGACTTCAAGATACCACAGATGCACGGCCTTCGGATCGACGCCCGCCAGCAGCGCGAAATTGCCGGTAATCATCAGCCGCTGGATATGGTGGGCATAGGCATGATCGATGGTCTCGGTAATCACGATCGAGAGACAGTTCATGTCCGTCTTGCCCGACCAGTAGAATGACGGCAGCGGGCGGGTGTTTTGAAAGAAGTTGTTGTCGACGTAGCTCGGCCCGGCATGCCAGTAGATGCCGCGCATATATTCGCGCCAGCCGATGATTTGCCGGATGAAGCCCTCCACGGCATTGAGCGGGGCGTTGCCTTCGAGATAGGCGCGTTCGGCGGCACGGCAGACCGATAGTGCGTCGAGAAAGCCGATATTGATATAGAACGACAGGAGCGAATGATTGAGGTAGGGATCGTCCTGCAGCATCGCATCCTGCGTGGCGCCGAAGCCGGCAAGGAAATCGGTGACAAAGCTGTCGAGTGCCGTTTGCGCATCCGCGCGCGTCACGGCGAAGCGGAAGCCATCAAGGCTGCCGAAATTGTCCGGAAACAGGTTCCCGACGTTGTCCAATACCTCCGCCGTGATCGCGTCGGGCTCAAAGCTCGGATGCCGGGGGCGCAGCAGGTCCGGCTTTGCCGGTTTGCGGTTCTCCGCATCGAAATTCCAGCGACCGCCGATCGGTTCGTCACCGCGCATCAGCAGGCCCGTCCGGCGTCGCATGTCGCGATAGAAGAATTCCATCGTCAGCGATTTGCGACCAGCTACCCAGGTTTCAAAATCGGCGTGTGAGCACACAAAGCGGGTATCGTCCCGCATGTCGACCTGCAAACCCAGCGTTTCAGGCCAGAGTTTCATTTCGTTCAGCACGCGCCACTCGCCCGGTTCGGTCACGCAGATCGACGTGGGCTTCAACGCATCCACTGCGCGCCTTACCTCCCCGGTAAAGGATCCGGCATTCTCCGGGTCATCAATCTTGGTATAGCGGACCTGGTAACCGGCTTGCCGCAACCCGTCGGCAAAATGGCGCATGGCCGAGAACAGGAAAGCGATTTTCTTCTTGTGATGTCCGACGTAAGTCGCTTCCGCCATCACCTCGCAGATCAGAACCGCGTCGCATTGCCGGTCTGCGCCCTTTAGGGAGGAGATTTGCTCAGACAGTTGGTCGCCCAGGATCAGGATCAGTTTAGCCAAGGGTGTTTCCAATACGAATAATACCCGGCTTCCGGCCCGGCAGGTCCGGTCTCGACTTTGTGTCGCGAAGCCCTGGTAAAGCTTTCTGTTAATCTGGGCCGTCACTGACGCACGTCAACGCGGGACGGGCGCCCGCGCGCTCCTGCCTCTCCTTTACACAACGGCTGCAACCGGATTCAAAATCTCCACAACGGTAAAAACACGCAATAATTTATCTTTCTATTTTAGGATTATGACCTCACATTTATGCGAAATATGAATTCAGGCTCAGCATTCGTGTCGTCTACCGTCGCATCGCTCGCCGCCCTCGAGGCGCGCCTCAAGCAGGACTTGCTCTGGCTGAACCAGCCGGCAAAAGCGTGGATGCCTGCAATGGAGCACGGGGGTGAGCCCGTCCTCGACGTGGCGGTGGTGGGAAGCGGCCTGTGTGGTCTTGTCACCCTCGCGGCGCTGAAGAAGATCGGCATCGATCGGGTGCAGGCTTTCGATCGTGCGCCCGCCGGGCGCGAAGGTCCGTGGGTGACCTATGCCCGCATGCAGACCCTGCGCACCCGCAAGGAGGCGGCTGGTCCGGCTCTGGGCTTGCCGTCCCTGACCTTTCGCGCCTGGTTCGAGGCCCAGCATGGTGCCCAGGCCTTCCTCGACATGGATCTCATTCCACGTGAGATGTGGATGGATTATCTTGTCTGGTACAGACATGTTCTTGATCTCGACGTGGTCAACGAAACTGCGGTCGCTGAAATCCGTCCCGGCCCGCAACGGTTCGTCACACTTGTGGTCGAGCGCAATGGCGAGCGCCGGATCGTGCATGCCCGGCGCGTTGTTCTTGCGACCGGCCTCGACGGCCTCGGCGCGCCAAACCTGCCCCCGGTGGCTCTGAAGGTGCAGGCCGGCTTTGTCAGGCACGGCGCCGATGCGATCGAGATGGCATCGGTAAGGGGACGGCGGGTTGCCGTTGTCGGCGCAGGTGCATCGGCAATGGACAATGCCGCCTCGGCGCTCGAAGCCGGCGCTGCCCGCGTCGACATCTTCGTGCGGCGGTCGGATATTCCAAGTATCGACAAGTTCACCGGCGTCGGCAGCCAGGGCATGACGCAAGGCTATTTCGGCCTGCCGGATTCGGACAAGTGGACCTATATGGTGGCTGGCGACCGCGCGCAAATCCCGCCGCCGCGTCACAGCGTCCTTCGTGTGTCGCGCCATCCGAACGCCTTCCTGCATCTGGCGAGCCCGGTCGAAGACCTGGTCGAGGCAAAGGACGGGGTAGAGGTCGTCACGCCGAAAGGACGTTACGGCGCTGATCTCGTCATCTTTGCAACCGGCTTTACGGTCGACCTCGAAAAGCGGCCGGAATTTGCTGTTCTGGCCGGCAATATTCTGACCTGGGGCGATGCCTATGTGCCGCCGAAAGGCTGGGAGCACCAGCAGATGGCTGCGATGCCCTATCTTGGCGCGGCCTTTGAGTTTCAGCCGAAGCCGGGTCTTGACCCGACACTTGCCCAAGCCATCGCACGGATCAGCTGTTTCGCCTACCCTGCCGTACCGAGCCACGGCAAGATCACCAGCGGCATTCCCTCAATCAGCGACGGCGCGACGCGACTGGCGACGGGTCTGGCGCGCTCGCTTTTCGTTGAAGACCGTGCCTATCACCTTGATCGCTTCCTTTTCTTCGACGAGCCGGAACTGTTCGGCGACGAATGGAGCCATGCGGACAACCACAAGGAAATGAACCATGCCGAAGGATGACGGCGGCCCGGTGCTGCAGATCTTCTATGGAATTTCGTCCCCCTGGGCGTATTTCGGTGCCCAAAAAACCATCGATGTCGCCCGGCAAAACGAAGCGCGCATCGAACTTCGGCCGATCCGCATCATCGAGGCGAATGGCGGCATTCCGCTGCGCAAGCGTCCCGATGCACGCCAGCTCTATCACGAGGTCGAGCTCGGCCGCTGGCGCGACCATCTCGGTATTCCGCTGAACCTGAAGCCGAAATTCTATCCCTGCCGCACGATCGAAACGGCGGCGCAGGCGGTGATCGCGCTGCAGAAGGCGGGGCTTGATGCGCTGGCTTTCTCCTTCGCTGTTCAGCGTGCCCTTTGGGCCGAGGACCGCGACATTGCCGATCTGGCCACATTGCGCGAAATCGCCCGCGCGACTGTCGGCGAAGCGGGCCTGCCGCTCGTTGTCGATGTGCAGGCCGATGACGTGGTCGCGGAATGGCACGGCAATCTGGCACAAGCCGGGCGGCTCGGCATTTTCGGCACCCCGACCTATGTCGTTGATGGGGAATTGTTCTGGGGGCAGGACCGGCTGGATTTCGTCGACCGTGCCCTCAAGGCCCGCCGCAACAGGATGAACAAACTGAAGGAGAGCGCGTGATGACCGACGCAAGGAATTTGCATGAAAGCGCCATCATCGTCGATGGTCTCCAGACGTGCCAGTGGAGCCGCTCGATATTCGAGGAAATGCGTGTCGGCGGGCTGACGGCCGTCAATGTCTCCTCGCTTTTGTGGGAGAACTTCCGCGAAGGGATCGGCTACGTTTCGGAGTGGAAGCGCTTCCTGCGCGAGAATGATGATATTCTGCGTCCGGTGCGCAGCGTCGCTGATATCCACGCCGCCAAGGCGGAAAACAAGACGGGCATCATCATCGGCTGGCAAAACACGTCGCCGCTCGAGGACCGGCTCGATTATGTCGAGATCTTCAAGGACCTCGGGGTCGGCATCATGCAGCTGACCTATAATACCCAGAACTATTCCGGCGCCGGATATCTCGAAGAAAACGACAGCGGCCTCACCGGTTTCGGCAGGGAGGTGCTTGCGGAAATGAACCGTGTCGGCGTGCTCTGCGATCTCAGCCATGTCGGCGACAAGACCAGCGCCGACGTGATCGCCCAATCGAAGAGCCCGGTCTGCATCTCGCACATTCTGCCGCGCGCCCTGCGTGACGTGAAGCGCAATAAGCCCGACGAACTGTTCGTCGCCTGCGCGCAGAAGGGCGGCCTGATCGGCGTTAGCCTGTTTGCGCCGGGGCTTGCCGCGGGCAATGACGCGACGGTCGACGACTATCTCGACGCCATGGCCTACATCATCGACCTCGTCGGCGAGGATCACGTCGGCGTCGGCACCGACTTCTCGCTGGACCGTCCGCGACCCGGCCCGTGGCTTCTCTGGGCCAACAAGGACAAGGGAACGGCGCGCAAGCTGACCGAGTTCGGCAATGTCAAGATCAACAAGCCCAAGGGCATCGAGCGCATCACCGACATGCCTAATCTCACGGCGCGCATGCTGGCGCGCGGCTGGAGCGACGATCTCGTTTTGAAACTGCTTGGCGGTAACTGGCTGCGGGTGCTGGAAAAGGCCTGGACCCCTACGGTGTGAAACGACGACAACCGGGACGATCTGCCCCCCAGACATTCGGCAGCCCTGCTGCGCATCAATCGGAGAGACTGACATGACGAACCGCATGCCAAACATAGTGTCGCAGCTGGTCGGTGCCGGCACGCTTGCCGCGAGCCTGATCGCCTTCGTCGCGGGGGCGCATGCCCAGGACGCCTCGGTCAAGGGCACCGTCAACATCGTGGGTTTTTCCGGCGTCTTTGCCGACAATTATCAGAAATTTGTGGTCGAGCCCTTCAAGGCCAAATATCCCGGCATCGAGGTCACCTACCAGCAGAGCAAGAACTCGGCCGAGACGCTTGCCTTGCTGACGCTTCAGCGCGACGACCCGAAGATCGATGTTGCGCTGATCGATGTTGCGGTCGCCATCAAGGCCAACAAGGAAGGCCTGTTTGCGAAACTCGATGCAAGCGAGGTGCCGGCTCTTGCGGAACAACCCGAATGGGCGCGTTTCGGCGAGGACAAAGCCATCGCCTTCTCACAGGATAATCTGGCGATACTCTACAACACGGATACGGTAAAGGAGCCGCCGACCAGCTGGAACGATCTGACCGATCCGAAATACAAGGGCAAGATCGCCGCGAAACTGGGCGATACCCGCGGCGTCATCCTGCTGCCGATCCTCAGCAAGCTAAAGGGGTCGGACTACAAGGACAGCATCGATCCGGGTCTCGACATGCTCAAGGAGATTGCTCCCAACGTCTCGACCTGGGAGCCGGCTCCGGACTGCTACGCGGTGATCCAGAGCGGCGAAGTCGATTTGTCGATCTGCTGGAACGGCCGCTCGCAATACCTGCATGACACGCAGGGCGGCAAGATCGGCGTTGCGGCGCCCAAGGAAGGCTCGATCGGCCAGACCAACACGATTGGCCTTGTCGAAAAATCGAAGAATGCCGCCGCCGCAAAGCTGTTCGTCGACTATGCGCTGGGCGCGCAAGCACAGGCGGCCTTTGCCGAAAAGAGCTTCTATGGTCCGGTCAACAACAAGGTGACGCTGTCGGATGTCGTCGCCGCCCGCATCTACGGCTCCAAGGAGGCGCAGGCCGCGCAGATGTCGCTCGACTGGAATTTCGTTGCCGAGAAATATTCGGCATGGATCCAGCGCATCAATCGCGAAGTCATCGCCTTCAACTGATAGACCGAGGGAACCGGACGACCATGGCTGCCCATCACGTCACGATCGAAAATCTCGTGAAGACCTATCCCGGCGCCCAGAAGCCATCGGTGGATCACGTCAGTTTCTCGCTGCCGCGCGGCGAGATGCTGGCACTGCTCGGACCCTCCGGCTGCGGCAAGACGACCATTCTGCGCATGATTGCCGGTCTGGTCGCACCCTCTTCGGGAACGATCCGGCTGGGCGAGCGGGATGTGTCCTCGATCCCGGTCTACAAGCGCAACATGGGCATGGTGTTTCAGGCCTACGCGCTGTTTCCGCATATGACGGTAGCGCAGAACGTCTCGTTCGGGCTGGAAATGCGCAAGGTCGGCAAGGCGGAACGGGATGAGCGTGTCCTCAAGGCGCTCGATCTCGTCAAGCTCACAGGGCTCGGCGATCGCCGGATAGGCCAGCTTTCCGGCGGCCAGCAGCAGCGCGCCGCCATCGCCCGCTCGCTCGTGATCGAACCGGAACTGCTCCTGTTCGACGAACCGCTGTCCAATCTCGATGCCAAGCTGCGCGACGAGATGCGGGATGAAATCCGGGACATCCAGACGCGCACGGGTGTGACGGCCATTTTCGTCACCCACGATCAGGATGAGGCCCTGTCCATGGCCGATCGGCTGGCCGTTATGTCTAATGGGAAACTCGAACAGATCAGTACACCACGCGAGATCTTCGACCGGCCGCGGACGGATTTCGTCGCCTCTTTCATCGGCGCCGGCACGGTGTTCGAGGGTAGGGTCACCGCCCCGGGCGTGGCGGCAGTCGAGGGACTGGCGGACCTGCATTTCGAGGGGGATGCGGCGGTCGGCTCAGTCGTCAGACTGATGATCCGTCCGCACCGCCTCGTCGTTGCAGGCGACGCGAACCAGCCGAACCGTTTTTCCGGGACTGTCGAACATATCGTCTATCGCGGCCAGATGCTGACCCTTAACGTCCGCTGTGGCAATCTCCTCCTGCAGGCGGACCTTCCGACCCATGCGGGAGCGCTGCCGAACAAGGGCGACACGTTGACGCTCACGGTCGCACCGCAGGACGTGACGCTGATCGGGCAGATATTGTCATGACTGCAACGGACGCATCGTTGGCTGGCACGCCATCGTCCCGCGCACCGCGTGGCATTCTGCTTGTCCTGCTGCTGCCGGGACTGGCAGCGCTGGTTATTACCTTTCTTCTGCCGCTGATCTGGTTGCTGCGGGCATCCTTTGCCTCCTCCACGATCGGCACATTCAGCGGCGGCGACTGGACGTTGCAATCCTACAGCGCAGCGCTGTTTGACCCTTTCTATTGGCGCGTTGCGTGGAACACGCTGGTGCTGGGCTTCAATGTCGCCCTATTTGCCGTTATTCTGGCCTTTCCGATCGCGCTTTTTCTGGCACGTACCGAAAGCCGGTTTCGTGGCGTGCTGACCGCTCTGGCCGTCGCACCGCTTCTGACCTCGTCGGTTGTTCGGACCTATGGATGGATGGTCATCCTCGGCGACCGCGGCGTGATCAACAGCACGCTGCAGTCACTGTCGCTGACAGAGGGTGTCATTCGTCTTTCGAACAATAGTTTCGGCGCCACTGTGGCGCTTATCGAGATCCTGATGCCCTATGCTGTCCTCGCCATGCTGAGCGGCTTCGGTCGGCTCAATGCTCAGCTGGAGGAGGCGGCGGCGATGTTGGGCGCCAACCGCTTGCGCGTGTTCTGGCGCATCATCCTGCCCCTCAGCCTTCCTGGGGTCCTCACCGCGGCACTTCTCGTCTTTGTGCTGGCGATCTCGTCCTTCGTGACACCGCGGCTGATGGGGGGAGGGCGCGTCTTCGTCCTAGGCACCGAGGTCTTCAACGAGGCGACGGTAACCCTTAACTGGCCGCTGGCGGCAGCACTTTCTGTCATGCTGCTGGTCCTGTTTTCCAGCATCATTCTCATTTACCAGCGCGCTTTGCGCGCGCTTGAAGCGTGAGGTCGGTCATGCACCCCACCAACCGCCTCGGCAGTATCGCCTGGACCGCACTGATCACGCTTCTTTATCTCTTCCTGCTGGCGCCGATCATTGTTGTCTTCATCATCTCCTTCGATACGCGGCAGTATCTCGCCTTTCCGCCGGAAAGCTGGTCGTTCGGCTCCTATCTGAAGGTGTTCGAAAATGCCAAGTTCATCGCGGCGTTCTGGCGCAGCCTGATCATCGGCGGCATTGTCGGCATCACGGCCGTCACCGCCGGCATGCTGCTATCGCTGTCGCTCGTGCGCTACCGCTTCCGCGGCAAGGGCGCCGTCAATTTTCTTATTCTGGCACCGTTTCTGGTGCCGCATATCGTGCTTGCGGTCGGCATCATGCTGGTCATCTCGCCGCTTGGTCTGCTCGACAGCTATCCTGGTATCGTGCTGGCTCATCTTGGCATCACCATCCCTTACACCGTGCGCACCATCACGATGAGCCTGATGGCCGTCGATACGCGGGTGGAGGAGGCGGCGCTCGTGCATGGTGCCTCGCCATGGATGGTGTTCTGGCGCATCACGCTGCCTCTGGTGCGGCCGGGCCTGATTGCCGGCGGCGTCATCGCCTTCCTGATCTCCTTCGACGAAGCGACGATTTCGCTGTTCATCGTATCGGTAAAGGCGTCGACCCTGCCCACCGAAATCTATCACTATCTGGAATATTCGACCGATCCGCAGATCGCGGCGCTGTCGGTGCTGTTGATCCTGATCTCGGTCGTCGTGGTCGTACTGGTCGAGCGCCTGATCGGCCTTCGAAAGGCGCTGTGACATGCAGGTCGCAACCCGGGCCGGCGTCGTTGAAGGTTTTGAAGAGCATGGATGCGGCGTTTTTCTGGGCGTGCCCTATGCGGCGCCGATAACGCAGGCGCGGCGCTTTGCGGCACCGCAGCCGGTCGAGCCTTGGTCCGGTATACGCGATGCCAGCAAACTGAGCGCAGTCTGCCCGCAGCTTCCCACCTATGGTCCCGTGGGCACGGCGGCGGCATCGGCACTCGAATTCGGCACGGATTTCCTGACTGTCAACATCCGCACGCCGGCGCTGACGGGGTCGGCTCCGGTTCTGGTATGGATCCATGGCGGCGGCTATGCGGTCGGTTCCGCCAACGAGGCGGTCCTGCAAAGCGGTGCCTTCGCCGCAAGCGGCATAGTCGAGGTCACGGTTAACTATCGTCTCGGTGCGCTCGGCTTCTTGCATTTTAATGACGGCTCGCCGGACAATCGCGGCCTGCTCGACCAGATTGCCGCCCTCGAATGGGTACGCGACAATATCGCCGCCTTTGGCGGGGACCCTTCACGCGTTACCCTTGCCGGACGATCGGCAGGCGGCTTTTCGGTCGCGGCAGTGATGGCAATGCCGGCGGCGCGAGGTCTGTTCGCCAGGGCGATGCCGCAGAGCGGCGCCAGCATCGGCATCGCCACGATGGAGGATGCGCAAAAGCTCACCCGTCGCATGGTGGCCGTGTTGGGGATAGAAGAAAGCGCCCTGCACACCATTCCTATCGACCAGCTGCTTACGGCGCAACGCGACCTTTGTAACGAATCCTACGAACGGCACGACTTTGCCCGCGATGGGAATGCTGCCATGTTGGGCGTTCCCTTCGTGCCGGTCGTGGATGGTACATCGCTGCCGCAGCACCCCGAAGACGCCGCACGCGACGGAAAAACCGCTGCCGTTCCGATGATGATCGGCTGTACCAGCGGGGAATACGTTACACATGCCACGGCGCAGCCGGACATGGATTTCACGCTTGCGGCCCGGCTTCTGCATGAGCGTGTAAAACCCATGGGCCTTTCGGGAGCCTGCATTGTCGAGCGCTATCGCAGGGCATTGCCGGACCATTCGGCGATCGGCATCTGGCGCGCGGTTGCCGGCGATCTGGTCTTTCAAAACCCGGCCACGCGGTTTGCGGATGCGCAGGCGGCCTTTCATCCCGTCTTCAAATACCTCTATGGGCCGATCCTGACGGATGAAACGGGCGCCGCGCACGGTGCCGAGGTCGGCGCCGTCTGGTATCGTCGGGGAATGGATCTGAGCCATCTTCGACCCCATCAGGCGATCGTCGACCGGTCATTCGCCGAGGCGGTGCACGAAGTCTGGGCCTCGTTCATACGCGACGATGGTCCGGTGACGCCCGCTGGTAACTGGCCAACCCATGACCCGGCCACTCGACAGGTTTTGCACATGACCAATGGTGCTTTTCACCTTATTGACGACCCGTTCGGAGCGCGTCCGGATCTCTGGTCCGCGCCTGCCCAGTAGTCCCTGCGTTCCGTCTCCACCATGAGAATGAATTTGATGGTCACCGATTACCTCGATACGCGTCAGCTGGAAGCCTTCGTTGCCGTGGTTTCGATCGGCAGCATGACGGGTGCAGCCAAGGCCTTGGGCAAATCCCAGCCGGTAATCACCCGCCTCATCCAGGAACTCGAGCGGGATGTGGGCTTTACGGTTCTTCATCGCAACGGTCCGCGCATCGCACCGACGGAGCCGGGTCTCGCGCTCTTTTCGCAGGCCGAGCTCTTTCTCAGCGGCTTGCGCACGATCAGCGAACGGGCACGAACGATCGCGACCGCCGCGCCCCGACCCATCGAGATCGCGTCCATTCCCGCACTGGCTGCGAGCGTGCTGCCGTTGGCGCTGAGCACATTCGCGCCGGACCAGTTGCCGCGACATATCCACCTGCAAAGCACCTCGGCCGAAAACGTGGTTCAGGCGGTCGTAGCGCGCTCGGTAGATATCGGCATTGCCAGCCTGCCGCTCGACAATCCCGGCATCGACGTACACTGGATCGGCGAAGTGCCCTGCGTGGCGGTGGTTGCCGAAAGCGATCCGCTGGCCGCACGCGACGTGATTGAGGCCGAAGACCTGAGCGGCCGACGCCTGATCATGTCGGCCAATCCCTATCGGCTGCGCATGCGGATCGACCAGGCGCTAACGCGCCATGGCCTTGCTGCGGAAAAGATCATCGACAGTAACGCCACCTACGTTTCTCTGGCGCTGGCAAGAACGGGTGTCGGTGTGGCGCTGGTGGAATCCGCTACGATCGCTGGCCTGCCGGTTTCCGGCGTGGAAGTAAAACCTCTCGGTTTTCATGTTCCCTTCTATTTCGGCATTGTCACGGCGTCGGGACGTCCGATGGCGACCGCCATCGAGCGTCTTATAGGAGCGATTGACGACTGCGCGCGCGCCATTCCCGGTTTCGTTCGCCATGAAAACGCTTCCGGTCTGGAAACCGGCAGCTGAAGGCGTTCGGTCGGTCATAACACAAGGCGTCAACGGCGCCAGGCGTACAGCCAATCCGAGTTATTGCTGATGCAAGCCTGTTCCCCCTGCAATTCGCAGTGGTCGGATACGGCTGCGAATGTGCGCCGACACCTCCGTTTGCGCGGCACCACTCGTTGAAGAATTCAGTGGCATGGGCGCGGTATAAAAGCTACTATAGTAGCAATAAAAGCCATATCCGTGTATAAGTGCCGAAATGATGCCATTTAAAATGTCTTCGCCAGCTGAGGTGATGATCGATCTGGCTGGTCGGGCCAAGCGGCGACGCATCGACTCCGATCTCACGCAGCGCGAACTCGCTGCGAGTGCAGGCGTATCCTACAGTTCGCTGAGGCTTTTCGAGGAATCCGGCAAGGCATCGCTGGAGACCCTCGTCAAGATCGCCTTCGTGCTTGGGGCGGAAGGCGAGTTCGCAGGGTTGTTTCCTGCCAAAGCAAACCGAACGATCGACGATATCGTCGATCGTCCCCTGAGGCAGAGAGTTCGCAAATCGTGAAGTTCGAACCTGTCCGCAAGATGAGCGTGATGCTCGATATCGAAGGTCATTCGAGAAAGCTCGGCATACTGGCCTGGAGCCAGGCCGAACGCCGCGCCTATTTCGAATATACGCCCGAATTTCTCGCAAGGCCGCTGCTTGTCTCTCCATTTCACCTCATGGCCAATGCCGGCGTTATTCAGGCGCCACGCGATCCGTTCGACGGCTTGCATGGCCTTTTCAACGACAGCCTGCCAGACGGGTGGGGCAAGATCCTGCTCGACCGCCGACTGCAGCAAGCAGGAATCGATTTTCACGCGTTGACACCGCTTGATCGCCTCTCGGCTGTCGGGACTTCCGGCATGGGCGCGCTGTCCTACATTCCCGAAATCGCCGAGGAGAGCCGTGCGGAAGGGGATCTCGACTGGTTCGTCGATCAGGTCGCTCTCGTTCAAGGGCAGATGAACACAGCGGATCTGGACACGCTTCAGGGTGCGCAGGGCGGCTCCGCCGGCGCACGGCCAAAAATCATGATCGGCTTCAATCCGGCGACCGACAGCCTGGTCTTCGATTACGGGCAGGAGGACATGCCGCCGGCCTTCGAACGCTGGATCGTCAAATCTCGGAGCGGTGAGGACCCCGCCCATATCGGCGCCGAGGAACAGGCTTATGCGCTAATGGCCCGTGCTGCCGGCATCGACATGGCCGAGACGCGGCTTTTGACCACGCGCAGGGGCAACAGATTGTTCGCGACCAAACGTTTCGACCGCACGCCTTCGGGCAGGCTGCATATGCACACGGCCAGCGGCCTGCTGAATGCCAGCCACCGGGAGCCGTCCGTCACTTACGAAATGTTGCATAAACTCACATGGCTGATGACCCGGGACGCTACCGAGGTGCAGAAGATGTTCCGGCGCATGGTTTTCAACGTCCTGTCCCGCAACCGCGATGACCACGCCAAGAACCATGCTTTCCTCATGGGAGCCGACGGCCGCTGGCTTCTGTCGCCGGCATACGACCTTACCTATTCCTCCGGCCCCGGCGGCGAGCATAGTGCCGATATTGCAGGCGAGGGGAGGGCACCCGAGAAGACCCATATGCTGAAGGTCGCAAAAGCGGCATCGATCCCGGTCAGGGCGGCGCATGCCGTCATTGACGAGGTTCAGGCAGTCGTCGCCCGCTGGCGGGACTTTGCTGAAGAAGCAGAGTTGCCAACGCCGCGGGCAAAGGAACTGGACCGTATGTTGAATGGGCCTTGAGCGAGCGTTGAGCGGCAGGCATCGTTATGCGATTTGATCTTCCACGCCGTTGGGCGCCATCAGTGCGCTGCCCCAGAGATCAACGAGCGTCGCTGAACGCATGTGTTGCGGAAACGCTTACGAACGGGCAGCATACTCGCCCAACCCGCCATGTGATCGTCCTCGCGGGAACATATCCAGCCTGCGTCATCTCCCGGCTTTGATGGTTTGCGCTATGGCCTCTATGGCACGATAGGCGGATGCAACGGATCCTTCCTGCCAGCCGGGCCAATAGCTCCATGTGTCACCGGCGCAATAGAAAGAGCCATTCTCCGTGAAGGTGGTGATCTGCTTGTAGACTGCCGGATTCGTGTATGCGGTATCGGAGGCCCATCCGCCGACCTGATGCGGCATGTATTGCCAGGCAATGGACATGCCGTGCGTGACATTGTCTTCCTCGCCCTTGTGGAGTTTACCGAGCCCGGCTCTGGCGGTCGCAAGGCGCTGCTCCTGGGTCTGACGGGCGTATGTCGCAGCCATTTCTCCCCGGTTGTAAGCGCCTGTGAGAATGCCCGTGTGCGCCGTGAAATCCTCTGACGGATACCATATCTGGCCGATAATATCGGTCGTCCAGGAAATGCCGCCATAAATCTCGTTCTTCGTTTCCCAGAAACGATCCTTCCCTTGCCACCCTACCTTGATTGCCGGCGTCCAGAGATCGGGGGCCGGATCGTTTCCCCAAGGTCCGCCGGTTTTGGAGAAAGCGGTCAGTCCGTCCAGAAATTCCCGTGGGATGTTGCTGGGGTTCAGAATATCGCGCAGGAGCGAGGGCGCGATGGTGGAGACGCAAAAATCGAATGCCACTTCCGATGGTGCATTCTGGCCCGATCGTTGAAACGCCAGACTGACACCCGTGTCCAGAACGGTGACGCGAGAAACGCTTGTGTTGAGCAGCACGAGGTTGCCGACCTTGGCGCCCGCGCCCGGTTGCTCCTGGATAGACGGGTCCGCGAATGCGGTTGAGGGTATATCCTGCAACAACAACTGCTGCCAGATCCGATCCATGCCGCCGACAGGCTGCATGAGGGTCGGTTGCCAGTCGATATTGAAAGAATTGAACAGGAACGAACCGGGCGAGAGTTCCGGGTTGGCATCCGCGTCGCCGATGAAATGTGAATTGAGAATTTCTTCCATCGGCACCGATTTGCGGATCGCGCCTGCATCTCTCCAGCCCCCTGGCAGTGTACTGAAACCGAGCTGCGAGGTGTCTTGCGCCTGGCCGTGTGTGGATAGGTTGCCGAACAGACGGTAAAGGTTTTCGAGCTTCGTGGCCTGTTCGCCAGCACTGGCGCCCTGCAGTTTTACGACTTCCTGCGTCACCCTGTACATCATCGCAGCCATCTGGCTGAAGAGGCTGTAGTTGACCTGACCGAACGGGATCGCCTCGCCACGTCTGAAAGTGTCGCTCTGCAGGAGGTTGGATGTGGACAGGAAGAAATAGGGCTCCAGGGCCACGCCGATTTCCTGGCATAGGGCAATCAGGTTGACGTGGTTCGAAGGAATGCGACCCGGTCCGGCGTTGAGAAAGAGTTCCACGGGATTTCCGCGATAGCCATTTGAGGCCCATTCGTCGTCCATGAAGGTGCAGACCTGCTCCCCGGCAGCCGGGCTGTCCGGTCTTTCCTGGTAACGATCGACATACATGGCAGGGAAACGTCTTTCCCGATTGTATTTGGCGAACCACCAATCCTTGTATTTCGCATCGGAAGGGCGCGCCGTGAGACTGCGGCCGCCATAACGACCATCTGCCTCGAATACGGCGACCCTGAAACCGGCATTGGCCAGCGTATAGGCGGCGGTCAACCCGGCTACGCCGCCGCCGATAATGGCGACACGGCGGCCCTTGCCGAACTCCCTATCAAGGTCCGGTTTCGTTGTTTGATAGGTTGCCTTGGCCTCACGGAAACCATTTACCAGGGGTAACGCGAAATAACTTCCCGCCAGTGCTGTCATCCCCCGCAATAATGAGCGACGGGACGGTGAGTATCTGATCCCCGGCATGACAGCCTCCGTGTTTGGGTCATTTCGGCTGCTACCCTAGGTGTATGTCGATAATTATGCTACCTGGAATATGGGGTTCGGACGAACAATTTTGGGTATGTCATGAGCGTGTTTCCAGCGGACGCCAAGGTCTCGCAGGAACGCATTCTGTGGGCGAAATCAGGGCGCCGTCGCTTTTGCTGGCGGCGTCAATGTGAACTCCAGCGGTGCAACAACTGATTTCGGTGCTCGCGGCATGTCGGCCGGGAAGGTCGGAAGCGGCGCTGCGCGCGTCGGAATCTGCAGCGCGGTCTCATCCAGCGTCTCGTTGCCGGACGACTTTACGATGCGAATATCGGAAACCGAGCCGTCGGGTCTTGCAATGAAGCCTATCGCCAGCGTGAAGTGACCGAATATTGTCTGCCGTCGGCTGATGGCTACGACTGATCCGGAGTAGCGTTGCAGACGCCCCCTGACAAACCGCATCCATTCCGCTTCATTTTGCGGGACCCTCATCTTGAGCGTCTCCTGCGCGGATGAGGGCAAGCCCGTGGCGAGCCAAGTCGCTGCCGTTATCACCGCCAAAATCGCTGCGGTCCCACGCATCCACACCATACACCTCACCTTATTCAGACGGCTGCACTTCAGATCGCGTTCGGCGCCACAAGAGGGTGCACGCCGGCAAGAATTCGAGACGACCCGTTTTTGCTCGCCGCGGCCGCGAATGATGGGGAACCGTGCGAGCCACGGATCGTTAGACGTGTTCGATACATGCAAGAGAAAGCTGAAATGATCAAGATCATTACCATTGCCGCCATGACCTTGACGTCGACGACAGCAATGCTGGCTGGTATTGGGTTCGCGGCCGAGCCCTCTCAAAATACTGCTCCGGCGTCCGCGCAGACTTCGAGGGCGGCACAGCGGGACCAGGACAAAACGCAGAATGACACTGGTTCCAACGCTCCGACGACCACACAAGACGGTCAGTGGAGTGGGAGTTGTGTCGAGCAGGGCAATTCGGGCGCTGCAACTGCCACGCAAGGCACGACAGACGGGTCAGGGACCACGGTCAACAACTGCTGACGGTGGCACGAGCGCTATCCCGCCCCGCGGAAGGCGTTGATTCAGACTTTTGCCGAAATAGAGCCACTCGTCATATGGCGGGTGCGGTTAGGAGATCTGGATCATCTGCCGCTTGAGCCACCGACCATTCTTACCCGCACATCCAGCCTCTGGACCTTAGGGAACCTGCCAACGCGCGTTGGATAGGACGGGCCGGATTGATGCGACCATCAAGCCGCTCCCGAGCGCCAACGTCTCGGGTCGGTTTTTTTGTTCACCATCACACCCTCTTGCCGCTCGCCTTGTCGAACAGATGCGCGCGCGGCGCATCGACCGCGATGCCGATATCGTCACCGAAGCGGATGTCCAGACGCTCGCGGAAGAGGCATGAAATCTCCTCTTCATGGCTTCGGACGCGGGCAAAGATTTCCGAGCCGGTGCCTTCGACGATCTCGACACGGCCTGCAATGCCGCTAGGCTCGGCACGGATATGTTCCGGGCGGACGCCGTAGACCAGTTTGCGGCCGCCGAGTTTGGCGGTGTCAGCGCCGGGCGGCAGGGGCAGGATGAGGCCCTTGTCGCTGCGGAACACGCCTTCCTCGATTTTTCCATCGACGAAATTCATGGCGGGCGAACCGATGAAGCCGGCGACAAACAGGTTGGCGGGGCGGTCGTAAAGGTCGAGCGGCGCGCCGACCTGTTCGATACGGCCGTCGTGCAGGACGACGATCTTGTCGGCCATGGTCATGGCCTCGATCTGGTCGTGAGTGACGTAGATGATCGTCGTGCCGATGCGCTGGTGAAGCGCCTTGATTTCGGCGCGCATCTGTACGCGCAGCTTGGCGTCGAGGTTGGAGAGCGGTTCGTCGAACAGGAATACCTGCGGATCGCGCACCAGCGCACGGCCCATGGCGACACGCTGGCGCTGGCCGCCGGAAAGCTGGCGCGGATAGCGGTCGAGCAGTTTTTCGAGGCCCAGAATGGCGGCAGCGCTTTCCACCTTGCGCCGTGTCTCGGTGGCATCGGCTTTCTTGAGTTTCAGCGCAAACGCCATGTTGTCGGCCACCGTCATGTGCGGATAGAGCGCGTAGTTCTGGAACACCATGGCGATGTCACGGTCTCGGGCCGGCAGATGCGATACCTCGCGCGGGCCGATGCGGATGGCACCGCCGGACACTTCCTCAAGGCCGGCGACCATGCGCAACAGCGTGGATTTTCCGCAGCCGGACGGGCCGACGAGGACGACGAATTCGCCATCGGCGATATCGACGCTCAGATCACGGATGACTTCGACGGCGCCGAAACGCTTGGCGATATTCTGGATATTGACGGTAGCCATGGGTGAAAATCCTCCCGATTTTCGTATGTGTTTAGCCGCCCTTGACCGCGCCGGCGGTGAGGCCTGCGACGATCTGTTTCTGGGCGAACATGGTCAGCAGCAGAACCGGCAGGGTGACGATCAGCGCGGCGGCGGCAAGCGGACCCCAACTGACCTGTTCGAAGGACAGCATGTTGTAGACGGCGACGGGCAGCGTGCGGGTCTCGCGGCTGGCGAGCACGATGCCGAAGACAAAATTGTTCCACGAGAAGATCACCGCCAGGATGAAGGCGACGACGATGCCGGGTTTTGCGATCGGCAGGGCGACGAGGCGGAACACCTGCCATGAGGTCGCGCCGTCTATGCTGGCGGCTTCCTCTAATTCCTGGGGTGTTGTTTCGAAATACCCGATCATGATCCACACGACGATCGGCACCGTGACGACGAGGTGGATGATGATCTGCGGCAGAAGCGTCCCGAGCAGGTTCATCCATTGGAACAGCAGAAATAGCGGGATGAGGAAGGAGAGGCCGGGTGTCATGCGGGCGATCATGATGACCATGGCGGCACGCTCGGCCTTCAGACGCGCGATGCCATAACCGGCAGGCACGCCGATGACGAGGGCGAGCATTGTTGCGGCGCCGGTGACGAGGACCGAATTCCAGAAATAGAGAAGAAAATTGTTCTCCTCGAACACTTTTGCATAGTTCGACCATGCCACGCGTTCGGGGATGAGGATCGGCGGATAGGCGCCGTTGTCGATCTCGAATTTCAGCGACAGCGAGATCATCCAGATGAAGAACAGAATGACCGGCGAAATCATGATGAAAGCGGCGAAGAACAGGCCGATACGGTTGAGCATACGGTGTGCCATCAGCGGTCCTCCATGTCGGCCCAGTTGGTGCGGGCGCGGACCATCATCAGCACGAAGGACAGCGCCACGATGACGACGAAGAAGACGACGGCCATGGCCGACCCGTAACCGATGTCGTAATAGGCGAAGGCGGTGTTGTAGAGGTAGATGTTAATGGTTTCCGATGCCGTGCCGGGTCCGCCCTGCGTCATCGCATAGATGATGTCGAAGCTTTTCACCGCATCGATGGAGCGGATGATGACGGCGATCATCAAGAAGGGCGCGATCATTGGCAGCGTCAGATAACGGAATTTTTGCCAGGCATTGGCGCCGTCGATTTCCGCACTTTCATAAGGTTCGCGCGGGACGGCCGCGAGACCGCCGAGCACGATCAGCATGATCAGCGGCGTCCATTGCCAGGTCTCGACCAGAACCAGCGACGGAATGACCGTCGACTGGTTATAGATCCATTCCTGCGCGCCGATGCCGATGAGCGACAGAAGGTAATTGAGCACGCCGAGCTGCGGGTGGAACATCATGGTCCAGACCAGCGCGATGGCGACCGGGGTCGCCATCATCGGCATGACGAACACGCCGCGCAGAAGGCCACGCAACGGAAACTGGCCGTCGAAGACGAGGGCGGCCAGCGTGCCGAGAAACAGCGGCGCCACCACCGAAAGAACGGTGTAGATCGCCGTATGCCACATACTTTCCCAGAAGCGCATGTCGCCGGCGAGCCGGATATAATTGTCCAGCCCGATGAAGGTCTGGTCCTGTCCCAATGTCCAGGAATTGACGCTCATCCACAGGGTGAAGACCCATGGGAAGACGATGACTGCCCCAATGACCACGAGGGCCGGGAGGACGAAGGGCCAGTAATTGGGGGAAAGCCTTGGCGGCTTCACCCCTTTCGCTGTCACGGCGTCTGCCGCGCTCGTATCAACGGTCACGGAAGCCACTATCCCTCGCTGCGTGCCAGAACCGGTGCGAACTGCTCGCCCGCTTTCTTGAGTTCGGCAGCCGGGTCTGCGCCGCCGATCATGTTGGTGAGCGCTACGCCATAGATGTCGCGGAACTCGGTGACCGGGATGATGACCGGCAGCGCCAGCTGCGAGACCTTGCCGGAGGCAACGACGGCATCCACCCATTCGCCAGGCATGGTGACGCCTTCGCGCACCTTGGCATCGTCGAGGATCGACTGGCGGTAGGGCACGCCGGCGCCGGCCTGCAAGAGATGCGCGCCCATTTCATGGGAGATCGCCCATTGGCAGAACAGGTAGGCGGCTTCCTTCTTGGTGCTGGCGGCGGTGACGCCAAGACCATCGCCGAACGTACCGGCGGCCTGTGAGGCCGGGCCCTTGGGGATGACGCTGTAACCGGTCTTGCCGACGACGCGCGATTTTTCCGGGTTTTCGATCGGCGGAGCAAAACCGACGCCATCGAACCACATGCCGACCTTGCCCTGCAGGAAGGCGGATTGCGCTTCGGCCCAGTTGAAGCCCGAGACGCCGACAGGCGCTGCCGTGGTCATCAGCGTCTGATACATTTTTGCGGCTTCGACGGCTTCCTTGCTGTCGCTGGTCACCTTGCCGTCGGTGATCGGGGTTGCGCCATAGCCCAGCATCAGCGAGGTCCAGACCGGCGTATTGGCATTTTTCAGGCCACGCGCGACGAAACCGAATGTGTTGTTGGACTTGTCGGTCAGCGCCTCGGCCGTGGAGACCATTTCCTCGAAACTCTGCGGATATTTCAGGCCCTTGGCGTCGAACAGTTCCTTGTTCCAGTAGACGATCCAGTAATCGACGGAAAAGGGCAGGGAGCGCAGAGTGCCATCGGCATCCTTGGCGAATTTCAGACCGGCCTCGGCAAAATCACCTTCCACCATGGATGGATCGGTGAGGCTCGGGTCCTTGAAGAACTCGGTAAGATCGGCGAGCCATTTGCCCTTTTCATACTGGCGTTTCTGCACATGGTAGCTCAGGTGCACGACGTCGAAGCTGGGGCGGCCGGACGAAAGTTCGATCGTCGTCTTCTGGCGCTGTTGCTGTTCGGGGGTCGCCTCGGCATTGACCTTGATGCCGGTCAGTGCCTCGAAATCCTTCATGTATTTCAGAATAATTTCGCCGCGCGGGCTTTTGACGAGATTCACTTCCAGCGTGGTGCCGGCAAATTTTTTCCAGTCGACCGCTGCCGATGCCGGGCGGGCGCCGACAAGGCCAGCGGCGCCGAGGGCTGCGGAACCTGCCAGAAAATTGCGGCGGGTCGGGGTCCAGAAAGATGATGTCATGATGTCCTCCTCCAAGGTTTACCGGGATCTCCTCATCCCGGCTCATGAACGTTGTTTCTGCTTCTCTAAATCCTGAGGGCGCGGTCCCTCGCATGTCCGATATGTTTTACCAGGGCCGTGACCGCATCCTCGACGGAACGGCGCTCGATGGCATCCAGAACGGCGATGTGTTCGCCCATGACGGACGTGACGCGGCCGTTAATGCGAAACCGCTCCTGGTTGATCAGCCGCATCTTGATCGAATTGACGCGGTAGGCATTGGAGATGATGCGGTTACCGAGCGCATCGATGAACGCGTCATGCATGCCCCAGTCGACAGCCTGTGCTTCCGCCTCCAGTTCCGGCGTTTCGCTACCGGCGGCGGCTGCAGCCGCAAGCTCGCGGTGTTTGGTGATCATTCTGCCGATCAACTCGTCGGATGCCGACTGGACGAAAAGCGCCACCGCCTCCTTTTCCAGAAACAGGCGCAGTTGAAACGCCTCGCGGATGAGATGCAGATCGATATGGGCGATCTGCAATCCGCGCTGCGGCACAGTCTTGATCAGACCCTCCGCCTCCAGTCGCGGGATCAATTCACGGATGGCGCCGAGCGGCAGGCCGGTCAGTTCGACAAGATGACGTTGCGAGACGAACTGGCCGGGTCGCACGTCACGCGCCAGCAGATGCCGGGTAAAGCTTTCATAGGCTTTTTCCCGAAGGGTGGGTTCTTCCACCTGCTGGTCGTCGTGCTGTTGCATCGTCATCCCTGTTGCGGTCGTCTTCTACTCAAGCCGCCTTGGCGCGGAACAGCCTGTCGAAAACGGTGCCAAGCTCCCTCTGCACGTCGGTCGATGTAGAAAGGAGCGGCGCGCGAACCGCAAGCCATTTCTGATCGCCAAGCTCGCGAGCGAGCATCGCCTTGACTGCGGGTGTGACCGGATGTTTCAGCAGTGCGACCACGAATTCGACGATCCGCGGATCGTCCCGCCCCTCATTGGCCATGGCGGCAACTTCCGCAGCGGCAAAATTGGCGACACCGGAAATCGCGCCGTGACCACCCATGCGCACACCCTGTGCCAGATGTCGCTCATCGCCGATCAGGATGATCAGGTCGGAATGATCTTGCAACAGTGCCTGCGTATGGGGCCAATCCCCCGACGAATCCTTGACGCCGGTGACGATGCCCGGAAACGCTTCACGCAGACGGGCGACGAGCGGTACGCTCAGCGTGACCATGGTCACGGAGGGAATGTTGTAGACAAGGACGTCACGGGCCTTGTTTCCCAGCAACGAGAAGACGCGGGAAAACCAGCGGAACAGGCCCTCGTCGCTGACGTTTTTGAAATAGGAGGGTGGAGCGAGAAGGATATTGCGCACGCCGAGGTCTAGCGCATTGCCCGCCTGTTCGGCGGCGTCTTCGGCCGAGTCGACCAGTACGCCGGCGACGATCTGCATAGGCTCAATTCCGGCATCAAGGATGGCGGTCAGCGCCAGCTCGCGTTCCTTCATGCCAATTGATGACCCTTCGCCGGTGGTGCCAAACAGGGTGCAGCTGTCGCAGCCAGAGCCCAGGCTGCGCTTGGCCTGGGCAACCATCATGTCGAGCGCAATATTACCGTTTTCGTCAAAAGGGGTGGTCAAAGCAACGGAAAGACCGAAGCGGCTCATGAGTGTCTCCTCCACTGATTGCTCAGGGCTATCGTACTAACATGTTAGCTGTCAACCTCCTGGGGCGGCGATTTTGGAAAGAGGGGTAAGTCGATGGCTTGTCGGGGTGTGGCCATCCATGGTTGGAGGAACGATGCGTTCGGAAGACGACGCGCGGGCAAGGCCGGCCTGTATGCTCGCGAGGCAATTCAAGGCGCCGTGACGTGCGAAGCAAGGGCTCAAGCTTTCAAGCCCGACGAGAAGGATGCACGCGATCAGTTCGACAGCCGCACTGCTCTTCGGCCGCATCAATTCGCTCGTCGAAGCAACCATAGTCCCGCGGGCTCTCGACAGGAATCTCATAGGCAGTCTACATACTCGATACGTTAACTGTCGGGACTCCGGATGTTTGCAATATTTAGAAAAAAACCGTCGAGTATCAAACGGCTGCAGATCTCCCCTCCGACGCCTCGCGCCGACAGACAAGGTGTTGCGATATCAGTGTGCGTCAAGAACGAGGGGCGATACATTGCCGAATGGATACGTTTCCATCGCGCAATCGGAATCCGCCATTTCATTATCTACGATAACGGATCGACGGATAACACATGCGAAATCGTTCGCAGCGAATTATCGTCAGCCCATCTCACTATCGTTCCGTGGAATGGCAGGGTTGCGGCGACCAAACCAAACAGGTTCATAGATGGACAGGTCCTTGCTTTCGCTCATGCGATCCAGAATTTCGGCGACCGATTTAGCCACATGGCATTCATAGATGTCGACGAGTTTTTGGTGCCGAAGGTTGGCTCCACGATCGACGAAGCGCTGCGGTCATGCGGTCATTTTCCGAACATATCGCTGCCGTGGCACATGTTTGGGACCAGCGGGCGAAAAACGGCTCCCTCGGGCGGCGTCGTGATGAACTATGTGATGAGAAGCGCGGACCTGGTCGGTAAGGGCGAACCGTCCTTTAATTTCAAGTGCATCGTGGATCCTTGCGAAGTGACGGAGGTAGCAGTCCACCACTTCCAAACGAGAACGCATGGAGATGTCACGAGCAACGATGTTGGTCGAAAATCCACGCGTCGGGAACGCAAGGAGCCAGACTTCTTTTCGAACAGCGCTATCCAGCTGAACCACTATTACAGCAAGTCCGAAGCCGAGATGCTCGAAAAGCTGGCAAGGGGTTCGAATTATGCGACCTCATCGACCGTGTTGGCTGAAAAAATGCGCGAGACTCTTCGAATTATCGAGGAGGACGAGATCGAAGACTCAGCGGTCATCGACTTCATTCAAGCTCATAACATCGATCTCGACCGACCATTCGAGCCCGAAGACCTGCATGCACAGTAGGGTATCAATCCCCTTGCTTCAGCTTCTCCAAAGCCTCGACGAAAATCGGTGCTAGCTTTGCCGCTCCCTGGCCGGATAGATGGTCACCGTCCCGATACAACACCGTGTCACCGTCCATCACTCGACACCGATTTTGGTCGCACATGGCTTCCATGGGATCGACGACCAGAGCCCCTGTTTCTTCGGAGGCTGACAGCAGCACCTTTCTCGCCAGCGACTGTCTTGCATGGGTGTAGGCAATTGGAGGAGCGATTTCCAGAGACTGGCCGGTCATCTGGGCTCGTGCCAATGCTTCGGGAACGCGATATCCGGCTTCCGGGACATCCATGACCAGCGCGACCTGCGAACCGTCGCCTTTCAATTGCTTAATGACGCGCATCAGGCCCGATGCAATCGGCTGGGACCAATCACTGAGATCGGGTGCAACGTCAGGACTGAAGAAAACGCCCTGTCCCGGGAGTTCGCTGCGATGGACGTATTTCGGCCAGTAAGCAGCCAGAAACACAAGTGGAAACCTTTCTCTCTTAATAAGTGCCTCAATCGCTTCCGTATGCGCTATGCATCGCTTGACGTCGGTGTCCTCCGCAAAAGGGGTGCCCGGAAGCGGGGGGCAGGAACCCCGGCCGACAAACAGTCCGGTCACGCCCAGCTGTTTGGCGGCGGCAGAAAGCCCGGGTGCAATCGCTGCGGCATGCGAATCTCCCCACAAGAGGAAAGATGCCTTTCCCGGGACGCCAATTGTGCAGAGATCTCCGCTTAGAATTTGAGCGGGCTGCAGGCCGCGTCCGTCGCTGTCGGCAAAGCAGGCCGGAGGGAAGTAAGTGCCGAAATCGAATGTCGCCTCATAGAGTTTGCGTGCATCGGCGGGCAGCCGCCCTGGCAGGCCGTCACGAGAAGAGACAAACGTTCCGAACCCGACCGCTGTCAAGATAACAGCGACGCCCGCAGGTGCCAGGATTTTCCAGGATAACGCACTCACCCGCCCAAATCTTACGGGCTGTTCGACATACTTCCACGAGAGAGTTCCGCAGATGAGTGAGGCAACGATCACGCTCGCTGTCAGGATCGGGGTCAGCTCTCCCCCGGTCTGATATTGCGCAAAAACGATGAGGGGCCAGTGCCACAAATAAACGGAATACGAAATAAGTCCTACAAAACGAGAGACGCGGTTTGCCAGCAGGACGCTGATCGGCCCGGTGTGGCAATTTGCGTATATGAGAACGGCAGTTCCAAGGCAGGGGAGGAGAGCGCTGGCGCCGGGGAAAGCTGTTCCCGGCTGATAAAGAGCGACAGAAAGCAGTATTGCGAATGCGCCTGCGGCAGCCAGGGCCTGGTGGACGCGCTCGCTTGCTCGCAGTTCTGGCAGCAGAGCGACGCCGGCACCGATCAGCAGTTCCCATACCCTGAAGTGCAGCAGGTAGAATGCCTTTTCCGGTCGCTCCTGCATGGCCCAAACTGCCGCAATGAATGACGCGAGCGTCAGCGCACCGATGACTATCGCAACGGACCGTTTCGCGTATCTGTGAGCGAGGAAGAGACCGATTGGGAAGACGACATAGAATTGTTCTTCGAGCGAAAGCGACCAGGTATGAAGCAGAGGCTTCATCTTGGATCCTATGTCGAAATATCCGCTCTCATCCAGAAAAAGGATATTTGAGTAGAACAGCGCTGAAGCTCGAACGCTTTTGGCAAAATATTCGTATTCGGCCGGCATGAACAATAGCGTCGCCAGGATGGTGGTGGCGAAAATCATCACGAAAAGGGCCGGGAATATCCTTTTGGCCCTGCGGCCATAGAATTCCACAAAGCTGAAGCTGCCTCTCTCGAGATCCCGCATGATGATCTTCGCCATGAAGAAGCCGGAGAGGACGAGGAAGACGTCAACTCCTACAAAGCCCCCCGGTACCCATGAAATGCCCGCATGGTAGAGGAGCACCGAAAGAACAGCGACGGCTCTCAGCCCGTCTAAATCTGCGCGATAGGAAAAATGGTTTGGGCTGGTAATGGTATGCATCTGTTCATTTCATATGGATTCAGGTCAGACTGCTAGCGCAGATGAGGCAGGGACGTCCATAGCGGGCGATTATCGATTTGCGTCACGTGTACCTATAGGCTACCACAGCTACGTCTCATAAGCGGGCGGCGGCTGGCTGTATGCCCTCAGGGGTCAGTTGCCAGCGACATGCCATCCTTAACGTTGATCAAGCAGCAAATTCCCCTGACAGGAGTGATAGAATGAATTCTGCAAATGTGTTCGTTGGCTTCGACAGTAAAGAGGTCGTCGCTTACCATGTGCTTTGCCAAAGCATTCTTGAAAAATCGTCCATCCCGGTGAATTTCGTACCGATCAACCTTGCCAATCTCGGCCATATCTTCAAGCGTGAGCGTAATTCACTGCAATCTACGGAGTTTTCGTTCTCCCGCTTTCTCGTGCCTTACATGAGCAAGTTCGAAGGGTGGTCGTTGTTTGCGGATTGCGACATGCTGATGCGAACCGACATCGCGAAACTCTGGGAATTGCGCGACGATCGTTATGCGGCGATGTGTGTCAAACACAACTATGTCCCCAAGGTCGAAACCAAATTTCTCGGCCAGGTCCAAACGAAATACGAGAAAAAGAACTGGTCCAGCGTCATCCTGTTCAACAATGCCAAATGCACCAAGCTTGATCTGGAATACGTAAACAACGCCACCGGTCTTGAGCTCCACCAGTTCAAATGGCTTGAGTCCGAGGACCTGATCGGTGAGTTGCCGGCGAGCTGGAACTGGCTGGTGAACGAGTACGACTACTCAGAAGACGCCAACCTTGTCCATTTCACGGATGGCGGCCCCTATTTCACAGAATACCAGAACGACGATTATGCGGACGAGTGGTTCGAAACCCGTGATCGCACCATGCACGTCACTCAGCGCACTGCCTGATACGGGCATGAACCCGCCAGCGGTTTTTACGCTGGCGGGTCTGATACCTGGTTTCCATCGAAATTTGCGTCCCATAGAGGTATTCCGACATTGGCGGAAACCTCTGGATCCGCCGTGTAAATCGGCCAGCCTTGCTGGATGAGACGCACAAGAACTTGGCGATCCATATCGACATGCATCCGTTTGAGGCCGGCTGAGTTATAGGAATGTCCCATAGACCCCGGATTGATGCCGGTTATGATAACTGCAGATGCGCCATGATACAGAGCGAACAGGACAGCGTTTATCCCATTTGAGCATTTGGAATCTGCGTCCAGCTCCCATGACGGCATGCCGGCAACCTTATCCATAAGCGCCATACGCTGGTATCGATCCACTGTAATCAGGCGGTCGTACCCATAATCGAACGCTGCCAGACCGTGCCGCAACTGCGCAACCTTGTCATGTCTCCACAGCAAGACATAAAGCGCTTTGGTCCTACGACCGCTTAAGACGCGCCGGACCTCACGAGCATTTGTCGTTGTCCCCTCAATCTGGTGAAACATCATGAATGTTACATCAGGTTCATCTCTGCCCCAGTCCTTCGCGTTAAACTGCGAAGCATTCACTGTGAACAGGGCATAGCTGCTGTCCATTCCCGCCGGTTTATGGCTTGTGGGGGCCGATCCCAATACGACCACAGGTCCGTTTATGGACCCTGCGAAGGGTGGCGGGGACGGTCGCAGGATCCGGAATTTCATCCGCCTGTACAATAGCGTCTTCAGTTCCTTGAAACGTGCCATAAGTTTTCTCGATGCGACTGCCACGACCCGGCTACCCCTACTTGCCCTTTGGCTTTTTTCTCAGAAAGCTTGGTCTTAATCCGCGCAAGGACGTGTCAAACCAGCGAAACGCCCCTGTGAGAGAGATCAACTTGTCGACCTGTTTCTCTGTGGCGTTCAGCCTCGAAGACAGGACCTCCGCGACAGTTGCCGATATCTGGGTCGCGGAAAACTCTGGGAAACGCTCCAGCAGAACTTCATAGCCGCTGTGTGCCATACCGCCATGCATCGCGATCTTTCCCTGTTTGACCATCAGCCTCAGAAAGATCTGCTCGAATGTCCAGTCGTGCGCCGACACGACACGCCATTTATCGCTTCGTTGCCCTGTGAACCCGGCCAATACGATCTTAGTCGGAATTGCCTGCTCGGAAAGCCACAAAGCGAACGCAAATCCTGATGTCGGTACCCGATCCCGAGGATAAAAGGCATCGCAGTATCCGGAAAGGTCAAATTGGCCGGACAGGGCATTATGGTAGTCCGCCTTCGTGTTCAGCCGCTCACTGTGGCTGTACCGAACGTTCACAATGCCGAGAAAACTGCGAGACGAAAACAAGTTGATGATCTTCGATACCTCTTCCCTGTACACTATATTCGCGCCCTTTGGCTGAGCCCGGGAGATGAGTACAGCGGGCGCATCGAACGGCGCCTTGAGAACTTTGTCCGCTCGGTTGAAGAAAGCGAAAAGCGTGGATTCGGGGTAAGCGGCACGGAGTTCATCGACATTGACTGCATCGCTGTTTGCGACCAGCACGATGTGCGCGTACTCGGAAATTCTTTTTGTCCACTCGTCCTGTTGGAGGAATGCCAGAGGTTTTGGCGAATTATTGATCATTGGCTTTCCTGGGTTTGGATTGAGAACTGACGCGGACCGCGTCAATCCGTGCGAGGTAGCTGCTGCGCGTTTGGATATACCGCAAAAAAGGTAACGGTAGTAATCCCGTTCACCGTATGTAACTGTAGATCGGACACGAAATCGAGGAATATGGATGTCCGACCGACCTTTGAAACGCTCAGTCGTCAAATTGATGAGTCCGTTTCTGTTCGGAAAAGCGCGTGCCCATTATCAAGAGAGTTGGCCCGCCCTTCGCTTGGATATTCCTCGTCAGGAGGGGGCTTCGGGTATGATTGAGTACCGCAGGAAGCCCATTGCCAAGCTCTCGCATTCGTCCGCAATCCTGGAAAATGGCCTTGACGAAATTGCGATAGTTGGATCCGGCCCGACAATCCTGGAAACGGAAACAAGGATTGGAGATCGGTCGGGCGCAATTTATCTCAATGGCGCAATCAGTTTGATAAACGGGAATAGCGCGCGATCGCCAGTGATCGCGATTGAGGACGAGCGGTTCATCTGGCGGCACTTCGCGATGCTACGGGAAAATGTGCCGATGAGCTGTCAGTGTCTGCTGTCGGTGAGCGTGATACGCGCCATTTGCGAACTTGATCCGCAATGGTTGGTTGGCAAGACAATCGTCCTGATCGACGATCTCCGTAAGCCATATGGCCACAAGCGGCGAAGTGTTGCCACTATATCGGATCTGGAGGTTGGCTCGATGGGCACTGACGGGACAAGCGGTTTCTCGTGTCAACCATCCTATGGCGTTTTCAAAGGCGGATCCGTCGTGGTCAGTGCCGTGCAATTTGCAGCCGCCAAGCGACCCCATCGGATCGGCTTCCTTGGGATCGATATTGTCAATGCCAACCGGCCGCGTTTCTATGAAAAAGGCGGAAACGTCGCAACATCGGGGGTATTCAGAGCTGAAAGCCGCATACTGTCGCATATCGCTTTGGCGAAGAATTTTTGCGACGAAAACGGAATTATGATGGTCAACTATTCTCCTGTGTCAGCCTTAAGTAAGTGCGGCATACCCTTCAGTCCCGCGCGCGCAAAGTTGCCTCAGGATGACGGTCGGAAGGTTTTAACATCTTGATGACACGTGTTTAGAACCTGCGTTTGGCCATCCCGTTATATCAGCCGTGCCGCGCGCCCACTTCGCCGCGCGGCGTTGTTACGATAGCTCGACGCCCGCCAAACCGACCGCTGTCGTGACGGCTCCATGCCCTCGGGCAGAATGATCGGCTGCTCCGTTGCCAGAAACGGCACGGGGCGCTTCGTCTTCTTCAGGAAAAATGTTCCATAATCCATATTACCGAATTCCTGTCGAAGAAGCGGTACATTCTGATTTCAGTCGCGGCATGCCAGCAATTTCATTGGCTTCACTTTGATGATCTTGGCATGTCGCGACCCTATGCGCGGATCACCCCCGCCGACAGCACATCATCTGGTGGCAGCAAAGTGCCGGTCAACGAGATGGCGCGTCAACTTGGTCGCCATCTTTCCACGATCTATCGGGAGATAAGGCGCAACACGTTTCGCGATCGCGAACTGCCGGACTGTGGCGGCTGTTACAGCACCGTTGCCGACGACATCTCCAAGGAGCGCAGCAGGCACTGAGAAAGCTGAGACGGCATCCGCAGTTACGCGCTTTGATCGTTGAGCGATAGTTGAGCACGGCGGCCTGGGCGGCCGCCGCCGGTGATCATGCAACGTCCGGCAGTTCCGCGATCAGCTTGTCGAGCGTGATCGGATAATGGCGCACACGCACGCCAGTTGCATTGTAGATCGCGTTGGCGATGGCGGCCGAGACGCCGCAAAGGCCGAGCTCGCCGACACCCTTCGCCTTCATCGGTGACGAGTATGGGTCCGTCTCCTCCATGAAGATGACTTCCTGATGCGGAATATCCGCATGGACAGGCACCTCGTAGCCGGCGAGATCATGGTTGACGAAGAAGCCGCGGCGGGTATCGACCGCAAGTTCTTCCGTCAGCGCACCGCCGGCCCCCATTGTCATTGCTCCGATAACCTGACTGCGGGCAGTGATCGGATTGAGAATGCGGCCCGCCGCACAGACGGCGAGCATGCGGCGTATGCGTGTTTCACCCGTCGCGATATCGACGCCGACCTCGACGAAGTGCCCGCCGAAAGTCGACTGCTGATGCGTCTCGGTGAGGTCGCCCCACTCCATCGTATCTTCGCCGACCAGACCATCGGCGCCGGCGGCTTCGGCAAGGGGAACGGCGCGGTTGCCAGACCGGACTTCGCCGTTCTGGAAGACGACGTCGGCCGAGTTGAACCCCAGAGCGCTGGAAACTGCCTCGCGAAGCTTGACGCAGGCAGCATAAACGCCTGATGTGGCCGAGTTGGCGCCGAACTGGCCTCCGGATCCCGCCGAGACAGGAAAGCGAGAGTCGCCGAGCTGGACCGCGACCTTGTCAATGCCGACGCCCATCATCTCTGCCGCCGTCTGGGCGATAATGGTATAGCTGCCGGTACCGATATCGGTCATGTCGGTCTCAACGGTGACAAGGCCCTGGCTGTCGAGCTTGACACGCGCGCCTGACGGCATGACGAGATTGTTGCGAAAGGCGGCGGCGACACCCATTCCGATCATCCAGTTGCCGTCCCGCCTCGCGCCGGGCCTGGCGCGGTTGTGCCAGCCGAACTTTTCAGCGCCAAGCTTCAGACAGCCGACAAGATCGCGATGGGAGAATGGCCGCTCCGGCTTTTCCGGATCGACTTGCGTATCGTTCTTGATACGGAACTCGATCGGGTCGATGCCGAGCTTCTCCGCCATTTCGTCAATGGCAATTTCCAGAGCCATCAGGCCGGGCGCTTCGCCCGGTGCTCTCATGGCATTGCCTTCGGGCAGATCAAGCGTCGCGAGCTTCATGGCGGTCATGCGGTTTTCGCCGGCATATAGTAGCCTCGTCTGCATGACGGCGGTCTCCGGCCCTCCTCCCGGCAGATCGCCCGACCAGCTTTCGTGGGCGATGGCGGTGATCATGCCGTCATGGCCAGCACCAATGCGAATGCGCTGGATCGTTGCCGGGCGGTGGGTCGTATTGTTCGGCATCATCGGTCGCGGAAGCGCCACCTTGACCGGCCGCCCGACAGTCTTCGCAGCGAAGGCCGCAAGCACCGCATCCGCGCGCAGGAAGAGCTTACCGCCGAAACCGCCCCCGATGAAAGGCGACATCAGGTGCACCTTTTGCTTGTCGATGCCGAGTGTCGTCGCAAGGTCGGTACGCCACCAGTCGATCATCTGGCTCGATGTCCAGACAGTGACCTCGTCACCGTCCCATGCGGCGATCGACGCATGGGGCTCCATCATGGAATGGGACTGGTCCGGTGTCGTATATTCGGCGTCGAGCGTGACGGGGGCCGCGGCAAAGGCTGCCTGGAAATCCCCGGCTTTGCTGTCGGGCTCTGTCGAAGGATCCGGTGTCTTTGCATTGGCCATTTCGGTCCGCAGATCGAACGCGCCCTTCTCCGCAGCATAATCGACCTTGATCAGGGCAGCCGCTGCGCGCGCCTGCTCGAAAGTCTCGGCAACCACGACGGCGACCGCCTGATGGTAGTGCTGGATTTCGCTGCCGCCGAACAGTTTGGCGGTGTTGAGCTTGCCCTTCTCGAGATCCCCGACATCGAGCGTGGTAACGACGCCGAGGACACCGGGCGATGTCCTGGCGGCGGAACTGTCGATCGATGTGACATGCCCCTTGGCGATGCCGGCGCCTACGGGATAGCCGTAGGCATAGCGCATGGCGGGATCGTGCCATTCATAGGCATACATGGCGCGCCCGGTCGTCTTCAACTCACCGTCGATGCGATGGATCGGCTTGCCGACCACCTTGAGCTGGTCGATCGGATTGGTCGTTGCCGGTTTATCGAACTTCATGGCCTTAACCCCTCGCCTCTGCCAGGACCGCGCCAAGCGTCCGTTCCGTCAGGCTGATCTTGAACTTGTTCTGCTCGGTCGCACGCGCATCCGCCAGAAGCGCCGAGGTCACGGCGCGAGCACCCTTCGGCAGCTCGGCTTCGGCAGCCTCGACGCGCCACGGCTTATGGGCGACGCCGCCGACGGCCACTTTCCCCCGACCATCGGGCTGGATGACGGCAGCAACGGATACCAGGGCGAATGCATAGGATGCGCGGTCACGGACCTTGCGGTAGATCTGCGTGCCGCCGATCGGCGCAGGCAGGACAACGCTCGTGATCAACTCACCATGCTCCAACGCGGTCTCGATATGCGGCGTATCGCCCGGAAGACGATGGAAATCGGCCATCGGGATGGTGCGCTTCGCTCCATCCGGCTTGACGGTCTCGACTACCGCATCCAATGCCCGCATCGCCACGGCCATATCGCTCGGATGGGTCGCGATACAGGAATCGCTGACACCCACGACGCCAAGCTGACGGGTCACACCCCCGATGGCGGAACAGCCGCTGCCGGGCTGGCGCTTGTTGCAGGGCTGGTTCGGATCATAGAAGTAAGGACAGCGCGTGCGCTGAAGCAGATTGCCCGCGGTCGTGGCCTTGTTTCGCAACTGACCGGATGCGCCTGCAAGAAGCGCGCGGGACAGAAGCCCATAGTCGCGGCGAACCGTTTCGTCCGCCGCAAGGTCGGTATTGCGCACCAGTGCACCGATACGGACACCGCCTTCCGGCGTCTTTTCGATCGTATCAAGATCGAGACCGTTGACATCGATGAGGTGCGACGGCTTTTCGATCTCGAGTTTCATCAGATCGAGAAGATTGGTGCCGCCGGCGATAAACTTTGCCTCGGAGTTTTGCGCAGCCGCCTTGGCTGCCGCCTCGACGGAGGAGGCCCGTTCATAGGAAAACGCCTTCATGCCGGCACTCCCGCAACTTCGTTGATAGCGTCGAGAATGTTGGAATAGGCTCCGCAACGACAGATGTTTCCGCTCATGCGCTCGCGGATTTCCGCCGACGTGACGGCCGCCTGTTCAGTAAGATTTTCTGTGACGTGGCTCGGAATGTTCGCCTTGATCTCCTCGAGCACCGCCACGGAGGAACAGATCTGCCCAGGGGTACAGTAACCGCATTGAAACCCGTCATGTTTGACGAAAGCGGCCTGCATGGGATGGAGATTGCCCGGCTGACCGAGCCCTTCGATAGTGGTGATACTATCGCCTTCGTGCATCACCGCAAGCGACAGACAGGAATTGATACGACGACCATCCACAATCACGGTACAGGCACCGCACTGCCCATGATCGCAGCCTTTCTTCGTTCCCGTCAGATGCAGGTGCTCCCGCAAGGCATCGAGCAAGGTGGTGCGGTTATCCAGTGTCAGAGCCTGTTTCTCGCCATTGATCTCGAGGGCGACTGTTGTGGTGTTTTGCAAAGCTTCTCCCCTTGTGTCTGCCGCGCGAACGTCCTTTGCGGCTCCTGCGAGCGCTACCGTTGCGGCTGAGGACACAAGCAGTTCTCGTCGGGAAAGTTCCAATTGGATGGGCGTGAGCATCTTAACCTCTCAGTTTATGGTTTGGCCACGTGGAGGCTCGCAGCCCCGCGTCGGTTTTATCTGGAGCCGCGATCGAGAAGGATTACCCCTTCAACTCTGCATAGGGCTATTGGCTGTGTTCATGAATGGCCCTCGGTTGCGCAGCACAACTCATAGAAGCTGCGGGCCGCGCGCCTGTTCCAGTCCCTCGGCCCATCCGCAGCACAATTGGGTTACTTGCCGCTGGATGAGCGTGCAGAAGCAGCAGCGCGGTTCCCCTCGGCCGTCATTTGGGCACAATGGCTGCCCCGGCCGAGCCGAGAAAGGAATGACCATTGAAAGCAGAATGCCTACTGCACCCTATCGGGGGCCGGCGGCCGGTTCGGCGTCGGAGTATGGGGCCTGTTCTCCGGAAATGCCTGCGCAGTTTGCGCCGGATAGCCGGCGCCGCAACGGTCAGCAGAAGGACAAGGGCGGGCAAAAAGCCTGACGGCGCTGATCGCATGCGCCACGAAGGCAAGTGGGTCACCCTTGGAGACCAGCCTCGCTCCGCGAAGATATTCCTGCCTCATCGACCCCAGGATGAAGCCGGGCAGCAGCGGTGCCGGCTCGCAGTTCAGGCGACGCAGGACGTAGCCGAAGACCCGATAGCGACGATCAGGTAGACGTCGAAGACAGACTGGTGGATGCTGAAGACGCCTACCGCGCCAAAGCGCAGCGGCGCATGACTGCGGAACCCGGCACTGGCTTCGGCGCGCGGTTCTAAGATGATCGCGACGCCGATGCGCCGGCTCCATGGGCGAAGAGACGATGCCGATCGCCTCGCATCCCCAGGGCTTCGACGGATCCTCTAAGGGTCCGAGGTTAGGGCATCACGAACCTGGTTCCAGCACGTCTCGTCAGGCGCGGTCAGCAGGTGGCCGGTGGTCATCGTTGGCCGGTAGGTCTCGCCGGCGAGCGTTGCCGCAAAACCGCCAGCTTCCGTGTGGATCAGCACGCCGGCGGCGTGATCCCAGGGTTTCAGGCTTTCGTTAAGGCAAAAGCTCATGGCACCGGTTGCCAGCATCCGGTATTCCCAGGCCGAGCAGCGCCATGTGGTCACGCGCAGGAATTTCAGCACGCGCGGTGCAAGTTCGGTTCGGAAATCCTGCCCGAACATATGCAGGGGGATGAAACCGTGCATTTCGTTGACGGGTGTCGGGGCAGCAACGGAGAGACGGGTGCGCGCACCGTCTGCCGCCACATGCCATGCCCCCTGCCCCGGCCGCGCCACCAGAAAATCGTCCAGAACCGGGTAATGGATGATGCCGGCAATGGTTTTGCCGGCCGAGACGATGGCCAGAATGCTGCCGAACATGGGTGTGCCATGGGCAAAATGCCATGTGCCGTCGACCGGGTCGATGACGGCCGCCAGATCGGCCTTGTCCAGCGTGTCGAGGATGCAAGCATCTTCCGACACAGCCTCCTCGCCGATGACGGTGATGCCCGGCAAGCGCGTTTTCAACCTTTCGCTGATCACGCGTTCCGACGCGATATCCGCATCCGTGACGATATCGTCGGCCGCGGTTTTAGCGCGGATGCTATCCGATGTCACGGAGCGGAAGCGCGGCAGGATTTCTCCCGCCGCCGCCTCGCGGACGATCCCCATCAACTCATGGAGCAATTCGTCCGAAACGGTGTTCATGCGCGACGGCCCTCCAGATAGGCCTTCAGCGCTTCCGGCTCGTCCGTCTGGAAAACACTGACGCCGGCATCCATCAATGTGCCCCAGATGCGGTCGGGATCGACAAGCGCCGTCTTGTCCACCCACTCACCGCTGGCTTCCATGTTGAGCGTGTTCGTCCACAGCGCCATGTTCGCATCGAGAAACATCTGTCGGTTGGCCTTGATGGTTTCGAGGCTGTCGAAACGCATCTCGCACATGAACGGCTTGATTTCCGACAGCAGCGCCATGGTCTCATGGATACCTTCCGCCGTGAACTTCGACATCGCCATGAAGGCAACGCCATCGATATTCTGGGCGCGCACCCAGTCCAGTTCCTCGCGGGTCATGACGCGGGTCTTCAAGTCGACATAAGAGGCGGCGTTCATCTCGCGGGCGCAGGCGGCGACTTCGGAAAACAGGCTGCGATCCTTGAGATCAAGATCGGCAAAGATGCGGCCACGGATCACTTCTAGTGCCTGTTTCAGGGTCGGGATGCGCTGATCCGTCGTCGCGCGGTGCTCGCCGCCATCGTCTTCACGCAGCGCAATGGCCTGCAGCTCGGCGATGGTGAAGGTTTCGGCACCGCGATCGATGCCGGCCATGCGCAACAGCGTGTCGTCGTGCATGATGAACAGTTCGCCATCGGCACTCTTGCGAATATCGAGCTCAACAACGTCAGCGCCGACGGCGATCGCCTGCTCGATGGCCGCGAGGCTGTTTTCCGGCGCGCCATGCCAAGCGCCGCGATGGGCAACGATGGCGGGATCGCGTTTCTGGTCGGCGATATAATCTACGTAATGCGTCATGTCATTCTTCCTTGGAGAGTATTCAGGCGCGGCGGGCCGCGAGATAGGATTTGAGAGCGGCGGCCTCATCGGTCTGGATGACCGAGATGCCGGCATCGATCAGCCGCCCCCAGACGGCATCGGGATCGGCAAGGGCCGAGGTATCGGTGAAGTTAGCGCAGGCGATGCTGTCGAGCGTGTTGACCCAGAGCGCCATGCCGGTGTTGCGGGTGAGGTCCTTCAAGGCAGCCAGCTCTTCCAGCCTGTCGAAATAGATTTCGCAGACGGCAGGAGAGAGTTCTTCCAGCAGAGACAGCTGAGTGGCGGCGCTGGGCACATTGAGCCGAGTCTTGGCCAGAAACAGCACGTCATGCGGAAGGATCGTATCGCGGATCCAGCAAAAATCCTTTTCGGTTTTCAGCGAGGCCCAAAAATCAACTTGCTGCTCGACACCCATGGCCTTGGCAAGCGCGATCACATCCGGGATCACCTCGCGTTCCTTGACGTCCAGATGCAGGAAAATGCGGCCCCGCGTCAGCTCGAAAACCTCGGCGAGGCTGGGCAGCCTCTCCAGTGTGAAGACATTGTTTTCGCCACCATCACGGTCGCGCAGACGCAGAACGGCAAGGTCGCTGGAAGCCAGCACTTCCGGCCTCTGATCGAGACCGCACATGCGCTCCAGCGTGTCGTCGTGCAACAGAATAAGACCGCCATCGGCGCTGCGACGGATATCGATCTCGACGACATCATAGCCAGCATCGATGGCGCGCTGGATGGCGGACAAGCTGTTTTCCGGTGCATTACGCCAGATGCCGCGATGCGCAACCACGGCGCAGTCGCGGGTCTTGTCGGCGATATACTCCCCGTAATTCACTGGTATTCCTTCGCCGATGCCGGTTGTGTTTTACCGAAAGCGTTCGCAATGGCGCGGCCGGTTTCACCGTCAAAGAGATGCAGGCGTGCCTGCGGGAAGGAGAGAGACAAGGTCTGCGTCGTATCGATCTCGACGCCGAAGGGCATGGCGATCCGCAGGTTCTGCTCGGCGATTTTGGTTTCCAGAATTTCGTGAGAGCCGAGGTCTTCGCGGTAACGGATTTCCGTCTTGATCGACCCGCCCTCGTTGACGGCAATATCTTCCGGGCGGATTCCAAGCTGGAATTGGCCGTTGCCGGAATAGTTGGCGACGACCTGACCGTCCGCCAGCCGCAGCACGGAACCGTCACCTTCGACCTGCAGAATGTTCATCGGCGGAGAACCGATGAATTTTGCGACGAAGACGGACGCCGGATGATGATAGATTGCCTTCGGCGTATCGAACTGCTCGATATGACCCTTGTTGAGGATGAGGATACGGTCGGCCAGCGTCATCGCCTCGACCTGATCGTGGGTGACGAACACGCTGGTTGCGCCGATGCGGCGATGCAGTTCGGCAAGTTCGACGCGCATATCGTGGCGGAGCTGCGCATCGAGGTTGGAGAGCGGCTCGTCGAACAACAACACGCCCGGCTCCCGGATGATGGCACGGCCGATGGCGACACGCTGGCGCTGACCACCGGAAAGCTGGCTTGGCTTGCGGGTTAGAAAATCCGCGAGGCCAAGCATCTTGGCGACGGTCGCGACCCGCTCGGCGCGTTCCGCCTTGGAAACGCCGGCGACCTTGAGGCTATAGGCCATGTTTTCGGCCACCGTCATATGCGGATAGAGCGCATAGTTCTGGAACACCATGGCGCAGCCGCGATGTTTTGGTTCCAGATCCTGCACTTCACGGCCGCCGATGACGATCCTACCCCCGGAAACGCGCTCCAGACCGGCGATCATCTGCAACAGTGTGGACTTGCCGCAGCCCGAGGGGCCAAGCACGACGGTGAATTCACCGGGACGCAAGGTCACGTCGATAGGCGGGATGATGGTGTTTTTGGCGTCATAGGATTTGGTGACGCCGATCAGATCGATCTCGGCCGCGGCGGCGCGAATGGCTGTATCGATGGCGGTCATGGGATCATTTCTCCGAAAGAACGAGGCCCTGAACGAGAAAGCGCTGCAAAAGGGCGATCATCGTGAGCGGAACGAGTGAGACGAGCACGGCACCGGCCATGATCATCGGAAAATCGGGCACCTGGTCGTCAGCATCGGGCACGAGGCGGGCAAGACCGACGACAGCGGTCTGCATGTCGGGCGTCGAGGCACCGACCAGCGGCCACAGATATTGCGTCCAGCCGCTGAGGAAGGTGAGCACGAACAGCGAGGAAAAGCTGGTGCGGGCAAGCGGCAGCAAGATGTCGAACAGGAAACGGATCGGCCCTGCCCCGTCCATGCGGGCCGCCTTGAACAGATCTTTCGGCAGCGTCAGGAAAAACTGGCGGAACAGAAATGTGCCGGTGCCATGCGCCACAAGCGGCGCGATCAGGCCGAAATGCGTATCGAGCACACTGAGCTCAAGCTGCACCGGCGCGCCGAAAACCATCCCGATCAAACTGTTGAGGCCTGTAAAATCCAGCACGGCATTGAGCGGAGACAATATGTTGGCCGCCACCTGATAGGTGGTGATGACGCGGATATCGAGCGGCAGCATGATAGTGGCGAGGATGAGCGCAAAGGCCACGCCCGCCCAGCGAATGCGGAAATAGACGATCGCATAGGCCGACAGAAAGGACAGCGCGCAGGTGGCCAGCGCATTGGAGAAGGCCACGATCATGCTGTTGAGCATCTGCACCGGGATGCGCGTATCGTGAATGACCTTGCCCATATTGGTGAACAACTCGGTGCCCGGCACCCAGGCCAGTCCGTTGCGCAGCATGTATTCATAGGATTGCGAGGCGGTGGACAGCGTCAGGTACAAAGGCCCGACGATATAAAGGATGCCGATGGCGAGCAGGATGCTGGCGGCGATGTTGATGGAACGTGCGTTTTCGACCATGGCTCAGCGCTCGTAATTGATGCGCCGGCCGAGGAAATAGAACTGGCAGGCTGCAAGAAGAAGGACGAAGACCATTAGAATGGCCGTCTGAGTGGATGCGCCGGAAAGATCGAACCCGCGAAAACCGTCGACATAGATCTTGTAGACGAGCAGCGTGGTGGAGCCGCCCGGACCGCCACCGGTAATGGTGTCGATCAGCGCGAAGACCGATGTGATGCTTTCGGTGAATTCCAGAACGAAGGTTAGGAACAGCTGGGGCATGATCAGCGGCAACTGCACATCGAAAATGCGGCGCCACGGGCCGGCGCCATCCATCGCGGCCGCCTGATACATGGTAGGCGGGATCGAGCGCAGGCCGGCCAGCAGGATGACGAAATTGAACGGAATGCCGCTCCAGACATGGGCGGCCACCAGCGTGACGAACGCGTCCGTGCCGTCAATTCCGGGGTTCCACAGGCCGGGAAACAGTGCATTGAGCGGCGCCATCAATCCCACGAACGGATTGAAGATGAAGGCGAAGACCACACCGATCGAGGCACCGGCAATGCCCTTCGGCCAGACGAGAATGTTGCGGGCCGGATAGGACATGCCGATCTTGCGATCGGCGGCGATCGCCAGCATCAGCGGCACGGCAACGGCAAGCGACGATGCCGTCAGCATGAAGATGACCGTGCGGCCGGTCGCCCCCCAGAATTCGGGATCGGAAAGCACGCGCTGGAAATTTTCAAGGCCGACGAATTCCGAACCGCCGCCAAACGGCTGCTCGAGGAAAAACGACCAGTAGAACGCCTGGAAGACCGGCACATAAAAGAACAACGCGATCAGCAGCAGCATCGGCGTCAGCAGCAAAGCCGGCAGCCAGCGATGGCTGAACAGGGAGGATTCCGACGACATGGATCACTTCCGAGTGAGAGAAGGCATGGGGCGAACGTTCGCCCCATGCTGAGATGGCTGAGAGCCGAGGATCAAGGAAGCTGCTTGCCTTTGTAGGTCTGCTCGAAGCGGCGCAGCAGCTGGTCGCCGCGCTTCTTGGTGTTGTCGAGCGCGACCTGCATGGTCTGCTGGCCGGCAAATGCCTTCTGGGTTTCTTCCATGAAGACTTCGCGGAACTGCACGTAGAAGCCGAGACGGACGCCGCGGGTATCGGCTGTCGCCGGCTGGTTCATGGATTCAACGCCAACCTTCGCAGTCGCATATTTCGGAGAGTTCGCTTCGTCGCTCTTGGCGATGACATCGAGAACATCGGTCGTGACCGGCACGTAACCCGTGTTGGCGGTAAAGAACATCTGCTGTTCCGGCTTGCGCAGGAAGTCCAGGAACGCCTTGGCGGCGTTGATTTCAGGCTCCTTGTGACCCTTCATGACGTAGATGGAAGCGCCGCCGACGAACGTGTTGTGGCGCTCATAACCGTCGTACATCGGGGCCATCGAAACGGTCAGCTCATACTTACCGTCAAACGCCTTGGCGGCAGCAGCGTAGGAACCGGAAGACTGTTCCATCATCGCGCATTCGCCGGCATTAAAGGCAGCGGTGTAATTGCCGGCCTTGGTATCGGCTGCGAGGCGAACGAGACCTTCCTTGCGCCATTCGACCAGATTGGCGAGGTGTTTTGCCGCAAACGTGGAGTTGATGACGTATTCGGCGTCAAGACCGTCATAACCATTGTGCTTGGTGGCGATCGGCAGGCCGTGACGGGCGGAAAACTGCTCCAGCACGCGCCATGTGTCGCCATCAGTGACGAACGGGCAGGCATGGCCGGCAGCCTTCAGCTTGCGGGCTGCCTCAATAATGCCTTCCCAGCTCGTCGGCGTTTCGGTGATGCCGGCTTTCTCGAGTTCGGTCTTGTTGGTGTAGAACAGAAGCGTCGAGGAATTGTAGGGCTGGGCGAACAGCTTGCCCTTCGACGTTTCATAATAGGCGCGAGCGCCGGCAATATAGCTGTCCCACTTGACGTCCGGCATCAGATCCTGAACCGGCTCGACGGCGCCGGACAGCATCAGGTCGAGCGTACCGGCATCGAAGAACTGGATGAGAACCGGATGGTTCTTGGCGCGATAGGCGGCAATCGCCTTCTGCATCGACACTTCGTAGGAGCCCTGCCCCACGCAATTGACCTTGTGCTCGCTCTGGGCGGCGTTGAAGGCATCGCATTGTGCCTTGATCGCGGTTTCAACCTGGCCGGTATTGCCGTACCAGAATTCGATATCGGCCGCCTGCGCCGCGCCGGCCCCGGCCATCACGGCGGTAAAGGTCGCCAAGGTAAATCTGTTCATCATCGCCCTCGCCTTTAGGAGTGGACCGGGCCCCGCCCGATCTCTGACGGCGGCTTACTACACTTTGCGTGTAACATTTCCATGACGGTTAATTTGCTTGAAAAATGTCGGGTAGCGCGATAACCCAAGTCAGGTTGCATGAATTGCGACGCAATTATTACACTTTTCCAGTAAGGTATTGGGCGTGGCGGGCTATGTTCCGGAAGCTTTGATCAGTCCTCGCTTCCTACGCGCGAACGAGACGACTGTTGTTTCCCGCAATGAACGACAGCTGCTGCAACTGATCTGGCGCAATCCTGGAATTTCGCGATCGGAAATCAGCGGCCATACCGACCTGACCCAGCAATCGGTTCACCGCATTCTCGACAATCTGGCCGAGCGAAAGGTCATTCTCCTGGGTTCGGCCAAGCCGGGCCTGGGGCGAGGCCAGCCGAGCCCCATGCTGCATCTCAATGGTGCCCATGCCTATGCCTGCGGTATCTCGGTCAATACCGACGTCATCGGCATCTGCATCACGAATATAGCGGGAAAAATTCTGGGCGAACGTGAAGTGGCGCTACGCGAACTGACAATGGATCGTGCGCTTCAGCTGGTCAGACAGCAGGTCGTCGAGCTGCAGCGGCAGAACGATCTCGCCGAAGAGAATCTGTTCGGCATCGGTTTCGCCATTGCCGGCTATCATGTCGACGGTACACGCCACAATGCGCCTTTGCCGCTGCACGAATGGTCGATGATCGAGCTTGGACCCATCATCACCGATCTGTTTGATCGGCCGGCCTGGGTCATCAATGGCGGAAAATCGGGCGCCGTCGCGGAATCTATGTTCGGGATCGGCCGCTTCATTCAAAACTTCGCCTATCTGAGCTTCAATTACGGCTTTGGCGGCGGGGTCATTATCGACGGAGAGCTGTTGAAGGGCGGCAATGGCAATGCCGGCGAATTTTCCGGCCTCTATGATGAGATCGAGACGGAACGGCGCCCGGCGCTGCAATATCTCATCGATCGGGTGAACCGGAACGGCGTGAACGTCCCCTCGATCCACTACATGCGCCGTCACTTCGATGCGCGTTGGCCGGGTGTGGCGGAATGGGTGGACGAGGTAACGCCGGCATACATCCGTCTCGTCAACGCCATCCGCGCCACACTGGACCCACAGGCGATCGTGTTCGGCGGTCAGATCCCGCCCGGGCTGGCGTCGCTTTTGATCGAGCGGACGAAGATTTTCGATCGCCCGCGTTATGGCGTACACCGGGGCGGTCCCAAACTGATCATTTCCGAAATCGCCACCGACGCGGCCGCGATGGGCGCCGCCATCATGCCGTTTCGCCGCATGTTCTACTAAGCGATTACGCCGCGCTTCTGCGAAAGATCGTGTTCTTGCAGGTCAAACCCGCCCGCACCCTATCCCTTAACTTGCCGTCAGACCGGATGAAGCCCGGAAGGTCTTGAACTCTCCCAGCGATCTGATTGATCGGCCGTCGTCTATCAGCGTTTCCGCCAACTGATCCATCCTGCTGCCAAGCTCGGTCGCCACGTAACCGGATCGGGTGAGGCGCAGCGCAATGAACGAGGATAAGGCCGCGAAATGCCCGCGACCGAAAACGAACACGCGCCGGTAGTCGCGGGTCGAAAATGCCCGGACATCCGTATCGGAAACCGTGTTGCGGGCCTGCTGCACGGCTGCGATCTCGCTGTCGATCACGGAGGTCAGGAGCCATTGCCCTTGGCACGGACCAGACGCGCCGATGACGGAGAGCGCGGACGCACGACGTCCCTAGTTGCCAAACGGCATGAGACGCTTTGCTCCCCGCATGAAGAACCCGGTGGCGATTGCGCGTTGTTTGAACGTGCCGTCCGGTGCACGGGCTATCGGGAACCATGGCCCCAAATGCGAGCGTGACGACGAATGTGCGACGACGAATGTGCGACGACGTTATCAGGGACGAGGTGGTCAAGAAAAGACGGACGTTCAGCGGGGTCTCACGGCTAAGGTAGGAAGAAGCCCTTACGGCCGGTCCGTTTTGTTGTCTTTCTTTTCCTGATCACGATGCCACTTGATGGCGTAGAACATGCCCGTGCCCAGAACGACGATCTTGAACGGGAAGAAGACGAGAGGGAACCAATCCCACATTTGACGATGTCCACGCTGGTTTCGATACTCTGCGGGAAAGAGCACTATCGCAAAACGCTCCGCCAAAACATCCGGCATGTTGACGCAGATGGAAATTGCCGTCGATAGTGCAAGGGGCTCCGGCACAGCGCGCACTCCGCTGAACGCTTTGAGTGGGGCGGTCGGCTTACCGGCAGGGGGCGTACCGCAAAGATATCGGCGGGCCAAGAGATTCTGCGGATCGCGCGGTATGTGAACCGTGCTGTCACCGCCTTCAGTATAATTTCAAATTCGCCGGCCGTTGGCCGCAAAGTGCGCACATCCCGCGCAAAGGAACATGTGCGCACTTTCGGCCAGGGCAGTCGGTTATTCTCCGCAGGTCTGCGGATAACCCGTCGGGGCTCAGGCGGATGGCATGGCCTCGTAGCCGATGCGGAAGATCACGCTTCCGGCACCCGCAATGTCCGAGGCAATATCGATGGTGCGGTTATAGTCGATCTGATTGCCCACGGTGCCCTCGACGATCAGGCAGTCGCCTTCGGTGGCGATCGAGATCCTGCCGGAATAGTCAGGCAGCGAGCTTAGTTCCGCCTGGATGGCTGCCCTCTTGGCATACAGGGTTTCATCCATGCCAAACGTGAAAGCGTTGACCGTCTGAAGCGAACTCAGAAACATGGGAAGCACCTTTCTACATGAACGTCAGATGAATAACCTGTTCAGCTTCAGTTATGTTCCACGTTAAGTGGCTGATCGGCCATATTTATTTCCGATTATATATCGGATACGCGGGAAGTCACGTGATTTCTCGTCAACAGGTTTCCCTTGTCAGCCCCGGATTTCTGAATGCTTCGGGCTTGAAAAAGGCGTTCGAGCCGTGTCGCTGTCCGACCGGACGGTCAGGAAGCGACGGCGTCCGGCGCGTTTGCCGGTCTGGAATGCCATCGGCCGCTAGACCGCCAGGAGACGACGAGGCCCGCCACGACGGTTTGCAGGCAAGCGGCGGTATCGCTGACCGCCGACATGGAAAGAAGGCGGCCCATGAAAGGCCGCCCCAACATCAGGCAACGCCATCGCCACCGGTCGCGCCAAAAACCTCGCCGGTCAGATAGCTGCCTTCCTGGCTCGCCAGAAGCACATAGAGAGGCGCGATTTCGACAGGCTGGCCGGGGCGGCCGAAGAGGGTTTGCTCACCAAACGTCGTCACCTTCTCCTGAGGCTGACCACCGGTGGACTGCAGAACCGTCCAGAACGGACCCGGCGCTACCACATTGGCGCGAATGCCCTTCTCCATCAGTTGGGCGGCAAGTGCCTTGGTATAGGCGACAATGCCGGCCTTGGTCGTGGCGTAATCGAGAAGGATCGGCGACGGATCATAGGCTTGGATAGAGGCCGTGGTGATGATGGCCGCGCCGGCCGGCATGTGTTCGACAGCCGCCTGGGCGATCCAGTGCATGGCATAGAGGTTCGTCTTCAGGGTCTTGTCGAAGTCCTGCGAGCTGACTTTGGAAATATCCTCGCGATGCTGCTGGCGGCCGGCATTGATGACGAGAATGTCCAGCCCGCCCAGCGCCTCGACGGCCTTGCGCACCAGTTCTCGGCTCCACGCCTCGTCGGTAATATCGCCCGGCAAAGCCACGGCCTTTCGGCCCTCCGCCTCGATCAGGGCGATGACTTCGCTGGCGTCGCTTTCTTCGCTGTCGAGATAGGCGATCGCCACGTCGGCGCCTTCACGGGCATAGGCAATTGCAGTCGCGCGACCAATGCCGCTGTCGCCGCCGGTAATCAGCGCGCGACGGCCGGTCAGCTTCCCCGCGCCCCTGTAACTGGTCTCGCCGTGATCCGGTTTCGGATCCATTTTTGCGGCAAGTCCCGGGACGGGTTGAGGCTGCTCGCGAAATGGTGGCTTCGGGTACTGGTGGCGTGGATCCTGCATCGTCAATCGATCCGTCATCTGGGTCTCCTTTTTTTATCAGCATGCGTGTTTCTCGCCCTGGCTGAAATGAAGTGGACCGGACGCGGTTCCCAGACGATCACAACGAAAGTTGGTTTCGGCCGGTCGATCCAAACGATCGGACGAGCCGCAAAGAATGGTCACTTCACGCCTATCGAAAACCACTCAAGGCGCTCCGCGCCGCCAGAATATGTTCAAGATCCTTGAGCGCCGCGGCTGCGGTCGCCAGAGGCTCCGTGCCGGATCCCATGGCAAGCGTTTCGCCCATTGCGTCAGTCACGATCCGAATGGCCTTGTCCTTGCCGCGGACCTGCGCGAACGGGTGGGAAAGCGGATAGGACCTGATGCCGACACCGGCGACGATGCCCTTTTCACTTCTTGAAAAATGGCCGATAAGCTTGGGAACGAGACCCTGTTCGCGAAAGGCTGCAATGCGCTCGCTGGTCACCGTCTGGATTCCTTCGACGGCCAGGTCATTCATCGCCAAATCTGCACCGAGACCGAAATTGGCAAGGATCAACAGCTTGCAGGCGGTATCCCAGCCTTCGGTATCGTTGCGCGGGTCGGCTTCCGCAAAGCCTCCGTCCTGCGCCTCCCGCAAGGCGGTCTCGAAACCGATGCCGCGCGTCACCATGGCGTCAAGCAGATAATTTGTCGTGGCATTCAAAATGCCCTCGACTTCGAGCACCTCGCATCCTTTGAGGCTTTGCTCGACCAGATCGATCGTCGGCAGGGCCGCGGCCGCCGCACCGCTGAGCTTCAGGATGGAGCCGGACCCTTCGGCGAGCGCGCGCAATTTCCGACCGCTGTGAACCAGCGCACCCTTCGAAATGACGATCGTATCGCACCCTGCCGACAGAGCCGACCGCAGATAGGCAAGACCGGGGCCGCCGGTCCGGAAATCGCTCGGTCCCGCTTCGATCAGTATTTCGGCGTTGCTCTGGGCGATGAAGTCGGGTCCGGACAGGCCGTCCTCGAGGTTCGAAAACGCGTCCTCTTCCAGTCCCTCATCGCTTCTGTTCCCGGATCGCGATCCGCACACGGCAACCAGCCGGACATCGGCGCCATAGACATGGCAGTAACGCGGCCGCCGCGACAGCAGCAGGTGCGCCGTCGCCTTCCCGACGCCACCAAACCCCGCAATCGCAATTCTTACTATCCTCATCTCGTCCCCCCGCTTTCCGCACATGCGTTCGATTGTGACCGCACGAAACCGTCCTGGCTTAGCGCACGTTTCATAGCACCCGTGCGCCATTTTATGACGACTTTCTCCGGCCTCGCAGATCGATGGCGGTCATCGCGTTTTTCGGCAAGCCAAGGTTGGAACCAAAATCCGTGATCGGCATTCTAGGCTACCTTCATCCATTTGGATCGCCGAATGACTGTGACCGCTCTTCGCTTGCTGATCGTAGAGGACGAAGCCCTCATTCGTTTCAGCTTGGCCGATGCCTTCCTGGATGCCGGATTTGACGTGCTGCAAGCGGCCGACGCGCAACAGGCATTGGCGATCATCGACGCCAATCCTGACATCGATGCCGTCTTCAGCGATGTCGACATGCCGGGTGCGATGAATGGGCTGGCGCTTGCACGACATGTCGTCGATTCGTGGCCCCATATCAGCGTCGCGCTCACCTCCGCTTATCTTAAGGTCGCGAGGAACGCGCTTCCCGCATCGGTTCCGTTTTTTCCCAAACCCTACCAGATCGACGCGGTCGTAAACCATATGTGTGGCCTTGTTCGCCAGCGCGCGTAGGGCGATTGCTTTGATCTGGCCTTTGCGTCATAAAAATCCATTCTTTTGGCCTCTGGCGCGGCGCTGCCGCGCAAGCTTTCATTCCATGGATAATCGATGGCACTCGTAAAGACGTCGCAACTGGGAGCCAAGGCAAACCGGGAGGAAGCCGGGGCTGCCCAGACCCCGCCCGTCACGGACAACGCATCGCACGGGCGCCGCTCGCAGCAGGGCTCACGCGTTCGCCAGCAAAAGGCCGCCGAACGCATCGGGGCTGCAACCGAACAGTTGGCGACCGGCGTTGGTGAGGCAGCATCCGCCGCCGAAGAACTGCAAAGAGCGCTGGAGCAGATCGCGTCCGGCGCGGAAGAAGCGGCGGGCGCCGCCCACGAATCCCTGTCTGCGACCACGCATCTGGCCGCACGCTTTGCCGATGCGCGCAACGAAGCCGAGGCCGCGCGGCGCCGCACGGAATTGCTTCAATCCTCTGTTCTGGACCTTGCGGCGCAGATCGACGCTTCCATCCTGTCGATCAACGCCAATGCCACGCGTCAGATCGATTCCGTCACCGTTATCGATCGTCTGCAGAGCCAGGCCGAGAGCATCGGCGACACGACGATGGCCGTTGCCGATATCGCGGATCGCACCAATCTTCTCGCCTTGAACGCGGCCATCGAGGCTGCAAGGGCGGGCGATCACGGTCGCGGTTTCGCCGTCGTCGCCGATGAGGTGCGCGCGCTGGCGGAGATCGCGGAGCGCAGTTCCCGCGACGTCGGCCAGCATGCCCAGACGATCAAGACCGGCGTCATGCGGATCGCGGAACGGATCAGGCTTGCGGCGTCCAAGGCCCAGCAGCAGACGGCGAACGGGCGCCTTGTGACCGAAGAACTCGCGGCCATCCGAACAGGTCTCGCGGCGCTGTCGCAAAACAGCCAGACGATCCTGATTGCGGCCGTCGAGGCCGAGGTCGCGACGCGGGAGGCGCAAAAGGGTGCCGAAACGGTGGCCGCGGCCGCAGAACAACAGTCGGCCGCCGCAGGAGAGGCGCAACGGGCCGTACAGCAGCAAAGCGCAGCGCTGGAAGAAAGCCGCCGGGCGTCGCAAGGGTTGGCGGTGCTTGCCGACAATCTTCTGCACGATGCGGGCCGCGCCACGCGTGCGGACGAGGTGAGTTTTGCGGCAGAAGACCTGTCCTCCACCGTTCAGGAGCTCTCCGGAGCCGCTGGCGAGATCCTCATCGCGGTCGAGCAGATCAGCAGGGGCGCGGAGGCACAGGCGGCCGCGACACAGCAGGCCAATGCGGCAATGCTGCAGATCGAAACCAGCGCCGCCTTGACACAGAAAAGTGCCGAACGGACCCGCTCGGAAACCGAGGCTATCCGGGCGCAGCTGCGGCGAAACCGTGCCGGGCTTGAAAACGTTGCATCCGGTACGCTTGAGGCCGTTGAAGAGACCCGTGCCGCATTGGCGGATCTCGAGGCGCTTGGCGAGATCGGCTTCCGCATCGCGCGGACCGTCGACCGGATCGTGCTTGTGGCCGTCCAGACCAGCATGCTCGCCGTTAGCGGTTCCGTCGAGGCCGCACGTGCAGGCGAATCCGGCCGTGGCTTTGCGGTGGTTGCCGCCGATATCCGTAAGCTTGCCCAGGATGCCTCGGAAAATATCGACGGAGTCAAGGATATCATACGCCTGATCCAGTTGCAGATCGCCACCGTCCAGCGGGAACTGGAGATGATCGTGACGGCCTGTGAGGCAGAGGCGGCCAGGAATCGGTTGATGACCGAGCGGCTGGCGACTGCTGAGCAGGACGTCGATGCCATGGCACAGGGCAGCGTTACCATAGCCGAGGCCGCGGAGGCGATACTGGTGGCGGCACGGCAGGTACAGATCGGCACGCAGCAGATCGCCGCCGTCGCACAGCAGGCGAGTGCGGCCTCACAGCAGGCGGCGACCGCTGCCCGGCAGCAGTCCCGCGGTGCCGAGGACCTGGCCGCGGCCGTTGAGGAAATTGCCTCGCTCGCGGATGAACTCCAGCTTGCCGGAACCTGAGGTCATGCCCCGGTCCCTCCTGCAGACGGAAGCAGATCAACGATGGTTGTCGTTTCGTATCGGCGACGAATGCCGTGAGATCAATGCGGATCATGTTGTCGAACTGATCCGCGCTCCCCATCTTACCCGCGTGCCGGGCGGCCCGTCTATCCTTGCCGGGATCGCCAATCTACGCGGGCGACCGCTTCCTGTGGTGTCGATGACGCGGGTCATCAATGGCGACGGCAAGCCATGGTCCGTTGATGGCAAGATCATCGTCTATGATCATAAGGGGCCGGTCGGGCTTCTCGTTGATGACGTGCTGCGCCTTTCGGGGCCGGCCCAGTTCCCGGCCTTCTCAACGATGGAACTTGCTGAGCGACTGGATGCGGCCTTCCAGGTTTCGAAGCGCGCGTCCCCGGCGCGCAACCGCGTGATCGAGGATGAGGCGGAAGTCGCAGACGCGAAGCCGGCAAGAGTCTTCCTTTCTTTCCGCATTGCCGGTCAGTTGTACGGCTTGCCGCTGGAAGCCGTCATCGAGGTGGCCCCATTACCAGGCGACATGACAGTGGTCGCGAATGCCGACGATGGCATGCTGGGGCTCGCCAACCTGCGCGGTCGTTCGATACCGCTGGTATCGCTTGCTGTTTTGCTCGGCCTTGAGGGCGGAGGCATATTGTCCGCGGGCACGCCGTTTCTGGTCATCGCTCAAGAGAATACGCGGGTCGGTCTCGTCGTTGATACAGTCGAGACGCTCTGCCGCCTGCCGGCTGATGCGCTCGACGCTGTTCCATCGGTGCTGCAACGCGGCCGCGGGCCCGCCCAGATCGAGGCGATCGGGCGCACCGGCGACCGGGGCGCGATCATGGCCATCCTGTCGCCAGACAAGCTCTGGAGTTATGCAGCGGTGAACGAAGCGGTCGATCGAGACGATGGGGCGAAGGAAATGGAGGACATGAGGGAGACCACCCAGGCGGTCGAACAGTTTCTTGTGTTCCGGCTCGGTGACGAACGTTACGGCTTGCCGATTGCCGCCCTGGATGAGGTCATCAGGGTGCCGCGGGAGGTGACGAGCCTGCCCGGCGGGCCGGATTTCATCACCGGCGTCATCGACCTGCGCGGTCGCGTCGTGCCGCTGATCGACCAGCGTCTGCGTTTCGATGCGCTGCAGGCGAAGGACCTTGTCGCGCCGCGCGCCATCATTCTCACACTTGGTGCGCTGCAGGCCGGGTTTGTGGTGGACGAGGTCTCGCAGGTCGTGTCGATAGATGCAAAGGCGCTCTGCGCGGCGCCGGAATTCGCGTCGGACGATACCGACGTGTTCGATCGTGTCGCCCATGTCGATGCGGACGGGAAAATGCTGCTGCTGATCGATCCGAAAGCGCTGCTCAGCAAAGCCGAGCGTGATGTCGTGGCGTCGATCGCGCAGGACAAAGCAGCGGCAGTCGGCCCGTGATCAGATTGCTTGTCGTCGATGATTCCGCGCTTATGCGAAAACTGCTTGGGCAGATTTTCGGCGCTGAAGCCGACTTCGAGATCGCATTTGCGCGCGACGGCGTCGAGGCGTTGCAAACCATTGCTGAGTTTCGCCCCGATGTGGTGACGCTGGATGTGCAAATGCCGAGGATGGACGGGCTGGAATGCCTTGACCGGATCATGCTCGAGCACCCCTGCCCCGTCGTCATGCTATCTTCCCTGACGGAGGACGGGGCACGCGAGACGCTGAAGGCATTGGAAATCGGTGCCGTCGATTTCGCCACCAAGCCGGCCGGGGCTATCTCGCTCGGTATCGATGAACTTGCGCCCGTCCTTGTCGAAAAGGTCAGAATGGCAGCCAGCGTGAAGGTGAGACGCAGCCTCAGGCTTGCTGATCGGGTGCGCCTCGGCGGGGCAGTATCTCGACCTCACCTCTCGAAGGCACCAGCACGGCATATCGCTGCGGCAGCCGGTCCGGCCAAGGCGGGGCTCGTGCTGATCGGCACCTCGACGGGTGGGCCGACGGCGCTCGACGCCATCCTGCCACACCTGCCGGCCAGCTTTCGTCTCCCGATCGTCGTCGCGCAGCACATGCCGGCGTCGTTCACGGGCGCTCTTGCGCAGCGGCTTGGAAAGATATGCGCGCTCCCAGTGACCGAGGTGACGCGGCTGACACCGCTTGACGCCGGGCATGTCTACATCGCCAAAGGAGATGCCGACATCGTCATTTCCTCGCGCGACGGCAGTCTGGTTGCGATGGCAGCGCCGGTCGATGGCAAATATCGCTGGCACCCCAGCGTCGACCGGCTCGTCGCTTCCGCGATGGACCATGTGCCGGCGCAGGACTTGGTGGGCGTACTGCTGACCGGCATGGGCAATGACGGGGCCGGCCCGATGACAAAGCTGCATGCCGCCGGCGGCCACACGATCGCGGAGTCACAGGAAACGGCGGTCGTATGGGGCATGCCCGGGGAACTCGTCCGCCTCAATGGCGCATCCGAGGTCCGGCGTGTCGATCAGATTGCGTCATCGCTTGTGCAGCGGGTTGGCATATGACCATTCCGCCCCTCGCCTCGCGTCCGATTGACGTCCCCTTGTCGGCGGCTGCGCTCAAGGAGATCAGCGCAATCATCTACCAGCGCAGCGGTATGGTCTTCGGCGAGAGCAAGCGCTATTACATCGAGCGGCGGGTGATCGATCTCATCGATCAGAGCGGTGCAAGCTCAGTCCCCGACTATATCGCAAGACTGCGCGCCGATCCTGACGAATCCGAGTTGCTCATAAACAGTTTTACGGTCAACGAGACCTATTTCTATCGCGAGCAGCATCAACTCGCCTGCCTTTCGAACTCCATCCTTCCGGATATCATTCGCAGCAAAGCCCCTGGCGACCGTATCCGCATCTGGTCGATGCCCTGTTCCAGCGGCGAGGAACCCTATTCCATCGCCCTGTGGCTTCTCGAAAACTGGGCGCTGGTGGATGCCTACAATATCGAAATTGTCGGGTCGGACATCGACACCGCCATCCTGAAACAAGCGGTCGAGGGCTATTACGGTTCGCGCTCGCTATCGAAACTGCCGGCAGAGGTGGTGCAGGCCTATTTCGAACCGGAAGCGGGCAACCGCCGCCGCCTGATTTCCGATATTCGCGAATCCGTCAATTTCGTCCGCGGCAATATCATCGATCGACAGTCGCTTGCGCCGCTCGGGCGATTCGATGTCATCTTCTGCCGAAACGTCCTGATCTATTTCGATGAGGCCGCCCGGGAAGTCGCCGCACGCAACCTGCACGAACTTCTCAATCCCGGCGGTTACCTGTGCCTCGGGCATGCGGAGTCGATGTCTCGCATTTCGACCGGGTTTCAGACGGTCCGCTTCCCCGATGCGATTGTCTACCAGGAAGCGGGAGGCAAATGATGAATGAATTGATCGAACAGTTCGTCATCGAGGCCAGAGAGCTTGTTCAGCAGGCTTCGGAAGACCTGCTGATGCTGGAAAACCAACCCGGCGATCGCGAACGGCTGGAAAGCGCGTTCAGGGCGGTTCACACGTTGAAGGGCTCGGTCGGCCTTTTCGATCTCGGGCCGATGCTGGACGTGCTGCACCGCGCCGAAGACCTGCTGTCGCGGGCACGGTCGGGTGAGATTGCCGTCGACGCGGCGCTGATCGATCCGCTGATGGCGGTCATCGACTGGGTCGACGACAGCCTGGGCGGCATAGAGGGAAATGCCGGCCTGTCCGACATACACCGCCAGCAGGCGGTGCGCCTGATCGGCATTCTGGCGCCGGGCATCGCCGCGCCCGCAGCGACCGTCCCTACGCTTGTGCCCGTGCCTACGGAGATGCCGTCATGGGCGGCGTCGCTGGATGCCGATATCCGTAGCGCCGGTATCAGCGGCCGGCTGACGCTCATTCACTACGAGCCGCATCCGGAATGCTTCTTCAACGGCGACGACCCGTTCGCGACCATGGCGCGACTGGCGGACATTCGACATATGGCCTTTCGGCTTCGTGAACCGGCAGATGCACAATCGCAATACGACCCGTTCCGCTGCAACCTCGTGATCGAAGCCGCAGCGGCCGATGCGTTTTCCGATATCGAAGCCATTTTCCGGATGATTCCGGATCAAGTCAGCCTGATCGCCACCGGCGATGACGCCACGGAAACAGCAGTCGCCGACCCGGCCCATGGCGCGGAACGGCTTTCGCCCGTGATGCGGGTGGAAACCGCCCGCATCGATGCTTTGGTCGAGATCGCCAGCGAATTGGTGACGGCAAAAAATACCCTGGCCCCGCTCGTGGAAGAGGCCCGAAGCAGGGGTGAGGAAATGCTGGCCCGCCGCATCGCCTCGAACCACCACGAAATCGAAAGGCTGGTCGCTTCGCTCCATGGCGCAGTGACGCGGGCGCGGATGATCCCGCTCGAGGCGACCTTCCGCCGCTTCCCGCGCCTGGTGCGCGAAACCTCTGCGCGGCTTGGCAAGGGCGTGGATCTGGTGATCGAAGGCGAAGGCGTCGAGGCGGACCGCGAAATCGTCGAAAGCCTTTTCGAACCGCTGCTGCATATCATCCGCAATGCCCTCGACCACGGCGTCGAGACCGAGGCGGAGCGCGTTGCGGCTAGAAAACCGGCGCGTGGACGGATCGGTCTACGGACGCGCCAGCGCGGCGAGCGCATCGAAATCGAAGTGGAAGACGACGGACGCGGCATGGATCCCGACCGGGTGGCCCGGACGGCGGTGGCGCGCGGCCTGATCTCCCCGGAGCAGCTGTCGTCGCTGCCGGCGGAGGCCGTCCTGCAACTTGTCTTCACGCCGGGCTTTTCCACTGCTGCCGCGGTATCTGATCTTTCCGGGCGGGGCGTCGGGCTCGATGTCGTTCGCACCGCCATTGAACGGCTTGGAGGGAGCGTCGGCCTGAGCAGCGTCACCGGTTCCGGGACGCGGTTCGTGCTGCGGCTGCCGATCAGCTTTTCGATGGCCGAACTGATGGTCGTCGAAGTTGGCGGTGAACGCTACGGCATACCGATGAGCGAGATTCTCGAAACCTGCAGACTGCCGCTCAAGGACGTTCAACCAGTGCGCGCCGGCCGCGCTTTCGTCCTGCGCAACAGCACGATTCCGCTGGTCGATCTATCGGACATGCTCAAGCATCCACAACGGAAATCGCCTCCCTCCGCAGGCGATCTCAAGGTGCTGATCCTGCGGCATGGCGGAGAACGGATCGGCGTTGTTGTTGATACGATCACTGAGCGCGCGGAGACATTGACGCGCCCCATGGCGGGCCTGCTTCAGGGCGTCATGGGCGTGGCGGGGACGACCCTTCTGGGCGACGGAAAGGTTCTGCTCGTCCTCAATATCGAGGAACTGATCGCATGACGGTGAACTTGACCAACAGGGCCATCGTCCTGGCCGGGCCGTGCGGCGTAGAGGAAGTCGAGACCCTTATCTCGCATCTGCAGGAGCAGCCGGACCTGCCGGTCGAGATCAGTGAGGCGACGACTGTTCATACGGCACTCTGGCAGGCGCTGATGGTGTTTCGCCCGAAGATAACCGGCGCGCCCACATCCTCCTTCATCGCGCAGCAAGTCCTGCCTGGTTTGAACGTATATTTTACGCAGTCGGAAGGTTCGTGACCGGACACAAACTTGCGCATGCTTGATCGCGCAAATAAATGTAACGATAAGCGCCTGGCAAAACGGCCGAAGTGGTGCGGCGGAGTATGGAAATGACGACAGTTCTGGTCGTGGATGACAGCAAATTGGCGCGTATCGTGGCCGGCAAGGCAATTGCGGCGCTGCAGCCCGATTGGCACCGGGTCGAGGCGTCGAGTGCGCAGGAAGCCTTGGCGATCGTCGCCGAGCAGTCTGTCGACATGGCAGTCCTTGATTTCAACATGCCGGACAAGGACGGGCTGGAACTGGCTGCCGAATTGCGCGCCAGCCATCCTCACATGCCCATCGCCATCATCACGGCCAATGTGCAGGATGAGGTTATCGCTCAGGTTCGTGCCCTCAACGCCACGTTCGTCGCCAAGCCGGTGACCGTTGAATCCATGAGCGGCTTCGTTTCCGGCGCGGCGTTGCGATTGAAAAAGGCAGGTTCATGAGCAGTACCGATCTTGCCCTCGATGAACTCGAACGTGATGCATTGACCGAACTCGTGAATATCGGCGTCAGTCGTGCGGCGGCCAGCCTGCGGAAGATGGTCAACAAACAGGTTGTGCTCTCGGTTCCCGCCGTCGAGGTGGTGACACGCAAGTCCGCGGCATCGCTGATCGGTCAGCGCGAAAGCGAGGGGCTGATCGCCGTACAGCAACAGTTCGCCGGCCCCTTTTCCGGGCGGGCCCTCCTGATCTTTCCCGAAAGCAACGGCTTGTCGCTGGTGCGCGCCATACTCGGCGAGGAGATGCCGGAAGCCGAATTGATCGAGATGGAAACCGAGGCCTTGGCCGAGACCGGCAATGTCATCCTGAACGGTTGCCTGGGCTCAATGGCCAACATGCTGCAGCACACGTTGAAGATGTCGCTGCCGGATGTGCGTCGCGGAAACAGCGCCTTATTGTTCGATGCTCCGGAGAATGATGCGGAGGACAGTTTCGTCCTGTTTCTCTACATCAACTTCTCTGTGCGCGAACATGATATCCGTGGTTATATTGCCATGATCATGGATCTTCCCTCGCTGGAAAAACTCAAACAACTCATCGCCGATTTCATCGATCGGGTAATGGCGGAATCCAATTGACCGTGAAATCGATGTGCTCGGGCCTTGCTCATGAATGATCGGCTGGACAGCAACGGCGACGCCCTTGCTCACGTGAATACCGCGCTGGATCAGGCACAACGACGCTTGCAACTGGCGCTGGATGCTGCAGGGGCGACATGCGGCTGGGACTGGCATATAGCCGAGCGCCGCCTGTTCGCCGACGCCCGCTTTGCGGCCATCACCCAGCAGGACGCGCTCGCTCTGTCCCAAGGGGTTTCAACCGATCATTTCTTTACCTCCATCCACCCGGATGACCTGATAAAGGTGAAGATCGCCGTGGCCGGTATTCTCGCCGGATCGGAGGTTTTTTCCAAGGAATACCGATTGCGGCGCCATGATGGCGGCTATCGCTGGGTGCATGCAAACGGCCGCGCCGTGCTTGACGAAAACGACCAGCCGATCCGTTTCGTGGGCGTGCTGGTGGATATTACCGAGCAGAAGCGGGCGACCGAGCAGTTGCGCATCGCTCAGCTGGCCGGTGGGATCGGCACGTTCGAGCATACGATCGGCTACGGCACGATGCGCGTTTCGGAACAGTTCTGCCGCCTGTTCGGCCTGCATCCGACCAAGCTTCTGCCGGTGCGCACACTGAATGACCTGATCCATCCCGACGATGCCGCGATGATCGACCTGAGCCTTCCAGATGGCTTGCAGGACGCGGCGAGCACGGAGTTTCGCGTGCGCCGTGCCGATGACGGCGAAGAACGGTGGCTGGCACGCCGTGGCGAATATGTCGACGATACCGAATCCAGCGGGCGCCGCTATGTCGGCGTTGTCTTTGACGTGACCGAAGCGCGCCGCACCCAGGAAGAGCTGCGCAGTGCCAATCAGGCGCTGTCCGAAATCGCCCGCGAAAGCGTGCGCGAACGCGATCGCGTCTGGAAGAACTCCCGCGATATTTTCGTCGTCATTGGCGCCGATGGCGTCTTTCGCGATGTCAGTCCGTCGTGGATGGAAATCCTCGGGCATGCGCCGGACGAGGTCATCGGCCACAACGTGCTCGAATTCATCTGGCCCGAAGACCAGCAGAATATTCGCGGCACGCTGCGCCGGGCCGTGGAAGACATTCATAGCGACCTCGAAATCCGGCTGGCGGACAAAGGCGGTGATCCCCGGGTGATTTCCTGGAGAACGACGCAGGAAGGCGACCGCGTCTATGCCTATGGTCGCGATGTGACGCTGGAGCGGGAGCAGCAGGCGACGCTGCACGAAACCGAAGCACAGCTGCGCCAGGCGCAGAAGATGGAAGCGGTCGGACAGTTGACGGGCGGCATCGCCCACGATTTCAACAATATGCTGACCGGAGTGATCGGCGCGCTGTCGGTCATCAAGCGCCGCATTGCCGCAAAAAGGCTGGACGAACTCGACAAGTTCATCGATGCCGCCAGTTCCTCCGCGCAGAGGGCGGCGGCCCTGACGCATCGATTGCTGGCATTCTCGCGACGCCAGTCGCTGGATTTCCAGCCGGTCAATGTGATCGAACTCGTGTCGTCGATGGAAGAGCTGTTCCGTCGCACGCTGGGCGAACAGGTCGAACTGGTGACGGCGATGGCGCCGGAGACTTGGAAGGCCGTCACCGACGCCAACCAGCTTGAAAGCGCCATTTTGAACCTCGTCATCAATGCGCGTGACGCAATGGCCGCGGGCGGCAAGTTGACGATCGAAACGACCAATGTCGTTTTCGGCGAAAGCGATCTGGTGCGTGGCGAAACGCTTGTGCCCGGCAATTATGTGGTGATCGCCGTCAGCGACACCGGCATCGGCATGTCCCAGTCCACGATCGACAAGGCGTTTGATCCGTTCTTCACCACCAAGCCGATCGGCCAGGGAACTGGACTCGGCCTTTCGATGATCTACGGTTTCGCGCAGCAGTCCGGGGGATATGTGCGCATCTACAGCGAGGTCGGTCTCGGCACGACAATCAAGCTCTATCTGCCCGGAAGTCTCGACGGCGTCGCCGCCCGAAAACTGGCAGCGGAAGCCGAAGCCGTTCCGCCGCGTGGCGATGGCGAAACCGTGCTGGTGGTCGAAGACGATGAATCCGTACGCATGCTGGTCGTGGACGTGCTCAAGGATCTCGGCTACCGCGTTATTGAGGCCGTTGACGGCAATGAGGCGATCCCAGTGCTCGAAGGGGCCGGGCGGCTGGATCTTTTGATCTCGGATGTGGGTCTGCCCGGCATGAATGGGCGGCAGATCGCGGAGATCGCGATTTCCGCACGGCCCGAACTGAAAGTTCTGTTCGTCACGGGCTATGCGGCAATGGCGGCTTCGCGCGCCGAATTCCTTGGCCCGGAAATGGACATGATTACCAAGCCTTTCGCTATCGATGAACTGGCACGGAAAATCCGCCAGATGCTGACGACGGAAGCCTAAGGCCGGATCCTGCACGTCATCCGTTCTAAGTGATCTTTTGAGCGGCCTGCGATGGTAAGTTGGACTGTCACAGCGTTCGCTCCCGCCAAGATTGCGGATCGGAGGCGGTATAACGTCTTCGTGAGGCCGGGTTTAAACCGCGATTGTCGTGGCCTAGTTGTGAAAGGCGGCCATAGACGCCGAACAACAACGACAGGAGTTGTCACATGAAATGGACTACACCCAAATTTGTTGAAGTCAGCTGCGGAATGGAAATCAACCGTTATGCGCCCGCCGACGGCGCCGAGCCGGTTCTGTTCTGATCGTGCAGGGCACGGGAGTGACGACCGGACTTCGGTTTCTCGTGCTCGGTTCTGCCGCGGGTGGCGGATTGCCGCAATGGAACTGCAACTGCGCCAATTGTGCCGCCGCCCGCGACACCTCGTCCGGGCTCCTGCTGCAGACCCAGTCCTCGCTGGCCGTCAGTCTCGATGGTGAGACCTGGGCGATTTTCAACGCCTCTCCCGACATACGCCAGCAGATCCAGCAGACGCCGCATCTGCATCCGAAAGGCCTCAGGCATAGCCCGATCCGAAGCGTAGTCGTCACCAATGCCGATGTCGATCACATTGGCGGGCTTCTGACACTGCGCGAGAAACAGGGCTTCGACCTTTTCTGCACGGCGACGATCGGCGGTGTGATAGATGCCAACCCCATCTTCGGAGTTCTCGACCCGGCGATCGTTCGACGGCACGCCATCCGCCTGGACGAGACGTTCTTTCCGCTCGAGGGGCTGGAGGCACGCATTTTTGCGGTGCCGGGCAAGGTTGCGCTGTTTCTGGAAGGGGACACGCCCGACCTTGGCCTTGAAGGCGAACAGACGATCGGGATCGAGTTTCTGGTCGGAGGCCGGCGCGCCTATTACATCCCCGGCTGTGCGTCGCTGCCGGACTGGCTTTGCGGACGCTTGCACGGTGCCGACCTCGTGTTTTTCGACGGAACGGTCTTCGCCGATGACGAAATGATCCGCGCCGGCACGGGGCACAAGACCGGACGGCGCATGGGCCACATGCCGATCATGGGTGACGAAAAGGGTCCTGGCAGCCTTCACTCGTTGTCCGGGCTTGAAATCGGCCGAATGATCTATGTGCATATCAACAATACCAACCCGATCTGGCGCGATGGTCCTGAACGGAAGGCCGTGACTGCCGCCGGTTTCGAGATCGGTCATGACGGAATGGAGATTGGCCTTGCCTGACGCCCAGAACAGAGCCGAATTCGAAGCGCGTCTGCGCGCCATCGGAGAAGCGCGGTACCACGACAAGCACCCCTTCCACGCCATACTGCATGGCGGCGGGTGTTCGATCACGCAGGTTCGCGCCTGGGTCATCAACCGCTTCTATTATCAAAGCCGCATACCGCTGAAGGACGCGGCCTTCATGTCGCGCTGCGAGGATATTGCCATTCGTCGCGCCTGGCGCAAGCGCATCGAGGATCACGATGGAGGCCGGGAAGAAGGAGGCGGCATTCGCCGGTGGCTGAAACTGGCGGAAGCTGTAGGGCTCGACCCGGATTACGTGGCGTCCAACCGTGGCGTGCTGCCAGGAACGCGCTTTGCCTGCGACGCCTATCTGCGTTTCGTGCGTGACATGCCGATGCTGGATGCGGTCGCGGCCTCGCTGACGGAGCTTTTCGCGCCGGCGATCCACAAAAACCGTATTGCCGGTCTGATCGAACATTACGCCTTTGCCAATGACGACGCGCTGTCCTATTTTCGCAAGCGTCTCGACGAGGCCCCGGTCGACGTCGCCTTCGGCCTGAACTATGTGCTCGACCATGCCGACACAAGGGAAAAACAGGACGCAGCCGCAGCGGCTTTGACCTTCAAGACCGACGTGCTTTGGGCTCAGCTCGATGCCCTCCACCATGCCTATGTTTCCCCCCCACTGCTGCCGCCGGGCGGCTGGGACGGGGAGGAAGGGGTGATCGGCGATCTCGCACAGCCGGCACGAAAACAGACCGCCTCGGGAGCCGTGAGATGACGGATGCACCGCCCCCAGTCGTGACCGGCGAGACTGTAGCAAAGCTTGCCCGCGGCGTGCGCCTGAAAGAAGACACTGTTCGCGGCCAGACGCTGTTGCTTGCCCCCGAACGTGCGCTTGCGCTCGATGACATTGCCGTCATGATCGTCAAGGCACTCGACGGCGCGCGTGATCTGGACACCATCGCAGAGGAGTTTTCCATCGCCTTTGAGGCGCCCAAGGCGCAGATTCTGACCGACATCATCGCTTTCGTCGATGCGTTTTCCAAGCGCAGGATGCTGGAGCTGAAATCATGAACGAACATGTCAGCCCGCCGCGGACGAGCGAATGGACCGACCGGAACGGGACCAAAGGCCGTATCCGCATACCGGCGCCGATCGCCATGCTTGCCGAACTGACGCATCGATGCCCCCTTGCTTGCCCCTATTGTTCGAACCCGCTGGCGCTTGATAGCCTGCGTGACGAACTCTCCACGGCAGAATGGATTTCCGTGTTCCAGCAGGCGGCCGGGCTTGGCGTGCTGCATCTTCATCTGTCCGGCGGAGAGCCTGCGGCACGGCGCGATCTGGTGGAACTGACGACAGCCGCTGCCGAAGCGGGGCTTTACACCAACCTGATCACGTCCGGGGTCGGGCTGACGCAAAAGCGCATCGCCGAGCTTTCCAACGCGGGCCTCGATCATCTCCAACTGTCGATCCAGGGGACAACGCAGGCGCTTGCCGATAGGATTGGTGGTTACGCCGGCGGCTATGATCGCAAGATCTCCGTGGCTCAATGGACCCATGACGCTGGCATCCCGCTGACCGTCAACGCCGTCTGCCACAAACAGAATATGGACCAGATTGGCGACATGCTGGATCTTGCCGTCACGCTCGGTGCCCGCCGCATCGAGATCGCCACCGTGCAGTTCCATGGCTGGGCCGAGCGCAATCGTGAGGCACTGATGCCCACACGGGAACAGGTGCTGCGCACCAATGCCTTTGTAGAGGAGGCGCGCGAGCGTCTGGCAGGCGTCATCGTCATCGACTACGTGCCGGCCGATCACCACTCGACCTATCCGAAAGCCTGTATGGGCGGCTGGGGACGCACCGGTCTTAATATTACCCCCTCCGGCAAGGTCCTGCCGTGTCATGCGGCAGAAACCATTCCTTCGCTGTCGTTCGAAACCATCCGCGACATGCCGCTCGCCGACATCTGGTATGACAGCGCCGCGTTCAACGCTTACCGCGGCGATGCTTGGATGCCGCCGCTGTGTCGGTCATGTGACCGCAAGGCGATCGATTTCGGCGGCTGCCGCTGTCAGGCGATGGCGCTGGCCGGCCATGCCGCGGCGACCGATCCGGTTTGCATCCGTTCGCCAATGCGGTCGGCGCTGGTGGAACAGGCTGAAGCCGATAGCCGCGCCGAGCCCCCGCCGTTCATTTACCGCGGCTAGATAGGGTCGCACCGCCCGCAAATTGTCAGGTGGCAACCCATACGGCATTCGAAACCATGCTGCCATTTCATCTCAGACGCATGAGATCGACCGGCCGGTTATTGATGATCGCTTCCATGGAAAAGAAGCCGGTGACCGTGGCCAGATCGAAGTCCGTTATAAGCTTTTGATAGAAGGCGTCATAGCCGGACATGCCGCGCGTGGCGACCTTGATCAGGTAGTCCCACTCGCCACCAATCCGGTAGAAATCGATCACTTCCGGCAGGCGTTCGACATGCGCCCGGAAACCGTCGCTCCAGTCCTTCGAATGATGGCGGGTGCGGATCATTACGAACACCGTCAAATCGAAGCCGAGCGCCGAAAGATCGATAGCACTCTGGGCATTGCCGATCAGCCCCAGCGCCTGCAATCGCTGCAACCGCCGCCAGCAGGCGTTTTGAGACAGGCCGATTCGCTCCGCCAACTCCCGCTGCGACAAGCTTGCATCACGCTGCATGGCACTTAGAATTTTCATATCAAAATCGTCGATTTTGATCTTCTCATCGTTCATACGAACCAAATACCTTCAATACTCGGCAAAAATTGGGACACCGCGGATTCTGATTGGCCTTATCATGCCTGTCAATTTCTAAATGGCGGAGAATGCCCATGGACGCCGCTCATTCCGTAATGCCTGCAACCGAAAGCCCACTGGATCGGTTCCGCCGCAGCCTTGGCGGCGACGATCTCATCGCCCGGCTGAATGACGGGCTGGTGGGCGCGAGAGCGATGATCGAAGGTCCTTATGGGCCACGCGCGCTCGTCTATGCGGATTATGTCGCGTCCGGCCGGGCCCTGCACCAGGTCGAACGTTTCGTTCTCGAAGACATTCTGCCCTACTACGCCAACAGCCACACGGAAGCGTCCTACTGCGGCGGGTTCATGACACGGCTGCGGCGTGATGCGCGCGCTGTTATTGCCCGCTCCTGTCGGGCGACCAGCGGTCACGCGGTCATTTTCACGGGTTCGGGCGCCACGTCTGGTATCAATCGCCTCGTCAAGCTCTTTGGCGTGACCGAAGCGGTGACGGCCGGGCGGCATGCAAGGGTCATCATCGGTCCCTATGAGCACCACTCCAACATCCTGCCCTGGCGCGAAAGCGGCGCAGAAATCGTCGAAATTGGCGAGCAGGCCGGCGGCGGTCCAGACCTTGGCGACCTCGACAGGGTGCTGCGAGACACCCGGCCGGACCTGACCATCTGTGCGATGTCGGCCGCATCGAACGTTACCGGCATTGTCAGCGACGTCGCCGCGATTACCGCGATGGTCAAGGCTGCGGGGGCACGCATGATCTGGGATTATGCCGGCGGTGGGCCTTATTTACCGATTTCCATGTCACCGGCCGAGGGCGTTGAGATCGATGCGATCGTCGTCTCGCCGCACAAGTTCATCGGCGGCCCGGGTGCATCCGGCATCCTTCTCCTTCGACGCGATGCGCCGGCGACCCGCAAACCGACATGGCCTGGCGGCGGTACCGTCAAGTTCGTCTCGCCGCAGACGCATGACTATGTCGATCATGTCGAAGCCCGCGAGGAGGCTGGGACGCCGAATGTCGTTGGCGATATCCGGGCGGCACTGGCTTTCATCGTCAAGGATGCCATTGGCACAACGCAAATCGAGGCCCGCAATCGGGCCCTGACTGCCCGTGCCTTCGAGGCATGGAAGACCGTTCCGCAGCTCGAGCTTCTCGGGCTCCACGATGCGCATCGCCTGCCGATCTTTTCGTTCCGCGTCAGGAACGGCAGAGATGGTTACGTTCACCAGCAGCTCATCACGCGCATGCTGAGCGATCGTTTTGGCATTCAGGCGCGCGGCGGATGCGCCTGTGCCGGGCCTTACGTCCATCGCCTGCTGACGATCGATGACCAGAACTCCGATCGGATCCGTCGGGCCATTCTGTTGGGCGACGAGCTCAGCAAGCCTGGCTTTGTCCGGCTGAATTTCAGCGTTCTTCTGCCGGAGAAGAAGGTGCAGTTTATTCTGGATTCCGTCGCGCAGATCGCTAGGGACGCAGCGGAATTCGCCGCTGATTACGAGGTTGACGCCAACCGTGCGATCTTTTCTCCCAAGCCGATACGGCAAGGTGCAGCCGTCCATCTGAATGCCTGAGAAGGCCATGTCATCGACCGCGCCGGCTTATCGGTCAGGGCGGGCCCGGCAGCGGCCCTAGGCACGGGCATCCAGCTACGCGGGACCGCCCGCAACGGCCAGCTCCGGACCCCGATGCGAGGTCGTTGCTCCGGTCCCCGCAGAACCGCCCTCCTCTTTTGCTTCCTTGACTGTTGATCCGCCGGCACGAACGCCCATCTAAGCCGGGTCCTGTTTGCCGCGCACTCTTCGCGGCCTGTTTTCAAGGAGCTTTTCATGCATCATGTCAGCGCCAACGGCGCCAATATTCCAGCCCTCGGCTTCGGCACGTTCCGCATGCCGGACGAAGACGTTCTGCGCATCCTTCCGCAGGCGCTGAAGCTTGGTTTCCGCCATGTCGATACGGCCCAGATCTACAAGAACGAGCAGGCCGTCGGCGAGGTTCTGGCGCAGTCCGGCATTCCACGCCAGGACATCTTCCTGACGACAAAGGTCTGGGTCGATCGGGTCGGCGACGACGCTTTCCTCGCTTCCGTCGACGAAAGCCTTACCAAGCTGAAGACCGATTATGTCGACCTGCTTCTTCTGCACTGGCCGCAGAGCGAAATGCCGCTGGCGGACCGTATCGGTGCGCTTAACGCTCTGCGCAAGGCCGGCAAGGTGAAGAATATCGGCGTCTCGAACTTCTCCACCGCCTTGATGGCAGAGGCTGTCGCACTCTCGGACGCGCCGATCGTCAACAACCAGGTCGAATACCACCCCTATCTCGACCAGTCCAAGGTTCTGGCCGAGGCGAAGAAGACGGGGATGTCGGTGACGGCCTACTATCTCATGGCCGATGGCGCCGTGCCCAAAGACGAGGTGCTGAGCGATATCGGCTCCCGTCACGGCAAGACCGCGGCTCAGGTCGTGTTGCGCTGGGCCGTGCAGCAGCAGGACGTGATCGCCCTGTCCAAGACCGCGACCGAAAGCCGTCTGTCGGAAAACTTCGACATTTTCGACTTCGCCCTTTCGCCGGAGGAGATGGATGCGGTGCACGGGCTCGCCCGCAAGGACGGCCGTATCGTCAGCCCAGCGCATTTGGCGCCCGATTGGGACGACTGATTTCCGAAGGGCACATGTGAGCGGGCGGGCGGTAACCGTCCCCCGCCCACATCCCGCCCCCGCCGCATCTTCCACACCTTGCACGCCGTGTTCGCGCCGACGAATAGCTGACGATATAGGACCGGCCAAAGATATGGCGGCGGAACCGGACCGGGCCCCGGGCGTTCTTTCCTATGGCAACCATCAGCCGACCCGGCCACATCTGACGGGTCCGCATGCTGCATCGGGAAGGAATGGCCATGAACAAGAATGAGAGCGCCCGGGAGGCGATCGAGGAAAACGAACGCAAGGGCCATGAAGCCGACAGTCCGCCGGCCGGCCCTCACGCGAAACAGCATCTCACCGACAAGAGCAAGACGCCCGGCACCGGTTCTCTGCCCGACGAAGGGGACGACAGCACCACGCCAGGTTCCGGCTGAGAACCCATCCGCTATCTGCGTCCGCCGATTTTCAAGATAGCGGGCCTGCTTGAATGGCGGCTGAAAATTCCTGCGGCCACAACAGGGCCGCGGGCCGATGCGGAAGGGCCGATGGACGGCGCGCCCGCCGAGCAATTTCGAGGAGAAGATCGATCATGGCCGATCACATTGCGAACCCGGAATCGGAAGGTCCGGCCGGGGGGTGGGGTTCACTCAAGTCGATCGCCCGCATTTCCGGCGAAACATTGCCGACGCCTGGCGCGATCGATACGCTTGGCCACCAGAACAAGCCTCGGGGCGTGATGTGCGTCTCCTGTGCATGGCCGAAGCCCGCCAATTATCACCCGTTCGAGTTCTGCGAGAACGGGGCGAAGGCCACGCTCTGGGACCTGACGACATCTCGCTGTACGCCCCAGTTCTGGAACGACCATACCGTCGCGCAGCTGCGTCAGTGGAAGGACCACGATCTGGAAATGACCGGCCGCCTGACACATCCCCTGCGTTACGACGCTGCAACCGATCGCTATGTCGCGGTGACGTGGGAGGAAGCTTTTGCAGCGATCGGAGCGGCGCTTCAGAAGCTGGAACCGGACTCGGCCGTCTTCTATTCCTCCGGCCACGCCGGGCTGGAAGCCGCCTATCTCTATGCCCTGTTCGCCAGGGCCTACGGCACGAACAACCTGCCCCAAAGTTCGAACATGTGCCACGAGACGACCTCGGTGGGACTGAACAAGGTGATCGGTTCGCCGGTCGGCACCATCGTTTGGGAGGATCTCGAGAAGGCCGATGCGTTCTTCTTCTTCGGCCAGAACCCCGGGTCCAACAGCCCGCGCTTCCTGCATCCGCTCCAGGAGGCGAAGAAACGCGGCGCAAGCATCGTCACATTCAATCCGGTGATCGAACAGGGCCTCGTATCCTTCGTCAATCCGCAGAACCCGTTGGACATGATGGCCGGACATGAAACGGCGATTTCCGACGCCTATCTCCAGGTCAGGGCGGGTGGCGATATCGCGGCTATACTCGGGCTTTGCAAGACGGTCGTCGAAGCGGATGATGCGGCCGTTCTATCCGGATCGCGTCGCGTCCTCGACGTCGATTTCATCGCTCAGCACACGACCGGTATCGAACGTTTCATTGAATGTGTCCGCGAAACGGCCTGGGAGGACATCGAGCGCGAAAGCGGCCTGACGCAGGACGCTTTGCGCGAGGCGGGCGACATCTATATCCGTTGCGAGCGTGTCATCGGCGTCTACGGGATGGGGCTTACCCAGCACGCCCAAGGTGCCCTTAACATCGCCATGCTGGTCAATCTGCTTCTGCTGCGCGGGAACATCGGCCGCGAAGGCGCGGGATGCTGTCCGGTACGTGGCCACTCCAATGTTCAGGGCCAGAGAACCGTCGGCGTCGCGGAGAAAACCGACCTGATCCCGATGGACAAGCTGAAGGAGCTTTACGATTTCGACCCGCCAACCAAGGACGGCGTCACGATCGTCGATGCTGTGAAGGGTCTGATGGCCGGCGAGATCAAGGCGACCATCTGTCTTGGCGGCAACCTGCTTCGGGCCGTGCCCGACCAGGCCGCGATGGAAACAAGCTGGGAAAAGCAGGATCTGACGGTGATGGTTTCGACCAAGCTCAACCGCAGCCACCTGTTTCCCGGAAAGCAGGCCTATATTCTGCCCTGCCTTTCGCGACTTGAAATCGATGAGCAGGCGACCGGCCGTCAGGCAGTGACGACCGAGGACAGCTTTTCCCACATTTCCGGCTCTCTGGGGAAACGCAAGCCGGCCTCCGATCAGTTGCGCAGCGAGCTTGCGACCATTGCCGGCATGGCCAAGGCGACCCTTGCTGCAAACCCCAAACTGCGATGGGACGAATGGGCAGGCGATTACAGCCTCGTGCGGGATCTGATCGAGAAAACCTATCCGGATGATTTCAAAGGCTACAACGACCGCATGTTCGAGCCCGGCGGCTTTTACCGTGGTAATGACGCCCATGAACGGATCTGGAACACCGAGCCCGGCAAGGCCGTCTTCACCACGCCCCATCGTCTCAATGCACTGGCCTTCGAGCCGGCTGAGGGCCGGTTTACCCTTGTCACCCTGCGATCGAACGATCAGTTCAATACGACGATCTACGGCTATTCCGATCGTTTTCGTGGCATCGAAGGAACGCGAGACGTCGTGCTGATGTGCGAAGCGGATATCGCGGCTCTCGGTCTGTCGGTTGGCCAGACCGTTCGTCTCGTCAGCGATTTCGGTGATGGTCAACATCGGGAACTGGCGGGGCTGAGTGTGGTCGCGCATCAACTGCCGCGAGGGACGATCGGGGCATACTATCCCGAATGCAATGTCCTGAACGCCATCGATCACCATGACCAGTTGTCCAAGACACCGGCATCGAAGGGCATTCCGGTTCGCATCTCGGCATAGCGAGCGACAACGGGATGTATCGATGGATGGCGGTGGAACAGGCGGACATGGAACATCGGGCAGTTCCGACTGTTGAATGATCGATCAGGACAACCAGAACCGCAAGGGAGGATGCCATGAGCAGACCTGAAGACGACGCCAAGGGCCAGTTCGCCCAATCGCAGGGGGACCGCAAGGCCAGCGGTGTTCATAGTGCCAAACCGACCGTTGTGACCGGCTCGGAGGATGCGACTGTCCACCGGGACCCGCCGGGCAAGAAGGCCGGCAAGGATTTCGACCCTAACTACAATCCCGCCGATTCCGACGAGGGCAAGTTCCGGGGGTGAGAACGTCAAGGTTGACTGCCACGCAGCCGGGCGCTGCGTGGACCTGGATTCGCTCGTAGCCCGCCCCAGTCCCGCCGGGATCCGCTTTGGCTGGCACGTCCGATGATTGCACATCATCGTCATCAACGGCGTTCAGCATACCCGCTGGTTCTGCCAGCGCGCAGTTCCAGGCAGGACAAAAGGTCTTGGGAACGATCTCGCGCTCCTCTCGTTGCGTCTACGCGCCTGTCTCCAATTGTCTGGGGAACAGGCGGGCGTGACGAACCGGAAAGATAAAAGGAGAGACATTCTATGGCGATCGAAAAGAGCGGTTCTGCCCATTGGGTCGGCGGTATCAAGGACGGCAAGGGCGAAATTTCCACGCAAAGCGGTGCGCTCAAGGCCCAGCCCTATGGTTTCAACACCCGTTTCGAGGGTATGCCGGGCAGCAATCCAGAGGAACTGATAGGTGCGGCCCATGCGGCCTGTTTCACTATGGCCCTTTCTAAGATTCTTGGCGAGGCCGGGTTGACCGCAACCGCGCTCGATACGACAGCTACCGTCACCCTCGACAAGGTCGGGGACGGCTTTGGCATTACCGCAATCCGGCTTGAGCTGAGCGGCTCTGTTCCCGGCGCTGACGAAGCACAGTTCAAGGAACTGGCCGAAGCGGCAAAAGCCGGCTGCCCGGTTTCCAAGGCGCTCGCGGCCGTGCCGATCAGCCTGACCGTCTCGTTTTCGTAACCAGAACAGGATGTCAGGCCGAGCCGCTGGCGACCCTACGTCCTTTCATAGGGGATAAGGCGGCCGAAAGCTGGCCGTCTTATCGATGCCGATGTTTGCGATTGCTTGATTGGCGGGTTGCCATGTCTGAAACGGCGTCAGTCATGGATCACAGAACTGATGGTGAAGACGTCGCGGAAGCAACCGTCGACCGGCCGCCTGCCCTCGCGGGATGTATCAAACGCTGCCTTTCCGAAATGCTCTTTGAATGTCGAGAAGGACCAAGCATTGAACGCGCCACGGTAGGCAGGCCTTCTTTACAGATCATCTGGCAAGACTGTCAGCGGAAACACGAGGGCGCGGCGGACAGGTAAAGGTGCTCGCCTGGCTATTCGTTGCCCGCAGCGAGAAATCGGAAAAACCGCTGCGTTCACCATCTCTGTCGCGTCCGATTGGCACGCCGCGACCTCGCGTTTCCATAACCTGCCGAAGCTCAAGCTGTTCCTGGCGGCATCAAAAAAAGCGGCCCGCCCGAATTATTTGGCAGGCTTCACATTCTCTGCGACCTTGCCGTCCCGGGTCATTGCAGGTGGCGTCGCCGGGGTCTCCATGGCCTGGGTCGCACCTTCCGTCTCTTCGTCCGCCGCAACGCGGGGGGCTCCGACTTCATTGGGCTGACGGCGGTCCCCGCCTTCCGGATTGTCCCGCGCTCCCGTCTTGTCGGCCGGGTGTTCAGAAACGGTCATGATCTTCTCCTTTCTGTCTTTATTTCCGCCATCGTGGAACGAGGTAGACCGGCCGACTGTTCCCTCTCCCCAAACATGCAGGAACGAGGAGTATGACGTGACGGACCTGAACTGCGATGTTGCAATCATCGGGGCCGGCACTGCCGGCCTTTCGGCAGAGCGCAGTGCCCGGCGGGCCGGCGCCCGGACGCTGCTCATCGATGACCGTTTCGCCGGCACGACATGCGCGTCCGTCGGCTGCATGCCCTCCAAGCTACTGATCGCTGCCGGCAAAGCCGCCCATCATGCAAGACAGGCTGAAACCTTCGGCATCCATGCGCAGGACGTTGCCATCGATGGACGGGCTGTGATGCGGCGCGTGCAGGATTACCGCGACAGCTTCGTTGCCTCCACCATTCAGTCCATCGAGGAACTTCCGCCGGAAAGCCGTCTGCAGGGTTTCGCGCGCTTTGTCGCTGCGGATAGGCTCCAGGTCAGCGAACGGACGATCCGTGCGAAATCCATCGTCATAGCGACGGGATCATCATCGGCGGTTCCGCCCGCCTTCCAAGGCCTGTCGAACGTCCATACCAATGCGGATATTTTCGACATGCCGGACCTTCCGGCGTCTCTGGCGGTGATCGGGGCGGGACCGCTGGGGCTGGAATTGGCTCAGGCCTTTGCCCATCTCGGCGTCGACGTGGCCGTGTTCGACGAAGGCGACAGCGTTGCAGCACTGAAGGATGCACATGTGGCGGCCGCCCTTCGAGGACGATTGGAGACGGTGTTTGCGCTTCATCTCGGCAGTAAGGTGACGGCGGACGCAGATCGGGAAGGTATCGCAATTTCATGGACGGGAAAAAGCAGCGGGCGCCGGGTCTTTAGCCGCGTCCTGATTGCCGCCGGCCGCCCCCCGAACCTCAAGGGTCTCGATCTCGACGAGGCGGGGATAGAACTGGACGATCACGGCACACCCGTGTTCGATCGCACAACGATGCAGTGCGGATCCTCCGCGATCTTCATGGCCGGGGACTGCAATGCCGACGTGCCGGTCCTCCACGAGGCTTCGGCCGAAGGCGCTATCGCGGGCAACAATGCTGCCCGTTATCCGAATGTGCGCGCATCACGACGAACGACGCCTCTTGCCATCACCTTCACCGAGCCGGCAAGCGCGTCCATCGGCGCCGAGGCGGACGCGGACAGCATCATCGGCGCGGTGTCGTTCGACGATCAGGGACGCGCCAAGGTCGAGGCCAGCAATACCGGCCTTCTGCGGATCTATGCCGACCGGGAGGGCAGGCTGACCGGCGCGGCCATGGCGGCACCTGCGGCAGAACATATGGCACATCTGCTGGCATGGGCCGTCACCCATCGACAGACGGCGATGCAATTGCTGGAACTACCAATCTACCATCCGACCTATGAGGAAGGACTGCGGAGCGCCCTTCGCGACATATGCGGTCAGATGGATATTTCGCCGCCGGACGACCGCGATCAAGGCTCTGCGCCCGGAAACTAGTGCGGATGGCCTCGCGCGCCTGTCGACCAGCGGGTTGGCGTGTACGGTGGCTGGAAAGGGCGTTGGACGCTATGACGAAAACGGCCCGGAAGAACCATCTTTCGGGCCGTTTTCTGACAAAGCGCGTTGAATCAGGAATTGATTGTTTCGAGGTGACTGACGACTTCGGCCTGCTTCCGGTCGTCGAGCACGGCAATGTTTTCCGCCCAGTAGTTTGCGGCTGCCGCGGGTTCGTCATCCCATTTGCGTGTGTCGATGATATTGTCATCCATCTTGGCAAGGCGGGTTCCACCCAGCCTGCGGTATTCTTTTGCAAGTTCCAGTGCTTCAGTTTCCATCGTTACCGGCTCCCTTCCTGAGGTTTGAAATGCGGTGATGAACGTTCCGAAAATCCCTTGCGGATAAGCAGGTTCAATGGCCGGATACGCGCAAGGCGCCTGCTTCCCCAAGGCTGCGCTGAACGGCGGCGAACTGGCTTGCAGCGATGTCGACAGAAACCTCGATCTCGCCAAGGACCGGGGCATCGTCGCGTACCTCGTCGGGCGATCCCACATCGCCGCCCGAAGGGCGGGTGCCGACCGTGTTGTCGCTGCCGGTGGCCTGGATGAAAATGTCGGGTCGCGATACATTATGCTGCTGGACGAGATGTTCGACTGCAAGATCGGCTGCGGCGCGGGTTTCGAACGTCGCGCGAATGGTCGTTGTGCTGTTGTCGGCCATTGGTGTCTCCTTCGCTTCTGTCGATCAAACGTCCGGCTGCCCCGTTGGTTTCCAAAAGGCAGGCGATCCGGGCGATATTGTATCCGCTGGCTTTGAACGCCCGTTTCGGAACCCGCCATTGTCCGGCGCGTTATCGCGCTACCCCGCTCAGTCGGGATCCGCAGTGAGATCGATCCTATGTGCAGTCCGCACTGGCCTAACATCCTCTTCCCCTCGGGCATGATCTCCAGCCGGCATTATCCTCATGAAGGCAACGGCCGCTTTCCCCTTCCCAGCCAGGTGACTTTTCGGCTGCAACGCAGCCGAATCCCGCAAGCCGACGACGGAGGATGAGCCGAGATGACATTGTCTGCGAAACGGCTTGTTGACGGGAGCACAGTTTGACATCCATGACAGATCATTCCGCCGAAGCCTTGGGCGACAAGACGACGCTCACGCCGCAGGAGGCTGAAAAGGCCCGCAAACGCTACCTGCTGAAGCGCTTCTGGATCAGCGCCCGCGGCTATTGGGGCCGAAAGGGCGACCGGCTTGCCTGGCCCTGCTGCATTGCCCTGCTTGCGCTGATCGGCATCAATGTCGGTTTCCAATACGGCATCAACGTCTGGAACCGCGAAATCTTCGACGCTATCGAACAGCGCGATGCTTCCAGCGTCTATTCGCTGGGTGGCATCTTTCCTTTTCTCGTGCTTGGCAGCGTGACCCTTGTCACCACGCAGGTATTCGGACGCATGATGGTCCAACGACGCTGGCGCTCCTGGCTGACCAAGGCGCTGATCGCCCGCTGGCTCGATCATGGGCGCTATTATCAGTTGAACCTGATCGGCGGGGATCATCAGAACCCAGAGGCGCGGATTTCCGAAGACATGCGCATCGCCACGGAATCTCCGGTCGATTTCGTGTCAGGCGTGATTGCCGCTTTCGTCTCGGCTTCCACTTTCATCGTTGTCCTGTGGACGATTGGCGGCGCTCTCACCCTGCCCATTGCGGGAGCCGATATCACCATTCCCGGATTTCTGGTGATTGCCGCCGTCATCTACGCCACCATCACGTCGGGATCGATCGCCTTCATTGCCCGGCATTTCGTGCAGGTGTCCGAGGTCAAGAACCAGGTGGAGGCCGAATTTCGCTATTCGCTGACCCGCGTGCGCGAAAACGGCGAAAGCATTGCCCTGCTTGGCGGCGAGGAGGAAGAGCGCAACGAACTCGACCGGTCGTTCAAGAATGTTCGCCGGCAATGGCGTCTTCTGGCTCACCAATATATGCGCACAACGGTGGTGTCGCACGGATCACTGCTGATCGCGCCAGTCGTGCCCGTCCTGCTCTGCGCGCCGAAATTTCTCGAGGGCAGCATGTCGCTGGGCGAGGTCATGCAGGCGGCGTCCGCCTTCACCATCGTTCAATCCGCCTTTGGCTGGCTGGTGGACAACTATCCGCGTCTGGCTGATTGGAACGCCTGCGCCCGGCGTGTCGCCTCCCTGATGATGTCGCTGGACGGATTGGAAAAGGCCGAGCAAAGCGAAACGGTCGGTCGGATCCGGCGCGGCGAAACGCGCAACGATGTCATTCTGGCGCTCAACAATCTTTCGGTTTCGCTGGGCGACGGTACGGCTGTCGTGAAGGAAACCGAGGTGGAAATCGTGCCGGGTGAACGCGTGCTCGTTGCCGGGGAATCCGGTTCGGGCAAGAGCACCTTGGTGCGGGCAATTGCCGGGCTCTGGCCATGGGGAGACGGAAGCGTCGATTTCCGCGCGGGCAGCAACCTCTTCATGCTGCCGCAAAAGCCATACATTCCCTCCGGCACGCTGCGACGCGCCGTCGCCTACCCGCATGGCGCGGACGAATGGGAAGCCGAGAAAATGACGGCTGCACTCGACAAGGTCGGCCTTGGCCATCTCAACGACAAGCTTGAAGAAGACGCCCCCTGGGATCATACCCTGTCGGGCGGCGAAAAGCAGCGGCTGGCCTTCGCAAGACTGCTTCTCCACCATCCCGAGATCGTTGTCATGGACGAGGCAACATCGGCGCTTGATGAAAAGAGCCAGGACAAGATCATGCAGATGCTGACAGAGGAACTGCCGGACGTCACCATCGTCAGCGTCGGCCATCGCGCCGAGCTGGAGGCTTTTCACAGCCGCAAGATCACGCTGGAAAAACACGAGGGCGGCGCCCGTCTTGTCAGCGACGTCGATCTCATGCGCCATGCCCGCCGGCGGAACGTCCTGTCGCGGCTGCTTCCGCAGAGCCGTTGATGGCGGCCGTGCTGTCAGCGGCGCAGATTTGCCAGCGCCAGTGCGGATTGTCACTCCGAGACCGAAGAGGGATTGGCCCGACGCAGCACAAATGAGCGCGGGCTCGCCCCTATTCTGATCGGCAGGTGGTAGGGCCGGTCCCGCCTCCCCTACCAGGCGATGAGCGGGCTCTGCCGCGACCAGACCTTTTCCTGGACCTCATCCAGTACGAATTTCGCGACATCTTCCCGCGAAACCTGGCCGCCATGGAATTGGCTGAGATCGGTCAGCGCGCGAACTGCGTTGCGGGCCGGTTTGTTGTTGAGGACGGCTGGCCGCACGATGGTCCAGTCGAGCCCGCTCTGCCGGATCACGGCTTCCTGACGGTTCTTGTCGGCATAGACATGGCGTAAAAGGAGGGGAAAGATCACTCTATCGAAGGCAAAGCCGCCATGTCCCCGGCTGTCGCCGGCACCGATCCCGGAGATGGCGACGAGGCGAGACACGTTCTCGGCTTCCATGGCTTTGACCAGTGATTTCGTCACGCTCGACAAAAGCGTCACCGCGCGAAACGGACTTGCCGGCGTGCCGAGCGCGCTGATGACGGCATCGCTTCCATGGATGGCCTGCAGCAGCGCCGTTTCATCACGCGCATCCCCGACGACAAGCCTGGCGCCTTGCATATCCGAAGCCTTGGCGAGCGAGCGGACCAGCGCGGTGACGTCGTAACCGCCGCGCAAGGCCTGGGACACGATGTGGCGGCCGGTCGGTCCCGTGGCGCCAAGGATGGTGATCTTGCGCATGGCGGAAGAATGGTTTCGCATTCCTGATACGGTCATGGTCATCTTCTCCTGATCGGGCCGGCGTCTCGTGCGGGCTGTCTGCCGGCGGCCGAGGGTTGCCGTTCTTTCTGGTTCGAGCGTGAAGATCGCCGCCTCAGGCCGAGGCGATGGTTTCCCTTGCAAAGTCGCGGTAGGTGCGCAGCGGCCGGCCGAGCAGGGTCGTCAGGCGCTCGACATCACCTTCCTCGGGCAGCATCCCGTCCGTCAGGAACCGCTCGCCCATCATGCGCATGTCATAGGCCATCCAGGACGGCATGAACTGCTTGAGGTTGTTCTCAAAGGCCTGCATATCTGTGCCGGCATAGTGAACCTGGCGGCCGAGCGTGTCGGACCAGATGGCGGCGATCTCAGAGCCGGTCAGTGTTTCGGGGCCAACCAGATTGATGCGGTCGAGCCGCAGCGGTTCTGCCGCCTGTTCGCGACGCAAGATTTCAAGCGTGGCGATTTCGGCAATGTCGCGAACATCGATCATGGCGAGGCCCTTGTCGCCGACGGGCATCGGGTAGGCACCGTAATCGCTCATGACATCCTTGATCATCAAATCATTCTGCATGAAGTAGGCCGGGCGCAGGATCGTGGCATTGATCCCCATCTTTTCGATCATGCGCTCGACAGCGAACTTGCCAGCAAAATGCGGCACGTTGACATAGACGTCCGGGTGAAGAACCGACAGATACACGATCCGCTCGATCCCGGCAGAACGCGCGAGGTTAAGTGCGATCAGCGCCTGTGTGAATTCAGCCGGCGCCACGGCATTGAGCAGGAAGAGCGTCGAGACGCCGGACATCGCGGCGCGCAGGGATTCGACGTCAAGGAAATCGCCCTTGGCGACGGACACTTCCGCCGGCAGAGTGGCCTTGGAAGGATCGCGGACGAGGGCGCGAACATCAGCCCCGCGGGCGACGAGATGCTGAATGACTTGGGCGCCGACATTGCCGGTCGCGCCGGTGACGAGAATGGTCATGGATGAACTCCGGGTTTGCGTTGTTGACGTCCCGAATATGGACGGTTCAACATTGGGCCGATAGATTGTCTTTTTGGACGCGACGTCTCACCCGTGGAACAGAAAATGGATCTTCTTGCGCTCGCCGATTTCAACCTGGTCGCCCGTCACGGTGGGTTCGGCAAGGCCGCACGCGCCTCCGGACGCCCCAAGGCCACGCTATCGAGACGTGTGACGGACCTTGAGGCCGCGCTGGACCTCCGCCTCTTCGAACGCGGTGCACGAGATCTCAAGCTGACGGAGGAAGGCCGGGCGCTCCATGAACGCACATCCGCTCTTCTGACCGAACTCGATGAGACGGCCGCGGCTATCGCCTCCGGGTCGGAAGTGCCGCGCGGCAGGTTACGGATCAGCGCCCCGCTTTTTCTGTCGCAGACCGCCATGGGCAGGATCGCCGCGAGCTTTGCGCGCCGATACCCGCAAGTGCGACTGGATATCACGACGGAGGATCGTGCGGTCGACATGATCGAGGAAGGCTACGATCTCGTGATCCGCGTCAATCCCGACCCGGACGAAAGGCTGGTAGGAAAGGCTTTTCTCCATGATCGCCTGGTAGTCGTGGCAGCGCCCGAGATTTGCCGGCCTGCCGCCGAGGCATCGGCGCCGGGCGTGGTGCGCGGACCAATGACCCGACAGGTGTGGACGGTCGCGACTTCGGAAGGGGCCACGACGATGAAGATCGACCCGGTCATGTCCCTGTCGTCACTGATCATGGTGCGCGATGCCGTTCGCGAAGGGGTCGGTGCCGCAAGGCTTCCGATCTCGCTCGTCAGCCGGGATATTGCTGCCGGGACGCTGCAGCACTGGGGCGATGTGGAAGGGTCGGATATTGCGCTGTGGGCTCTCTACCCATCGCGGCGGCTGCTCAGTGCCCGGGTTTCGGCATTTCTGGCCCACCTCAAACTGGCCTTTCCCAACGGGACACCGGAGGATCTCGCGGCTTATATCGGATGACGATCGCCCCGGGCCCGGCGATGTTCCGCTTCGAAGCCGTTGTGCCCTCTCCACATCCGCTGCGTCTCTTCGTCCGCGGTGTCGGGCTTGGCATCACCGATGAAGATGAGCACCGGACCGATATTGGCCTTGTCCGTACCATAGAAATCCAGCAGGCCCGGGCACGCTTGCTGAATGAAGACCGGCATTTGCCCATGCCGGCGCAGCAGGTGGTCGACGACGACCTGATCGCCGTGAACAGAATTGGGAACCTGGCCGCAGCTGCCGGGCCGCATCCAGTGCTCGGCCTGATCCCGGAAATCGTCGTAGAGAAACGACAGCGTATCGTCCCGCCATCGCATCAGGGCGGTCGATACGCGGCCTTTAAGGAAATAGTCCTCCATCGCTATCAGGTCCGCGCCCTGTGCAAGGGCATCGGCACGGCCGAGAAACAGCGTATCGAGATCGCAGAGAATATTGATGTCATCGCGGATGTCTGGGCGAAAGGCCTCGAATTTCGCCCACCATTTCGGCCAGGAGTGCCGCAGGGGGATGGTTTCGACACCGTCAATCGGACCGGCCTCGTCCGTCAGGCAGACGACCCGGTCTACGCCGTCGATGTGGCGACGCGCGCCTCGCGCCAGCCGCTCGACCCAGGTTCGGTCATAGCGGCCGCCCGAACGCAGAACGGTTGTCAGCGTCACCATCCTAAACGACCTTCAGAATTGGCTGTCCGCCGACACTTGCACTGCCAATCCACAGCTCGTCGCACAGTCCCTCCAGCCATCTGGCGGCAGACGCGGCAGCATCCGGCGCATGCAGCGTGGCCAGCACGTTCGGGTCCAGCGCAGCGGCGCGGGCCAGCAGCGCCCGCCAGCCCTCGTAGTCGCCCGGCCAATAGGGGGCCGATACCGCGGCACCCAGGCGAACGAGCTCCTCCGCCTTGCGGTGCTGTTCGGAAAAATAACGCCATTCCGGCATCACGACGTAGCTTTTGGCAGCGCGTGCGATTTCGTGGACGGTATTGTCGCCTGCCGATGCGACCACGGTATCTGCAGCGGCGATATAATCGGTGACATTTGCCACCCAACCCAGTTCCTTGAGGTTTGGGAAATCGGTTTCATGCCCTTCCTTGAGGACGGGGCCGGCGACCAGCCACAGTGCGTCCGGGACGGCGCGGGCCGCCATTGTCAAAGGGGCGTAGGGCGTGCCGCCGCCGCCGCCGCCTGTCAGTACCAGAACCACCTTGCCTTCCATCGGCAGGCCGAGCTTTGCCCGGGCAGCGTCTTTAGGCAGCACCGCATCGCGGGTGGTGCACAGACCACCCGTATAGAATGTCTTCCTGCGCAGCGCCTGCGGATAGTCATCCTGTTCCATCCGTTCGTCGAAAGGAGCCAGAATGCCGACCGAGGATTCGTAGGAACCGACATGGCCGATATCGGAGCGGTCGCCATGCAGGCGCATTTGCACCGTCGGTGTCGAGCAAATCCGTCCGAGAAGGCCGATTTCCGAGGAGACGTCGACTACGAACAGGCCGACATCGCGATCATCGAGATGATCGACGATCGTCCGCATGGTTTTTCGCATGGACGGCAATCCGAGCGGCACGCAATGCATGACGGACGGGGTCGGCTCATCGAACATGCGCGCGGTCGGGACTGCTTCACCGATCATGTTCGGCAAGGCAATGACATCGATCCCGGCGCTGGCAGCGCTGAAATAGTCTGGCCCGGCCGTGAGGACGGAGACCGGGCGATCCTTGCTGAAATGCTCGGCAATGGCCATGGTCCGGTTGGCGTGGCCACGACCCTGGTGATGGACAAAAAACGCGATCGGCTTTTTCATACGCGATACTTCCTATGAATAGATGACATTGCCGGGTTGCTGCGCGGCCTCGATTTCAGCCGGTTCCGGATGGCGGAGGATCTCCAGGGCATCGTTCGCCGGATCCCACCGGATCAGGCCGCTGTCGCGGAACTGACCCAGCCAGTAATCCATGCACCAGCGCCCGTGTTTGTGCCGGAATTGCTGCGCATTGCGTAGAATGGATGCGAAATGGTGGAGCGGCGGAATGGATACGGGATGATGCTGATGATACACCCTGGCCTGACCCACCCGATAGGTCCTTACACCCACGCCCGCCGCATTCGCGGCGAAATCCGTTTCTTCGCCGCCATAGCCGAAAAAGCGTTCGTCCATGCCCCCGATTCTATGCCAGGTCTCCTTGCGCAGCGCGAAGGAGAGGCCCCAGAGCTGGCCTCCGTCCGGTTCTTCCTCAATGCCATCGTCGGGAAATTTCGGTTTGGACACATGCGGCCTGCCGATCTCGTCCAGGACGGCGCAATTGCCCGTGAAGGGTGGCATGTCTGCCGGAAGATAAAAGACTTCGCTGAGGAAGATCCCGTCACGCGCCGTCGCCGCCTGAGCATAGGACGCGACCATGAGGTTCGACGCGATGCAATCGACGTCGAGAAAGACGAGGCAGTCGCCCATCGCCGCCAGGGCAGCGGCGTTTCTCGCCTTGGCAAGCGGCAATTCCTCTCCTTCGACGAACACATGGCGCACCGGGAAGGGCAAGACCGGCAGGTCCTCGAAAGCCTCAGGCTGCATCCAGGCGATCACCAGTTCGTCCGGCAGCAGCGTTTGGCGGGCCAGGCTCAGCATCAGATTGGCAAGATGCTGCTTTCGGCCACGCACAAGGGTCAGGACGCTGACGGGCATGCGACCTCCGCCTGTTTGCGGAAATGCAGGACGCCCTCGATAATGCCCGCGGCATGGGTTTCGGTGGCGATGTAGGAATGTCTGAGGGCCGGCAGGCTCGCCAGACCATCGGAGTAATTGGCAACGATGATCGACTGCGGAATAGCCTGCAACATCTCTATATCGTTGCCGGAATCACCGGCCACGAAAACCATGTTCTCGGGCAGACCGAAGCGGCGACGAACGTAATCGACGGCCGTGCCCTTGGAGGCCTGGAGAGGCAGGATGTCGAGATAGCGCCGATGGCTGTGGATCACCGAAGCCCGCAGCCCGGATTTTTCGAGCAGATCCGTCAATCTGGGAACCACACCCGGCGAGCCGTCGCTGAAATAGCTGAGCTTGAAGTCTCGCTGCTCGAGCGGCGCCTGCGGGGACAGGAAACCCACCTTCCGCAAGACTTTCTCGATAGCCGCACGGTCCCAGTTGGCGGCGATGCGTTCGGCCCATTCCCGGTCGTATTCGTAGGAAACGCCGTTGCGGCTCAAATGGTAGATTTCCGATCCAACCGAGGTGATCATCACCTCGGGGCGCGGCACGTCCTGCTGCTCGAGGATTGCCATGGCGCTGTGGAAGGAACGACCGGTGGCGACCCCGAAGGACAAGCCGCTCTGCTGGCGGCGCCAGTTGCCAAAGGCATGCAGATGCGGCACGGACCCGACGAGCGTATTATCGATATCGCTGATGAGGAGTTGCGCCGGGTCGATGGTCGCCGCCTGCGTCCGATCGACCAGTTCCCGGACCAGGCCATGGTAGCGCGTCGCATGGCGCACCCAGTCGTAACAGGTGATCGCCCGCTCGCCGGCACTGGCATAGCGTTGCCAGGTCTCGGAGCAGCCGAGGATCTTGAGTGCCGCCGCAGCCAGCGCATCCTCGTCCCGAGGACCGATCAGCACACCGTTGCCGCAGGTTTCGACGATGTCGTTCGGTCCGCCGCTATCGGTGGCGATCAGCGGCAGGCCGACGGCCGACGCCTCCAGAAGCGTCAGCCCGAATGGTTCGTTGAGTGCCGGATTGACGAAAATGCCCCCACGGTCGCGAGCGAAGGCGTAATAGGCCGGAACGTCGCAGGGATGGTGCATTTTCGGATAGGCGACCTTGCCGTACAGATCGAACGTGTCGACGAGATGGAGGATTTCGCGCAGGTTGCAGGCGAGATCCGGCTCGAGTTCATCGATCTCATTGCGGTTGCCAGCGATGATGACGAGATTGGCGGCCTCCTGCAGCGCTTTCGATTTCCCATAGGCACGCACCAGACCCACAAGGTTCTTCTTGGTAACCGGGCGGGCAATGGCGAGCAGGACCGGCTTTTGCGGGTCGGCGAGAAAGCGCCCGAGTTCGGCGTCGACCGTCTCGTTCGCGCACGCGTTCTGAAAGGCAGCCAGGTCGCTTCCCGGCGGCAGGACTCGGATTTTGCCGGCATCGTAGTTCCGGTAGCTCTTGTACTGCAGTTCGGCTTCGTCGCGCGAGGAGGCAATGACCAGCGATGCGTGTTCAAGCGCGCATTCCTCGGCAGCCAAACGATGCGTCATCGATGCGTCGCCTGCAATATCCGGCATGGCGGCGATCTTGACCCGCCCGAGCGAATGACCGGTAAACAGGAAGGGAATGCCAAGCTCCTGTTTCACACGGGCGGCAACGGTCGCGGCATCGGCGTAATGCGCATGGACGACGTCAGGCAGACCATTTTCGCGCAGATAGTCGATCAGGGCCGCGCTGAAGGTTTCAACCTGGGCATGCATGTCCTCCTTGGTCACATAATCAGCCGTGTTGGTACGGAAGCGTACAATCGAAATCTTGTCGCTCACACGCTCGAAGGGCCGTTCGTAGTCCGCGCCGTAGCCTTGGAAGGCTCGCGTTGCGATCACGATTTTGGTGGCCGTTTCTTCCGCCTCGCAGGCATTCACCAGGTCCATGAGATAGCGGATATGCCCGCCCGTGTCGGCCGTTACGCCATATTCTACATTATTTCCGCGCAGGCACCCTTGAAGTGCGACGTGAAGAACGAACATACCCAACCTCTTTCAGCGACAAGGATACAAGATGCTAAAATGCGCACCGGAACGCCCCAGACCGCTAAGAGTTGCGCATGTCGCTCCCAGTATTTTTCCGGTACCTCCGCTCGACCATGGCGGAACCGAGCGTGTCATCCACGACCTTTGCATGGCCATGCAAAGTCAGGGTTGTGATGTCACCCTGTTTGCGGCAAGTGAAAGCACCACGCCGATCAAGCGCATCGGGCGGTTGCCCAGCCTGCAGGCTCTTGAAACGGAACACGGCTGCGTGCCGCCTTCCATACCGTCCGTCCTCGAAGCCGTGCGCATGGAGGAAGTTCGCCAGCGACTGGACGATTTCGACATCCTGCATTTCCATGGCGAGTTCTTCCATGCGGCGCTCTTGGGAGAGCACCGCTCGAAATCGCTGACGACCATCCACTGGCGGGTCGACGAGCTGGATCGCCAGCTGTTCTTCGCGGCCTTTCCCGACCTGCCGGTGGCAGCCATTTCGGCATCGCAGCAGAGCGGCATTCCTCAAAGCAACCGGGCGGGCGTCGTGCTTCACGGTGTCGCGAGCGAGCGTTTCGAGCCATGCTTCGATCCCGGCCGCTATCTCGCCTTTATCGGCCGCATGACCGATCAGAAGCGGCCGGACAAGGCCATCGAGGTCGCGATCCGCTGCGGCCTGCCGATCAAGCTTGCCGGTACGGTCGATGTCGGCAATCCCCGTTATTTCGACGAGCATGTGCGCCCGAAGCTTGGCCGCAACATCGACTACGTTGGCCCGATCGGCGACGCTGCGAAAAGCGATTTCCTGCGCAACGCGACGGCGCTTCTGTTTCCCATCGACTGGCCCGAACCGTTCGGACTGGTGATGATCGAGGCCATGGCCTGCGGCACGCCGGTCATCGCCTGGAACAGGGGGTCGGTTTGCGAAGTCGTCGAGCAGGGCGTGACCGGCTTTATCGTCGAGAACGAGGAAGAGGCGGTCGAAGCCGTCAGCCGCGTTCACACGCTTGACCGCCGGCGTATCCGCGCGCGCTTCGAAGAGCGTTTCACCTCTGAGCGAATGGCCAGGGACTATATCGATATCTATGAACGGATGCTGGCGGCATGAGAACCGCACTTCTAGCTTGGGATTACCCGCCCTCACCGAGTGGTCTCTCGACGGCTGCGCGCGAAATTGCTCAGGCGCTTGCGGGTGAAGGGTGCGACGTTACCGTCTTTACGCTCGACAGGACAGGAACCAAGATGGTGGATGGCGTTCGCGTCATCGGCTGTGCCATCGATGGCAATGCCGGCCTGGCGCGCCTGCGCAAGTGGGCAGCAGTCGGGCATCTGGCAGCGCCCGTGCAGTTTCGTCGCGCAGTCCTGCGTGAGCATGCACGTCAACCCTTCGCAGTTGTCGAGGCAACCAACTGGTATGCGCCGGCGGCTCTCTTGACCGGCAGACACGGGTTTGCACTGGTCACGCGCAACTCGACGCCGGCCGCGTGGTCGAGGAGCAAGGATCTGACGCTTCGCAACCGGATCGACGCGCATGCCGCCGACTGGCTGGAGGCGAGACAGGCCGCCGGCAGTGCCGGCCTGATATCCAATACCGACGATCACGGAAGGCGGATAGTCGATCTCTATCGGATCGGCTCGCGCGTCCCGCACCGCACGGTCGGCCTGTCGCTGCCGCCGGACCTGCTCGATGTCGCATCAGCGTCCCCCTATCCTGACGAGGACGCGCCTGTGCGCATCCTGTTCATCGGGCGCGCGGAAAGCCGCAAGGGTTTTGCCGAGCTCATGGGCGCCGCCGAATTGCTGGCAAGCGAGGTAAGAACCGGTGCGGTACCGGCTTTTCATCTGGACCTGCTCGGCGTGCCCGCTGCCGATCTGCCGGAAACACTCAGCGCTGCGGCCCGCAACCACGTGACGGCATGGGGCCGGATGCCCGACGAGACCCTGCACGATCTCTACCGCCGCGCTCATGTGATCGCGGCGCCCTCGAGATATGAAAGCTTCGGCCTCGTCTATCAGGAGGCAATCGCCTTCGGCCGTCCGGTTGTCGCCTCTGCGGAAGACCCGAGCGCCCGGGAATTCATCGGATCAACGGGCGCGGGGATTCTTGCCAGACAGACGACGCCGTCCGACATCGCCGACGCGCTTCGCAACCTTATCCAGTCACGGGAGATGCGCGCTGGCGCTCGTTCCCGCGCACTGGAAGCGGCCGGACGTTTCAATCGGCCCTATCTTGCCCGCGAGACACTGGACCTCTACCGCCAGGCCTTGGCCGCCATGAGGGCGGGGAGATGACCGCAGGATGAAGACAATTGCGCCAAACGAGACCTGCGTCGTCGGCAATTGCCCGACATTCGTGGATCATGACAACGCCATCGATCAGTCCGGCTGGGTGACGCGTTTCAACAACACGGCCGGCTTCGGCACTACATCCGGCTCGCGCGTTACCGAGCTCGTCCTTGTCAGCCGCGGCGGGCAGGCGCGCGAATGGCTGAGCGATCCCGCCTTCGTCGAAAGGCCCGCAATACAGGCTGCCCACTTGGTGACACTGGTTTTTCCCCGCAGCGAGGACCCCGGCGCGGAATGCTGCTTCGATGACCTTGCCCGCCTTTTGACCGAAAGCGGCAAAGCGGTCTCCCATATCGAAGAGGAGGATCACCGATTGGCGCGCGAGGCGCTGCGCAATCTCGGGGCGGCAAGTGACGCCGCTGTGAGTTCGGGTTTCATCTATACCTACAGCAAGCTGCGTGCGCTTGCGGCAGATGCGCCCCCTTTACAGGTTTTCGCGTTTTCCTTCGAGGGCTGGAACGGCCATGCCTGGAAGGCGGAGGAGGCCTGGTTCCGACAACAGGAACGGGAGGGCAGAATTCGGATTCACCCTGCCCGGCGCGAGGGGCTGGAATGACCGCGTTTGACGCACGGTGCGGTCTTTGCCGTGCCCACGGCATTCAGGAGACCGCGCGCACCCTCGATTTCGGCGGTGTCGAAAAATGGTTTGCTCTCGAATGCTCCCACTGCGGCATGCTTTACGAGGACCTTGATGCGGTCGCCGGATCCATCGAGATGGCAAACGGTGAAGGCGTCATGGCCTGCACAAAGGAACAGGATTTCGGTTGCGACATCTATACGTTGCGGATGCTCGCGGCGCGGTTTGGCCTGGCAGCCAGGCCCCAGAGCCGTGACCAGGAAGACGCACTTGCCGATCCGCATAGCAGGCTGGCCGGCATGGCAACGACCATCCCGCTCGAGACTTTGGCGCCGATGCCGTTGACGCTCGGCATCATGTGCCGCGCGCACGAACTGGATCTTGCGCTCGAAAAGTTCAAGGCGATCAGGCAGGAACTGGCGCAATGCATCATTGTCCTCGACCGTGCCGCCGACGACTGGACGGAACCGGCTACCGGTTTTGCCGAGCTACGGGTGGTCTGCCGACCATTGAACCGGCAATTCCATGCCCAGCGGAACTTCATCCAGGATTTGAGCACCACGGATTGGGTCCTGCAGCTCGACCTAGACGAAAGCCTCGACCTCCTGCTGCTGAACAGGCTCAGAAGGCTGGCAACCCTTGCGCAGGAACAGTCTCTCCTGTCGATCGGACTGCCCCGGAGAAATTTCGTCGACGGCACGCTTTCCGACCTCTACCCCGACGTTCAATACCGCCTAAACCACAGGAGTGTCCGCTTTGAAGGCGTTGTCCATGAAAGGCCAAGCCGCCCGTGGCAAAGGAGCATGATCGCGATCGGTATCGATATCGATCACCATCTTGAAGGTACACACGTTCGCAGGCGATCGCATCGCTACGATGATATCCTGCCAGGTGGAGGCCGCAAGGAAGAGGAAAGCATTCTGACGACCCCCTTTCGGGCCTGAGAGATGCGAGCCGATGACTGCGAAGAACATCGATAAGCCTCTACACTTCGCCGTGCCGCGCTTTCGATGCGGTTCGCCACCTTGTTCGGCGATGCGCGACATCAACCTTGAGGAAAGCGGATTGATATGACGGACCTGCCGGCGGCATTGATGGTGAATGGACTGCGGACCCGCTACGGCACCAGGGACATCCTCAAAGGTCTCGATCTGACGATCGAAGCCGGCGAAATTTTCGGTCTTCTCGGTCCCAACGGGGCAGGCAAGACGACGCTGGTGCGCGCGATCTGCGGTCGCCTGCTCGCGGCCGCCGGCGTCATTACCGTTGCCGGCCAGCCCGCAAAAAGGTCGCTGCATCGCATAGGTCTGGTGCCGCAGGAGATCGCGCTTTACCCGCATTTGACCGTACTTGAAAACCTTGAGGTGTTCGGCCGGCTCTGCGGGTTGGGCCGCCGCGGCACAAAGCTTGCAGTAGATGAGATCGCAGGCGCTACCAGGCTTGAGGGACGGTTGAACGAACGGGTGGCAACCCTGTCGGGCGGCTGGAAGCGCCGGGTGAACATCGCCGCCGCCCTGTTGCAGCATCCGGCCCTGCTCGTTCTTGACGAACCGACGGTGGGCGTCGATCTCGAAGCACGTACCGGGCTTGAAGCACTCCTGTCGGAACTGGGGGCAGGCGGTATTGGAATTCTACTGATTACCCATGACCTGCAACAGGTCGAAGCAATCGCTCACAAGGTCGGGTTCCTGAACAATGGCGTGATCGACCTGCAGGGCGATCCGCGGGCACTAATCGAGACAGCGTTTCCCGGGCAGTCCGAAATCGGCCTCACCTTCGGCCGCCCGCCGTCACCCGAACAGCAGGCATCAATGCGCCAGCTCGGATTTTCCGTCTCCCATGACGGCCTGAACTGGCGCATGATCGGCCGCATTTCGCTGCCGGAACTGTCCGATAATCTTGCCCGCGCAGCATTGCAGCCGAAGGAGATGAGCGTGCGGAAACCCTCGCTCGAAACGCTGGTTGCGCGCGTTACCGATCTCGGTCAGGTGCGCTCTGGAGGTTTGATGTGATCTTTGCCGTTCTTCGCGTGATGACACTTGGTTTGCTGCGTGATCGCGGAGCGCTCGTTCTTGCCTTCGTGCTTCCGCCAGCAATCTTCGTCGTGTTTGCGTCCATCTTCGCGGCCAGCGCGTCCGACAGCATGACATTCAAGGTCGCGGTCGGGCGCATGAATGACGACCCGATGGCGTTGCGCCTGGAGCAGGCGCTGCGCGCCGATCCGTCCCTGTCCATGCTCCAGCCGGCGCCGTCGACTGAGCGCGATATCCGCGCGCTTGTCGAACAGGGAGAGGCGGATGTGGGGCTTATAATCGGCAAGGATCTGACACGTCAGAACCCGCCGCCGATCACGATACTGATCGAGCCGTCCAAGCTGATGGCGGGAGCGATCCTGTCCGCGCGGCTGCAAGAAGCCGTTGCGCGCCAGATGCCGGACCTGGCAATGCTCCGAACCGTGGCGGCGCTCGAAACCGCTGTCGGCCCCTTGACGCCTGCGCAGAACGGGCGCTTGATGGCCATGATCGAGACCTTGAAAAAGGCGCAGGGCGGCGCTGTTGAAGCGGGTCCGGGCGGGTTCGTCCATACAGAAATCCTGGGACGAAGCCGGGGCGCCGATGCGACGATTACCTATTATGCGGGCGCCGTCTCCATCCTCTTCCTGCTATTTGCAGCATTGCAGAACGCCGCATCCCTGATCGATGAAAGGAACTCCGGTATCCTGGACCGGATCGCGGTCGGAAGGGCGGGAACCGAAATCGTGGTTCTGGGAAAGCTGGTCTATCTTACACTTCAGGGCTTCGTTCAGGTCTCGCTGATCTTTGCCGTCGCGGCGTTCGTCTACGATGTAGAGGTAGCCCATGCCCGGGGCGCGTGGCTCGTCATCACGCTCGCAGCCGCCTGCGGCGCATCCGGTCTGGCGCTCGCAATCGTCTCGCTTTGCGCGACGAGGCAACAGGCGCATACGCTATCGACCTTCGTGGTCCTGATCTTTTCCGCGGTTGGCGGATCGATGGTTCCCCGGTTCATGATGCCGGGATGGTTGCAGCATTTTGGCCTTTTCACGCCCAACGCCTGGGTGATCGAGGCCTATTACGGGGCCCTGTGGCGACACCAACCCTTGCCGGACCTCATTCCCGAATTATCTTGCATCCTTGCGCTTGCCGTGACGGGAACGCTGGTCGCTCTATTCGTTTCCCGACGGCGCCTGAGGTATTGAGGATACCGCTCCCATGGCCACGTCGATCCGTGCTGCCCTGTTCGCCTACAAGGATGTGATGATCGGGATGGGCCTGGCTCTGGTCATCGCCGCGTCCTGGCTATGCGTTCACGTGACGGCCATCTTCCTTGTCGACTGGAGCCTTCCCGGACGGATGGTCGTGGCACCTCTTGTCATCGCTTTGCAATGCTGGCTGAGTGTCGGCCTGTTCATCGTTGCCCATGACGCGATGCACGGGTCGCTCGCCCCCGGCATGAGGAAACTCAACACCGCGATCGGCCGTATCTGCGTATTCATCTATGCCGGCTTTTCCTACGACAAGCTCTATCGCAGCCATCACGACCACCATCGTCATTCGGGTACGGCGGACGATCCGGATTTCGATGCACATCATTCATCGCGCTTCTGGCCCTGGTATCTGAAATTCTTCCGCACCTATTTCGGCTGGCGGGAATTCGGCATACTGACCGTGGCCGTCTCCATCTATGTCCTCATCCTTCGCGAGCGCTTTCCCGCCATCCTGGCCTTCTGGGCGCTGCCGGCACTTCTCTCTTCCATCCAGCTGTTCTACTTCGGCACCTATCGCCCCCATAAAGTCGAGGATGTCGCCTTCACCGATCGGCACAGGGCACGCAGCAACGATTTCCCGGCGCTGATATCCTTGCTGACGTGTTTTCATTTCGGCTATCATCATGAACATCACGATGCGCCGCGCGTGCCATGGTGGAGGCTGCCGGCACAGCGACGGTCGCAACGAGACGCACAAAAAGACAGAGGTCGCGCATGGAAAACCTTATGAGCTACGCCGTTCCGGTTCTGCTGGTCGTCGGAACCGTGGTATTCATGGAATGGTTTGCCGCATGGTCACATGAACACATTATGCATGGCTGGGGCTGGAAATGGCACAAGTCCCACCACGAACCGCATGACGAGACCCTGGAGAAGAACGACCTCTACGCCGTCATCTTTGCCCTGTTCGCCATCGGCCTGTTCTGGGTCGGCTCGTTCTGGCTATGGCCGCTCTGGTGGATCGCGGTGGGCATTTCCATTTATGGGCTGCTCTATTTCGTCATGCATGACGGGCTCGTCCATCAGCGCTGGCCGTTCAAATACATTCCCCGCAAGGGTTATCTGAAGCGTGTCTATCAGGCGCACCGCCTTCATCACGCTGTCGAAGGTCGCGATGGATGCGTGTCGTTCGGGTTCATCTATGCCGAACCGGTCGACCGGCTTGTCGGCAAGCTGCACGCCAACAAGCGTAAGTTCGATTCCGACGCCCTGCCGGAGGGACCGGCGACCCGCGACTGATCAAGGCCGCTGCCACAGACCGTGACGGGGAAGATCGGCTTTTGCCACGCGGCTGCGTGCCACGTCGCCCAGTGCCAGAGACAGGAGCCCGGCTTTTTCCGCCCTCGTCGTCGAGATTCGTCTATCCCAGCCTGCAGGTCCGGCCGCGCGCAATTTGGAGCCGATGGCCCGGTAGACGCGGCTGGCGGTCGCGATCGCCCAGGCCGACCGCAGCGGCAATGCCGGAAGTCCACACTGCGCGGACTGGTAATAGCGCTCGGCGATATCAAGCAGCTCCACGGCAGCCGCATGAAGGGCCGGCCGTTGCGACCGGCTTTCGGGATCGATCGCGCCGATGCCGTATTTTGCCAGAATTTCGCGGGGGACATAAACGCGCCCGGCCCTTGCATCCTCTACCACATCGCGCGCGATATTCGTCAGCTGGAAGGCCAGACCGAGATCGCAGGCACGATCCAGTGTGGCAGCATCGCGCACGCCCATGATCCTCGCCATCATGACGCCGACCACGCCGGCGACGTGGTAGCAATAGTCCAGCGTCTCGGAGAGGGTCACGTAATCCCGCTGGCAGACGTCCATCTCGAAGCCGTTCAGCAACTCTGCCGGATGACGCTGCGGGATTTGGTGGCGCTCGACGACGCGGCGCAACGCTTCGAATACCGGATCACCGCGCTCCCCCTCCCCCGCCAGCGCTTCGGATGTTTTCTGCCGCAAAATGTCCAGCCGCGCCTGCTGCCCGCGGCGAAAATCGATCTGCTGGTCGTGACCCAATGTCTGGCCATCGATGACGTCGTCGCAATGCCGGCACCATGCATAGAGCATGACCGCGTCGTCCCGCGTTGCCCGGTCGAAAAGACGGGCGGCGGCTGCGAAGCTCTGCGAGCCCTGCGCGATCGCCGCCTCGCTGCGGGTAATGACCTCATCGCTCATGGCCGGCATCCTCGATCATCAGGCCCGCAGTGGCTTTCGCCGAGCCGACAACACCCGGAACGCCTGCGCCCGGGTGCGTGCCGGCTCCGACGATATAGAGATTGGAAATCTGATCGTCGCGATTATGCGGCCTAAACCAGGCGCTTTGCGTCAGGATGGGTTCGACCGAGAAAGCCGAACCGAGATGGGCGTTCAGTTCCTCGCGGAAATCGAGCGGCGTGAAATGCCGCGTCGTCACCAGATCGTCTAGCAGGTTGGGAATGTAGCGATCGTTCAGGTATTTCAGGATCCGGTCGCGATATTTCGGACCCTCGACCGTCCAGTCGATATCCGCAGTGCCGAGATGCGGAACAGGGGAAAGCACGTAATAGGCACTCGATCCCGCTGGCGCGAGACTGTCATCCGTGACCGAGGGCGCATGCAGGTAGAGCGAGAAATCGTCCGCAAGGCTATCCGCGTCGAATATGTCGGCAATCAGCTCGCGGTAGCGGGGCCCGAACAGGACCATGTGATGCTTGAGTTCGGGATGGGTGGTCTTGAGGCCAAAATAGACGACGAACAACGACATCGAAAAACTCTTCTTTTCGAGCGCCCTGCCGTTCTTTTCCCCGCGCGGCGTGCCGCGCATCATATGCTTGTAGGTATTGACCACATCGGCATTGGAGGCGATCTGGTCGAACTCGAAAGAGCTGCCGTCCCGAAGCGCCACGCCCTTGGCCCGGTCGTCCCTCACATCAATCCTGTCGATCTCGGCATTAACGCGCAGGGTGCCGCCAAGATCACTGAAAAGACGGGCCATCGCGGCCACGAGCGCTCCGGTTCCGCCCTTGGCAAACCACACGCCGCCATTGCGTTCCAGCGCGTGTATCAATCCGTAAATGGATGACGTGCGAAACGGATTGCCTCCGACCAGCAGGCTGTGAAAGCTGAAAGCCTGCCGAAGCTGCTCGTCCTTGATGAACTGGCTTACCTTGGAATACACGCTGCGATGGCTCTCCAGCCTGACCAGTTGCGGCGCGACCTTGATCATCGACCAGAAGTTCAGAAAGGGCACCGTGCCGAGTTTTTCGTAACCCTCGCGGTAGAGGTCCTGCGAATAGGCCAGGAAGCGGCGGTAGCCTTCGACATCCTGCGGCGATTTTTCGGCGATCTGACGGTCGATGGCGTCCTGGTCGTCGGCATAGTCGAAGCGGTAACCGTCTTCCCAGCACAGCTGGTAGAATGGCGTGATCGGCAGCAGCGTCACATAATCCGACATCCGCCGGCCGGAGAGTGTCCAGAGCTGTTCGAGACAATCGGGATCGGTAATGACCGTCGGCCCGGCATCGAAGGTGAAGCCATCATCGGTATAAACATAGGCGCGACCGCCCGGCTTGTCGCGCTTTTCGAAGATCGTCGTTTGAATGCCGGCGCTTTGGAGACGGATTGCAAGCGCGAGCCCGCCAAAACCGGCACCGATGACCGCGGCCGTCCTTCCTGAATTATGCATGGGGTCTCCGTTTTATGAGCGAGGCCTCGCGCAGGCACATGAGCGCGCGGTGAAGAGGTACGGGCGGTTTGCCGATGAGAATACGGGCGATATCGCGCGCATGCGTTCGGCCGGCATAGAAACGCTCGATCAGCGGCGTCGGCAGTTTGTAGAAGCGCTCCAGCACGAGATGGCGGCGATCCGGGCGGGCGGCACGAAACAGCATCCGGTTGAGCAGCCGATAGAAAATATGTTTCCGGTGCTGGTCGGCTGCATGTATCCGGATTTTTTCGGCAAGGGCGACACTTCCGATCGGCCAGCTTTCCGCCACCAGATTTGCAACCTTCACTGCGTCGGGAAGGCTGTAGCCGGTGGTAGGATGGAACAAGGCCGCGCGCATGCCCGCCTGGGGAATGTCCGTCGGCAGTTCCGACCAGAATTTCTCAAGGTCGTGCGCAAGCGCGATGGGAAGGACACCGCGTTCCCGCCGCAGCTCTTCCACGATGTGCCAGCCCTTGTCGCTGGCATAGGCGGCAATATCTGCCGTCAGCGCCTCGTCGTCCAGTTCGCCACCGTCCGAGTAACGGGTATCTTCGATCAGCAGACGGGTTGGCGACAACGGAAGCAGATAGACGAAACGGTACCCGTCCAACTGGTCGACCGTTGCATCCATGATCACCGGGTCGATCAGGCCATGGGGTTCGGACAGTTCGACTTCGAGGCCCAGGAATTTCTGGAAGCCCAGAACGAGGGCGGCGCTTGGTCGATAGCCTCGGCAGTCGATGACGCAGGAACAGGCCTGCACCCTGCCGTCCGAGAGGATGACCCCATCCGGTTGCACGGAGGAGGCAGTCATGCCGCCGCGGATCGTCACATTCGCCAGCCCCTTCATCGCACCAAGGACCGAGCCCGACGTCAGGGACGCATATCCGGAAGGCAAGTGGCGTTCATGCCCGCGAAACCGCACTGACTGTCCGTCCCAGTGATGCGCGATCATCGGTCGCAGCCATTGCATGTCGGCGCGGTCGACATCGGCATCATGAAACGACCAGGTGTGGTTGCCGAACGGCGTGTCGTGCTGTTCCAGGATGAGGATGGGCAGCTCCGCATCCTGATGCGACATCCGTTTTGCGATCAGCGCGCTGGCAAGGCCCGCGCCAATCAGGACGAGAGGAAGGGCGGTTTCAGCCAAGGCATGCGCTCCGGCCCCGGCCGCACCAGCCGCAGAGCGAGCGGAGCATGCCGGCGCGAACCGGGCGACAGCGCGAGGACAGACCGGCCTGCTGCGCGGCCGCGGAATTCAAACCGTAAATGGTGCAGCCTCCAATCTTGCCGATCGCAATTGGGCGATATTCGACGATCCGGTACAGAAACAGGCTACGCGCAACTGCGCCGTCATCACTTCGAAATGGTTGATGACATCCTCCGGCGATACGGTTGCGGACCTTAGAACCGAAGCCGCCTGTCCAACCAGATCCGCACCCAGCCGAAGCGCCTTGGCAGCATCGACACCATTGCGGACGCCCCCCGAGCCAATGATGAAAATATCGGGCTGGGCCTGCCGAAGCGACGAGATGGCGCGTGCCGTTGGCTGCCCCCAGTCCGCAAATGCCGATGCGACCGCCGCTTCCGCGGGCGTCCTCGCACGGGCCGCCTCGACCGCCGCCCAGCTCGTCCCGCCGGCGCCGGCAACGTCGATGATCGTGACGCCAAGATTTATCAACCGGGCCGCCACTGTCGGCGAAATGGCAGCACCAACCTCTTTTACGACCAGAGGCACATGCAGCGCCGCGCAGAGTTCGCCGATCCTGCCGGTAAGACCGGCCCAGTTCCGATCGCCTTCGGGCTGAACGGCTTCCTGCAGGGGATTGAGATGAATGATCAACGCGTCGGCATCAATCATCTCAACCGCCCGGCGCGCTTGATCGATCCCGTAACCGGTATTCAGCTGTGCAGCGCCGATATTGGCAAGGATCGGAACGGAAGGTGCCAGACGGCGCAAGGCACGGTTCATGCCCCAGTCCGCATCCGTATCGATCGCCACCCGTTGCGATCCGACGGCGAACGGGATGCCGATTGCCTCGCAAGCAATAGCGATATTGTGATTGATGAGCTCGGCCTTCTCCGCCCCTCCGGTCATCGAGCTGACCAGAAACGGTGCTGAAATCTCTTTTCCCAAAAATCGTGTCGACAAATCAATGTCCGACATGTCGATCTCGGGCAAAGCGACATGCTCGAACCGAATGGCGTCAAAACCCGCTCCGATTGTAGCCGAAACCGGAACCCCGCCTAAAACGATATCCAAATGCTGTTTTTTTCGGTCTATAAGCATTTGGTCCTTTCAACTGGCGCAAAGTGCCACAGATACTCTGGGATTCCCGGCAAGCCGGCGTAGAAGTTGGATATAGGTTAGGCTTGCAAAATGTCTTGCACACGAGCGGAAATTTCTCTTCTGAACGACGAACATAAGAAATCGGATCGCTACACCGCCTTGTCGTCCAGAGAGAATACGAACACAGACTGCCGGCTCGTTATTGAAAAGCTGAAGTCACGGATCGAAGACAGGCTCCATGCCCTGCTTGAACTGGGTGAATACACGCCGCCCAGGCTGGTGGGAGCCATGCGGCATGCCCTGCTTGGCGGTGGAAAAAGGTTTCGGCCACTCCTCCTCGTTCTTTCCGTTCCGCAGGATGACCATCTTGATGCCGCCATCGACATGGGGTGCGCCGTGGAAATGGTTCACACCGCATCCCTTATCCTCGACGACCTGCCCTGCATGGACGACGCGCAGATGCGCCGGGACAAGCAGACCACGCATGTCGTCTATGGACAGGCGACCGCCATCCTCGCAGCGATCTCGCTGCTGACCCGCGGAATGAATGTGCTTTCCAACCTGGAGGGTGTTCCGCCACACGTACGTGCCAGGCTCGTCGCGATCCTCAGCCATGCCGTGGGGCATACCGGGCTGGCTGCTGGTCAGGAAATAGACCTCAGCGACGGCACCGACCTTGGCGTCGGCGTAGAGGAGAAGAACTGGCTGAAAACGGGCAGGCTTTTCGCCGCCATGGCGGAAATGGCTTCCGTACTCGACAACCGGTCAGCGGAACGCGCCGCCGCATTGTCGAAATTCGCTTTTCACGTCGGCTCCGCATTCCAGGCCCTGGACGATCTTCTGGACACGCTCGCAACCGAGAATGCGCTCGGAAAGGATGTGCGGAAGGACGTCGGAAAGAGCAGCATGATGAGTGTGAACGGCGAGACCGTCACGCGTCACATCTACCTAGACCATCTGGAATCCGCCGACCTGACGCTCGGTCGATGCGGCGTGGACGAGGAGCCGATCCGGCTGATGCTGCGCTCAATCGAAGGCCTCGTGCCCAGCGGCCCGCTTACGGTCTGATCGGCATTGCGACCGCTCACCTGTTGCGATCATCCTTTTGCAGATAATCGGCCAGGACGTTCTCGATGATGTCGGCCGCCCGGTTCAAACCGCCAGCCTCTGCAATGGAACGACCGATCTGCGTGGCGCGGTCGGTATAGCTGCGCTGCGACAGCACCGTACGGATCGCAGCCTTCATGCGCGCGGCGGTCAGCAGCGTGGCAGACAGACGCACGCCCACACCATGATGGACGATCCGGGCGGCCACGCCCGGCTGATCGAAGGCAATGGGCAGCGCAATCAGCGGCACGCCGCATTCGAGCGCGTCCATAACCGTATTGACCCCGCCATGGGTGATGCACAGATCGGCGCGTTCCAGGACGGCGCGCTGGGGTGCGAAATCGGTGACCCAGGTGGCGCCCAGCTTTTCCTCCTGCTTTTCGGTGAGCCCGCCGCAATGGGCGACGAGCAACTGCACATCCAATTGACGGCAGGCACGGGCCGCAGCGCGGAAAAGCCGGAAACGATGCCCCTGCAGCGTTCCGAGCGACATGAAGACGAAAGGCCTTGAAGGATCGATCGCAAATGGCAGCTGCGGCTGTGGCTCGTCGCGCCGCAGTGGCCCGACCATATGGAGGCCGCGACTGCTGGCCGTGCGCGGGAAGTCAAAGCTTTCTGTCGTCTGCGCGATGGTCGCGATCTCGGAAAAGCAGGATTGCAGGTCGTCTCCGGCAAGCTTCAGCCCGAAGCGCGCCGACCAGCGCATGATCAACCGACGCTGCTCCGTCAGCAAGAGACGGGCGATCCGCTCGCCGCCCCTGTTGCGCCTGACGCCATTCGGGCTCTTATCATAAGGCCACGGAAGGAAGGGTAGCGGTATGCCTTCATCTCGGTTCAACGCGACGGCGCAGGCAATCGATATGAGCGGCAGACCAAGATACCGCGCGACGAGACCCGCTGCAGGTTCCATCTGGTCGCCCAGCACCGCATCGACGCCAAGCGCCCGCAGCCGTTCCGGTGCGTGCCGGCAGAATGCCTCCGAAAGACCGGCGGTACCATGAACCGTCTTCAGCACGCCAAGCGGACCGTTTGGCCGCGACGCCATCTTGATCAGTCGGTCGATTTGCCGCTTGCTGGTGCCGGCGATCGGATAGACCGGCAATGGCGAGCGGACCTCGGTCTCTGCGCCGCTGTTGACCAGAAGGCTCACCCGATGACCGCGCTGCTGCAACGCTTGGCCCAGCGTTTCGAAGACCGCGATATGGCTTTTGAACGGCAGGCAGATGAGAGCGAAGTGCACGGGCGTTTCCTAAAGAAGCAAGGTCGGCAGGTTCCAGGGTTTTCAGGGCAGCGTCCGCTGTCATGGACGAGGTCTTACGCCACAAGGGACGTGGTGACCCGCAGCAACCCAGCCAGAATGCTGTCGCCGATCATGAAGAATGTTGCAATCTCGATCAGGACGATACCCGAGACCACTACGATCGGCGGCAGGCGGGAAGCGACCGCAAAGCCGAGAATGACGGCCAACGTGTCCCCCACGGAGTTGACGATACTGTCTCCGGAATAATCGAGCCCGCTTCCCTGTGCTCCGAAAAGATGGATGACAAAGGGAAGGTTCTCCGCAATTTCCCAGATGCAACTGCTCGCCACCGCATAGGTCGCGCGACGATAGATAGGCCAGGTGGGCCTGATCGCCTGCAGCCAGATGAACAGAACAGAGCCGAATGCGACGTGCATAAACGAATAGGGATCGATCGGCTGTTGCGAATTCTGGGCCGGATCCGGCATGCCCTGCCAAAGCGTGACATATCCGCAAGTGCAGAACCATGTCCTGTCCAAAAGCAGAAGAACCGCGATTTGCACCGCAATGATGAAAAAGGAAAGCAGCCAGTAATGCCAGACAGGGGGTGCTTGATGTTTCGACGTCACGGTATTGCATGATCCATGCGCGGATGATCCGGCGAAATCAGATATCTAGCGCCTGTCATGACTTCGCCCAGCGTTACGCGGAAATTTATACCGTACCAAGATGCAACTGGATATTGCGCTCTCAAGCAGCGCCTGATCGACGCCAGCCATAGTGGGCATGCGCTGCGGTTGCGCGCCAGACGATACGTCGACGGGCGCCCAGCCCGATCGCCGTGAAGCGTGACGGTCGCGAAACCGGCGGCCGTCTGGCTCGACATCGTGACTACAAGGACGTGCTTTTCGCCTCAGCCGAGACGTCGCCCGCAAGGCGATAGAATGTGCGCAAGGTTCGTTCATCCCGTTTCAGGATGATGATATCGCCCCTGTCGGCAAGCGCATTGAGCTCACGCAGCGTCAGGGCATGCTCGATATCGAGAATACGTGCAAAGCTGCGGCTGTCGCCAGCAATGCCGAGCCGGGCGGCAACCACCATTGCCGCCTGGATCGATGTAAGCGTCGGGTCACGTCCCTGCTCTGCCGCGACGAGCGTCAGAAAACGCTCGGGATCTGCGGCATCCGTTGTCACGCCACCTGCCGCTTGCGGAACGACACCATGATCGATTTCGACGTCGGCGTGTCGCTTTCGTCGCCCGCACTGCCGAGCGGCACCAGAACGTTCAGTTCGGGATAGTATCCGGCAATGCTGCCGCGCGGGATATCATAAGGGACGAAGCGGAAATTTTCGGCCACGCGATCGATACCGTCATTGCTCTCGGTCACGACGTCGATCCGATCACCGGCAGCGGCGTTCATCGCCTCCAGATCGGCGGGATGGATGAAGATGACCTGACGCTCCCCGTAGACGCCGCGATAGCGGTCATCAAGACCGTAAACCGTGGTGTTGTACTGGTCGTGCGAACGGAACGTCTGCAGCGCGAAGTTGCCGCCACCCTTGTTCGCGCGCTGATGAACGGTTTCAGCCGGCAGCGCCACGTCCGAGAAGGTTGCCTTGCCCTTGATGGTGTTCCACTCGCGATGGGCCGCGGCATTGCGCAGATGAAAGCCGCGCGGCTTGCGCAAGCGCTCATTATAATTTTCGAAGCCCGGGATGGTCGCCTCGATATGGTCGCGGATCCGATCATTATCCTGGGCAAGTTCCGACCAGTTGACCACGCCGTTCCCGACGGTGGCTTCCGCAATACCAGCGATGATGGCGACTTCGGACCTTAAGAGCGGAGAAGCCGGGCGGTTGATGCCCGCCGATCCATGCACCATGCTCATGGAATCCTCGACGCTGATCAGCTGCGACACGCCCTGAGCGTTAACATCCATTTCCGTGCGACCAAGGCACGGCAAGACATAGGAAATTTCGCCCGGCATCAGATGCGAGTGGTTCGGCTTGGTGGCAATGTTCACCGTCAGCTTCATGCGGCGCATGGCTTTTTCAACAAGCGCGCTGTCGGGCGTCGCGCGGGCAAAATTGCCGCCGAGACCGATGAACACTTCGGCGGAACCGTCGAGCATGGCGCCGATCGCGGCGAGAACGTTATGGCCTTCGTGACGCGGCATCGCAACGCCGAAATGCTTTTCCAATGCGTCGAGGAAGGCAACCGGCGGCTTCTCGTTGATACCAACCGTGCGGTCGCCCTGAACGTTGGAATGACCACGCACCGGGCAAAGGCCTGCACCCGGCTTGCCGATATTGCCGCGCAGGAACATGAAGTTGGAGATCTCACGAATGGTCGCGACGGAATGCAGGTGTTGCGTCACGCCCATTGCCCAGGTGCAGATGACCCGCTCGGCCTTCATGTAGATATTGGCCGCGGCCTCGATCTGCTGACGCGACAGGCCTGACTGATCTTCGATCTGCGCCCAGTCGGTCGCATCGACTGCGGCGCGATATTCCGCAAGCCCGATGCTGTGCTCGGCCAGAAAGGCATGATCGAGAACAGGCGGAAGGCCGGCCGCGATTGCTGCATCTTCCGCCGCAAACACAGCCTTCGCCATGCCGCGCACGGCAGCCATGTCGCCACCCAGGCGCGGTTGAAGGTAATCGCTGGCGATATCGGTCGCGCCGCCGCTCAGCATTTCAAGCTTGTCTTGCGGATCGGTGAACCGCTCCAGACCGCGCTCGCGCACCGGGTTGAACACCACGATCTTTGCACCGCGGATGGCAGCGCGACGCAGGTCGCCCAGCATGCGCGGATGGTTCGTGCCCGGGTTCTGGCCGATGACGAAGATGGCGTCGGCCTCTTCGAAATCCTCGAGCAGAACCGTGCCCTTGCCGACGCCGATCGACTGGCGAAGGCCAACGCCGCTCGCCTCGTGGCACATGTTGGAGCAGTCGGGGAAATTGTTGGTGCCATAGAGCCGCACGAACAGCTGATAGAGATAGGCGGCTTCGTTGCTGGCGCGGCCGGATGTGTAGAATTCGGCCCTGTCGGGGCTGTCGAGACCCTTCAGAATGCTGCCGATTTCTGCAAACGCCTCGGCCCATTCGACGGCAACATACTTGTCGCTTGCAGCATCGTAACGCATCGGATGCGTCAGGCGCCCATGACGCTCGAGTTCATAATCGGTCAGTTTGCGAAGGTCGGAGACGGTATTGGCTGCGAAGAGCTCGGGCGTGGCGCGCTTCTCGGTCGATTCCCACGCAACGGCCTTGACGCCGTTTTCACAGAACTCGAAGGAAGAACCATGGGCGGGATCACCCCAGGCGCAGCCGGGACAGTCGAATCCGTCCGGCTGGTTGGCCTTCAACATGGTACGCGCGCCCGACAGCGGCGTACCACTTTTCAAGAGCTGCTTGCCGCAGCTTTTCAATGCACCCCATCCGCCAGCGGCAGACGATTTTTTTCCGATAAATCCTGTGTCCATATGCCGCATTTCGGGCAAACCGCGGAAATGTTCAAGCCGATCAATTCCATAGGCTGATAGAAAAAATCTATCACGGCACCGATAGGTCATGATGGCGCGTGCACAGGACATGAAAAACGGGCCCATCTTGCGATCGGCCCGTCAGGAATTTCACGAATTGTCGAGAAATCATGCCGCCTTCAAGGTCGCCATATCGATGACGAAGCGGTAGCGGACATCGCTCTTGACGACACGTTCATAGGCTTCATTGATATCCTTGATGTCGATCAGCTCGATTTCGCTGACAATGTTGTGCTCGCCGCAGAAGTCCAGCATTTCCTGGGTTTCCTTGATCGAGCCGATCATCGAGCCCGAAATGCTCTTGCGGCCCGGGACAAGCGAGAATGCGTGAACCGGAATCGCATGTTCCGGAATACCGACCACAACGAACGAACCGTCGACCTTCAGCAGGCCCAGATAGGCATTCCAGTCGATCTCTGCCGAAACCGTGCAGATGATCAGGTCGAACGTGCCGGCCAGCTTGGAGAAGGTCTCCTTGTCGCTGGTCGCGTAATAGTGATCTGCACCGAGACGCAGGCCATCTTCCTTCTTCGACAGCGACTGGCTGAGGACCGTTACTTCGGCACCCATGGCGTGGGCGATCTTGACGCCCATATGGCCGAGGCCACCCATGCCGACGATCGCAACCTTCTTGCCCGGACCGGCTTTCCAGTGATGCAGCGGCGAATAAAGCGTGATGCCGGCGCATAGAAGCGGTGCGGCCCCATCCAGCGGAAGGTTGTCCGGGATGGACATGACGTAACCTTCCTTGACGACGATATGGTCGGAGTAACCGCCCTGCGTCGGCGTCTTGCCGTCGGCTTCGACACCGTTATAGGTCTGTACGAGGCCCGGCATGTACTGCTCTAGGTCGACATCGCGAGCGGCGCAACCGACACAGCTGTCGACGAAGCAGCCGACGCCGACATGGTCGCCGACCTTGAACTTGGTAACTTTGGAACCGACCGCCGTCACGACGCCTGCAATTTCATGGCCCGGCACGATCGGATAGACAGCGCCGCCCCATTCATTGCGGACCGTATGGATATCCGAGTGGCAGACACCGGCATATTTGATGTCGATCACGACATCGTCGTCGTTGGGTTCGCGGCGTTCGAAGGTGAAGGGAGCGAGGGGTTTGGATGCATCCGTCGCGGCATAGCCTCTGGCAATAGCCATGATGAGAACCTTCCGATTTGATTGAATGAAACTCGGCCGGGCATGGCCGAGCGGTCGAACATAAGATCGCAAACCAGCATCGGCCAGCTCATTCCGCCGAGATCATTGCACGATCCTCCGACCTGGTGCGGGCGGTGGAATCAATAGGGGAGACCGACGTAATTTTCGGCAAGTGACGTGGCAGCAGCGGTAGAATGGGTCAGGTAATCCAGTTCCGCCTCTTGGATTTTCTGGCCGAACTCGCCGCCCTCCGGAAATCGGTGCATCAGCATCGTCATGGACCACGAAAACCGCACGGATTTCCAGACCCGCTTCAAGGCGCGGTCGGAATAGTGCGCGAGAGCCAGCTCCGACCGATCGAGATAATGATCGCGCAACCCCTCGAACAGGTAATGCACGTCGCTGGCGGCGAGGTTCAGGCCCTTCGCGCCCGTCGGCGGCACGATGTGAGCGGCATCGCCGACGAGGAAAAGCGTGCCGAACCGCATCGGCTCTGCCACGAAGGAGCGGAGCGGCGCGATCGACTTCTCGAAGGAGGGCCCGACGATCAGGGCTTCCGCATGGGCGGCGGGCAAACGGCGCCGCAACTCATCGTAAAAGCGATCGTCGCTCCAGTTCTGCACCTTCTCTTCCAGCGAGCACTGAATATAGTAGCGGCTGCGCGTTGCCGAGCGCATCGAGCAGAGGGCGAAACCGCGCGGGTGGTTGGCGTAAACCAGTTCGTGACCAACCGGTGGAACGTCGGCGAGAATGCCGAGCCATCCGAACGGGTAGGTCCGCTCGAATGTCGCGACCGAACGTTCCGGCACAGATTTTCGGCTGATGCCGTGATATCCGTCGCAGCCGGCGATGAAATCGCAATCGATGCGGTGGAGCACGCCCTCCTTGCGATAGGTCACGAACGGCCTTTCGCCGTCGAAGGCGCAGGGCGTGACATCCTCCGCCTCGTAAACGGTCTGGTAGCCGGCCGCCTCGCGCTGGTCCATCAGATCGCGCGTCAGTTCCGTCTGTCCGTAGACCATGACGCGTTTTTTAGTCAGTGCGTGAAGATCAATGCGGTGATCGCGCTCGTTGAAGGCGAGACTGAACCCATCGTGCAAAAGGCCTTCCTCCCGCATGCGCGCGGCCGCGCCTGCCTGTTCGAGAAGGCCCACCGTACCTTCCTCCAGCACGCCGGCCCGTACCCTGCCAAGAATATAGGCCTTGCCGACACGGTCGAGAATAATGTTGTCGATACCGGCATTGCCCAGCAACTGACCAAGTAGCAGACCCGAAGGGCCCGAGCCGATGATGACGACCTGCGTGCGCACGATATCCTCCCAGAATGGTGCGCGGGAAGCTTGAACAAGGACCGGTCCGCATTCAATGGACATTTGCGGCACGATCTTGCACAAATCGAACATTCTCGCGGGGACGCATCCGATGCCGGCCATCATTCCGACCTACGACCTTTACGGCGAAAGCGGCGGCAATGCCCCGGATCTGCGGGTTCATTGCGAAACCATTGCCGCGCGAAGCAGCATCCATCGGTGGGAAATAGGCCTTCACCGTCACGAGCGGTTCGAGCAATTCCTGTACATCGGCAGCGGGTCCGGCGATGTGCTTTTCGATGATCGCTCCGTCGCGCTTGTACCCCCTTGCGTTATTCTGGTTCCGTCCGGCCAGGTCCATGGCTTTCGTTTTTCACGGGATATCGCAGGGCTCGTCATCACCGCCGCGACGGACCGTCCCGCCCCGGCTTGCGACGGCACGGCGATCCGGGTCGTCGATTTCGATCCCGCAAGTCCAGATGCCATATATGTTCACCAGACCTTCGGTCGCATTGCCGAGGAATACAACGCCGCACGCCCGGACCGGGCCCGCCTGATCAATGCCTATCTGGCTGTCATCGCGGGCCTCGTTCAGCGCCAGTGTCCTGACGCCGAAAAGAATATAGGCGCAAGCGAAGCACTGCGGCATGTCGAAGCGCTGAGGGACATGATCGGCCGCCATTTTCGCGAGCAGCTCAGCGCCTCCGACTATGCCGCCCGGCTGGGGCTGTCGCCGACCCATCTCAATCGGGTCGTCCGCAAGGTGACCGGCATGACGGCACATGACCTCATCCGCGCGCGCGCCATGGACGAGGCAAAGCGCGCGCTGGCACTGACCGATGCGAGCATCGGCCACATCGCCGAAGGGCTGGGCTTTTGCGACGCTGCCTATTTCTCCCGTTCGTTTCGCCTGCGAACCGGCCTGTCGCCGCGCGACTATCGGCGCCGACAACGGATTTCGGTGGAGGATAGTGCACAGCCGCGCACGTCCCGTTAACCTTTCGCAGTGCTCTGCCGCGAAAATGCCATGGCGATGGATCGAATTGTCGACGCGTTCGTTAACGCACAGCCAGCGCGTCTCATCGCCGAAATGAAGATGGCGGCAACAGGGATTACGAAGGAGACTGACATGAAGAAGATTATCGCCTTGGCACTTGCCGCCGCACCTATTGTCGCTACCGCCGGCGCCGTCAATGCCGCCGACATGGTTCGCGAGCGCTCCGTGGTGGTTGAGGAAGGTTCGCGTAACGGCGTCAAGATCGGCTATCTCGATTGCAATATCGGGGGCGGTGCCGGCTATATTCTCGGATCGGCCAAGGAAGTCGATTGCGTCTTCAAGTCGACCATCGACGGTGAACCGCTTGACCATTATTCCGGTGCCATCCGCAAGCTCGGTGTTGACATCGGCTTCACGACGCGCAGCCGTCTGATCTGGGCGGTACTCGCCCCGACGGCCGGTTACCACCATGGTTCGCTCGGCGGCATCTATCAGGGCGCCACGGCTGAAGCGACCGTCGGCGCAGGCGTCGGTGCCAATATTCTGGTCGGCGGCACGACCGGTTCCATTCACCTGCAGACGGTCAGCGTAACCGGCCAGCTGGGCCTGAACATCGCGGCAACCGGTACGTCGATGACGCTTGCTTCGGTCAACTAAGACCAGCCCCAAGCCAACACAAATGGAGAAACGCGCCCTGACAAGGCGCGTTTTTCGTTTATCGTGACAGCTTACGGTTCGGTATAGCCGGCAGGTTTGATGCGCAGATCGCGCCCGGCGGGGTCTGTCCGGAACAGCATTGCCCCTCGCGCTTTCGACTGGGCGGGAACATAGTCGAACGTGACCTCCGCGCTTTCCACGGTTTGCGCGGCCTCGCCGATTTCGCCCATCACCGTCACGGCGGCCGCCGTCGTGGGTGAGGCGTTCCCCAGTTCGAACTCCACCCGGAACAGATCGCGTTCCTTTTCGATGCGGGTCACGGTGGCCGACAAAAGCGGCGGCTCCTCCGTCGCGGTAATGGCCTGCCACGCGATCCAGCCGATCATGGATCCCACAAGAATGCAGGAAACCGTCCCGGTCGTCCATTCGATCCAGTGCGGATCATTTGTTTCGGTCTGGCGTCCCTTGGCCTTACTCATTTTACTACCTCACAGGATCAGACGTGCTGCCGCCGCACCGATCGACGCCGGAAAGGCAAGCACGATTGTCGTCATCAGGATCTGTGTCCAGGCCGTATCGTCCAGCCGTCCGAAGACCCACAAAACATAGAGGCTGATCGCGACGGCGATGACATAGCCGGGCACCGTAAAACGGACGAAAGCGTGCCAGCGTGGCGTGTCCTCAGACAGTTCGTGACCGCCGCGAAAGGCGAGCGCATAGACGAAGCCATGCATGAGAGTGATCGATGCGAAGATCGCGACCAGCGTGTGCCAGTGGGTCATCTTGTAGGAAATGAGAGCAACTTCCTCCGTCGGAGCGACATTGAGGCTGAGGAACAGCGCGCCGATTGCCATCATGAACAGTTCGCGGGGGTAGCTGCTGCCAATCCGATCCGCTTCGTCTTCTTCGTCCGGGTCCTCATCAGCCTCATCGCCTGCCTCCTCGTCATCCTCCTTTTGGCCGCCGAGCTGGCTGCGGCCGAGCAAGGCGCCGATCGAGGCCGGGATAGACTGGATCGCCACCTTTCCGACCCACTCGTCCGGCGGCATCCCGGTCTTGAGAACGCCAAGCATCACCAGCAAGACCAGGCTGACGACAATGCCGATCGCAAAGGCGACGGTCGCGTCCCGAATGGCCTCGTGCCAGGTGAACGTGCGCTCGAACCCCATGCGCTGGGCAAGGATGAACAGCAAAGGCACCGTCAGCGTGACGGACAGCAACAGGCGGAGAGGCTCGATCGTGAAGCCGAGAGACCAAAGCTCCATCGTCATCAGCATCGGCAGGCCGAAGATCAGCGCGCCTCCGGCACCACGCAAAAGCCCCGCCAGAAAACGGTTGCGCTCCAGGCGCAGATCTTCGGCTGATGCTGTGGCATTGTTCATCATGAGAGATGCTCCGCAAAGTCCCGGAAACGACATAGCGCCCGCCGGCGCCTGAGCAAGCATGATTGCCGTACGGAAAACAGGATGAGCTGCTGAGAGCAAGGCCCTTCGTGCAAGGCGGACCGGACGGTGCAGAGATGCGCCTCGTTGCCGCGGCGGTTTTTCAACCGTCGTCGCCGGACGATGATGCTGACGAAAATGTCGTCATCGCCTTGACAAGCGGGCGCCGCTTTCCCTCTGTAACGCACCGCAATGACGAAGAGTGAGCGTGACCGGCCTTGAATACACCCGACCAGAAAACCGCTACGGCGCCTGCCCGCAAGGGCCGCAATCTCGTGGAAACGGTCGCCCATCGTATCCGCGAAGCGATTACCGGCGGCAGCCTTAAGCCAGGCGACAAGCTGCCAACCGAAAGCGGCCTGACACAGCAGCATCAGGTCAGCCGCACGGTCATCCGCGAAGCGATAGCATCGCTCCGCGCAGATGGTCTTGTGGAGGTTCGCCACGGTGTCGGCGTGTTTGTTCTGCCGCCACCGGAAAGCCTGCTGCAGACAGGACTTCGCAACGTCGATGCCGGCCGGGTCTCTTCGATCATCGAAATGCTTGAGGTCCGCGCCGCCATCGAGATCGAGGCGGCGGGGCTTGCCGCGCTGCGCTCGTCGCCGGCGCAGCAGGAAATTATCTTCGAATGCCTGGAAGCGATCGGCCGACAGATCGCAGCCGGAAACCCCACGGTCGAGAGCGATCGGGCTTTCCATTTCGCCATTGCCGACGCGACCAACAATGCGCGGTTTCGCGAGCTTCTCGAAGCGATCGGCAAACAGATGATCCCGCGCTCCCAACTGGCCGATGGCGAGCTTGCGCCCTCGCCTGCTGATTACATGAACCAGATCCAGAAGGAGCATGGCGCCATCGCTCGGGCGATTGCGGGATCAGATGACACGGCCGCGCGCGATGCCATGCGGACCCATCTGAAAGGAAGCCAGCAGCGATACCGCTCTCTGATCCGAAGGAGCTGATCGCATCTTATATTATCTCGTTTGACAGTCATAATATCTCTTGCTAGTTTGCGGGCAATCGCAGGCGTATGAGGTCGACATGTCGATGGATCCCCTAGAACTGAAAAAGGCGCTGGGCGCTGGTCTTCTTTCCTTCCCGGTCACGCCGTTCGGCAAGGACGGTCTGTTCAACCGCGCCGTCTACGAAAAGCATGTCGGATGGTTGGCCGGTTTCGACGCGACCGTCCTTTTCGCAGCCGGCGGGACCGGAGAATTCTTCAATCTCGAGCCTTCGGAAATCCCCGAGATCATCGCGGCGGCCAAGGCTTCGGCCGGCTCCACTCCAATCGTTGCGGGCTGCGGTTACGGCACGCGCATGGCCGTATCAATCGCAAAGTCTGCTGAAAAGGCCGGCGCCGACGGCATTCTGCTTCTGCCGCACTACCTGATGGATGCCAGCCAGGAAGGGCTTTTCCAGCATATCAGGACCGTCTGCCAGTCGGTCGGCATCGGCGTCATGGTCTATAACCGCGACAATTCCATCCTGACGGCGGAAACGCTTGCCCGCCTGTGCGATGAATGCCCCAATCTTGTCGGCTTCAAGGACGGCTCAGGCGATATCGGGCTGGTGCGCAAGATCACCGCCACGATGGGCGACCGCTTGACCTATCTCGGCGGCATGCCCACGGCCGAACTTTTCGCCGACGCCTATCTCGGCGCCGGGGTCACCACCTATTCCTCGGCCGTTTTCAACTTCGTGCCAGGCCTTGCGCAGGACTTCTACAAGGCACTGCGTGCCGGTGACACCGCCGCCACCAACAAGATCCTGGTCGACTTTTTCTACCCGTTCATGGACATCCGCAACCGCCAGAAGGGCTACGCCGTTTCCGCCATCAAGGCCGGGGTGCGTATAATGGGTTTCGATGCCGGTCCGGTCCGCTCACCGTTGACCGATCTGACGGCAGAAGAAATGAAGATGATGGAAGCGCTGTGCGAGCCCTATCGCAATGCCGCTCCCCGGCTACAGCCCGCCGAATAACGGCGAGCATTCGAAGCAGCGGTAAAGGTCGGCGGTAATCGCCGGCCTTTGAGAAGCATCAGCCTTCCTCGACAATGCCGCCATATTGCTCGTGCGAAACCTTCTCCATCCATTCGACGGCATTGCCGTCCAGTGCTTCCTGGATAGCGATATGGCTCATGGCCGTATCGGCGCCGGCTCCGTGCCAGTGCTTTTCCCCGGCCGGAAACCAGACGACGTCACCGGCGCGGATCCGCCGGATGGGTCCGTTCCATGTCTGCGCAAGGCCGGCGCCAGAGGTTACGATCAGGGTCTGGCCCATAGGATGCGTATGCCAGGCGGTACGCGCGCCGGGCTCGAACGTGACGCTGGCCACCAGCACCGTGCCCGGCTCCTCGGCCTGGGCAAGCGGGTCCTGACGGACATGACCGGTGAAATAGTCGGCTGACGGGGTGAGCGAAGGACGCGCTTCACTGCGGGTGATCTTCATGGGCAGGCTCCTTTTTTAAGGAAACGGCTGGGCAGTGATTGGGTTGCGCGCGTTCCGCAGGATGCGTAGGCTCGGGTATCAGGCGCCGATGCGCAGTTCGAGGCAAGTCAGATCCAGCCAGCGCCCGAATTTTCGGCCCACCTCGCGAAACGTGCCAACGGTACGGAACCCGAGCTTTTCATGCAGGCCGAGGGAGGCAATGTTCTGCGCCTCGATACAGCCGACCATCACATGGATGCCGCCGGTTTCAGCGCGCCGGATGAGTTCTTCCATCAGCAATCGGCCGACCCCACGCCCCCTGGCTTCGCCGTCGACATAGACCGAATGTTCGACCGTGTGGCGAAAGCCCTCGAATGCCCGCCAGTCGCCATAGGAGGCATAGCCTAACACGGTGTTTTCAATCTGTGCGACAATGACCGGAAAACCACGCTTCAGACGAGCTCCAAACCAGTCCCTTCGATTGTCGAGATCGACCGTATTATCGTTCCAGATCGCCGTCGTGTTGACGACGGCGTCGTTGTAGATCGTCATGATGGCCGGCAGATCGGCCTCTGTCGCGTCGCGAAGGATTGGGCTGGGAGACATGCGATTTCCTTATGAGACAGCGCGGCCATCTAAGGGTCGGGGGCGGGAACTGTCCAGCCCCGCAGTCAGTGTTTACGCAGCCATATTCGACAGACTGAAACAGGTCATCACCGCGCAATAGTGCACGGCTGCCGCGGCAATCACGAAGCCGTGCCAGATGGCGCGCTGAAACCGCAGCCGTTCCCAGACGTGAAAGATAACGCCGACGGAATAGATCATCCCGCCGATGACGATCAGCCACACAGTGATGGCAGGCAGATAATCCGATATCGGCCCCGCTACCATCACGCCGCTCCAGCCCATGGCAAGATAGAGAAGGATCGCCAACCGGTCGTAGCGACCGGGAAACAGGCATTTCAAGGCAATACCACCGATCGCGACGACCCAGATGGCGGCCAACATGAAGGCGATCAACGGCTCGTGCGTGCCCCGCTGCAGAAACGGCGTATAGGTGGCCGCGATCAGCACGAAGATCGCCGAATGGTCCAGGCGTCGGAGGATCCATTTGGTCGGCGATGTCGGCCAGATATTATAGGTGAAGGAGACGGCGAGACAGAGAACGAGGCCGAGACCGTAGACCCACGCGGCGGCAAGTTCGCCATGGCTGGACCATAGCGTCGCGTAAAAGATCAGGGCAGTGACGCCGATCAGCGCGAAAACAAGACCGACCCCATGGACCACGCCATCAGCAACCATTTCCGCGAAATCATGCACCCGACCGAAATCGAACAAATCGCCGATCGGCTTGCGCCCACTGTCGGTCGTCCCTGCATCGGCGTCGTTGCTTATTCGATTCATGATCGCTCCATCTTCCCGATTGCGAGAATGACGCGAGTAGCGACGGCCCGCAATGGTGTTTCGGCGACCTGGGTGTCACATTGCGTTGCAATATGAAAAGCATGGTTCGAGCGACCGACCGGTGCCTCGAGCACGTTCATCCTACAGCCCGCTGGCACCAGCACCGGGGACGGCCAGCAATTGTCAACAGGAAGCGAACGTTTCATCGCCGATACCGCGCCTATCGGGAACCACGGAAACCGGCCATAAGCCATGCCAACGAAGCGATCGACCCGCGCAAGGAGTGATGATGCCCGACGCAACCCTGCCCTTTGCTTTGACAAGACCCGCCCATGTTAGCCAAGCTCATCTGGTGGTCAGCGACCTTGATATGGTCTCGGCCTTCTACCGCAGCATGATCGGTCTCGGCACGCTGGACAAATCGGAGAGCGGCGAGGTGCTGGGCATCGATGGCGTGCCGCTTCTGTCCCTGACGACGCGCGGTGACGCGGTGCGGGCACCACGAACGGCTGCCGGCCTGTTTCATACCGCATTCCTGGTGCCGGACCGCACGGCGCTGGCCGCCTGGCTTGCGCATTATTCGCAGGCGGGGCTGCGTCTCGAAGGCGCTTCGGACCATCTGGTCAGCGAGGCGCTTTACCTCTCCGACCCCGAGGGCAACGGCATCGAGATCTACCGGGACCGCCAGCCGGAGGAATGGACGACCTTTACCGATGGAACGGTCGAGATGGCGACGCACAGGCTCGACCTGCAGGCCCTCTATGACAGCGCCGCAAGAAAGCCCTGGACCGGAATGCAAAGCGGCACGGCGGTTGGGCATATCCACCTGCAGGTCGGCGACCTTCCCGCAGCAGAAGCATTTTATCGCGACGTGCTGGGCCTCAAGGTGATGGCGCGCTATTCCGGCGCAAGCTTCTTCGGTGCCGGCGGCTATCACCATCATGTCGCCGCCAATATTTGGAACAGCCGTGGCGCGCCGCTTCGCTCCGAGGCCATGACGGGCTTGGCGGATTATACGCTGCATTTCAACGACAAGGCGGCGCTGGACCAGGCAGTTGACGCCCTCGACCGGCTCGAAATCGTCACCAGCCGCACCGAGGCCGGCCTGCGCTTTCGCGACCCCTCGGGCATCGGCCTCACATTGACCATGTGATCGTTCCGACAGGTTCTCGGCATTGCGGAACCGGTTGTCCATTGCCGCGTTGATGGGCGTCAAGGGGAACGGTAGAACATGGTCGCGCTCAACATCAAGAACAACAAGTACAAGAAGCACGGCGTCGAACCCTCGGGGCTGGCGGCCGATCCTGCAACGCCTCCCGGAGACCCGACATCATTCGCGCCTCTCGGCCGCGAGGCACTGGAGGTTGCGAGCTCCTGGGCGGTGATCGGGATTTTCATGATCATCGGCTTTGCCGTGGTCAATCACATGGCGCTGATCCTTATTCCGGTGACGCTGGCCGTCGTCGTCGGCATGATCCTTGGCCTTGCGGCCGAAAAGCTGGGGCGCGCTGGCGTCCCGCGTTTCGGCATTGCCATCATCCTGTCGTCGCTGGTCGCGGCCGTCCTGTTCCTGCTCGTCAACGCCCTTGCCGAACCGGTGGTGACATTGGTCGAGGAAGGGCCGAATTTCGTCGAGCGCACGATCGACCGGCTTATGCCCTTTCTCCAGCGCCAGCATTGGCTGAACGTCAGCCCCGCCACGTTCGATACCGGAGCGATGTCGATGCAGTCGCTGATCGACAATAGCGGCAACATTCTGGGCGTGGTCACCTCCAGCCTCACGCCGGCGATTGTTCAGAGCCTGATCTTCTTTGCGGCGCTGCTGCTGTTTCTGCTCGGTCGCCTGCGGCTGAGACGCACGATCATCCTCGCCTTTCCCCACCGCCATCAGCGATTGGTGGCGATCAGGATCATCAATTCGATCGAGGAAGTGCTGGGTTACTATTTCGCGACGGCGACGATGATCTATGCGGGGCTCGGCGTCTCGATGACCGTGATCGCCTATCTCGGCGGATTGGCAGCGCCGATCCTGTGGGGCGTCTTCGCCTTCGTGTCGAGTTTCGTGCCCTTCCTCGGCATCACGCTGATGACCCTATCGGTGGCCGTTGCCGGCATTATCACGCATGACAGCCTGCTTCTGGCACTGGCACCAGCGGCCGTGTTCTTTTCCGTTCACCTGGTTGTCGAAAACCTGGTCTTTCCCGCTGTGATGGGCCGACAGTGGGAGATCAACCCGTTTATCGTGTTTATCGCGATCCTGTTCTGGACCTGGCTGTGGGGGGCCGTCGGCGCCATGCTGGCACTGCCGCTGTCGCTCATCCTGATGACCGTGCTGTCGGAACTGTTTCCCGAACGCAAGACGGTGCCGCGGCTGCCCGACTGAGGGCAACACGCTACCTGATCAATCGTAAAGGTAGAGGCGATCCCAGTCGCTGCGCGGGATCTTGTCGCCGATCTTGTAGTCGAAGGACAGGACGCTGAGGCCGTGATCGCCCGTACGGCATCGATATTTCAGCTTGTACCAATCGCCCGCACTGCGGAACACGGCGCCCGGCGCACGCAGGTCATCGCCATTTTCCTCGATATCGGCGCGGCTATAGGCGATCACCTTGTCCGGCTCGAACCCCTCGCCGGCCTTGGCGATACGGGCCATGGCTTCGATGTCGCAGCGCTGCTCGCGCCGCTCCTGCGGATCAAGCGCATTCAGTTGGCGCACGATACGGCCGTCGATGGCGTGAGCGGGCGAAACGAGGGCGCTCACGGTGGCAAGCATTGCGACCACGAAAGTGATGACTGTTTTCAACGATAACCTCATGACTTTGACCGGTATGGCGCCGACACTAGAAGACGATTTCGGCGCTTGCCAGCGACCAGAAGGGGAAATCGACCCCGCCCGACGGCACGCACAAGCGGCTTCATTCCGCGATCGCTGCCAGAAAAGCGTCGCCATAACGCTTGAACTTCGTTTCCCCGACGCCTGCGATGTTCAGCATGTCGCGGGCATCCGACGGGCACTCTCGGGCAAAGGCCACAAGCGTCGTATCCGGGAAGACCATGTAGGGAGCGATCCCCGCATCCTTGGCAATTTCCAGACGCAATTTGCGCAGTCGCTCGAACAGTACGGCTTCGACGTCCGAAAGACCGGCCCTGCTGTTCGTCGAACCGTTCGATGATCGGGCAGCCTTGCGGTCGGCGCGGGTCTTGTCCTTGCGGAAGATCACCTGGCGACGTTTCTTGAAAACATCGGCGGCACTTTCACGCAGCACCACCGCGCCAAAGTTGGCATGGTCGATGCCGATATGATCGAAGGCGAGCAACTGCCGGAACACCGACTGCCAGGTCTGGACCGAGTGCTCGCGCCCGGCGCCGAAGACCGGAAATTCCGTATGACCGAATTTTTCCGTCTTCTCCGTGACCTTACCAGTCAGTACGTCAATGAGATGGCCGGTTCCGAACCGTTCGCCCGTTCGATAGACCGCCGCCAGCGCCTTGATGGCCGCGTCCGTGCCATCCCATTGTTCGACCGGTTGGCGGCAGGTATCGCAGTGCCCGCAAGGCTGGCCGTACCGCTCGCCGAAATGCGACAGAATGGCCGTACGCCGACAGCCGGCCGTCTCGCATATGGCAAGGAGCGCGTTCAGCTTGGCCCGCTCGATGCGCTTGGTTTCCTCGGAGGAGTCCGCATTTTCCTCGATCATCCTGTGGCGCTGGACGATATCCTGCATGCTGTAGGTCATGAAGGTGGAGGATGGCAGGCCGTCACGGCCGGCGCGCCCCGTTTCCTGGTAATAACCTTCGACCGAGGCGGGCAGATCGAGATGAGCGACATAGCGGACATTCGGCTTGTTGATGCCCATGCCGAAAGCCACGGTGGCGACGAGACACAGCCCTTCCTCCATGCGGAACGCTTCCTGCACCTCGGCTTTCAAGGCCGGGTCCATGCGGGCGTGATAGTAGCGCGCCCGCACGCCCTGATCGTTCAGCCAGTTGCAGGTTTCTTCCACCTTGTTTCGCGATAGGCAGTACACGATCCCGCTCTCGCCTGCGAACTTGCCGATGAAATCCAGAAGCTGCGCGCGTCCGTTCGAGCGTTCGACAATTTCGTAATAGATATTCGGGCGATCGAAACTGTCGACAAAGACCTCGGCGTCACCCAGATCGAGGAGACGAATGATGTCTTCGCGCGTATGCGGATCGGCCGTTGCCGTCAGCGCGATGCGCGGCACGCCGGGAAAGAGTGTCTTCAGATTCCCGAGCGCCAGATAGTCCTTGCGGAAATTATTGCCCCATGTGCTCACGCAATGGCATTCGTCCACGCAGATCAGTGCCACCCGCGCCCGCCCAAGCATGGCCTGGAACGACGGCAGCACGATGCGTTCGGGCGTAACATAAAGCAGCTTGAGCTCGCCCGCATGCAACTGGCGTCGTACCTCGCCGTTCTGCTCGTCGGTCTGGGCCGAGGACAGGCAGGCCGCGGCGACACCGAGCGCCTTCAGATCTTCCACCTGATCATGCATCAGCGCTACGAGCGGCGAGACCACGATTGTCAGCCCCTGAAGGCAAAGCGCTGGGATCTGGAAGCACAGCGATTTGCCCTTGCCCGTGGGAAACAGGACAAGCGCATCGCGCCCTTGAAGGACGGCGCGGATCACGTCCTCTTGCTGGCCGCGAAAGGACTTGTAGCCCCAGACGGCTTCAAGCGCTTGGGCAGGATCGGAAAAAGGGCGTTGCATGGAACTCTCGTTCATGAATGTCGACGGGGGTGCCCATCCATCGGAAAGCGGCCTTATAACGAGCCTGACTCGTCGCCGCATATGGAATGTCCCTGATCTAACCCGACCGGCGCCGCGTTGCAAATCGCGGGCCTGAGAAAATCACGAAAAAACCCAGGGTTGCGCACCGTCCGCCAGTCGATATTAAATGCAGGCATTGATCCGCGGGGAGGAATGGGGATTGGTCGACACGCGAACCGATGTTGTGGTTGTCGGAGCAGGCCTCGCCGGGCTTGTCGCCGTTTGTGAACTGGTCCGGCGCGGTCGCAAGGTCATCCTGCTCGATCAGGAGCCGGAAAGCAGTCTGGGCGGACAGGCCTTCTGGTCACTGGGCGGGCTTTTCATGGTGGACACGCCCGAGCAGCGACGTCTGGGCATCCGCGACAGCCTCGATCTTGCCCGGCAGGATTGGCACGGGTCCGCAGGCTTCGACCGGCCGCAGGACCACTGGCCGCGACAATGGGCCGAAGCCTATCTGCAGTTTGCGGCTGGCGACATGCGGACCTGGCTGCATGGGCTCGGTCTGCGCTGGTTTCCGGTCGTCGGCTGGGCCGAGCGCGGTGGGGCGCTCGCGAGTGATCATGGCAATTCGGTGCCGCGTTTCCATCTGACCTGGGGTACAGGGCCGGGCGTATTGAAGCCTTTCGTCGAACGGGTGATTGCCGCGCAGGCCGACGGTCTGGTCGATATCAGATACAGGCACCGGGCGGATGGCCTTGCGCGCGAAGGCGGCCATATTCGCGGCGTGACTGGCGAAATTCTGGCGCCCAGCGATGTCGCGCGCGGCAAACCGTCATCTCGGGATGTCGTAGGGCGTTTCGAAATTCACGCCGAGTCCGTCATCATCGCCAGCGGCGGGATTGGCGGCAATGAGGACATGATCCGCCGCAACTGGCCCGTGGACCGGCTGGGCCCGCCGCCGAAAAAGATGGTGTGCGGGGTGCCCCGACACGTCGACGGGTTGATGATCGAACATGCTGGGGTAGCCGGCGCGCGGATCATCAATGCCGATCGTATGTGGCATTACACCGAGGGTATTGAGAACTGGGATCCAATCTGGCCGAACCACGGCATCCGCATTCTGCCGGGCCCCTCTTCCATGTGGTTCGATGCCGCCGGCAATCGCCTGCCGCTGCCCGCCCTGCCGGGCTACGATTCGCTTGGCACACTGAAGGAGCTGTGCAGGCGTGGGTTTTCCCATTCGTGGTTCGTCACCACCCAGCAGATGGTCCGGAAGGAATTTGCGCTGTCGGGATCTGAACAGAACCCCGACCTGACGGGCAGGAACATTCCGCTCCTGCTGAAAAGCCGGCTCGGTCGCGCAGCCACTCCGCCTCTCGAAGCATTCAAGGCGCGGGGATCCGATTTCGTGGTTGCCGACACGCTGGCGGCGCTCGTCGACGGCATGAACAGGATTGGAGAAAGCGCGATCGCGCTTGACCACCTGCAGGCGCAGATTGAGGCGCGGGATCGGGAATTGCGCAACCCGTTCGCCAAGGACCTGCAGATCGTCGCCTTGCGGCAAGCGCGACGCTATATCGGCGACCGGATGATGCGCACCGCCAAACCACACGCCATTCTCGACCCCAAGGCCGGCCCGCTGATTGCCGTGCGCCTGCATATTCTGACGCGCAAGACGCTGGGCGGACTGGAAACCGACATGGATGGCCGGGTGTTCGGACAGGAAGGCGATGCGGTCTCCGGCCTCTACGCCTGCGGTGAGGCAGCTGGGTTTGGTGGCGGCGGCTACCATGGCTATCGGGCTCTGGAAGGAACGTTTCTCGGCGGCTGCCTCTTTTCCGGAAGAGCCGCCGGCCGTTCCGCCTGAATGCGAAAGTCGCAGCGACCCGATCCGAACCGACCCGTTTGAAGCCGGGGCTGGATGGACGGCCCGACAAACAGGCGCAGATCATCCGACAGGATCACGAGATCAGCCGCCGGTGCGCGGAGGGCTTTGGCCGCTCACGCCCGCCTGCGGGAAGCCGGTTGCTCATCCGCCATTGCGGTTGCGCTGGCGCGGGACTTGGCATCTAACTGGTGGCGCGGTTGCTGCAAGCACCGCCGTAAGTCCGGCGCGTCGCGTCCCAAACGCGATGGCGCGGGCGCAATGTCAACTGAGCCTGAACGGCAACCGGTCACCGCGTCTTCAGACAGTGACGTACACGGTTTGCCGCAGACAGCACTGAGGAATGCACAGCCATGGGAGGCGGGGCATGTCTAGAAAGGTAATGGAATGACCAACACGTTTTTACTTCACCCGGACCGGCTTTTCCCCGATGCACCGGCGACCCGGGAGATCGCCCGTCATCTTTATACACATGTCGCAAACCTACCGATTGTCAGCCCGCATGGTCATACCGAACCATCCTGGTTTGCCGACAACCAGCCTTTCGGCGATCCGGCCAGCCTCTTCATCATCCCGGACCATTACGTCCACCGCATGCTTTACAGCCAGGGCATCCCGCTCGAAAGCCTGGGCATTCCGACGATCGACGGGACGGCGGTAGAAACCGACAAGCGCAAGATCTGGAGGATTTTCGCGCAAAATTTTCATCTTTTCCGCGGCACGCCATCCTGGATTTGGCTCGCTCATGCCTTTACCGAGGTGTTCGGCATCGACGAGCGCCTGACCGCCGAAAGCGCCGACCGTTATTACGACCACATTGCCGAAGCACTGGAACGGCCGGAATTCCTTCCGCGTGCTCTTTATGAGCGCTTCAATATCGAAGTCATTGCCACGACAGAAAGCCCGCTCGACGATTTGCGCCATCACCGCAAGCTTTCGCAGAGCGGCTGGAAGGGTCGCGTCGTGTCCGCGTTTCGCCCGGACCCGGTTGTCGATCCGGAATTTCCCAATTTCATAAAAAACCTCGAGGAACTGGGACGCATCACCGGCGCCGACGTCTCGACCTTCAGCGGCTATCTGGCTGCCTTGCAGAACCGTCGTCAATATTTCCGCGAGGTGGCGGGCGCCACGTCGACCGACCATGGACACGCAACCGCACGCACAGAAAACCTGTCCGAAGAGGACGCTGCGGCGCTTTACGGGAAGGTCATGTCCGGTCCCGTCTCGGCTGCCGATGCCGAAACCTTCCGGGGTCAGATGCTGACCGAAATGGCCAGAATGAGCGTCGAGGATGGTCTCGTCATGCAGATACATCCCGGTGCGTGGCGCGACCATAACCAGCGGATCTTTGCCCGTTTCGGCAAGGACAAGGGCGCAGACATTCCCAAGGCCACCGATTACGTCGGCAGTCTCAAGCCGCTGCTCGACCGGTTCGGCAACAATCCGCGCCTGACCGTCATTCTGTTCACGCTGGACGAGACCAGCTACGCGCGGGAACTGGCGCCGCTCGCCGGCCACTATCCTGCCCTGAAGCTCGGCCCGGCCTGGTGGTTCCACGACAGCCCCGAAGGCATCCGCCGGTATCGTGAGCAGGTGACCGAGACGGCCGGCTTCTACAATACCGTCGGTTTCAACGACGACACCCGGGCCTTCCTGTCGATCCCGGCCCGCCACGATGTCGCCCGTCGCATTGATTGCGGTTTCCTGGCGCGGCTGGTGGCGGAACATCGGCTGGACATCGACGATGCCCACGAATTGGCGTGGGAACTTGCCTACAATCTCGCAAAGACCGCCTACAAATTGTAAACGGCTGCACCCAGTCGGCTCTTGCTGCATATCTGCGCCACTGCGCGCGGATATGCCATCAGGGACGCTGGAAGAGGGCGTTTTCATTGGGCAAAGCGGAGGCTCGGTCATCGGGCCTCACGCTCGAACGCCGTAGACCCGCTCCTGCAGTCCGCTGCGAGAATGCCGGTGTTGCCGAACGGCCGGATCGCGGCGTAACATGACCGGAGCGACAATGAAGACGGGAGGCTTTTTTGATCGACAAGCACGAGATGGCAGGCACGATCACCCGGTCCGCCGTGACGACCCCCTGCGAGACGGCAGCCTGTCGGGAATCGGGCGAGGCCCTGCGATGAAGGCGGTTGTCATTCACCAGCAACATGATCTGCGGATCGAAGAGCGACCGGTCGGTGAACCGGGGCCCGGCGAGGTGCGGATCCGTTTGCGCGCAGGCGGCATTTGCGGCTCGGATCTGCACTATTACCACCATGGCGGCTTTGGTACGGTGCGTATCCGTGAACCCATGATCCTCGGTCATGAAGCCTCGGGCGAGATCAGCGCGATCGGTGATGGCGTTCCCGGGCTTGCAGTCGGCCAGCGCATCGCCATCAATCCCAGCCGACCCCAGGGCGATTGCGAATTCGTCCGGGAGGGTCAAAGACAGCATGCGATGGACATGCGGTTCAACGGTTCCGCCATGCGCTTTCCACATGTGCAGGGCCTTTTCCGCGAGGAGATCGTCATCGCTGCCGAGCAGGCGGTTCCGGTTTCGGCGGATACGCCGTTCGCGGAAGCGGCCTGCTGCGAACCTCTGGCCGTCTGCCTGCACGCCGTCGAACAGGCTGGGGCGCTTGTCGGAAAGCGGGTGCTTGTGACGGGCGCAGGCACGATCGGCTGCCTGACCATTCTGGCCGCCCGCCTTGCCGGAGCCGACGAAATCATTGCCACCGATATTTCCGATGCCGCTCTGGCGATTGCGCGCGCGGTCGGCGCCGACAAGGTCTTCAACGTCGCCAACGATCCGCAGGCGCTTGCACCTTACGCGCACGCAAAGGGGCAGATCCACGTCGCCTTCGAATGCTCGGGTAGCGGTCCCGTTCTGGCGAGCCTCCTGCCCCTTGTTCGCCCCCGCGGAACGATCGTGGCCGTGGGCATTGGCAATGACGTGACGCTGCCGATCGGCACCATTGTCACGAAAGAACTGGTGGTGCGCGGCAGCTTCCGCTTCGATGCGGAATTCGCTCTGGCCGCGAGACTGATTTCCGACCGACGGATCGATGTACGACCGCTGCTGAGCGCGCAGATCCCGATGGAACGTGCGGTGGAGGCTTTCGAACTTGCCAGCGACCGGACGAGATCGACGAAAGTGCACCTCACCTTCGATGGCGTCTCGCCCTAGGCGACACGCGTCGGAAAACGCGCCGTTCACTGACCGGCTTTTGAAAGCTGGCAGCCGGCCCGGCCGGCTGTGATGCGGGACTGGCTTTATTCCGCGCCGCCGCTTCCGGCTCTGGTCAACAGCGCTTCCATGCGCGCCTTTGCGCGCCCCGGCAGGGAAACACTCTTGTAGCTTTCCGGCAGGGGTGCATTGCCGACCTTGATCATCATCACCATGCCCATCCCCAGATGCGGCGAGCACTTGATAGCGTAGAAGCCTTCCGTATCGAACGTGGTCTCGAAACGGTCGCTGATCCTGCTCTTGAACCCCTTAGCGCCTTCCGGGATCATGCCGTCAATGGTAGCCGCGTTATGGCTCTTGTGGGTGGGAACGAAAACGACACGGTCCCCCGGAGCAATCTCCAGGTAATCGGGCTCGAACACCATCGGACCCTTGTCGCCGCGGTTAAGCATCTGCACCTCGAACGTGGCAGCCAAAGCCGCGCCGGCCGACACCGTGACCGCAAACAGGGTGAGCAAGAGAGCAAGGGTCTTCGTCATCGGTAGTTTCCTTTCTGCAAGCGAAGGACCTGATTTTCGGCGCCGGTTATAACGGTGCTTGTCCTGTCGGCGACGGTTCCGGTACTCCTGGTACGGAACCGGACATGGCAGAGACCATCCTCGTCTGGCGCGACGGTGGCCTCCACGCCGAATACGGCGCGGATCATCCCCGATGTGAGCACTTCGGCAGGACGGCCGATCGCCTTCAGCCGGCCGTGATCCATGATCGCGATACGATCGCAGAACATGGCGGCGTGGTTGAGGTCGTGCAGAGCCGCCACCACAGTCAGGCCCTGCCGCCTGACCAGATCAAGCAGATCGATCTGGTGGCCGATGTCGAGATGATTGGTCGGCTCGTCGAGCAGCAGGACCTGCGGCTGTTGCGCAAGGGCCCGGCCGATATGCAGGCGCTGCCGCTCACCCCCGGACAGGTGGTGCCAGTAACGTCCGGCCTTGTCGATCATGTCGACGTTTTCGAGCGCTGCATTGACGATCACGTCATCCTGCCGCGACCAGCCCGACAATGGACCGAGATAGGGTGTGCGCCCAAGCTCGACCGCCTGTCTTGCCGTGATCCGCTCGGCCGTTTCGGCCTGCTGCTCGACGAAGGCGAGCTTGCGTGCAACTTCCCGGCTGCCGATCGCGCGCAGCGGCAGGTCGTCCAGCAGGACCTGGCCGGAGAGCGGCTTGCGGATGCCGGCAAGCATGGACAGAAGCGTGCTTTTGCCCGACCCGTTCGGGCCAATAATGCCGAAAAACTCGCCGGAGAGGACCTCGAAGGAGACATCCTGGACGACGGCCAGATCTGCCGCTGACCAGCAGAGATTATGCGCCGACAGTTTCATGGCCGCGCCCCTTTCTGACCGAGGATGAAGGCAAAGGCCGGCGCGCCGAACAAAGCGGTGATAACCCCAATCGGCAGGACCTGGCCGGCGATGATGGTCCGCGACAGGATGTCGGCGACGATCATGAACACCGCGCCCACCAGCGCCGTCACCGGCAGCAGCCTCCCATGCCGGACGCCGACGATAAGACGTGCGGCATGCGGAATGACCAGGCCGATGAAGCCGATGGAGCCGACCAAGGACACCATGGTCGCGGTCATGGCGGCGGCTGTGCATATGAGCACGACCTGCACCCGCCGCACGTGAATGCCGAGCGACGCGGCCGCATGGTTTCCGAAGGCGAAGGCATCGAGCGCGCGGCAGTGCCAGAGACATATGAGAAGGCCGGCGATCGTCACCGGCAGCGCCAGGCCGACATCGGGCCAGCGAACGCCGGACAGGTTTCCGAGCAACCAGAACATGATGCCGCGCGCCTGTTCGGCGGTAGCGGACTTGGTTACCATGAAAGAGGTGAGCGCGTTGAACATCTGCGACCCTGCGACACCGGCAAGAATGATGGCACTGCTGCCGCTGCCGGCGCGCACCGCCAGAAGGCTGACCAGAACGAAGGCGGCAAGCGCACCGGCGAGCGCTCCCATGGGCATGGTCAGCATGCCCGCCCCGAAGCCAAGAAGGGCAACTGCCACCGCTCCGGTCGATGCGCCTGCAGAGATGCCGAGAATATAGGGATCGGCGAGCGGATTGCGCAGCAGCGATTGCAGCACGGCGCCCGCAAGCGCCAGCGAAGCGCCGCAACAGGCCGCTACGACGGCTCTCGCAAGACGATAGCTCCACACGATGCCCTCATCGAGCGGTTCGAGCGGATAACCGGCACCGAACATGCGGTTGGCGACTGTCTTTACCACCACGTCGAAGGGAATGGAGGTTTCGCCGATCGCTGCTCCGGCGATCAGCGCGCCGACAATCAATGCGCCGGCGAGGAGAAGAAGCGCCGCCAGCGCGGCGCCCCTTCCCCCAAACTGTGTTGCGATCCGTTTCACCGCAGGCGACTTATCTGGCAAGGCCGGCCGCGGCAATCGCGTCGGCCAGCTTTTCCAGCCCCTCGATCGTGCGGATGGTCGGGTTCATCGCCTGGGCATCCATTTCAAAGACATGGTTTTGCTGGACGGCCGGCATCAGGCTGGCGACCGGATCGTCCTTCAGGAAGACCCGCTTGACAGCGACGTCGTCGGCAGGGAACCGGCGGCGATCCATTTTGCCGGCAACGATGATCGTCGGATTGGCCTTGGCGATCGTTTCCCAACCAACCGTCGGCCATTCCTCATCGCTTTCGATCACGTTCTTAATGCCAAGCGCCGACATGATGTAACCCGGGGCGCCATGACGGCCGGCCACATAGGGGTCGATATCGAGTTCGGCGCTCGAGAACCAGAAAACCGCCGAAAGCTTGCCATTGGCAGACGCAATCTTCTTGCGCGCTGCGTCCTCGCGCTTCTTAAGGTCGACGACGAGCTCTTCACCGCGATCCTGGACGTTGTAGATCGCTGCCAGATCGCGGATTTCCTGATAGATCAGCTCCATCGAAAAGACGCCGGTGCGCACGCCATCGCCGCCGCCGGAATTATCCTTCCCGACGCAATCGGCGGGCGACGTATAGACCGGCACGCCCAGTTCGGCGAACTGGGCGGGCGTTCCGACCACGCCTTGTGGACCGATCTGCCACTGGAACTGCGTCGTCACCAGGTCCGGCTTGCGGCCTATCACCGCCTCGAAACTCGGATCATTGTCGGCCAGACGCTCGATCTTGGCATTGGTATCCTCGAAACCTTCCAGCACCGGGCTGACCCAGAGTGCGGTGCCAACCACCTTGTCCGACAGACCAAGCAAATAGAGCACTTCGGTGACGCTCTGGCCGACAGAAACCGTGCGCGACGGCGCCTGCTTGAAGGTCAGATCAAGGCCGCAATTCTTGATCATCAGCGGATATCGGGTTTCGGCAGCCGAAGCCGCCGTCCCGAGCGGCAGAACAGCAAGCGCCGAAGCAAACAGGCCGGCGATGAGCACCGGTCGTGCGAAATGAAACATGGTCTCTCCTTGAGGGGTGTGATCGATGACGGGCGAAAAGGCGTATCAGTACGCCCGACCCACGACAGCCGACATCGACGAGCAAGGGATTAAGACCATGGAGTGCGCGAACGCGCGTGGAAGCGTCATAACGTGATCCTCTTCCGGGCATCCCCGCCCGTAACGATAGCTCTGTCCTGACGGCAGGTCTCCTGGCTCACGAACATGTCGTCCATCTGCCTTCCCATGCCGATCACGACACAGTGGCCGATACCGTTGAGGCATCGCGAGGATGGACGGTAATCCGCTTACAGTTGCGGGGGCAGCCACGGCATTGATCCCTCTCGGGGTCGCACCGTGTTCCCTATTAATTCCATTGCTTTTGGCGCCGGAAACCGTCGAGACTGATTTAGCGGGCAGATAGGCCTGCCGTCAATGCAAATCGTCTACGTTATGTAATATCATTACGTCAAGACTGCACAGGTTCTTTCTTCAGTCGACGTGAATGGACGCCAGCATGGTCGAACGCGCCGTGTGCAAATGCTGACGGCACGCTTCGCGCGCCTGTACAGGATCGCCGCTTCTCAAACCTTCGATATAAGCGAGGTGCTCGGTTAAGGCGCGGCGATTGCGATCTGCCTCGTCTTTCTTGTTCCACTGGTAGTGATAATGGAAAATCACCGACATGACGCCCTGGATATTGCCGAGGAACCGGTTGGGGACGGCGCTGTCGACCAGCTTGTGGAAACGATGGTCGAGATGAGAAAACGCGCGGTGGCTGCGATCAAAATCGGAGAGAAGGGCATGGTGTTCCGCTTCGATCAGCGACAACTGGCTCCACAGCGGATCATCCTTATCCAGCGCGACGAACCGGTCGACGGCACGGAACTCGATCAGTTCACGCATGTCGAACAGCTCGGCCACGAAATCGACGGTCAGTCCCAGCGTGCGCCAGCGGCCGTTGCTCTGGCGCTCCAGGAGGCCGAAATGGCTGAATGTGTTGAGGCAATCGCGGATGGCCGAGGTCGAGACCGCGAATTGCCGAGCGAGATCCAGCCCGTTGATAACTTGGCCAGGACTACAATCGGGCCCAACCAGCCATGCCATGAACTTGCGCTCGACCATATCGGCGAGCGGCTCGAGATCGGCATCGGCAAGATAATCGGCGTCGCTTGGCAACCGCAATTGCCTTTTTGTCCGACCGTCTATGGCGACAATGCCGCGCGCGGCCACGGCCGCGAGAACGCCACGCACCGTGGTTCGGCTGACGCCCAGACAGGCGGCCAGGGCCGGCTCCGAGGGCAGGCAGGAGCCCGGCTCTCGATCCGAGAGCATGTCGAGCAGATGGTTGTAACTGCGCTTGAAAAGAGCGTTGGTTTTCATGGACACGCGCGCTTTGGATGGACAGTATCGCTACTGTTTTTTATGCGTGATTTTTTTATATAAAAAACAGATTGCTTGCAAGCCGGTTGTCTTTTATCCCAAAAGAACAGTTCATCGCATGTCACGGGAGAGGGAACATGCCATTTGCATTACGGTGCCGCGGGACATGCCGAACCTGCTGCCGGATCGCTTCTTTCGTCAGATGGAGCGGAGAAAAGGGGCAATGACCGGCATCATCCTGCAATTCGGCACCAGCCGTTTCCTTCAGGCGCACGCGGATTTCTTCCTGCATGAGGCCAGACAGGCGGGCCAGACTGTTCTGCCTGTCATCATTGTGCAGACTTCGGGCGCGGCCGAACGCGCCGGACGGCTGGCAGCCTTTGCCGATCCGGCAGGTTTTCCTGTCGTTATCCGCGGGCTGGAAGACGGAGCCCCCATCGAGCGTACCGTGTCGGTGAAAAGCGTCGAGCGTGGCCTGTCTACGGCAGGAAACTGGGCTGAGGTCGTCGACCTGTTCTGCGAGCAGGCCGAATACGTGCTCTCCAATACCGGCGATTCCGGCTACGACATTGCGGCGGAAACAGCAGGGACGGATCTCGAGGTCCTGTCGCCGCGGCCGTCCTTCCCCGGCAAGCTTGCCCAGCTTCTGAAGGCACGGTTTGAGAGAACGGCCAAGCCGATCACGATTCTCCCTTGCGAACTCATCAACGGCAACGGCCCGGTGCTGAAAGGCATCGTTTGTGATCTCGCGCGAAAAAGCGGGGCGGATGCAGCTTTCCTGACATGGCTGGAAGAGAAGGTGATTTTCGCCAATACGCTGGTGGATCGAATCGTATCGGAACCGATCGAGCCGGTTGGCGCAGTGGCCGAACCCTACGCGCTGTGGGCTGTCGAACGTGCGCCCGGTCTCACCATGCCCTGCACACATCCGTCGATCGTGCTGACCGACAAGCTGGAGCCGTTCGAACGGTTGAAGCTGCATATCCTCAATCTCGGCCATACCACGCTTGCCGATATCTGGCTGAAGGAAGGCCGCCCGAAGGGCGAAACGGTCAAGGAAATCCTTGCCGACCCTGCCATCCGCGCGCGTCTGGATGCCGTCTACCGCGACGAAGTCGTACCTGGCTTTGCGGCGCATGGCATGGGCAAAGACGCCGAGGCCTATGTCGAAACGACGATGGGCCGTTTCCTCAATCCCTATATCGAACACCGCATCGCCGATATCGCCGGCAATCACCAACTGAAGATCGAACGACGGATCAAGGCCTTTCTCGACTGGGCGGGGACACCTGCACCAACCCTTGAATCCATCGTCCAAGCCAGCGACAGGAAATCCGCATGAAAGCACTCGTCTGCGATGAACCCGGCCGCCTCTCCGTCGTCTCTCGCCCCGAACCGGTGCGCGGAGAAAACGAGGTCAAGGTCCGCATCCGCCATATCGGCATTTGCGGCACGGATTTTCACATCTTTGCCGGCAAACATCCCTTCCTCGAATATCCTCGGGTCATGGGGCATGAATTGTCGGGCACGGTCGAAGAAGCGCCGGCGGATAGCAGGCTAAAAGCCGGCGATCCGGTCTATATCGTGCCCTACCTCTCCTGCGGCACCTGCAAGGCATGCCGCAAGGGCCTCACCAATGCCTGCTGCAACATTCAGGTTCTGGGTGTGCACAAGGATGGCGGCATGGCGGAATATCTCTGCGTGCCCGTGCAGAATGTGATCCCCACCGGCAATATTCCGCTGGCCGACGCGGCGATGATCGAGTTTCTGGCAATCGGCGCTCATGGCGTCAAACGCGGCATGGTCACCGGCGAGGACCGTGTGCTCGTGACCGGCTCCGGGCCGATCGGCATGTCGGCAATCATCTTTGCCAAGGCCCGCGGCGCACATGTGACCGTGATGGACACGCGCGAGGACCGGCTGCAATTCGCCGTCGATCAACTCGGCGCGGATGCCGTTATCTTTGCCGACGACAACGCCGAGGCGGAAGCCGAACGCCAGACCGGCGGCGAATGGTATGACGTCGTCATCGACGCCACCGGCAATGCCGTGCCGATGCAGCGCGGCTTTGGTTTTCTCGCGCACGGCGCACGTTACGTGCTGCTCTCCGTCGTGCGTCAGGACATCACCTTTTCCGATCCGGAATTCCACAAGCGCGAGGCGACCCTGATCGCCAGCCGCAATGCCCAGCCCGACGATTTTGCGGAAGTGGTGCGGCAGATCGAGGCAGGCAAAGTGCCGACCCGCGCACTCAACACCCATAGCGGACGCCTGGAAGACGGGATTTCGCTTTTCGCCGAGTGGTCAAAGCCGGAAGCCGGCGTGATCAAGGCGATCCTGGAGATCTGAGATGACATTGAACATGACCACGAAAAAGACGCTGCGCCTGAACCCGCAGGACAATGTGGTGGTCGCCACCGCCGACTTAGCCGCCGGCACGCCGATCGAAGGTGATGTCGTGGCCATTGCACGTGTGCCGCGCAGCCATAAGGTGGCGACCCGCCCGATCAGCAAGGGTGAACCGATCCGCAAATTCGGCCAGATCATCGGTTTTGCCTCAACCGACATCAATCCCGGCGAATGGGTGCACGAAAAGAACGTCACCATGGGCGAGGATTTTGAGCGCGATTATGCCTTCGCGGCCGAAGCCAAACCGAAGGAAACGCTGTTACCGGGCGAAACACCCGCCTTCTTCAACGGTTTTCGTCGCGCCGACGGCCGCGCGGGAACGCGCAACTTCATCGGCATTCTGTCCTCGGTAAACTGTTCCGCCACGGCGGTGGATTATATCGCCGAAGAGATCAACCGCTCCGGCATTCTGGCCGATTACCCGGATATCGATGGCATCGTGGCCCTACCCCACAGCCAGGGCTGCGGCATGGCCGGCAAAGGCGAGGCTTTTGACGTATTGTCGCGCACGCAATGGGGTTATGCCAGCCATCCGAATTTCGCGGCAACGCTACTGGTCGGCCTCGGTTGCGAAGTCTTTCAGATCCCGCGCATGAAGGAAACCTACCAGATTGCCGAGGGGGAGCATTTTCAGTCGCTGACCATTCAGGAGACAGGCGGCACACGCAAGGCGGTCGAGGCGGGTGTGGCAAAAATCAGGGAAATGCTTCCTTTCGTCGCCCGCTCGCGCCGCGAACCGATTTCAGCCTCCGAACTGTCGCTGGCGCTGCAATGCGGCGGCTCGGACGGTTATTCCGGCCTAACAGCCAATCCTGCTCTCGGTGTTGCCGCCGACATGCTGGTACGTCAGGGCGGCACGGCGATCCTGTCAGAAACACCTGAAATCTACGGCGCCGAACACCTGCTCACCCGTCGCGCCGAAAGTGTCGAGGTCGGCCAGAAGATCGTCGATCTGATCGCATGGTGGGACGAATACACGACCCGCAATGGCGGCGAGATGAACAACAACCCCTCACCCGGCAACAAGGCCGGCGGCCTCACCACCATTCTGGAAAAATCGCTCGGCGCCGTTGCCAAGGGCGGCAATTCCACCCTGCGCGGCGTTTACCGTTACGCCGAACGTATCGATCGCAAGGGTTTCGTCTATATGGACACGCCCGGTTACGACCCGGTGGCGGCCACCGGCCAGGTCGCCGGCGGTGCCAACATCCTCTGTTTCACCACCGGCCGTGGCTCCGCTTACGGCGGCAAGCCGGTGCCGTCGATCAAGCTCGCCACCAATAACGAGCTTTACGCCCGCATGACCGAGGACATGGACATCAATTGCGGCGATGTCATCGATGGCGTCAGCCTCGAAGACAAAGGCCGCGAGATTTTCGAGGTCATCCTTGACGTCGCTTCGGGCAAGAAGTCGAAGTCGGAACTGCTGGGTTATGGCCGCCACGAATTCGTACCGTGGCAGATCGGCGCGGTGATGTGATTGCAAGCTTCTCTGAGGGTGACCTCAGAGAAGCCCCCGCCTTGCCAGATTGCGCATCAGCGCACCAACACCAAACGTCCAGGGCGGGCAATCGGCGCAGCGGGCCATGCGGTTGACCAGACGGCCCAGTTCCGGCGCGCTGATTTCCACCCGGTCGCCCACTTCATGGGTAAAGCCCTGGCCGGGACCGCGACGGTCTTTTACCGGCGCGAACATCGTGCCGAGGAACAGCACCGCGCCATCGGGATATTGGTGATTGGGGTTGAGCAACTGCCCGGCCAGATCGGCGGGGTCGCGGCTGATGGCGTTCATGCGGCTGACGCCATCCATGACAAAACCATCCTCGCCAGTCACTTTCAGCGAGACTTCGAGATTGCGCACTGTATCGAGCGTAAATGTCTCATCGAACAGGCGGATGAACGGGCCGATCGAGCAGGAGGCGTTGTTGTCCTTGGCCTTGCCGAGCAGCAGAGCCGAACGGCCTTCGATGTCGCGCAGGTTGACGTCATTGCCTAAAGTCGCCCCGACGATCTTGCCGTCTGAGCGGATGGCCAGAACCACTTCCGGCTCCGGGTTGTTCCATTCCGATTTTGGATGCAGACCAGCCAGAGCACCGCTGCCGACCGAGGACATCGGCTGCGCCTTGGTAAAGATCTCCGCATCCGGGCCGATGCCGACCTCGAGATATTGCGACCACAGTTTCATCTCGGTCAGCAGCGCCTTCACCTCGGCTGCCTTCTCCGACCCCGGCACAAGACCTGTGAGCTTTTCCCCGAGAACCGGCGCAAGGCGCTCGCGCACATTGGCGGCTTCTGCCGGATTGCCGCGCGTAAACTCCTCGATCACCCGTTCCAGCATCGAACCGGCAAAGGTGACGCCCGCCGCCTTGACCGCCTGCAGGTCCACCGGCGCCAGAAGCGCGCCAAGACTGGCGTCGAGAAAACCGCTGAGAGGTCCAATGGCCGGGCCCGCTTCGGTGGCGAGGCGGGAAGCGATGCCGTCAATCTCCAGAAGCGCGCTGGAGGTCGAGGCAATGGCGGAAATATCGTGCAACTGGCCCTCGCGATACAGCACCGGCAACGGCCCACCCGCGGCGTTCGACCAGACACGACCGATCAGGATCGCCTTGTCGGCATCACTGGGCAAAATGGTTTCGGGGGAAAGTTTCAGAGCCAGAACATCCTTCGTCATCCCAAAATCCTCACGCAGCCTTCGGGCGGCCAAATGTGTAATCGGCAATCGATTGCGGTTTCATCTCGATCGAAAAACCAGGCGTCGACGGCGGCATGTAGGCCGCATCCTTGATGACGCAGGGATCGACGAAATGCTCGTGCAGATGGTCGACATATTCGATCACCCTACCCTCCTTGGTGCCCGACACCGCAATGTAATCGATCATCGAGAGATGCTGCACATATTCGCACAGGCCCACACCACCGGCATGCGGCCACACCGCCTTGCCGAATTTGGCGGCGATCAAGAGTACGGCCAGAACTTCGTTGAGGCCACCCATGCGGCAGGCATCGATCTGCACGATATCGATCGCGCCTTCGGCGATGAACTGCTTGAACATGATGCGGTTCTGGCACATTTCGCCGGTTGCCACCTTCACCGGCGCGATCGCCTCGCGGATCTTCTTGTGGCCGGCAACATCGTCCGGGCTGGTCGGCTCCTCGATGAAGAAGGGTTCTGCGAAGGAGAGTGCCTTCACCCAGTCGATCGCCTGATCGACATCCCAGACCTGGTTGGCGTCGATCATCATGTAACGGTCGGGACCGATCACCTCGCGGCAAATGGTCAGCCGCCGGATATCGTCCTCGAGGTCGCGGCCCACCTTCATCTTCACATGGTTGAAACCGGCATCGACCGCTTCCTGCGCCAAGCGTCGCAGCTTGTCGTCAGGATAACCCAGCCAGCCGGCCGAGGTCGTGTAGCAGGCGTAACCTTCCTGCTCCAGCGTCGCGATCCGCTCCGCCTTGCCGCTTTCGGCCTTGCGCAAAATCTCGACCGCCTCGTCGCGGGTCAGCGCGTCGGTCAGGTAACGGTAATCGACGATATCGGCGATTTCCTCCGGCGACATGGTGGAGACGAATTTCCACACCGGCATGCCCGCTTCCTTGGCAAGCGCATCCCAGAGCGCGTTAACCACGGCGCCGGTCGCAAGATGCATCGCGCCCTTGTCCGGGCCGATCCAGCGCAATTGGCTGTCACCCGTCAGGTGCCGCCAGAATTTGCCAGGGGCGGCCCGCATTTCCGACAGATCCTTGCCGACAACGAGGTGCCGCATGGCTTCGATCGCCATGCAGCAGATGTCGTTGCCGCGACCGATGGTGAAGGTCAGGCCGTGGCCGGAAATGCCTTCCCGATCGGTTTCAAGAATGACATAGGCCGCCGAATAATCCGGATCCGGGTTCATGGCGTCCGAACCATCCAGACTTTGGGAAGTCGGGAAACGCAGGTCGAAAACGCGGAGATTGGTGATACGGGTCATGAGGCGGCCTCGTCTGTCAGAATGATAGGTTTGGTGCTGGCTTAGCGGTCGGCAACAAAAGTCTGCTTTTGCGTGCCGAGCCCTTCGATGCCGAGTTCGACGACGTCGCCATCCTTCAGGTAACGCGGCGGCTTCAGGCCCATGCCGACGCCCGGAGGCGTGCCGGTGGAGATGACATCGCCCGGATGCAGCGACATGAACTGTGACAGGTAGGAAACGAGGAATGCGACACCATAAACCATGGTTTTCGACGATCCGTCCTGCTGCTGCTCGCCATTCACCTTTAGCCACATGGCAAGGTTCTGCGGATCCGGCACTTCATCCTTGGTCACCAGCCACGGGCCCATCGGACCAAACGTGTCGCAGGATTTGCCCTTGGTCCACTGGCCGGAGCGCTCCGTCTGGAAGGCGCGTTCCGACACGTCATTGGTGACGCAATAACCGGCCACGTAATCCAGCGCTTCGGCTTCCGTTACATATTTCGCCGTCTTGCCGATGACGACGGCGAGTTCGACTTCCCAGTCCGTCTTCTCAGACCCGCGCGGGATCAGAACATTGTCGTTCGGGCCGACGATAGCGGACGAGGCCTTCATGAAGATGATCGGCTCCGGCGGCACGGTTGCGCCGGTCTCAGCGGCGTGGTCGGAATAGTTGAGGCCGATGCAGATGAATTTGCCGGTGCCGGCAACGCAGGGGCCGAGACGCGGATCGCCGTCCACCACGGGAAGGCTGTTCAGGTCAATCGCACCGAGCTTTGCCAGCGCATCGGGTGCAAGGGCCGCGCCGGAGAGATCGGAAACATGGGTGGAAAGATCGCGGATCTTGCCATCGGCATCGAGAATGGCGGGCTTTTCGGCACCGGGTGCGCCGTAACGGAGAAACTTCATGTCATCAGTCCTTTCAGTACAAAATCGGCATTCGTTAGAAAATCAGATCCCCCAGCCGCCGTCGATACCGACGGCCTGACCGGTCGTGTAGGTCGCACCGGCCAGATAAACGGCAAGGTCGGCAATCTCTTCCGGTGTGCCGAGGCGGCCCATCGGCTGGCGGGCGATGAAGGCGGCGCGGGCTTCTTCGTAATTGCCCTGCGCGCGCATACGCCCTTCCAGAGACGGGCTTTCGACAGTGCCGGGGCAAATGGCGTTGCAACGGATGCCCTGCGCCACATAATCGGCAGCGACGGATTTGGTGAGCCCGATCACGGCTGCCTTGGTGATGCCATAAGCCGCGCGGTTCGGCACCCCCTTGGAGCTGGAAGCAATCGAGGCCATGTTGATGATCGTCCCGTCGCCGCGCTCCAGCATGCCGGGCAGCACCGCCTTGATGGTGCGCACCATGGCGCGGACATTGAGATCGAAGGCGAAATCGAGATCGCTGTCCGGCATGTCCAGAACCGAACCGGCATGAACAAAACCGGCGCAATTGAACAGAACGTCGACCGCGCCAATTTTTTCGAAGAATGCCGCCACGGCGCCAGCGTCGAGCACGTCCAGATGTGCAGTCTGGATATTGGCGTCGCCGTCGAGCGTGGAAAGTGCTGCATCGTTGATGTCCGTCGCCCAGACCTTTGCACCCGCGGCGGCAAAGGCAAGCGCGCTGGCGCGGCCGATGCCCTGGCCGGCAGCGGTCACCACAACGGTCTTGCCCTGAATATTCCCGGTCATTTCGTCATCCTTATCAATCGAGGTGAAATACGTTTTCCATCATGGCCCACCATTCACCCTCCTTGCGGGTTTCAAATGGTTTCTGGCAAGGGATGCAGAACGACCACCATTCCTGGTTCTTTTCGCTCGCCGCCATTTTCGCCATGTCGGCCTCAAAATCCGTGCCGTGATATTCCCAGTAACCGAACAGCAGATTTTCCGGCTCTTTCAGAAAAATCGTGTAGTTCCTGATGTTGCAGCTCGAAATCAGCGCCAGAATTTCCGGCCAGACGGCGGCATGCAATTCCTTGTAGGTCTCGACCTTGCCCGGCTGCACGCCGATGACCATTCCCATTCTTTGCATTCAAACAGTCCTCACAACCGGTAGAAACGGCGGGCATTGCCGCCAAAGACGGCATCATGATCCGTGGCCGGTACGATCTCGCGGCACTGCTTGATCCATGCGGCATAGGTTCCGGCGAGATTGACCACCGGCCAGTCGCTGCCCCAGATCACCCGATCCGCGCCGAACAGGTCGAGAATGGTCTCGATATAGGGCCGCAGCGCCCGCGGATCCTGATCGCCCCCTTCGGTCAGCAGGCCGGAAAGCTTGCAACTTACATTGTCCATTTCGGCAAGACGCAACATCGCATGGCGCCAATCGCTGAAATGTCCGCTGGCGATGCGCGGCTTGGCGCCGTGATCGATGACCACAGGCAGGCTCGGATGGCGGCGGGCAAAGGCGTGGAGCGCCGACAAGTGCGGCTCCAGCACCAGCGCATCGAACACAAGATGGTTGGCGATCATCGCTTCCACAGCCGGCTCGAGCGTCGGATCATCGATCCAGTTCTCGTCAGCAATATCCTGCAGCATCGGCCGCAGGCCTTTCAACTTTTTGGCCTTGGCAAGATCGGCAATCACCGCAGGCGCGTCGGCCGCCTTCATGTCCACCCAGCCGACCACGCCGAGAATGAAATCGTTTTCCTCCGCCAGCCCCAGCATGAAACGCGTGTCTTCCACGCTCGGCAGCGATTGTACCAGAACCGTGCCGGTAACGCCCGCGGCCTTGATCTCCGGCATGAGATCGGCAGGCAGGAAATCGCGGTGGATCGCTTCCAGATCCGGCGGCGGCCAGCCGCCTTCGCGATCCTTCAAGAACCAGAAATGCTGGTGCGCATCGATGACCATGGCGTCACGCTCCCCCGATCGGTGCATCGGCGGAAATCACGCCCTTTTCCTTCAGGCGCGTCCAGAAGGAGGCCGGAATATCCTGCTCGAACCAACCGACATTGGCTTTCATCTGCTCGCCATTGCGGGCGCCGGAAACGACGGTGACGACAGCCGGATGCAGTGTCGGAAACGCCAGCGCCGCCGCCTGCATGGACACGCCTTCGGCCTCGCAGGCCGCTTCGATCTCGTTCACACGGGCAAGAATGTCGGCAGGCGCCTCGGCATAATTGAATTTTTTGTTGCCCGCGAGCAGGCCGGAGTTGAAGGCACCGGCGACGACGATGCCGACACCTTCGCGCTGGCAACGGTCGAGCAGGCCGAGGCTTTCATGCTCCAGCAGCGTGTAACGCCCGGCAAGCATGGAGACATCGATGTTGAATTCGTCCATGGCCTCGGACACCGCCTGCCACTCGTTGACGCCAAGACCGACAGCCTTGACCAGACCGCTGGAGCGCAATTCACCCAACGCCTTGAACCCGCCGCCCCTGGTCAACTGGTCCCAATAATGCTGATGACGGTCGGCATGCGTGGCGCGACCGATATCGTGGACATAAAGGATATCCGGCGCGAACACGCCGAGCCGCTGACGGCTCGCGTCGAAAGAGCGCATGATGGCGTCATAGCTGTAATCATAGGTCGGGCGGAAAGGCAGCGGCGCCACATAGGCATCCTCCTCCGGCCCCACCGTCTCATCCGGCACCATGATACGACCGACCTTGGTGCTGAGAAGGTAGTCCTCGCGCGCATGATCCGTCAGCATCGTGCCGAGCCGCCGTTCCGAACGCGTGTAGCCGTAAAACGGCGCCGTATCGAAATACCGGATGCCCGCCTCCCAGGCGGCATCGAAGGCGCTCAGCGATTCCGCATAACTGGTGAGCCGGTAAAGATTGCCCATCTGGGCGCATCCCAGTCCCATCAGCGTGAAAGAGACATCGCGGTTGCGCAGCTTGCGCCTGTCGGAAACTTTCATCTTCTCAAATCCTGATCGTCATTTGGGCGACGCGCGGACAAAGCCCGCGCGTCAAAAGAATTGGCTCAGTAGAGAACGTTCTTGGCTTCCGGCTTGTCGATATTGTCCTTGGTGACGACAACGACGCCGGTATCGATGGTCTTTTCGATCTTCTGCTTGTCGAGCAGCTTCAGCAGGGCTTCGACGCCCTTGTCACCCATCTGGTAGGAACCCTGCACAACGGTGGCATGCAGGGTGCCGTCCTTGACGAATTCCTGCAGATCCTGATTGCCGTCGAAACCGATCGCGACGAGTTTGCCCGCCTTGCCGGCCTGCTTGATGGCGCGGCCCATGCCGATCGCGGTCGGCTCGTTGGCGCCAAAGATGCCCTTGAGATCGCTGTTGGCTGCCAGAACGTCGGTGGTCTGGTTCAGCGCCGTCGCCATCTGCGACTGCGAATAATAGGGGCCGACGATCTCCAGCTTGGAGTTTTTCTTGATGTAATCGGTAAAGCCGCCGACGCGACCGATTTCAGAACCGGCCCCGGCCACATAGGACATGACGGCGATCTTGCCGGTCGTGCCGACCTTTTCGATCATCGCCTGAGCCGCCAGTTCGCCGGCCTTGCGGTTATCGGTGGCAAGGAATGACTGGTAATATTTGTCGGCACCGTCAGCGAGCTGGCTGTCGATGATGACGACTGGAATGCGGGCCTCCCACGCCTTCTTCACGGCAGGCACCAGGGCATCCGGATCGGACGGCGCAAGCAGGATGGCACCGACCTTACGGTTGACGGCGTTTTCGACCATGTTGACCTCATCCGCGATGGCGGATTCGGCCGCCGGGCCCTGGAAGGTCATGGTGTGTTTTCCCTCCGCCTTGGCAATCGCCGCATCCGCACCCTTCTGGACATTCTGCCAGAAGGTGGAATTGACGGTTTTGACGATGACGGCGATTTCGGCCGCCGAAGCGCCCGTTGCACCGGCAAGGGCGATGGCCGAAGCCATCAGGGCGATAGTCAGTTTACGCATGTCTTTTCCTCCTCGATTAACCGACCCTGCCGGGGCCGTTGCGGGGGAAGGCTCCCTCCTTCCCATGCGGCATTTCCTGAAGCGGCAAACCGCTCCGTCTTCTTCAACGGCGGTTGCGCAACTGGTCGATCCAAACGGTGACCAGAATGACGAGGCCGATGATGATTTGCTGGGTGAAGGCTGAGACGCCGTTCATATTGAGGCCGTTGCGCAGGATGCCGATCACGAAGGCACCGATGACCGTGCCGGAAATCGTGCCGACCCCGCCGATCAGCGACGTGCCGCCGATGACGGCGCTGGCAATGGCATCCAGTTCGTACGCTACGCCTTCATTCGGCTGAGCAGTAACGAGACGCGACATCAGCACGCAGCCGGTGAGGCCTGCCAGCGTGCCGGACACCACATAGGTGAACACGGTCACGCGGGACACGTTGACACCGGAAAGACGTGCCGCATCGGCGTTCGAGCCGACCGCATAAATGTAACGGCCAAGTACGGAGCGGTTCAGCAGGAAGGCGGCGGCAAGGCCAATGACGATCATCAGCACGACCGGATAGGGAATGCCCGGAAAGCTCACCACCGGAAAGCCCATCTCATCGATGCTTTCGATACGGAACAGCGAGCCGTTGCCGAGTTCGCCAAAGCTCTCGCCAAGACCGGACACCGCCCGTGCGCCGGTAATCTGCAAGGCCACGCCACGGGCGATCAACATCATGCCGAGCGTTGCGATGAATGGCGGTAGCCTCAACTGCGTAATGATCAGCCCATTGATCAATCCGCACGCCGAACCTGTCAGAATGCCGAGCAGCATGCCGATCCAGATCGGCATGTTCAGTTCCTTCACTGCAAGGGCTGCCACGACACCGGCCAGCGCCAGAACCGAACCCACCGACAGATCAATGCCGCCGGTGATGATGACATAGGTCGCGCCAATGCCCAGAAGCGCGATGGATGTGACCTGCAAGGCGATGGTCATTCCGTTTCCGACGGTCATGAAGGCGCTGCTGGTCGCCGAAAAGATCGCCGCCAGCACGACGAGACTGCCGAGTGCGGCGAATTTCTGGATGATATCCTTCTGGCGCTCGCTCAGGCGGCGGCCTTTCGGCTGGATATGGGCAGGCTGCTGCGCCGGCTTTTCACTGGTGATATCGGCCAAAACGCACCTCCCTATTCCGCACGCCGGCCGCTGCCGGACGCGTAATGCATGATTTCTTCCTGATTGGTGTCGCGCGTGGTGAGCGTCGCGGTAATACGGCCGCCATGGAACACGGCAACACGATCCGACATGCCGAGCACTTCCGGCAGTTCCGAGCTGATCAGCACGATGCCGATGCCGTTAGCGGCCAGCTCGTCCATGATCTGGTAGATCGCGAATTTCGCGCCGACATCGATGCCACGCGTCGGTTCATCGAAAAACATGATGCGCGGCTCGCGAAACAGCCATTTGCCGATGATGATTTTTTGCTGGTTTCCACCCGAAAGCAGCCGTACCGGCTGGCTGAGGCTGGGTGTGCGGATATTCAGCAGATCGACGTAACGCTGGCTCGCCTCGCGATGTTTTCTGCGATCGATGACGCCGGCCGAATTGCTCACCGCCTGCATGCGCGCCATCACCAGATTGGCATCCACGGGCATTTTCACCGCCAGCCCCTGCGCCTTGCGGTCTTCCGAAAGATAGGCGATGCCGGCTTCTATGGCACTGCGCGGGTCGGCGATCTTGAGCGTGTCGCCGTCCAGCGTGATCGTGCCGGCGTCGAGCGGATCGGCACCAAAAATGGCGCGTGCCACTTCCGTGCGCCCTGCCCCCATCAACCCGGCAAAGCCGAGAATTTCACCGCGACGGATGTCGAAACTCACATCGGAAAATACGCCGGCTTTGGTCAGGCCGGAAACGGAAAATATAACATCTGCGCCTGGAACCCGGGTCGGTTCGGGAAACTTGTCTTCGAGCGAACGCCCAACCATGCGGGCAACGATATCGTCGAGGGTCAGATCGGCAAAATCGTCAGTGGAGATGTAACGCCCGTCGCGCAGCACAGTGACGCGATCGACAATCTCCGCCATCTCGTCCAGCCGATGCGAGATATAGATGATCCCTGTGCCCTGGGCTCTCAGGTCACGAATGACCTTGAAAAGAAGTTGCGCTTCCTGCTCGGTCAGCGAGGATGTCGGTTCGTCCATGATCAGCACGGTCGCGTTGAGCGACAGCGCCTTGGCGATCTCGACCATCTGGCACTGCGCGACAGAAAGCGTGCGCACCTGCACATTCGGGTCGATATCGACGCCGAGCCGATCGAGGCACCGTTTTGCATCGGCAATCAGCTTCTTGCGATCGACCAGAAAGCCGCGACGTGGCTCGCGCGCCAGATAGATGTTTTCCGCCACCGTCAGGTGCGGCACGAGATTGAGTTCCTGATGGATGATGGCAATGCCGGCGGCTTCCGACTGAAGCGTCGAGGCAAACTGCACCGGCTCACCCTTATAGGTGACCGTGCCGCCGTTCGGTTGGTAGACGCCGCTGATGATCTTCATCAACGTCGATTTGCCGGCGCCGTTTTCGCCGCAGACTGCATGCACCTCGCCGGCGCGCAGGTCGAAACTGACGCCGGACAGCGCCTTTACGCCCGGAAATTCTTTCGAGACATTATCAAGCGTCAGCACGACTGGTCGCGCGCCGCCGCTCTCTGCCGTTACCGGCACTCCTCCCATCGCGATCTCCTCCTCGCGCAAAAGCCTCTCCGTGGCCTTTCATGGCAAGCTAGGCTGTCGATGTGATATTGGTCAAGCCAATTTTCGCATGCCGGCTTGCAAAGCTGCAAAATTTCGCGTCTGGTATACTCCGAGTTCTATATTGAAACGATTGGCCTGACCGCATGACGGATGCCCGACGCCTCTACCAGCAGATTGCCGATCAGGTCCGTCAGTTGATGCTGAACGGTCGTTACCCGCCTGGCGCACGCCTGCCGGCGGAACGGGATCTCGCGCAGCAACTCGGCGTGTCTCGCCCTTCCCTGCGCGAAGCACTGATTGCGCTGGAAATCGATGGCACGATTGAAATTCGCATGGGCTCGGGCATTTACGTGCTGAACACGTCCCGCGTCACGGCGACCGACCGATCTCTAGGCGAAAGCCCAACCGAGTTGATGCAGGCACGCGCCGTCATCGAAAGCGCGGTGATATTGCAGGCAGCGGCGCTCATCTCCAAACCCGCTTTGGCGGGGCTGCGGGATATTCTGGCCGCGATGCGGACGGAAATTGCCGAGGGGCGCAAGCCGCTGGAGCAGGATCGCCAGTTTCACCTGGCCATTGCCGAAAGCGCCGGCAATGCCGTCCTTTCGCAAATTGTCGCGCGCCTGTTTGACGAGCGCCACAGCCCGATGTCGGATCACATGCGCGGCCGTTTCGAGACGCCGGAGACATGGCAATTCGCCCTGCGCGAACACGAGGCCATTGTTGTGGCGCTTGAGGCGAAAAATTCGCTTGCGGCACAGGTCGCCATGCATGCCCATCTGACGGCCTCGGGTCACCGATGGGTCGATACTTGAGCGGTTACGCCTCGCACCCTTGAGACCGTGCCAGCGCACCGGTCAGATAGGTTTCGAGCGCACCCACTGCATCGTCGAGCCTGCCGGAATTGTCGATGGTCACGATACGGCCGGGAAGGTTCGGGACCGAGATCGGCATTTCGCGGGCAATGCGGCTGCGGATATCCTCCACCGTTTCCCGACCCCGCGACAACAGGCGCTGGATGCGGATGTCCGGACTGGCGGTGATTTCCAGGACGTCCACGCGAGCAAACCGCGATGCGGCTTCGACCAGCACGGCGCGCGACAGATTGGCGACGAGAACACCTCCCCTCTCCACATGCTCGGCTGCCTCGCGGCGCAGCGAATAGCAGAGGCCGTGTGCTTCCCAATCCAGGCAGAATTCGCCCTCGTGACGCGCGTCGGCAAAGGCGCTGCGCGACAGAACCTCGTGGTCTTCGTTGTCGGGATCGGCATCGCGGGTAATAACGCGCTGGGCGAAACGGATATCCGGCCGGTCCTGAAGCCGGGCTGCGACTGCCCGCATCAGCGTGTCCTTGCCGGCGCCGCTCGGGCCGACGACGGCAATAAACAGGCCCTGTCGGTCAGCAGACACGATTGCCCTCCCGCCACACGCCGGCGACGACCGGCGGCAGGTCGCGCTCGGCGCGCACCCGCACCAGATCGGCGCGCCGACCCACTTCGATGCGGCCGCGATCGGCAAGTCCTGCCGCACGGGCCGGATTGTCCGAAATCAGCCGCACCGCGTGAGGCAGATCGGCAAGACCGCGATCGGCGAGCACGAAGGCCGCCTGCATCATCGAAAACGGAATATAGTCCGACGACAGGATGTCGAGGGCGCCTTTTTCGAGGAGATCAAGGGCCGAGACATTGCCGGAATGCGAACCGCCGCGCACGACATTCGGCGCGCCCATCAGCACCTGCAAACCGGCTTCGCGCGACAGGACGGCGGCATCGATCGTGGTCGGAAATTCGGCAAGAGCGATACCGAGTTCCACGCCTTCCGCGACATGCGCGGCCGTTGCGTCGTCATGCGAGGCAATCGCAATGCCGGCGGCATGGCAGAGTTCGGCGATGCGCTTGCGGTTACGGGCGGAATTGGCTTCGGATTCGGCGATCCGGCGCGCGCAAAACGCGTCAAACTCCGCGTTCGAAAGCTTCTTCTTGCCCTGATAATAGATCCGGTAGGCGTCGAGGCTGACGAACTGGCGCTGACCTGGGGCGTGGTCCATAAGTGAGGCAAGACGCACGCGGTCATTGCCTTCCATCATTTCGAAATGGTCGGCGACATCGGCAACCGAGACTTCGCAACGCAAGTGAATGAAGTGTTCCGCGCGCAGACGTCCGGCCGCGTTCGCGTGCGAAATCTTGGTCGCCATCGCCGCCATGTCGGCCGGGCCCAGATCGGTATCGTCGTCGATGCCGACGCGCAGCGCATCGAAGACCGTGGTGATGCCGGAGCTTGCGACCTGACCGTCATGCGCCTGCAAGGCCGCATCCATGTTCCACCGCACTTTTGGGCGCGGCTGGAAATGCGTCTCGAGGTGATCGGTATGCAGTTCCACGCAGCCGGGCAGAAGATAATCGCCGTTTAGGTTGATGCCGCCCGCGGAGTCGCCGGTAGAAATGTCGGCAATTTTTCCGTCGCGCACCAACACGCTGCCGCTGACGATTTCGTCGGCGAGCACGATCGCGCAATTGGTGAAGATGGTTTCTTGGTTCGTGTCTGGGGTCATGATGTGTTCACAGCTTACGAAGCGTTTCTAAAACGCTCAAGGGATCGGATGCGGAAAAGTCAGATCACCAGCCTGCGCAATTGCTGGGACAGAAGGTCCATCAGGCTAACGGTGAGAATGATGATGATGAGCATGGCAGAAGCCTGCGGATAATAGAAGCCGCGAATGCTTTCAAACAGAACCTGTCCGATGCCGCCGGCGCCGATGACGCCGAGCACGGTGGCGGAGCGGATATTCGATTCCAACCGGTAGAGCGACAGCGAGATCCACAGGGGCAGGACCTGCGGAATGACGCCGAACAGAACCTGCTGCACCCTTGAGGCGCCGGTAGTGCGGATCGCCTCGACCGGGCGCGGATCGATCGCCTCGACAGCCTCCGAAAACAGCTTGGCCAAGATCCCGGTCGTGTGAATGAACAGCGCCATGACGCCGGCGAAGGGCCCAAGTCCGACGGCAACGACGAACAGCACCGCGAACACGACTTCATGGATGGCACGGAACATGTCCATCAGGCGCCGGACCGGCTGGTTCACCCACCAGGGCGCCATGTTATGGGCAGACAGGATGCCGAAGGGAATGGAGAAGAGGACGGCAAGGAAGGTGCCCCACAGCGCAATCTGTACGGTGACCACCATTTCCTCAAGATAATAGCGCCATTCGCTGAAGTCCGGCTTCAGGAAGCCGCTGGCGTAGTCAGCCATGTTGCCGGCATCGGTGAAGAGATAGGTGAAACGGCCCATCTCGGCCGGACCCCAGCTATAGGCCAGCGCGGCAATCACGGCCAGAAGAATGAGACCGTTGCGCGAGCCGCCGGGTTGTTTCGGCAAAGGCTTGGTCGTGGCGGAGGTCATCGTCGCGTCACTCATTGTGTTGTTTCCGTATTGGAAGAGACAGGCCTGCCCGTTGAATGTCGTCATCCTCGGCCTTGTGCCGAGGATCTAACCACGCCCGTATCAGGCCGCAGCAGATCCTCGGGACATCCTCGGGTTAAACTCGAGGACTAGGATGACGACGGAGAGGTTTTCCGGCTTCCGACATCAGCCGAGGACAGGCCCGAAAGCCTGCCCCATAATCATTCGGATCAGTTGGTGCTGACCTTGGCAAGCTCAGCTTCGTACTTGCTCTTCTGCGCGGTCAGATCCTTGATCTTGGCTTCCTTGGCGGCCGCGTCGAGTTTGGCATCGCCCTGCGTCTGGGCAATCGACTTGGTCAGTTCCATGACGCGGATCGGCAGAAGCTGCGCATCGCTGGAGGCACGGAACGGAGCCCATTTCAGGCCGGCGAGGATCTTCTTCTCTTCCTCGACATTCCCCTTGGACTTGTCCGTGCCGTAGGTCAGGAAGAATTCGCGGATCTTGCCCTTGTTGTCTTCCGACAGGTCCTTGCGCCAGACAATCGGATCGGCCGGGATCAGCGGCGAGCGCCAGATTTCGCGGATGTTCTCGTAGGCCTTCGGGTTGTTCTGCTTGATCAGCGCCATGCTCTCGGTGTTGTTGGCAGCAGCATCGACCTGTTTGTTGGCAACGGCCATGGCATTGGTTTCGTGGTTGGCGTTGGTGACGTTCTTGAAGCACTTCTTCGGGTCGATGTTCTTATTGGAGAACACGAAGGTCATTGGAACGAGGTAACCGGAGGTCGAGTTCGGGTCGCCGAGACCGAAATTCATCGACTGGTCGCATTTCAGGACCTGGTCGATTGTCTGGATCGGGCTGTCCTTGGGAACGATGACAACCGACCAGTAGCCCGGCTCACCGGTGACAGCGACGCTCTGGACGAACACTTCGCCATCGGCACGATCGACGGCTTCCATGGCCGACTTGTTGCCGTACCAGGCCATCTGCACCTTGTTGAAGCGCATGCCTTCGATGATACCGGCATAGTCGGACGCGAAGAACGGCTTGACGTCGAGGCCGGTCTTTTCCTTCATCGCGTCGAGCAGCGGCTGCCAGCTGGTTTTCAGGTTCTGCTGGGATTCGGTCGAGATGATGCCGAAGTTGATCGTGTCCGCCGCAAGGGCTGCGGAACTCATGGTGAAGACGACGGACATCGCCGCCATGCTTTTCAGAATCGCGTTCATCGTGGTTCTCCGAGTTTTCAAAGAGTGATCAGGCGAGCTCCAGCTCGGCCCGGGAACGTTCTCGCTCCGCAGCAGCAGCGGCGGTAGGAGCAGCTTGACCGGCCGGCGCATCCGGCAGGACCAGTTCTTCCGAAGCCGCACCGTAAAGTTCGGCCAGGAATTCGTTGGAAAGAGCGGTGGACGGACCGTCATAAACGATCGCGCCATCGCGCATGGCGATGGTGCGCGGGCAATAGCGGCGCGCATATTCCACCTGATGCAGGGATACGACGACGGTGATGCCATCCTGCGAATTGATGTTGGACAAAACGTCCATGACGCGGCGTGCCGAAGATGGGTCGAGCGCCGAAATCGGCTCGTCGGCGATCAGGATTTCGGCTTCCTGCACCAGCGTGCGGGCAATCGCTGCGCGCTGCTGCTGACCGCCCGAAAGCGTCGACGAGCGTTGGGCAAACACCTGCGGGATGCCGACGCGTTCTAGCGCCGCATGCGCCTTCTGCTTTTCGTCGCGAGTGAAGACGCCAAGTGTGCCGCGCCAGCGTGGCGTGCGGCCCAGATGGCCGATCAGCACATTGGTCATCACCGACAGGCGGCTAACTAAATTGAACTGTTGAAAGATCACCGAGATGCGACCGCGCTTTAGCCGTGGATTGAGGCGACCCCCGTCCTGACACAGGTCGCCCAGCACATCGATACGACCACCCTTGCTGTCGGCAGTATCGAGGCCGGCAATATGGCGGATGAGCGTGCTCTTGCCGGAGCCGGAGGCGCCGATCAGGGCAACCATCTCGCCGCGTTCGACGGTGAGGCTCACTCCGTCGAGGGCGCGGTTTTTGCCAAACGTTTTCGACAGGTTGGAAACGGTAATCGCGGACATTCTTCTTCCCCTGAAATGGACAGGTTTCAAGAAACTCTGACGATGCTTCGATGATATCTGGGCGACACTTGCATGAAACTTCTGTGTCAACGTTCGTATTTGCTCAGAAAATCTTCGGCTGACAGATCGCGAAAATCCTGTAGTGCTTCGAACAGGTGCTCGTGATCCCAATCCCACCAGGCAAGCGCATCCATGCGCGCGCCAATACCAGCGGCAAAACGCTCGCGGATCAGCTTTGCCGGCACGCCGCCGACGATGGTGTAGGGCGCCACATCACGGCTGACGACCGCCCCTGCTCCGATGACGGCGCCATTGCCGACCTTCACGCCCGGCAATACGGTGACGCCGTGGCCAATCCAGACGTCATGGCCGATGACCACACGCTTGGCGCGGCGAGCAGCGAAGAAGTCCACCTCGTTTTCGGCGCCGTCGAAATAATCGCCGGCGCGATAAGTGAAATGGTGCAGCGTCGCCCGCTCAGTGGGATGATTGGTGGCATTGAGACGCACGGCAGCGGCAATATTGACGAACTTGCCGATCTCCACACACCACAGCATGCAATTTTCCATCACATAGGAATAATCGCCCATCGTGGTTTCGGTGACGGTCGAGCCGGCTGCCACTTCGGTGTAGCGGCCAAGCTGGCTGTCGGTCACGACGGCGGTCGGATCGATGAAGGGGACGGTGGCGGAAAGCTGCTTTTGCATCACGCGGCCTTTCGTGCGGAGAAGGCGGAAACATCGATCGTGCGAGTGGCCACCGCATCGCGCACCGGCTGATCGTGAAAGATGCCGAGTATGGCGGTGCCGGCATCCAGCTTTTCGCGGATCATCGCAATGACCACATCGCGATTGGCGGCATCGAGCGAAGCGGTTGGCTCGTCGAGAAGCAGGATCGGGTGATCGGTGATGAAACCGCGGGCGATGTTGACACGCTGCTTTTCGCCACCGGAGAAGGTGGCGGGCGGCAGGTCGAACAGGGCTTCCGGCAGATGCAGGCGGTTGAGCAGGTTTTTGGCCTTTTGCGCAGCCACGGCACGATCGACACCACGCGAAACCAGCGGTTCGGCGACAATATCAAGCGCCGAGACACGGGGCACGGCGCGCAGGAATTGGCTGACATAACCGATAGAGTCACGCCGCAGATCAAGCACGAGGCGCGGATCACCAGCACCGAGATCATGCGCCTCACCCGTGCCCTTGTCGCGGACAAAAATTTCGCCGCTGTCGATGGAATAGTTTCCGTAGACCATACGCAGGATCGATGACTTACCGACACCCGACGGTCCGCCGAGCACGACACATTCGCCGGCGAACAGCTCGAAATTCACATCGTTGACGACCGGCAAAATGACGCCGTCGCGCAGATGCATGGTGAAGGACTTTGCCACGTCGCGAACCGAAAGCAGCGCGTTGCCTGTCTCGTTAGATGAAACGGTCATGATCACGACTCCAGGATCGAGGCGACGAGAAGCTGGGTATAGGGATGATGCGGATCATCGAGCACGCGGTCGGTGAGACCGGTTTCGACGATACGGCCACTCTTCATGACGATCATCCGCTGCGACAACAGGCGGGCGACGGCCAGATCGTGGGTGACGATCACCACGGCAAGACCAAGGTCGCTGACCAGACCACGCAGGAGATCGAGCACACGCGCCTGAACGGACACATCGAGACCACCGGTCGGCTCGTCCATGAAAATCAGCCGCGGGCGGGTGACGAGATTGCGGGCGATCTGCAGGCGCTGGCGCATGCCGCCGGAAAAGGCGACCGGCTTGTCATCTATACGGTCACCGGCAATTTCCACACGGCTGAGCCATTCGGTGGCGGTGTTGCGGATCTCGCCGTAATGGCGATCGCCGATCGCCATCAGGCGCTCACCGACATTGGCACCCGCGGATACCCGCATGCGAAGACCATCAGCCGGGTTCTGGTGCACAAAACCCCAGTCGGTGCGCATCAGGAAACGCCGCTCTGCTTCCGACAGGTCGGCCAAGTCAGGAAACCGGCCATCCCGCATATTGTATCGGATGCTGCCGCTGGAACGCTGCAGACGGCCTGAAATGCAGTTGAGCAGCGTCGTCTTGCCGGAGCCGGATTCACCGACAATGGCGACCACTTCACCGGGCCAGACATCGAAGGAAATGTCTGTGCAGCCGATGAAATCGCCGTAACGGCGCTCAAGGTCGCGGACGGAAAGAATGGGGGCGCTCATGCCGCGTCCTCCTTGACGGTTTCTTGACCTGCAATCGGCAGGCCCGGTCCGTGATGGCCATCGGCGCGGCGCGTTTCGCAATGGTCGGTATCGGAGCAGACATACATGCGGCCGCCGCGATCATCGGTCACCACTTCATCGAGATAGACGCCGGTGGCATTGCAAAGCGCGCAAGGCTGGTTGAATTTCTGTACTTCGAACGGGTGATCCTCGAAATCGAGGCTGACGACATTGGTGAAGGGCGGCAGCGCGTAAATGCGCTTTTCGCGACCGGCGCCGAACAGTTGCAAGGCGGGCGATCCGTTCATTTTAGGATTGTCGAACTTCGGGATCGGCGACGGGTCCATGACATACCGATCCTCGACCTTGACCGGATAGGCATAGGTCGTGGCGATATGGCCGTGCTGGGCGATATCCTCGTAAAGTTTTACGTGGATGAGGCCGTATTCTTCAAGCCCGTGCATGACACGGGTTTCGGTCTCGCGCGGCTCAAGGAAACGCAATGGCTCGGGGATCGGCACCTGATAGACGATGACCTGGCCGTCCGAGAGCGGCACTTCCGGGATGCGGTGGCGCGTCTGGATGACGGTGGCATCCGCCGTTTTCGTCGTTGTCGCCACATTTGCAGTCTTGGCAAAAAAGGCGCGGATGGAAACGGCATTGGTGGTATCGTCGGCGCCCTGGTCAATGACCTTCAGCACGTCGTCAGGCCCGAGGATCGCGGCCGTCACCTGCACACCGCCGGTGCCCCAGCCATAAGGCATCGGCATTTCGCGCGAGGCGAAAGGCACCTGATAACCGGGAATGGCGATGCCTTTAAGGATCGCGCGGCGGATCATCCGCTTGGTCTGTTCGTCCAGATAGGCGAAATTATACTCTGGAAGGGTCATTCTGCGGCCTCCCTCATCTCATCGTTGGTGGCCTTCGCCTTGTTCAGCGTGCGCAACAGGTCGAGTTCGGCCTGGAAATCGACGTAATGCGGCAGTTTCAGATGCTCGACGAAACCGGTCGCCTGAACATTGTCGCAATGGGCAAGCACGAATTCCTCGTCCTGCGCCGGCGCCAGCCGCTGTTCATCGAATTCGTCGGCGCGAAGGGCGCGATCCACGAGGCTCATCGCCATCGCCTTGCGTTCGGACTGGCCGAAAACCAGGCCATAACCGCGCGTGAACCGGGCCCCCTCCTCACCGCCGCCGGTGAACTGCGACACCATCTGGCATTCGGTGACGCGGACTTTTCCGAGCGAAACGGCAAAACCGAGTTCCGGCACATCGATCTCGACATCGACCAGACCGATGCGAATTTCGCCGACAAACGGGTGCGTGCGGCCATAACCGCGCTGCGTCGAATAACCGAGCGACAGGAGAAAACCCTCGTCGCCACGCGCCAGCGCCTGCAGGCGCACATCACGATCGGCCGGAAAGGCGGTCGGATCACGGGTCAGGTCACCCGGCTCTTCATCGGACAAGACGTCGCGTTCGATCAGGCCTTCATCGTTGAGAATGTCTGTCACCCGAGGTGCGGGGCGTTCATCCTCACGGGCACGGCGCAGCGGCTCATCGACCGGTTCATCACCGGCCATGGCCGGATCGATCAGGCGGTGCGTGTAATCGAAGGTCGGGCCGAGCAGCTGGCCGCCCGGAATATCCTTGTAGGTGGCCGACACGCGACGTTCGATGCGCATCTTGGCGGTATCGATCGGCCGCGAATTGCCGAAACGGGCAAGCGTGGTGCGATAGGCGCGCAACAGGAATATCGCCTCGATCATGTCGCCACGCGACTGGCGCACGGCCATGGCGGCAAGATCGGGATCGTACAGCGAACCCTCGGCCATGACGCGGTCGACGGCGAGCGCCAGCTGACCGGTGATCTGTTCCAGCGTCAGCGCCGGCACATCACGATCGCCGCGACGGCGGTCTGCGAGCAGACGGTGGGCATTGGCAATGGCGGCTTCCCCGCCCTTGACGGCAACATACATGGCTCAAACCTCCTCGATACGCGTGGTGCGCGGCAGGCCCATGGCCTCGCCGCCGCAAACGAGAAGCACATCCAGCCCCAGCGGATAGGCCGCGCGGTTTTCTGCCATGGCAGCCACAAACCCCTCCGGCAGGCCGACCGGCGCGATCACCGCCTGCGTTTCAATGCCGGGACCGGTGAGCGTGAGGGGCGAACCGCCGACAAGGCTTTCGACCGGCAGAAGCAGGGTGGCGGAACGATCCGGGTAATCGCTGGTGCCGATCGGGAATGATGCCCAGGTCTCCACCGGACTCGCCTTTTCCAGCACAGCAAATGCAGCGCGGGCAGCGTCCGCCGTGCGCGGTGCACCGGTGTGAAACGACATCCAGCCGATGGCATCATCATTGTTTTCCGGCTTTTCGAACCAGACCGGCGTATCGTAATCGGCCAAGGTCAGCAGGATCGCGGCGGCGGCCTGCGAGAGCGGCGAAGGTGGCGTGACGAAACCGGAAAGGTCAGCGACAGTGCCGGGCTGCGCCAGTGCATTCATGACGCGGCGGAAGACGGCCTGACTATCCATCACCGGATTGGCAAAGCCACCCTCGAAGACACGACCTTCCGAACGCGTATTGATCGAAACACCCATCAGTCTTCTCCCCGCACCATGGTGAAGAAGTCGACACGTGTCGCTTCCGTCTCTTCCGCCTGAAGTTTTGCCTCTTCGCGGGCATGCTCCAGAGCCGGCTCGACAATCGACTTTTCGACGCGGCCGATCCAGTCCGGCAGCTGACGCAGCGCATCGAGATGAGCAATCATGCGGGCTTTGTCAGCATCGCGGCCGAGCACGATCGAATGACCGAGTTCGCCGCTCTCGAGCCGCACCGTGGCACGCGTCACACTCGCCTCGCCGAGATTGAACGGCGCACCGCCGCCGCCGATCCGGCCACGCAGCATGATGGCGCCGATCTCCGGCCCACGCACCGCGATGGCGCCGGGGGCACCCGCTGTATTTTCACTGTAAAGCTGATGGAGCAAACTCGGCGGCATGGACGCCATCGCATCCAGTGCCCGCTTTCTCCGCGCATTCGCTGTTTCTGCCGTCACGTCGCACCTGTTTGTCTATTTGTGTAGACAACTAATCTAATCGAGGTTATAGGACCTGACCAGTGACAGCTTGATGACATTACGCATTTTAATCGGAGTACGTTGATGCATGCCCTCGATGACGGCATTTCCCGGTGGCGCCGTGTCGCCGACGCCATTCGTGCCGATATCGCTTCCGGCGTGATTACTCAGCAGCTTCCGCCCGAGGTCGAGCTTGCCGAACGTCACGGCGTCAATCGCCACACGGTGCGTCGCGCCATCGCGGCTCTCTCGACCGAGGGATTGCTGCGCGCCGAGCGCGGGCGCGGCACGTTCGTCAACGCCCAGCCGCCGCGCGTGATCTATCCGATCGGCGAGCGGGTGCGTTTTCGCGAAAACATGATGAAACAGTCGATCGAACCGTCGGGCCAGTTGATCGGCGCGGAACGCGTGGCTGCCGATGCGCGACAGGCGGCGCAGTTGAATGTCTCGGTCGGCGCGCCGCTGCATCGGTTGGAACGACTGGCCGTCGTGGATGGCATGCCGATGTCGCGCTCCACCTCGCTGTTTTCGGTGGAGCGTTTTCCAGGCATAATTTCGGCCTACGCGGAAACCGGATCAATCACGCAGGCGCTGCAGAAATCAGGCGTCAGCGATTACCGCCGCCGCGAGACCCGCATCACGGCGGAACGCGTGTCTCCCAATGATGTCAACCTCCTACAATGTGCCAGCGACGCCATCGTGCTGATCAGCAATGCCGTCGATGTCGATATGGAGGGCAAACCGGTCCAGAGCGTGCGCACACGTTTTCTCGCGGACCGGTTCGAATTGTCGTTCAAAATGGATGGCGACTGACTGGTTTCCGGTCGCCGCCATACCAGCTGCGGCATTGGGCAAGGCGTCGCCGGTCGATGCCGTTAAGGGCATGATTGCCGGCCTCGCCACCAGCACGCCCGCCACCGGTCGTGCCGATGCATATCCTCAACGTCGGGCGCGGTCGCTTACCCTGTGCTCGAACGCAGGAAGTCCGAAATTGCAACTGCCAGCGCCTGGGGATTTTCCTCCGCCACATGATGTCCGCTGTCTATGCTGAAACCCGCAACGTTCTCGGCCCAGGCACGCCAGATGGCCACGGGATCACCGTGTATTTGCTCAAGATCGTCTTTCGCTGACCAGAGACACAGGGTCGGGCAGATAAGCTTGCGGCCAGCCAGCCGATCCGCATGGTCATGATGGTGATCGATCCGCAAGCTGGCGCGATAATCCTCCACCATTCCATGAATGATCGCCGGGTCTTTCAGGGCGCGTACAAGATCGTCATAGGCCTCCTGCCCCATCCGGTCAGGACTGACATTGCCGTACCAGAGCGAGGGATCCGCCAGGATGGCGCGTTCGGGCTTTTCCGGCTGGGCAAAGAAAAACCAGTGGTACCAGTCGCGCGCAAAACGCCAATCGACGCGTTCCAGATGTTCGAGAATGGGGATGCAGTCGATGACGACCAGCCGTTCGACGGTTGTTGGATGGTCCATTGCCATGCGAAACGCCGTATAGCTTCCCCGATCGTGACCTGCCACCGAGAAGGCCTCGTGCCCGAGCGTCTGCATCATCGCCAAGAGCGCCCGCGCCTTTTCACGTTTTGACGACAAACGGCTGTCCGACGTATCGGCCGGGAGATAGGAGCCGCCAAAGCCCGGCAGATCGGCACAGATGATCTGAAATTCCGGCACCAGCCGGTCTGCCACCTGGCCCCATGTCATATGCGTGCGCGGGTGACCATGCAGGAGAAGGAGAGGCTTGCCCTCTCCACCGATGCGAATGCGGATCGGACCTTGCGGCGTATCGACGACGCGAAGCTGAAAGTCTTCAAACATCCGGGCCCGTTCTCAAGAGCTGTACAGCGACCTGTTGCCCTGCGGCAATGGCTGATCAAACGCGCGAATGCAGCAAAAGTTACAGGATCGCTGCGCGGTTTCCGCGGAACAGGGCAGCATCCTCGACACCCCGCAAGCAGAGGGCGGCGGCCGTGTAGATGCTACGAGAGCGCTGACAGCAAACCATTCGGTACCTGCAACGGTGACGGGCCATTCCCGCAAGCAAGCGCCCCACTTTGGGAACCTCGATGGCGCGGGCGTGTTTCCCTGCGCACCCACCTCTTCAGGAGAGCAGAAATGGCAAAGAAATCCCCCGCAGTGGAAGCACTGGAACAGGAACAGGCCATGCAGCGCGAAAGAAAGGCCGAGTTGGACGAAGGGTTGGAAAACACATTTCCGGCTTCCGATCCAATCTCGGCGACAGGAACGGCGACCGCCAAGGCGGACCAGCCTTTGGCCGAACGGACATTGGCGGGCGGATCCGGTGCTTCTGATGCGCCGCGTGTCGATGAAGCGTTGGAGACCATTCTCGAGCATCGCAACGACCCCTACAGGGCCCCGCAGCAACAGGTGGCAGCCGTCAGGGATGAGATGGACAGCCTGCGTTACCGCGCGACCGGTAGCCTGCGCCAGAGCATACGCGCCAATCCCTGGCAGGCGGTCGGTCTCGCCGCATTCCTGGGGTTCGTCTTCGGCATGACGCGCTGACGGCTGACCGGATGTCGGTGGCACGCCCCAATCGGTCTTAAGCACGCGGGCTTGGCGAATGCGCCAAGGGTGTCGGCCCGGGTGACGCTCGGTGCCGGAATTTGGGCGGGCCGCTAGCGGCGGCCGGTCCGGTTTGATTGGCAGACAGTCTGACCCTTTGGCGGTTGGCAGCAAGGCCGATTTTTGGCTTCAGGCGGAGGATGGCACCGCCTGCCGCTGTCGGGCCAGAAACAGCGCGACAGGAACGAGTATCCCCATCGCCAGCACCCCCACCATCGAAAACAGCCAGGTATTGTCGCTGACCGACCGGTCGACAAGCATGAGGCCGAAAACCAGGGGTGCTCCTGCGGTCATTCCGCGAAATGCCAGCGTGACCCGCGCCGCCCACAGAGCGGAATCGCTTTTGCTGGTAAGCCGCTCAAAAATGGCCTGCCGGATATGGATGCGTGACGTATTGAAACCGAAGCCGATGCCGAAGGCGAAAATCAGCGTCGGAATGAAGGCCGTCAGCTGCGTCACCATGATGTCGCCTAAGACGACTGCCGCACAGGCAACATAGCCGAAATAGCTGCGCGCCGTCGAGCGGACGAATGTCGCCACCAGCGCCCCGACGCCGGCCGCCGCGCTGATAATGCCGTAAACCGCAGCGGAATGGCCCGGCCGTCCTTCATAGATCAGCGGCACGAAGAAATTGAAACCACTCAGCTGGATGGCGAGGAAACCCATGCCGCCCAGCAGGATCCACAGGCTCGGATCGAAGCTCTTGTGCGCGCTGACCTCGAGAGCGGCAAGCGACGGTTTGGCCTGGGCTACCGCCGGTCTCGTCCACGTCGGTGCGACGAACAGTAGAAGAATGCTGCTCGCGAAGCTGACGGCGATGCCATAGAAGACGTAGCCGGTGCCGAGCCCCGCAATAATCAGGCCGGCAAGCGCATTTCCGACGAAGACACCGGTCTGCAACGCGGTCTGCGAAAGTCTGGCCGATGTCTGGGCGTCGAGAACGCCGGCGACGGTCAGTTGTCCCATCAGCGTTTCGATACATTGCTGGCTGATGAAGGTGATGAAGGTCAGGCAGGAGGCCACCAGGATGAGAGAGATAAGCCCGGTGGAATCGAATGTCGCTCCGGCGAAAGCGGCAACGGCGACGCCGAGAATGCGCGGAACGACGATCATGTGAACGGGATTGTCCTCGATCGCCCGGCGCAACGGCTCGAACAGATATTGCGCCAGGAATGGGACGATGTTCATGATGAACAGGACCAGCCCGATGAACATCGGTGACTGGCCGATGCTGGCGCTTGTCCATAAAAGCGTGACCGTGATCATCCCTTCTCCCACCATGGTCAAGGACAGGAGGATGATGAAGGCCGTCAGGGTCATGTGTCGTGTTGCGATCATCACATGATCTCCAGCATGGAATTGGAGGCCTCGATTTCGCGAATTTTCGCAATATCGGCCTCGATGACTTCGGCGCGCGCATGCACAAGCTCGATCAGCGCCGGGCAGGTGGCGAGATCGACCGTCTTGGCAATTCTTTCGCCGGGCGCGACGAACCATTTCATGCGCACGAATGAGGGCAGCGCCTGAATGGCCACGAGCCCCGGCGCGGAAACCAGCCGGCCTTCACGGCCGGAAATCAGGAAGGCGATCGAGGCCGAGCGTCTCTGCGTCACCGTGGCCGGCTGCTCCTGCGCGGGACCGTCGAGATAGGCGTCAATGATTGCATCGATGAACGAAGGCGCAAAATTGGCATCGATGACTGACGTCCCGATCCCACCATGGGCGCGGGCGGCGATTTCCACCAGCAGCGGGCCACCCGCCGTCATCATGATCTCCACATGAACGGGACCAACGCGCACGCCGACGGCTTCGGCCACCTCATCGCAATAGGTCAGGATGCGGCTGTCGACGTCTGGGTGGTCGGGGGCCAGAAAATCGATCTTGTCGTAGATAATCGCGCCATCCCGGTTAATCTTACGGTATCGACCCACCGAAAAAATCGTCAATCTGCCATCCTGGGCGACGCCATCAACCGTGTATTCGTCGCCGACCATGTATTCCTGCAGAAGGACACCTTCCGTGTTCTGGCCATATTTATCGACGCCTCTGAGGATCGCCGCCGCATGCTGAAGCAATTCGCGAGGACTCTGGCAGACACGCACGAGATCGCTGCCGGAGCTTGCTTCCGGCTTGACCACGACCGGAAAACCGATCGAATCCGCCCAGGCGACGCAATCGTCCAGCGTCCTGCAGCGCGCCTGGCGGCAAAGCGCGATACCGGCATCGCGCGCCGCTTTGGCCATGGCCGTCTTGTTGCGGCGCCAGTCCGTGGTAGCGGGATCATTGCCCGGCAGCCCCATCCGATCAGCAAGATCCTCCGACAGACGCACGCCACTTTCGGCGCCCGGAATGATCGCATCATAGGCGTAACGCGCCATGTCGAGATCGAAATCCTCGCTGGTGGCCTCAAGGACGGAGGTGAAATCCAGATCACTTTTCACCGGGCCGGCAGAGCAGATCGCCACGCAGCTAAAACCGCGCTCCAGCACACGGCGGGCGATGAAATAGCCACCCGACGTCGGATCGACGACGCCGATGGTGATGCGTATATCTCTGGCGGCAACGTCCGGGAAACTTGGCGATGCTGTATGGATGGTCATCGAACAACTCTTTCTGTCTCTGCCCGAAAGCGGGCGATAGTCCTTGCAAACACAGCCTAGCGGAGAGGTGAAAGCAGCGATGCCCGCAATTCCTGCCAATTTGGACACGAAATCAGACCCTGCAAAAGTGCTGGTGTTTCTCGCCTATGACGACGTGACGCTGCTCGACATTGCCGGTCCGATGCAGGTTTTCGAGGCCGCCAATAGTCTGCGCCGGAAAGGCGGAAACCCTACCCCCTATGATATCCGGCTGGCCACGCGTACCGGGGGTCGGGTGCGCAGCGATGTCGGCGTTCCCATGGAAGCCTGCGCCTGGGCCGACATCCGGCTGCCGTCCGATGGCATGGTCGTGGTGCCCGGCGGGCCAGGGATATGGGACGCGGAAACGCAGGCCTCCATCAGCACCTACCTGCGGTCGCAGCCGGCAACGATGGAGATCGCCTCGGTCTGCATCGGGGCGTTTCTTTTGGGGCATGCCGGCCTGCTTTCCGGCCGACATGCTGTGACGCACTGGAAATACTGCAAGCGCCTGCAGGCGGATTTTCCCGATACGCATGTGAAGGCCGATTCGGTCTTCATCAACGACGGTCGGATCTGGACCTCTGCGGGCGTGACGGCCGGGATCGACCTTGCGCTTGCCATTGTCGAGCGGGATTTCGGCCATTCGCTGGCGGTGGATGTGGCCAGAGGCCTGGTCGTCTTTCTGAAGAGAACCGGCGGGCAATCGCAATATAGCAAGATCCTCGAGATCCAGGCGGCCATTCCCGATGGCCGGCTTTCCGACCTGCATGCCTGGATCACCGACAACCTGCACAAGCCGCTGCCGATCGACAGGCTTGCCGAACGGCTTGGCATGTCGCCGCGCAGTTTCGCGCGCTATTACGTGGAAAGAACGGGTACGACGCCGAGAAAGGCGATCGAGGACCTGCGGATAGACACGGCACAGCGCATGCTGCTCGATTATCCCAAACTCAGCATCAAGCGGATCGCCGACCGATGCGGGTTCATGGACGAAGAGCGTATGCGCCGCGCCTTCCTGCGCCAGTTCAATGTGACGCCCTCCGAATTCAGGGATCGGTTTGCGTCGACGCAGGAGCCGTGACCCCCAACGCGGGCAGCGCAAGCGGGCGGAGGGGGATCGCGGCACGAGGTCAATGACGCAGAGAGCTCCGCTCCGCCGCCAGGAGAAGCCGTGTGGGAAAGGTCAGGCTTCTGCCGCTTCGAGGTCCAGGCCTCGGAACGCGATCAGGTAGACGGCGCCCTGCGGACCGGCGGTGGACTTGTGCAGGTCATTGGCGGTCAGCTTGAGTGCGTCTCCCGGGCGGCAAAGATCGTCCGACCCTTCGAGCGAAAAGGTCATCTCGCCTTCGATGACGATCAGCGTTTCCTCGTTCGCATGACGATGCCAGTCGTGGACCTTGCCCGGACCGTCGCGCTGGACCTCGATGCAGCCCTGCTGCGGCAGGATGGCGATTATATCCGAGAGCGCGGAAAAATCGGCGGTTATATTTCGGATCACCTTGGTCATCGTGCAATCTCCATCTCTCTTGCCGGTTCCGTCTGCTCGCCTTTCAGCGTGTGATAGGGGCAGGCGGAAACGCCGTTTGCCTCATCGAGAAAATACTGCTGATGCTCGAAAATGCCGGGATCGCCGTATTTGCCCAGCGCCGGAGAAACCGGGAGGAAATCATAGTTCACCAGCCGTTCGCGCACCGACGCGAACGCGTTCTTGGCAGCCTTCTCGGTGCCGAGGATCTTCTCGAATACCCATCTCGGCTGGAAGGTCAGCATGAAGGAACTGGCGCGGCGGCTTTGACGCAGAAGATGCGCCGGCGTGTTGCACACCACGAAGATCGGCTCGCCGGCAAAGCAGAATTCCCATTGCGGCGAAGTCGTCGCGGTGGGGATATGGTCCGGCCAGGAATGTTCGTCGCGCTCGGCAAGATTTTTCAAGACTGCCCAGAAGCGTTCCTGATAGACCTCGATCGTTTCCATTGTCTCCGGCTTGGTGAAGACCACAAGCGACGTGTTCGGACCGAACTGACGCGAGCGCCTTACGAATTCAGCCAGCGCGGAAGCCAGTTCGTCGATATCGAGTGTCTCTTGAAAAACGTAACGTAGCTGATCGGCGCGATAACCCTGAACGCCGAAGATGCACGGAAAGGGGCGGCTCGCGCTTTCCAGGCTCGTGGCAAATTCGGAGAAAACGATTTGCTGCCAGGACCCCAGACGAAATCTTGCGGCGATATCCTGCTTGAGCAGTAAAGCTGACTCTGTCATTCAACTCTCCCCAGAATGGATGCGGGGGGACCCTAGGCGAGCGATGCGGCAGGCCACTGCCATTTTGCACGCATTTCGTGCCTTGTAATTTTAATTCACAATATTTAGTTGTAGCTTGATAAGCACTTTCTGTATTGCCGGACGGCGCGCGGCATGACGGATTGGCTGCCTCTGGTAAGAATACCGTGTACCGACCCGACCGCTCAGCGCGGATGGTCGGGATATGCCTAGCGTGACCTTCCGAGCAGGCCACGGGCCATGTCGTATCGGAACGGTGCCAGGTGGTTGCCCAAACCGGATCGGGACGTCGGAGACCTACGCGCCATAGGGAGCGGTAATCGCCAGCGAACGCCATCGAGGTTCGGACCGGGCAAGGAATGCCGGAAATTGCCAGGCGGGCTTGCGGGTGGGCAGGTAACGTTCGAAGGCAGCGAGAGCGGTGGCGAGCAACATGGTCGCGAAATGGAACATGGGTAGAGACATGGCAAAAAGCATGGCAGGCCCGCAGACGGCACAGCAAAGCATGCCGGCGCGCCATCCGAACAGGGCCACGTCGCGCCACATGCCGCGTCCCACGACCCGCAGCGCCGGCATTCGGTGGCAGCGATTGAGGCAACGCTGCCGCCAAGGAGCAGCATGCCAGAGCGCCACCAGAAGCAATGACGGCAGAATGATAACCGAACCCGGCGGAGTGGCGAACGACAGGTTTGCGGCAGAAACCGTCACCCATGCCAGGCCGAGGGCCAGCCAGGGCATTCCATAAAACAGAAAAAAAATCGCGATTGCCGGCCAGCGTCGGCGCGGCAGGTTGTATCTCCACAAAAAGCCGATCTCGCTCAGCAGGACGAGCGGCGCCATGGCCGCCAGCATGGCGATCCACAGACCCAATGCCGGCCATGGTCCGATATGCGCGTGAACCGCCTCCCCATCGCCGTGGATAAGATGAACCGCATGCGCCGTCCCTTCCAGCTGGTCGGCAACCGCTCTTGTGCTTGGCCGTTCGCGCGGCGCACCATCGTATTGGCTTAGCGTGCCGAGATGAGGCGTGCTGTGCGCACCCTGCCCCAGCTCGGAATTGTTGGGTCCATTCGTGCTCGATCCACGATCGACCGCTCCCGGATCGCCTGGAGCGACAGCGCTCGCCTCAGAATTGCTGGCCCTGGGACTGGCCACCCCCGATTTACTTGCTGCAGCATTGCCGGGTTCAGGGGCGCTGGAAACGTGACGCTTGGACGGGAGGCCGTTGGAGCCTACAGCATTGGGCCCAGAATCGCCGACGATACGATCGCCTGCCGCCGGCTCGATCGAACGGCGGCCGCCTGACCACAGGTCGTTCCACCACCGACCGACAGCCGACGGATCCTCTACCCCGCGGGCGGCGCTCCGCAGCTCCTGGGTATCGACGCCATGATGCTCGTGACCGTTATGCTGAGGACCAGGACGCGCATGCGCGGCGGCACGGAAATGATCAACTGCGGAGCCGTTTTCCCCTGCGCCCGGCAGGACGGGCGCAATATCCCCAATCACCTTGTCCAGGTTCGCTGACCACGCAATGCCGGGGGCGGCGGTATTCCCATCCTGCAGCGCGATCCCGCGCCCGCCGGCAGCCGCCCTATCGGTATGAGGCATCGCCGCTCCGCCATCGTGGACGCCGACCCGTTGGATGCCCGGAAGCTCGAGGCCGGGCAGTTGAAGGCCAGGAGGCTGGCGTTCAGGGCGCTGGCCATCGGGCTGCCATACGCCAGGTCGGTGAACGTCGGGCGAGAGGCCGCCCGGCACTGCGGCATCGGGCCGTGTCGCCTCTTGCACCGCAGGGCCTGCGATGCCGCCGACCGTCGACGGATTGCCGTGCAGCCCGGCAGGACCAAGCGCGTGCACGCTAAGAACCAGCCATCCCGCAAGGCTCGCCAGAAGCAGCCACGGTCCGGGCGATTGTCGAAACAGCCGCAAGACGATCAGGACGCGCATCCTATTCGCCCATTTTGAAGACGCTCAAGCGGCCGACTTCGATTCTGGCGGCCTCCGTCGCGGCATTGGACGGCACGAAACGAACGTCGAGCGTTTGTAGCTCGTCTCCCGACAGGTGAAGGGCATCGACGATGGGCGTGATCTCGAAGACCTGATTGATCCCGCTGCCAGCACTGGGACCGTCCGGCGATGAAGAGGCCGATACGCCGAACAGCGAGACAATCCCGGCACGGCGTTCGGGATGGTCCTTGGGATCCTTGTCGGCCGGCAGGTTCACATAGACGTGGTAGACCGCGGCATCCGCAGTTCCGCGGATCCCTTCCAGTTTGAGAAAGACGCGCGGCGGCTCCTGCGTCGTCGCGGTATCGGCTGCGGCCGTCGCTGCACGGGCGAGGCTCTTTCGAAGCGGCGCGATGCCGCCGGCATCGAGGCTCACCCGGACCTGCGTCTGGCCCGCAATAGCGACATCGGGCTCGCTTGCGCCGATCATTTCAGGCTGCTTCGTATCAGACACGGCTGCCTCCTCCACCGAACCACCTGTGAGAGACACCGTCTGCCGGCTCAGCGTCGTCAATCGCTCAGCCATGCGGGAGGACACGACCGGCGGCGTCTGGTCGTCATATTCATAATCGAGTGGTTGCGCCCGCGTGTCGAGAACATCCTTGGCCGAAAACGACCATTCGCGTCCACCGCTGAGCGGCATCACGAACCGGCGATCAGCCGGCCCATCCAGCCAGTCGCGATTGCCGGGTTTGGTCGGATCCACCGGATTGGCATGACCCGACATCGAGCTCCACAACGTCCAAAGCCGGTCGATATTGGCGTGATGCAACCAGAAGATCGGATCCAGCCCGGCGGTGATGGGGATCGACATCAGGCCCGCATTCCACCACTGGTTGGGATCCGTCCCCGGCTTTGCGCCGCCGACAAGGCTGTGAACGATGTTATGCGGCAGAGATTCAAGGCCGCCATTGGTCGTTCGGTTTTCCGGCCCGTGGTGGAAGGTCGTGACCGGTCCACCGAAGCCCGGGGGAATATCGCTCGTGCCCCCGGTGAAGATCGTGTCGTTAAGGGCCGTGAGCGCCACTGCCGCCGGGTCGATCGTGATCGGCAGGCTGCCATCGCCGTAGCGCTGTTCCACGAAAAGCGGGTTGTTGGACCCATCCGGCAGGTTGGGTTCGGCGAATTCCTCGGGCAAGACCCGGGCATCGGGCCCATCGCCCGAATAGTTCCAGTATGGCAGGGCCCAGTCGTCAGGCCCGCCAAGATCGACGATGGCCGTGCGAAGGATCTCCTCGACGGCATAAAGATAACCGCGATGCCAGGGCAGGAAATACCAGGTCTGATGCTGGCACTGTTCCCAGAATTTCACCTGGACGGCATCTGCCGGCAGGGGCGTGCTGTCGGTAATGATGCCGAACTGTGTCCAGACCACCGGATGAAATCCGTGCATCGCGCCCAGAAACCACCAACTGTCCGGCGCTGTCAGCGGTTTCTGCTTGAGCGCTCCCACGCCTTTCGCATACCACGAAAGCGTGTCGTTCCATCTGCCGCCCAGTGTGCGGACTTCCCTGCGGACGAAAGGCATTTGCACTCCCCCTGCTCGCTTGCCTTGCTATGGTTTGCCCCGGCATGGTGCCGTCAACTGTCCTGCCGCACGGTGATCGTGGATGCCGTCGCTCCCTTGCGCGCCGCGCCATGGTCGGCGGCACGCACCACCGACCCTACCAGGGCCTGACGCTGACCGATGCCGGCCGCCCATGCGGGCACTTCGAAAAACAGATAATCGTAGCGATAGTCCGAGATCGGCGAACCGGCGCGGCCGGCACCGGCCGCGTGCGCCGATGTAACGCCGCCTTCATCCGTCGCCATGTCGCCGGCGAGATCCATCACCGCATTGCCGCCGAACGAAAGCGTCGCATTGAAGCCGGATGCCGTATCAGCGGTGACAATTGTCAGCAGGCCTTCACCGAAAATGAGCGCCAGTGCTTCTTCGGCGGAATTGACCGGTGCCGGATTGTTGACGAAGCTGCGATAGGTCCAAGTGCCAAGCCACGATGCCATGATTTTCCCCTGTCGTAAGACAACGACGTTCGGGTTGCAGCAAGCTCGTCAATCTTGCGCAACAAGAACTCAGTCATTCAGAATAAAACGCTGAAGAAAGGCAGTGTCTGGATGTCCGCCGCATTATATACGCGGGCCTCCAAATGTAAATACGACTGTATATCTGATTTCTTGCATGACGATGCAGAGTGCATTCAAGCGCTCCTCTAAAAGGCGGCAATACCGCCTGAACCCAGCGATCCTGCCCTCGCTAACGACCAATTCGCGAATTTTTCGGGACAGGAAACCAACAAGCGCGTGACGGGTTATGGGTGTCATTCGCTGGAGGCCAACACCATGATCCCCTCGCCTGCCGCATCGCCAGCCCGCCCCGGTCTGCCGCATGCTGATGAATTGGACAGGATTGCGCGCCGGCACGGCATTGCCCTGCACCGGCCAAGCCCGGACGGCAGGGAAGTGGCGCTTTCAGACCAAAGCAAACGGAAACTGCTGGCCGCGATCGGTATCGACCTCGATGCAACCACCGCTCAGAACGATGCCCGACCGAGCGATCGGACGACCACGAGCGAACCTTGTTTCGTGCCGGAAATGCTCAGCCGCGAACGGGTTTGGGGCCTTAGTCTGCAGCTTTACGAATTGCGCTCCGGGCGCAACTGGGGCATCGGCGATTTCGAAGATCTCCGCTCGGTCATCGATCTGGTCGCCACGCTGAAGGGCGATTTCATCGGCCTCAATCCGCTGCATGCGCCCTTTTTGGCCGACCCGGATCGGTGCAGTCCCTATCAACCGTCCAACCGGCTTTTTCTCAATCCGCTCTATATCGCGGTCGATCGCCTTGAAGCCTTCGAGACCGCGCCGGAGGAGAGCGCGGTGGCTGCCAGCCTTCGCGAGACCGACCTTGTCGATTATCGCGCGGTAGCCACGCTGAAGTTGAAGGCTCTGCGGAAGGCGTGGCATCGCTGGTCGGAAGGCAACACGACCGACGGGCGACCACGGCAAGACCTCGCCGCCTTCGTCGCCGAGGCCGGTATCCCGCTTTATCGACATGCGCTGTTTGAAACGCTTTCGGCAGATATGGTCGCGCGAGGCTTCGGCGCCGGTTGGCAGGATTGGCCAGAGGAATTTCGCACGCCGCAGTCGTCCTCGGTCACCGAATTTGCGCAAACGCATGCGTCCGAGATCGAGTTCCATCAATGGCTGCAGTGGATTGCGCATCGGCAGCTGAGCGATATCCGTCAGCACGCAGATGCCAATGGTCTGCGTATCGGTCTCTATCTCGATCTTGCCGTCGGCGAGGCGATCGATGGCTCGGCCACCTGGTCGGGGCAGGACATCTATCTCGACGATGCGACGATCGGCAGCCCGCCGGATCCGTTCGCGCCGGATGGCCAGGATTGGCATTTGGCCGGGTTCAAGCCGCGGGCCATCGCCGCAGGGGACGATCCGCCGTTTCGACGTATGGTCGAGGCGGCCATGCGTTATGCAGGCGCGATCCGCATCGACCATGTGGCCGCGCTTCGCCGCCTGTTCCTGGTTCCCCTCGATGGCGGACCGGCCGATGGCGGCTACGTGGATTATCCTCAGGCCGCGCTGTTGAAAATCCTGGCCGAAAGCTCGCACCGCTATCGCTGCCTGGTGATCGGTGAGGATCTCGGTCTATTGCCCGAAGGGCTTCAGGCAGACCTAGAGGCGGCGCGGATCCTGTCCTATCGTATTCTCTCCTATGAACATGACGAGGCCGGCTTCCGTCCGGCCGGCGCGTATCCGGCGCTGGCGCTCGCCTGCATCTCGACGCACGACCACCAGACGCTGGCGGGCTGGTGGCGCGGGGCCGACATCGCCATGCGCGCCGACCATGGCATCGTATCGCCGGAACTGACGAAGAAGCATGAGGCGGACCGGGATCTGGAACGCCGGGACCTCGCCAATCTGCTGAGCGAGGACGGCACTCTGCCGCCGGCGACGGCCCGAGACGCCGACCTTGGCGAGCTGACGGTCCTCGCACACCAGTTCCTTGCGCGCACAGCCAGCATGGTCGCAGCCGTGCGGCTGGCGGATCTTACCGACGAAAAGCGGCCGACCAACGTGCCCGGCACGCAGGAGACCTATCCGAACTGGCGCCCGAAACTGTCCGTAAGTCTTGAGGAATTGGCGTCGCTTCCGCTGGTCGGGCGCATCGCCGAATTGATGCGGGAGGAGCGCGGTCCGACGGCCGCTGGCGATCCGGACAGAAGGGACCGGGCGATCCTTGCGGATATCGCTGCGCTACGGCGGCAGGTCGCGTCATTGATCGCCGACGCAACGCGGGTCTCTTGGGAGCAAAGAGCAGCGGCCTGACCGTGGATGTTAAACGCATATCTTGCGCGCCGCGAAAACCGTGCCGAATGCCGCTGCGCCGCTTTTGCCCATTCTGCGCGCCAACCCTCTCGCAGGAGAGCTGAAGCCGGTTTCGCGTCAGCCGACGTGGATCCCGCTACGGCGCTAAAAGCGCAAGCGTCGCAGCCTACCAGGCATTGCCATAGCAGCTCGGAAAGGCGCTACTCACTCCCGCCAAGCTGCCAGAGCTCGGGCGAGATCGGATGCGGCATCTTCGCCCATCGTCAACTGATAATGTAATTCATCGGAAAACAGGCTGGGGGCCAGCATGGCCTCCCGGTCGCTTTCATGCGTCACGATCGCCCCGGTCGTCAGGTCGATGCGCACGTCGTCGGCTACCGGCTCTCCCTCAGGCGAAAGGCCGCTGAACCTGAGATCGATAAAGGTCAGGCCGGCCGGCGGATGGCCGATGACGACGCCCTGCCGGGTGGTGCGCAACCAGTCCGGCAGCGGTGAACCATCTGCCAGTGTGACCGTGAAGGAGGCGTTTCCGCCATAGCCAGGCGACGGCATGATGTAGAGCTGGCCGGCATAGATCATCGTATCGACGCTGAACCACGTGAGTGAATCGCGGCCCTCGAACAGCCGTGTGTTCGACCCACCCTTGTAGAAGCCCACCGTGAATTCATCGATACGGCGACCCGACTGGGTCCACTCACCGATCTCCTGTGCGGCATATAGAACAGCACCTTCGTCGGGCAGGGAACCGATGCCATTGAGCGAGCGAACGGCATCGGCGACACTGCCGATCGGGCCGTCTTCGCCGATATCGCCGGCTATGCCGTTCAGGCTTTCCATCACGGCCCCGTTGGCGGGGCTGCGCGCGCTTGTGCTGCTCTCGCCCTCGTCCGGCCGCCACGTAACGCCTGAAATGCCGCCGCCAAGATTGGGTGCCGGCGGCAGATATTCGTTGATGCCGGGTGGCGGTTCGGGAGGCTGCGGTTCGCCCGGCGATAGAACGTTGACGACAACCGTGAAGGACGACACAGCATCACCGTCGCCAACCGTATAGACGAAACTGTCGGGGCCAAAATAGCCCGGCAGCGGCTGGTAACGATAGGTCCCGTCGGCATTGACCACCAGGGTCCCATTCGCCGGCGGCTGCCCGACGCCATAGGTCAGCGGTGCGCCTTCCGGATCGATCGCGGGCGGCAGGAGGCCGCTTGCGATGCCATCCTGCGGCACGGCAATCGTCGCACCGGAACCCAGTGGCGCATCGTTGACCGGCGTAACATCGATCACGACCCGGTAGGTCGAGGTCGTGATGCCATCGCTGACGGCGTATGTGAAGACATCCGTACCGTTGTAATTGCGGTCGGGCGTATAGAAGTAGAAACCGTTGGGGTCGATGGTCACGCGGCCATGCGCGGGTCCGGCCTCGGCAAAGTACCGCACCGGCCGCCCTTCGGGATCGATGGCGACGGGCAGCGGACCGGAAACCGCGGTGTCCTCGACCGTGACAACCGACAGATCGCTGCCGACCGGCGGCAAATCAGGCGCGCCGACCGAAATGCTTACAGTATAGGTCGTGCTGACCGTGCCATCACTGACCGTATAGGTAAAGCTGTCGGGACCTCCATAGCCGGGAGTGGGCGTATAGACATAGACCCCCTGCGCCGAAATCGTGGCCGTTCCGTGGATCGGCCCGCCCGCAAGGGCATAGGTGACGGTGGCTCCTTCGACATCGACCGCAGCGGGCAGCGAGCCCTGCGTCGTAACATTGGCGCTGACAGAGATCGAAAGGTCGGCAGCTTCCGGCGCATCGTTGGCCGCCGCGACATAGACGGTTGCCGTATAGGTCGCGGTCGAGGTTCCGTCGCTGATCGTGTAGGTAAAGCTGTCGGTGCCATTGAAATTGCGTGGCGGTGTGTAAGTGAAACTACCATCGGCATTGACGAGAACGCGGCCAAAGGCCGGACCCGCTGCCAGACCGTAAGTCACGTTCGGGCTGTCGACGTCGGTTGCCGGCGGAAGCTGGCCGCTGGTCGGCACGTCTTCCTGCGTGGCAACCGTCGCATCGCTGCCCTGCGGTGCATCGTCGACGGGGACGACGGTGATCTCGATTGAATATTGGCGCACGAACTGGCCGTCGGTGACGCTGTAGACAAAGCGGTCGAGACCAAAATAATTCGTCGACGGAACGTATCGATAGGTGCCGTCCGGCAGGATCGTCACCGTACCATGGTCGGCCTGACCGACCAGAGCATAGGCAAGCGCATCGCCATCGGCATCCGTTGCCGCCGGAAGCGTGCCGTCGAAGGGCACATCCTCGACGACGTTGATAGTGCCGTTCGCGCCCACCGGCGGATCCGGCGAGGCGGTGATCGCGACGGTAACGGTATAGGTCGATATCAACCCACCGTCGCTGACGGTATAGGTGAAGCTGTCCGGGCCGCTATAGTCCGGATCGGGCACATAGGTATAGGTACCATCCCGGCCGATCGCCACCGTCCCATGCGCGGGGGCAAAGCCGAGCGCGTAAACGACTGGCAACCCTTCCGGATCGACGGCTGCGGGCAGTATGCCGGTCGCCGTCGTATCTTCCCCGACCGTGAATGCGTAGTCCGCGCCGACCGGCCCGTCGTCCACCGGCCGAATGGTAACAGCAATCGTACGCACGACGGTATTGACGCCGTCGGTCACGCTATAGGCAAAGCTGTCGCTGCCGAAGTAATTCGCGGCAGGCACATAGCGGTAGCTGCCATCGGCCAGAACGGCGACGGTGCCGTTGGTCGCCTGTTGCGCCAGCCCATAGACAAGCGGCTGGCCTTCCGGATCGCTCGCCTGCGGCAGGCGCCCCTCATAGACAACGTCCTCAGTGACGTCGATCACGCCGTCATAGGCGAGCGGCGGATCGTTTTGCGCCGTCACGTCGATGATGACGGTATAGGTCGAAATCGACGTTCCGTCCGTGACCGTGTAGGTGAAGCTGTCCGGGCCCTGATAGTCGGGCGACGGAATGTAGGTGTAATTGCCATCCGCATCGACCGTGGCCGTGCCGTGCAGCGGCGCAACGGCAAGACCATAGAGGAGGTCAGCGCTGTCGGGGTCGAAAGCCACCGGCAACCGGCCGCTGGCCGCCCCGTCCTCCTCCACAACGATGGCAAGATCGGCGCCGCGCGGTGCGTCGTCAACGGCCGTCACGCTCACCGAAATGACATAGGTCTCGCTCGCCGTGCCGTCACTGACCGTGTAGGAGAAATTGTCGGGACCGGCATAATCTGCAAAGGGCGTGTAGACGAAATCGCCGTTGGCGGAAATCGTGACAGTCCCGTGCAGCGGCTGCTGCGGACCGACGGCATAGACGACCGGCTGGCCTTCGGGGTCGATCGCGGGCGGCAGAGTGCCGAAATAGGGATTGTCCTCCACGGCGACGATGGCTGCATCGCTGCCGCGCGGAGCATCGTTGACCTCCTGGACATCGACGATGACGCTATAGGTCGCCGTCGCCTGGCCATCGCTGACGGTATAGGTGAACCGGTCGGGACCGGCATAATCGGGATAGGGCGTGTAGGTGAAGTTGCGACCCGGTCCGACCGTGACGGTGCCGTTCACTGGTTGGGCGCCGATATCATAGACAAGCGCATCGCCATCGGCATCGAATGCTTCCGGGAACGCGGCGCTATAGGCCTCATCCTCGACGGGGGCGATGGTCATCGCTCCGCCCACGGGCGCATCGTTGAGCGGGCCGACCGTGACCTCGACCCTGTAAGTCTGGCTCGCCGTGCCGTCGCTGACCGTGTATTCGAAGCTGTCGGTGCCATTATAGTTTTCGGCGGGCGTGTAAACGAACTCGCCACTGGCGGCAATGGTGACGCTGCCATGCGCAGGCCGGAGCAAGCCGGCACCATAGGTGTAGGGCTGCCCCTCGGGATCGACCGCCACTGGCAGGCGACCGCGATAGATTTCGTCCTCGACAACCGTGATTTCTGCGTCATTGGCGCGCGGCGCGTCGTTGACGCCGGTGACCGTGACGGTGACGGTATAACTCGCTGTGGCAAAGCCGTCGCTGACGGTATAGGTGAAACTGTCCGGACCGACATAATCGGCAAACGGCGTGTAGACGTAAGCCCCCTCGGCTTCAAGGGTCACGATCCCGTGCAGCGGATCCACACCGATCGTGTAAGTGACCGCTCCACCTTCCGGATCGCTCGCCACCGGCAATTGTCCCGAATAGGGCTGGTCTTCCGTGACCGTGATGGCGTCGTCGCGTCCGCGCGGGGCATCGTTGACGGCGACGACATCGACGAAGACCGTGTAGATGCTGGTGGCCGCGCCGTCGCTGACGGTGAAATCGAACCGGTCCGGGCCGTTGTAATCGGGAGCGGCCAGATAGGTGAAGTTGCCATTGGGGTCGATGATGGCGATGCCATGGGCAGGCTGCGAGCCCAGGCCATAGGTTACTGCCTGGTTTTCGATATCGATGGCCGGCGGCAGCGTGCCGCTATAGACCTGATCCTCGGATGCGCTGATCGCTATGCTGTTGGAGCGTGGCGCATTGTTGACCGCCTCAACATTGACCGTAACCGTGTAGGACACGGTGTTGGCGCCGTCGCTGACCGTATAGGTAAAGCTGTCCGGACCGGCATAATCGGCGAACGGCGTGTAGACGAATTCGCCGTTCGGCTGAATGAGGACGGTGCCGTGCCGCGGTGGCAGGGTGCCGGCGGCATATTGCACCAGCTGGCCTTCCGGATCGACGGCGACCGGAAGACGGCCGCTATAGGCTTGATCCTCTATGACGGCGATGGTCGCATCGCTGCCACGCGGCGGGTCGTTCTCGCCCTGTACGGTAATGGTCACGGTATATGTCGCTAGAGCGTCGCCATCCGTCACCGTATAGGTGAAACTGTCGGGGCCATCGTAATCCGCATTCGGCGTGTAGGTGAAGGTCCCGTCTGCCGCGACGGTGGCGACGCCATGCGCGGGGCCAGAACCGAGACCATAGCTGAAAGGCTGGCTTTCCGGATCGACGGCCAGCGGCAGCCGACCGGCATAGGTCTGGTCTTCCGTCGCCACGATCGTCAGATCAGCGGCACGCGGGGCGTCGTTGACCGGCAGGACCGTGACAGTGACGGTATAGGTTGTCGAAAGGGTCCCATCGCTGACCGTATAGGTAAACTGATCCTCGCCATTGTAATCGGCGTTCGGCCGATAGGTGTAGTTCCCCTGCGCATCGACGGTGGCCGTGCCGTGGGCGGCGACGCCGGCGAGCGCATAGGTGACGCTTGCGCCTTCTGGGTCGGTGGCAACAGGCAGACGGCCGCTGGACAGGCCGTCCTCGCTCACGGTTACGGCCAGATTGGCGCCACGCGGCGCATCGTTGACCGGCGTGACGGTAATGTCGATCCGGTAGATGCGTGTGTCGATGCCATCGGTGACGCTGTAGGTAAAGAAGGCCGCAGAGGTGGAATCGGCGGCCGGGACATAGCTGTAGCGTCCGTTGGCCAATACCGTGACCGTGCCGCTGGATGCCGGCGTGACGAGTGCATAGGTAAGAGCGTTACCATCCACGTCGGCGGCGATGGGTAGTATCCCGTTATAGGGCGTGTCCTCGATCACCACGATCGCGCCATCGGCTCCGGCCGGCGCATCATTGACCGGCGCCATATCGACTGTAATCGTATAGGTCGCCGTCGCCGTACCGTCGCTTACCGTGTAGGTAAACGTGTCCCGACCATAGAAATTGGCGGCCGGCGTGTAGATGAAGTCGCGCCCCGACACGATGCTGACAGTGCCGTTCGCCGGCCCCTGCGTGCCGAGAGCGTAGGTGACGGTCGCATTTTCCGGGTCGACCGCCAGCGGGAACTGGCCGAAGACAGGTTGGTCTTCCGTCCCCACCAACGACAGGTCACTGCCGCGCGGCGCGTCGTTGACCGGTGTGACGGTGATGAAGACCGAATAGGTTCGCGAAGAGACCCCATCGCTGACCGTGTAGGCGAAGCTGTCCTGCCCGTAAAAATCCTGGCGTGGAACATAGGTATAGGTGCCATCGATGCCGATGGTCACCGTTCCTCCAGCGGGTCCGCTCGCCAGACCGTAGGAGACGGGCGAGCCTTCCGGATCGATCGCGGCCGGCAGCCGGCCGTCATAGGGCGTGTCCTCGGCAGTCGTGATCGACGTATCGGAGCCGACCGGTGCATCGTTGACCGGCGTCACGGTGATCGTCACCGCATAGGTATTGCTCGCCTGCCCGTCGCTCACCGTATAGGTGAAGCTGTCGGCGCCGAAATAGTTCGCAGCCGGCGTGTAAAGGTAATCACCATTGGCGGCGACCGTAACCGTGCCATGCGCGGGACCGCTGCCAAGCGCGTAGGTGATGACAGGATTGTCGCCGTCGGGGTCGAGAGCCGAGGGCAAGGTTCCGGCTCGGGCGGTATCCTCGGCCGTGGTGATCGCCAGATTGCTGGCACGCGGCGCGTCGTTGACGCCAAGGACGTTGACGGTGACCGTATAGGTATTGCTCTCCTCGCCGTCACTGATCGTATAGGTAAAACTGTCCTGCCCGTAGAAATCGGCATCCGGAATGTAGGTGTAGGTGCCGCTCGGCGCGATCGTCACCTGTCCCCGCGCCGGTGCCAGCGCGCCGAGCGCATAGGTAACGGGAGAATTTTCCGCATCCGTGGCGCGGGGCAGCGTGCCGTTGGCCGTCATGTCTTCGGTGACGGAAATTGTCGTATCCGTGCCGACGGGTGCATCATTGATCGGGTCGATGACGATGGCGACCGTGCGGATGACACTCGTCTGGCCGTCGGAAACGCGGTAGGTGAACTGGTCTGCACCGGAGAAATTGCCAACCGGCGTATAGGTGAAGATGCCGTCCACGCCCATGCTGACCGTGCCGTGTGTCGGGCCGGTCGCTATCGAAAAGGTCAGCCTGTCGCCGGCATTGGGGTCGGTTGCCGCAACACGCGCATCAAGGACGGTATCCTCGTCGATCGTGAAACTGTAATCGCCGGCCTGCGGAGGCGCGTTGTCGAAACCGACATCGACGGTGACCGTGCGGGTGATGGTGACCGTGCCGTCGGTGACGGTATAGGTGAACGTGTCGCGTCCGAAGGCTTCCGGATTGGGCGTATAGGTATAGTTGCCGAGCGCATCGACAGTAGCGACGCCGAATGTCGCCTGCGAGCCAAGCGCAAAGAGGAGTGGATCGCTATCGATATCGATGGCTGTCAGCCGGCCACCGACCGGCTGGTTGCGCGGCGTCGTCACATCGAGATCGGCCGCCACCGGTGCGTCGTTGACAGGACGCACGGTCACGGTGACCGTATAGGTCGAACTCGCCTGGCCATCGCTGACGGTGTAGGTGAACGTATCGATCCCGTTGAAATCGGCGCGCGGAGAATAGGCATAGGCGCCGGTCGGGCTGACCGATACGGTGCCGTTGGCCGGCGGACTGCCGAGTTGATAGACGACCGTCGCGCCTTCTCGATCGGTCGCCGCCGGCAGGTTGCCGCTCAGCGTTCCGCCGTCCTCGTCCATGGCAAGCGCGGCATCGGCCGCCGTTGGGGCATCGTTGACCGGTGCGATGGCGACCACGACGGTGACGACGCGCGTACCGCCCTGTCCGTCAGCCACCTCAATGCGGAAACTGTCGTTGCCATTGTAATCGAGCGCCGGCGTATAAACATAACGGCCAGCGGCGTCGATCGTCACCGTTCCGTTACGCGGCGCCGTAACGACGGTGAAGGTCAGAGGGTCGTCATCGGCATCCGATGCAGCGATGGTGCCGGCCACCGGCGTATCCTCAGCGGTAACGATCGACTGGTCATCGGCGACCGGATCGTCGTTCACCGGTGCGACGAAGATCGTCGACACGGAAGTGGCAACCAGCACCTCGCCCGCGCCGCTATTTCCGCCATCGCTTGTGTTCATGGTCAGGCTGACGGCACCGCTGCTGTTGGCGACCGGCCGGAAGATCGGGGCGACGGCACTTGCCAGGTAAGCGTTGATATCGGCCAGTGTTCCCGTCAGCACGATAGCGCCCGTACCGCCGCCCGTGACCGATACGTTGCCACCCGAAAACGCTAGCAGACTGCCGTTGCTAACGCTCAGCGTCACGGTGATCGGACCGTTGCCGGCATCGACATCGGCTACCGACAGGCCCGACAGCACAAGGTCACTGTCCTCCAGCATCGCATAGCTGATGGGCAGCGTATTTACCGGCGCGTCATTGACGGCACGGACGATCCCGGTGACGGTGGCCTGGGCTGTGAGAGCCCCATCGGAGAGCGTGTAGGTAAAGGATGGCGCACCGGAATAATCGGGCGCCGCCGTGAAGGTGATCGTGCCGTTGGCGTTGAGCGACACGGTGCCGCCGGCGACCGCGACCGGACTGCCGATCGCAATCGACTGGCCGTCGATCTGCGTGACCACCAACGCGTCGCGGTCGATATCACTGTCATTGGCAAGCACGTCGATGACGACGGACCCGTCCTCAAGGATATCGAAACCGTCGTTTTGTCCGATGGGCGCATCGTTGACGGGGGTGACGATGACGGTCACCGTTGCTGCGCTCACGCCGCCATTGCCGTCGCTGATCTGGTAGACGAACGTGTCGGTGCCATTGAAGAACGGTACCGGCACATAGGCGAACGTGCCATCGGTGTTGAGCGTAAGCGCCCCATGGGCCGGCGCTGAAACGAGCGAAACGGTCAGTGGATCGCCATCGGGATCGCTGTCGGGACCGTTGCCGCTGCCGGTCAGCACATTGCCGCCGAGAATGCCGCCTTCTGCAACCGCGAAATTGTCGGCAACGGCGACCGGGGCTGGATTGACGATCGTCAGAACGAAGCTTTGCGAGGCCGTCGCCCCGCTGCCGTCGGTGGCGCTGACGATGACCGTGTAATCCTGTCGCCCGGCCGCACCGGAAGCCGACCGATCGATCGTGCCACGGATTTCACCGGTCGCCGGGTCGATCTCGAGACCGGGCGGTTGGCCGGCAATCGAGAAGGTGAGCGGATCCTCGTCCGGATCCGAGAACTGGCCCGCCACGTCATAGGACACCGCCTGGCCGTCGGTCCAGGTCTTATCGGGCAGGGGCGTGCCGACCGGTGCGTCATTGGTTCCAGTAACCGTGACGGTCAGAGTCGCGATCGAGGTCAGTCCGGACGGATCGGAGATCTGATAGGTGACGGCGGTCGCACGGATCTGGCCGGCCGGAAGGTCGTCGAAATCGCCGCCGGGATCGAACGTGTAGGAGCCATTGGCCTGGATGACGAACGTGCCGCCATTCGTGCCCGCCACCGGCACGCCAACCGAGGCGGTGCCGCCGACCGTCATTACGAGGATGGCATCGCCATCGGGATCGCTGTCGCTGCCGACGATGACATTGCCGGCGATGGCGATGTCCTGCGTCGTCGAAGCGGTATCGTTGACCGCAATCGGCGCATCGTTGACCGGATTGACGGTGATCCTGACGGTGGCGATATCGGTAAGACCGCCAGGATCGGTGACGATAACCTGGAAACTGTCGGTGCCGTTGAAATTGCCGGCCGGTGTATAGGTATAGCTGCCGTTCGCATTGACCGTAACGCTTCCGTGCGCAGGCGACGTGTAGGCGGCGTAAACCAGCGTTGCCGGTCCATTGTCGATATCGACGGCGGCGATCTGGCCGGTATAGGCGGTATCTTCGCTGGTCGATACCGAAACGTCCTGCAGAACGGGTGCGTCATTAACGGGCGTGACGGTAATCGTCATGGCGTAGATCACGGTATCGGTGCCATCACTGACGGCGTAGCTGAACCTGTCGGTACCGTTGAAGTCCGGATTGGGCGTGTAGGTATAGGTGCCGTCCTGACGGATGACCACCGCGCCATTGCCGGGAGGCGCCACCACCGCATAGTTCAGCGCATCGCCTTCCGCATCGAAGACCGGCGGCAGCGACGCGAAGAGCACGCCATCCTCTGCAACCGTGCCAGTGCCGCCAGAACCGATCGGCGCATCGTTGCGACCGTTGACGATGACGGTCAATGTCGCCGTCGAGACCCCGCCCTGCCCGTCCGAAAGCGTGTAGGTGACCGACGTGGCCCGGGTTTCGCCGATCCGCAGAGCGTCGAATGCCGTTCCGGGCACGAACTCGTAGTCGCCATTGGCATTTACGCGGAACGTACCGCCGGCCGAACCGGTGACAATCGCACCCACGCCTGCGGCTGTACCGTTGACGGCGGACACGACGAGCGCATCGCCATCCGGATCGATATCGGCGCCGGCACCGTTATCCGCAAGCACTGAGCCGGTGCGGGTTTCGTTCTCGCCGGCATTGACGATGTCGTCATGGGCAACCGGGGCCGGGTTGGCGAGTGCAATCAGGAAGCTTCGGGCAACGCTGTTTCCGGCCGGATCGCGCGCCGTGATCGTCACCGTATAGGGTGCAGCGATCGACGCATTGCTCAAAAGCCTGCCGGTGATCAGCCCTTCGGCGCTCATGGCGAGGCCGGCGGGCAGACCGGCCTGACTGAAGGTGAGCGTATCGCCGTCGGCGTCGGAGAAATAGCCGGCGACGTTCAAAGAGACGGCGTCCCCGTCACTATAGGCCTGGTTCGGAATGAGTGCGGCGATCGGCGCGTCCGGCTCGGCGACGATATCGACATTAACTGTGAAAGTAACCGTCGTGCGGCCGTCACTGACCGTATAGCTGAAACTGTCCGGACCGTTGACATTGGCGGCCGGCGTGTAGGTATACGCACCGTCCGGGCTGACCGTCACAGTGCCGCGGGCGGGTTGGGTGGCAACAGCAAATTCGAGCCGGTCGCCATCGGTATCGAAAGCGGACAGCGTGCCGGTCGCGATCTGGTCCTCGATGACGGTCAGGGCATTGGTGCCGCCGGTCGGCGCATCGTTCTCGCCGCTGACGGTGATGGTAAGTGTCGCGGTGCTTTCGGCGCCATCCGTATCGCGGGTCGTATAGGTGACGGACGTCGTGCGGGTTTCGCCGACTTGCAGGTCATCGAACGAGAGGTCCGGATCGAACGTGTAAGTACCATCGGGATTAAGGACGAACGAACCGCCATTGCTGCCGGCAACCGGCGTTCCGATACCGCCGGCTGCGCCAACGCGGACGATGGCAAAGGACTGGCCCTCGGGATCGCGATCATTGGCAAGCACGGAGGGACCGGTCAGGATGGCGTTTTCCGTGGTCGCGCCGACATCCGCCGTTGCAACAGGCGCGTCGTTGACCGGGATGACATTGATGCGCGTGACGGCGGCTGCCGATACCGCTCCGGCCGCATCCGTCACCGTAAAGGCGAGGGTCCGGATTCCGGGCGTCGGGTTGTCGCTGCGGTTCTCATACTGGATGGCGCGCAGGAGCGCACTCAGATCCGCGTCCGGCACGATGACATTGGGGCCGGCTGCGTTTTCGATATGCAGGCTCGTGCCGCTAAAGCTGAAGCGGAACGTCGTTCCGCCGAAGGCAAGCGTACCGGTCGACGAGGTTCCATAGGAGATGTCCACCACGCCGTTGAGATGGAAGATTTCGAGCGTGCCGCCGCCGGTAAAGCCGCCGAGCGCGATATCCATGGCGACGATGCTGCCTTCCACGTCGAAGACGGAGGCATCGGGGGCCGCCACCGCAACAGACGGTCCGCCCTCGGTATAATCGACTGCGCGATCGGTGCCGGCCGCACTGCCGTTCAAGTCGATGATGGCCGGGTCGTTGACCGCGGTAACGGCGATGGCGATGAGACCGTCGTCGAAGCCGCCATTACCGTCGCTCAGACGGTAAGAGATCGCGACACTGCCGTTGAAATTGGCTGCCGGCGTGAAGGTGAGATTGCCCAGCCCATCCATCGAGATGACGCCGTTGGCGACGGTAACGCTGCCGCCGGCGGCAATCGCCTTTCCGTCGATCGCGACCAGCGTCAGCGGATCGCCATCGGGATCGCTGTCCCTGCCGCCGGCATCGGTCACGGGGTTGAAGGTGATCGGCGTGTCCTCCGTCGTCGTGTAGCTGTCATCGACGGCAACCGGCGGGGGGTTGGTCACGGTAAAGCGGAAGCTGGTGGATGCCGACAGGCCGGGTCCGTCCGGGATTGGCTGCCCGTAGCGGTCGTAGGCGGTGATCGTGACGATATAGGGGCTTGCCGCCGATGCATTCGGCGCCAGTATGCCGCTGATGATGCCGGTCTCGGCATCGTAAGACAGACCAGGTGGCAGATTGGAGACCACATAGCCGAGGTCGTCGCCGTCGATATCGCTGAAATAGCTTGAGACATCCAGGCTGAAGGCTGAACCGTCAGCCTGTGTCTGGTTCGGCACTGGCGAAGCGGTGGGCGCGTCATTGACCGGATTGACGACGATGGTGACGCTCGCCGTGTCGCTGCCGCCATTGCCATCGCTGATCGTGTAGGTGAACGATTCGGTGCCGTTGAAATTCGGGGTTGGCGTGAACCGCAGAACCGCGTCGTCCCGATCGTTGAGAACCAGTTGGACGGAACCGTTGGTGGTGGCAACGGATGGACCACCGACCGTGAGGTTGACACCGTTCACGAATATGACAGTGCGCACGTCGCGGTCGAGATCGACATCATTGTCGAGAATGTCGATCTCGACCGGCGTATCCTCGTTGGTCGTAGCGGTATCGTCGACAGCGTCGGGCGCGACATTGTTGATGATGTAAACGAACTGTATCGTGCTGCTGAGGCCGGCCGGGTCGGTCGCTGTGACCGATACGACATAGCTGCGGCTGCCCATCGGGCCCGAAGCATCGCTGGCGATTCGGCCGGAAATGACCCCCGTCACGGCACTGTAGGTCAGGCCTGGCGGCAGGCCGGTCATTTCATAGGTAAGCGTATCGCCCTCGGGATCGGCGAAATGCGACGACGTGTCGAAGCTCACGAGCTCGTAGTCGTTACGCTGCATGTCGGCGATCGGCGAGGTGATCGGCGCATCATTGCTGGCGTTGACGCTGACCGTCACCAGGCCGGTGGACACGCCACCCTGCCCGTCCGTGACGCGGTAGACGATCGTATCCGTGCCACTGAAGTTTCGGTTCGGCTCGTAGCGCAGCGTGCCGTCGGAATTGATGGAAACGACGCCATTAGCGGCGATCGGCGGAAAACTCGGATCGAGCGAAAGGGTATCCCCGTCGGCATCGTCGTCGTTCAAAAGAACGTCGATACTCTCGATCGCCGTGTCTTCCGCCGTCGCGACGCTGTCATTGATCGCCGTCGGCGCCGGATTGGTGACAGTGAAGGAGAACGTGCGGGAAACGGCGAGCCCGCCAGCCAGACGGTCGGCGGCCGTTACCGTGACAGTGTAGGTCCGCGTGCCCGAGGGCCCGGCCGCGTCGTTGTCGATCTCTCCGGTAATGGTGCCGTCGGCGTTCATCGCCAGCCCCGGCGGCAGGCCGATGGCGGAAAATTGGAGCGTGTCGCCAAGATCGGGATCCGCGAAGAAGGCACCGTAGGCCAGTTGCGTGCCGGACACGGACTGGCCTTCCGCCATAGTGACGGGCGGCAGCGTTACCAGCAGCTCCGGCGCCGTGTTGACACCGGTCACGGTGACGGCGATCGTTGCCGTGCTCGAAGCGCCATCCACATCGGTAATGGTGTAGTGAACCACGGTCGTGCGGGTCTGCCCAGCGCCAAGATCCTCAAAGTCGGTATCGGCGTTGAACGAATAGGTGCCATCGGCATTGACGATGAACCTGCCACCCTGCGATCCGGCAACGGCCACGCCGATATTGCCGAACGAGCCGTTGACCGCGCTCAATCCGAAAACATCGTCGTCGGAATCGTTGTCCAGCCAGGTACCGGAACCCGACCCGCCTTCCGTGACGCCCAGTGCATCGTTGATCGCGTAGGGCGGCTGGTTGAGAACGGTCCAGACGATGGTCTGCGTAGCGGCGCCACCCGCACCGTCGCGCGCCGTAACGGTTACCTCATAGCGGCCGTTCGGAACGTTGGTGGAGGCGCTGCTGTCCAGCGTGCCGAAAATGCGTCCGTCGGTTGAGAATGTCAGGCCTGTCGGCAGACCCGTGACCTCGAAGGTCAGGACGGTTGAATCGATGTCGCTGAAATAGGAGGCGATGTTGAAATCGACGGGCTGGGTGTCGCCGTCCGTGCGCGTGGGAATGGGTGCGGCGACCGGAGCGTCGTTAACGGCGGTGACGGTGACGCGCACGGTTGCGGTTGACAGGCCGCCATTGCCGTCGGAGATGGTGTAAACGATGGTATCGACACCGTTGAAGTTCGCGTTCGGTGCATAGGTGACCGTGACGCCATCGGCAGCGACGGAGACCGCCCCACGTCCCGCCGATACGGCCGTGACCGTCAGCGGATCACCGTCCGGATCGAGATCGATGCCGGCAACGGCATTCAGATCGGTCAGGCCCTCACCGGTGATCGGGTTGAAGCTCACGATCCCGTCTTCCGCCACGGTCACCGCGTCATTGACCGCGGTTGGTCCCGGATTGGTAACCCGCAGGGTAAAAGCCTGGGCAATGCTGTTGCCTGTCCCGTTTGGTCCGTCATAAGCAGTAATGGTGATGACATAGACGCCGCCGTTGATCTGGCTCGCATTTCTGTCGATCGTGCCAAGGATGGTCCCAGTGGCGGCATCGATGGTCAGACCGGCAGGCAATCCGGCGGCCGCGAAATTGAGATCGTCCCCATCCGGGTCGGCAAAGAAATCGCCCGTATCCAGCGCAAGCGCCTGCCCATCGGCCCGCACGATGGAAGGAAGCGGCCGGGTGACGACCGGAGCATCGCCTACGGCTGTGATGTTTATGGTGACCGTGGCGGTGGCCACGCCGCCATTGTCGTCAACGACGGAATAGGTGAAGGTTTCCGTGCCGTTGTAATTGGCATTGGGGGTAAAGCGCAGATAGCGTGTGCCGTCCGGCTGCTGCAGAAGCACCACCGAGCCGTTTGCCGTCGCAAGCGGCGTGTTCAGGGTCAATTCGCGATTGTCGACCCGGACGATCGACAGCGGGTCGCGGTCGGGATCGCGATCGTTGGCCAGCACGAAAATATCGACCGGGGTGTCTTCCGCGGTCGTGACGACGTCGTCGACCGCTACGGGCGGCAGGTTGAGCACCGTATAGCGGAAGCTGACTGGGGTGGCGCCGCCGCGGCCATCACTGGCGGTGACCGTCACAGTGTAGACCGCCTCGCCGGTCGGGCCGGATGCGGCCTTGTCTATGGTGCCGCTGATGACCGAACCGTTGAAGGTAAGCCCCGGCGGCAGGCCGGCGACGGAATAGGTGAGCGTGTCACCATCGGGATCGGTGAAAAAGCCACGCACGTCGAGCGTGTCGGTATCGCCGTCATTGCGGATGCGGTCTGCGATAACGCCCCCGACCGGGGCGTCGTTGACAGGCGTGACCGTGACCGCGACGGTCGCCGTGGCCAAGCCGCCATTGCCGTCCGAGACCGTGTAGACAATCGTATCGGCGCCATTGAAATTTGTGTTTGGCCGATAGGTGATCTGACCGTTCGCACCGATCGTGACCGTGCCGTTGCTGGCGGTCGCGCTAATGACGATGAGCGGATCGCCGTCGGGATCGCTGTCATTGGCGAGAACATTGATCGTAGCAACCGTGTCTTCGGGCGTCGTCAGGCTGTCGCTGACGGCGACCGGGGCCGGGTTGGTGACGGTGTAGGTGAAACTGCGGCTTACCGCGGCGCTGCCGTCGCTGGCAGTCACGGTGACCGCATAGACGCCATCGCCGGTCGGTCCGCCGATGCTTGCCTGCCGGTCAATCGTGCCGGTGATGACGCCGGCGGGCGTGATCGTCAAACCGGCCGGTAGGCCGGTCTGGCTGTAGCTCAAACCGTCGCCATCGGGATCGCTGAAGAAGCCGGAGATATCGATGGTGATGCCGGCGCTGTCGGATGCGGCGCGGTCGGGCAGGGTGCCAGCGGCCGGAGCGTCGTTCACCGGCGCGACATCGACATTGACAGTATATTCGCCGAAGCCCCCCTTGCCGTCGGAGACGATGAAGCTGAACGCATCGCGACCGTTGAAATTGGCCCGCGGCGTGTAGGTATAGGACCCGTCGGCATTGATGAGAACCGCGCCGTTTGCAGGCGCCGTGGCGCCCGCGGCATAGATGACCGTATCGCCGATATCGACATCGGTTGCCGGCGGGAGCCTGCCTGAAAGGACGGTATCCTCGTTGACACCCACCGTGACATCCGAGGAAACCGGCGCGTCGTTGACCGGCGTGACGGTACCGCTGATCGTTCCCGTCGCAGTCAGCAATCCGTCGGAAACGGTATAGGTGAAGGTGACCGGGCCATTGTAATTGGCGCCGGGCGCAAAGCTCAGCCGGCCATCGGCATCGAGCGTCACGCGGCCACCGACTATATCGACCGAACCGTTGATGGCGATCGCCGTGCCGTTGATCGCGGTGATCGTCAGGGTATCGCCGTCGACATCGGTATCGTTGCCGCGCGGATCAATGGTGATTGCCGTATCTTCGGGCGTCGTGAACGCGTCATCAATCACGATCGGTGCGTCATTGACCGGCGTGACCGTACCGGACACGGTGGCGGTCGCCGTGCCGCCATTGCCGTCGGAAACAGTATAGGTGAACGAAACCGCCCCGTTGTAATTCGCGGTCGGCGTGAAGGTCAGCGAGCGGTCCGCATTCAGCCGGACGCTGCCATTGGCAACAGTTACTGACGAGCCCGCCGAGATTGCGATGCCATTGACCTGAGTGACGACAAGTGTATCGCCGTCGATATCGGTGTCATTGGCGACAACCGCGATGGTGGCGGCATTGTCCTCGGTCGTAATGAACGTATCGGCTGCCGCTGTCGGCGTATCATTGACCGGCGTTACCGTGCCGGTAACGGTCGCGGTTGCGGTATTTCCCTGACCGTCGGAGACCGTATAGGTGAAAGACGGGTTGCCAAAATAATTGGCGTTGGGGGAGAAGGTCAGCGTGCCATTGGCGTTGAGCGTGACCCGGCCGCCGGCGACCGTCACGCTATTGCCCGGGGTGATGGGCAGGCCGTCGATCTGAACCACCGTGAGTGGATCGTTATCCGGATCGCTGTCATTGCCGCGCACGTCGAAGGTGACCGCGCTGTCTTCCGTCGTCGTAAATGTATCGGCGACCGCGACCGGCGGATCCTGAACCGGCGTGACCGTGCCGTTGACCGTTGCCGTGGCGTTGTTCCCGTTGCCGTCGGAGAGTGTATAGGTGAAGGACGGGCTGCCGTTGTAATTGGCGGTTGGGGTATAGGTAAGCGTGCCATCGGCATTGAGCGTCACGCGGCCACCGTCGATGGTGACGCTGCCGCCGATCGCGATGGCGCTGCCGTTAATCTGCGTGATGGTCAGCAGATCGCCATCCGGGTCGCTGTCGTTGAGGCGCACATCGAAGGTGACGGCAACGTCCTCGACGGTGGTGAATGTGTCGTTGGCTGCGACAGGCGGGTCCTGGACCGGCAAGATCGTGCCTGCCACCGTGCCGGATGCGAGCCCGCCCTGACCATCCGACAGCGTGTATGTGAAGTTGACCGGACCATTGGCGTTGGCGTTGGGCGTGAAGGTCAGCGTGCCATTGGCATTGAGCGTGATGGTGCCGTTGGCAAGGGCGACACTGTTGCCGCTCGTAATGGCCACGCCGTTGATTTGAGTGACGGAAAGCGCACCGCCATCGACGTCGCTGTCATTGGCCCGGACATCGAAGGTAACCGGTTGATCCTCGTTGGTGGTGAACGCATCGGCGACCGCGACCGGCGCATCGTTGGTGCCGGTGACCGTCACACTCAGCGTAGCCGTTGCGATGCCGCCCTGGCCGTCGGAAATCGCATAGCTGACGGAGGTGACACGGCTCTGGCCGGCAGCCAGATTGTCGAAGGCCGTGCCTGGACTGAAGACGTAGGTGCCATTGGCGCTCAGCGTGAACGTGCCGCCGTTCGAACCGGAGACGGGACTGCCGATGCCCGCCGCCGAGCCGCCGACCGCAGAGACGACGATCGGATCGCCATCCGGGTCGCCGTCGGCGCCTGCGCCGCTTCCGTCGCCGGTGATGACATTGCCGGTGACAGAAGCATTTTCCGTCGTCGTGGCGGCATCGTTTACGGCAACCGGAGCCGGGTTGGCGACCGTCCACACGAAGGTGCGGCTGGTCTGGGCACCGGTGCCATCGGTGGCGGTTATTGTGACCGAATAGGGACTGCCGACGCTGGCGCTGCGGTCGATGGTGCCGGAAATGACCCCGGCCGTGCTGATGGTGAGGCCGGGCGGAAGCCCCGTCTGGCTGAACGTGAGGCTGTCGCCGCTATCGGGATCGGAGAAATTACCGGCGACCGGCAGGGTGACGAACTGCGCATCGATACCCGACTGGTTGGCGATCGGCGTGGAGACCGGCGCATCGTTGACACCTGTCACCGTCACCGTGAAGGTGGCGAAGGATGCGCCGCCATGGCTATCCGAGACCTGGTAGCTGACCGATGACGTGCGGACCTGGCCGGCCGCGAGATCGGTGAAAGCCCCACCTGCATCGAAGACAGCCTGCCCGTTCGCGCCGATGGTGAACGTGCCGCCGCCGCTGCCGGCAACCGCCATGCCGACGCCGCCGGCCGAGCCGTTGACCTGAGATACAGTCAAGGGGTCGCCATCGACATCGGTATCGTTGGCCAGAACGTTGATCGAAGCCGCGCCCGTGGCGAGAATGCCAGCCGCATCATTAGCGGCGACGGGCGCGTCGTTGACAGGAACGATGCCGACGGTAACGGCATATTCAACAGCGACCTTTCCGTCGCTGACGCGGTAGGTAAAGGTATCGGACCCGTTATAATTGGCGGCGGGGGTATAGATGAAGGTACCATTGGCATTGACGACGACCGTGCCGTGAGACGGCGCCGTCGTGCCCAAGGCATAGGTCAGCTCATCGCCATCGACATCGGTCGCAACCGGCAAGGTGCCGTTGAGCACGCTGTCTTCGTTGGTCGAATAGCTGGCGGGCGCGCCGACCGGCGCGTCGTTGACCGAATTGACGGTGATGATGGCTGTATCGGTATCGACAAGCGCGCCTCCGGCTCCGGCATTGCCGCCATCGTTGCTGATCATCGTCAGGATGACGCTGCCGTTGGCATTGGCTGTCGGGGAGAAAAGGGGACGGTTGGCCGAAGCGAGATAGGCATTGATGTCGGCGATCGTGCCCGTCAGCGTCAGGGCAGCCGTGCCGGATCCGGTCACGGTGACGCCGCCGGCCGTGGCCGCCGAGAGGAGGCCGGAATTGACGCTGAGCACGACGGTGATCGTGCCATTGCCGACATCGACATCGGTGAGCGAAATCCCGCTTAGCGCCAGGGATACATCCTCATCGGTGACGAATGTACCCGGCAGAGTGTTGACCGGCGCATCGTTGACGGGTGTGACGTCGAAGGTAATGGTGTTGGGGGTCGGATCGGTATCAATGCCGCCATTTGTAGTGCCGCCATTATCGCGGACCTGGAAGGTGAATGCGGCCAGCGCGGTGCCGTTAGCATTGGCGGCCGGCGCGAAGACGAGATTGCCCAGGCTACCGGCCGGAATGACCTGACCGACCGCCACGGCGACGCCGCCCAATCGCAGCGTGCCGTTGCCGGGCAGCGTCGTGACGACGATTGCCGACAGCGCGTTGGCAGGACTGTCATTCGGGTCGGAAAAGCCGAAATCGGCCGCCGTGAACGTATAGCTCGCGTCCTCGGCAATCGTCACCGTCCTGTCGGTGCCGGAAGGCGCATCGTTGATCGCGGTAATGGTGATGGTGGCCGTAACGATATCCGTCAGGGCCGGACCGCCGGTATTGCCATTGTCGTTGGCGGTCATCGTGAGCGTGACGCTGGCGACCGAATTGGCGACCGGAGTGAAGATCGGGCGGTTCGCGCTGGCAAGATAGGCGTTGATCGCCGACAGCGTGCCGCTCAGCGCAATCGTGCCGGTGGCGCTGCCATCAACGGTGACGCCGTCGCTCGAAAAGCCCGTAAGGATGCCGGAGCCGACGGACAGGGTCACCGTGACGGTTCCCGTTCCGGCGTCGGGATCGGCGACTGACAGGCCAGAGAGTGAAAGCGAGCCGTCTTCCAGCATGGTGAATGTCGGCGGCAGCGTGTTGACCGGCGGCCGGTTGAGCGCTGCGACGGCCACCGTGACAGTCGCTGTTTCCGTCGCGCCGCCCGAGGTCACCGTGTAGGTAAAGCTGGTGACGCCGGCATAGGCGGTGGCCGGCGTGAAGATCAGCTGGCCGCCGGCCGTCAGCTGGACCTGGCCGTTTGCGACCGCAACCGGCGCGCCGCCTGCGTTGATCGCCAGCCCATTGACGGCGGTGATGCTGCGGCCTGGATTTTCAAAACTGTCATTGCCGAGGACGGAAATGGCCACCGCGGTGTCTTCGGCGGTCGAGGCCGTGTCATCCACGATATCGGCGACGCTTGCCACGGAAATGGGGATGCTGGACACGGTTGGCGATGCCACCTTACCGTCGCTGGTCGCGATCGTCACGCGGCCGCCGCTACCATAATAATCGGCGGTCGACGCATAGCTTGCTCCGGCCAGTGCGGCGTTGATCGCCGCCTTGGTGCCGGAAAAGGTCATGGTCCCGTTGGCGGTGCCGGTGCCGCTTGTGAAGGTCAGGCCGGCGGTGCCGGACAGGGTGAAGGTGCCGTTGGCGGCGGTGATCGTGACCGTCAGGTTGGCATCGTCGACATCGCTGACAACGATCGCGTTGTCGCCTCCGGGCGAAAAGACCAGTGTCCCGTCCTCCGCCATGGTCTGGGTGCCCGGGACGGTGTTGACTGGCGCGTCGTTGACCGGCGCGACGTTGATGGTGACCGTCGCCGTCTCGGCAACCCCGCCGGAGGTGACGGTATAGGTGAAAGTCGTCTGGCCGTTGAAATTCGCAGCGGGCGTGTAGGTGATCGTTCCGTCAGCGAAGAAGGTGACGGTGCCCTGCCCTGCCGGCGGCTGCGTCACACCCGTCATCACCGGCGCACCTTCGAAATTGTCGGCCGAGCCCCCGCCCGCGCCGGTGATGACGTTGAAGGTGATCGGCTGGTCTTCCGGGGTCGTCAGCGTATCGGCAACGATATCGGCCACCGGCGACACCGTCACGGAGACCGTGTCGGTGTCGCTGAGCGTGCCGTCTGAAGTGACGACGGTAATGGTGTCGGCGCCGTTGTAATCGGCCCCCGGATTGTAGCGCAGGCTTGCGAGCACGGCATTGACGGCGCTAGCGCTGCCGCTGATCGTCACCGTGCCCGTATTGTTATTGGCGATCGTCGCGCTGCCCGTGGCCGTCACGGAAATCGAGCCGTGGGCGACGCTGACCGTAGTGGTAAGCGCATCGCCGTCGAGATCGGCCACGGATATGCCGCCGACGGCAAGCGGCGTGTCTTCGGCGGTGGTCTGGGCGCTGGGGACGGTGTTGACCGGGGCATCGTTGACGGGCGTAACGGTCACGGACACCGTGCCCGTTTCCGTGACGCCGCCGGAGGTGACCGCATAGGTGAAGCTGATCGGACCGTTGTAATCGGCGGCAGGCGTGAAGGTCAACGTGCCATTGGCGTTGAGACGAACCATGCCATTGGTGACTGCAACCGCGCCATTGACAGCAACCGGCGTGCCGTTGATTGCGGTGATCGTGCGTCCGGAATTGCTGAACGTGTCATTGGCCGTCACGTCGATCGTGACCGCCGCGTCTTCCGCCGAGGTCGCAGTGTCCGCAACGATATCGGTGACCGCATTGACCGTGATCGTCGTGGTATCCACATCCGTCAGGGCGCCGTCGCTGCTGGTCATGGATAACGTGACCGCGCCGTTGTAATCGGCCACCGGAACGTATTGCGGCGCTGCCGCGGACCCCAGGAAAGCGTTGATATTGGCGAGCGTGCCGTTGAGGGTCAGCGCTCCTGTCCCGGAGCCGGAAACGGTTACGCCATTGCCACCCGTTGCCGTGATCCGACCGGCATTGACCGCGAACGTCACGGTCATGGGGCCGGTGCCGATATCCGCGTCGGCGAGTGCGATGCCGGACAGCGTCAGTAGCCCGTCCTCGTCGACGCTAAAGCCTGCCGGCAAGGCGTTGACCGGCGCATCGTTGACCGGCGTCACGGAGACGGTGGTCAACGCGGTGTTGGAAGTCAGCGCGCCGTCGCTGACGGTGATTGCAATGCTGCGCGGCGTCGATCCCGGATCGCTGGAAGTGGAGCGGTAAAGAACCTGCTGCAGCGCCGCCTGATAGTCCGCCTTGCTGGCGGCGCCGCTGAGCGTCAGGCGGAAATTCGCAGGATCGTAGCTGGCGGTCATTGCGCCAGGCAGCGCGCCGGAAACGATCAGGACATCGCCGGCTACCCCATTGGTGATGGTGATCACGGCACCGGCCATGTCCGCACTGTCGATATCCAGGATCGACACATCGGTATCGACCACGGCGATGCCCGCGCCTTTTTCGGTGTAAGCCGTCGCATAACCGGTGCCGGTACCCGATGCATCGAGATCGAGAACCGGCGCGTCATTGACCGGCGTCACCGTGATGATGCTGGTATCGACATCGGTGAGCGTACCGCCGGAACCGGTATTGCCGCCGTCGCTGGTCGTCATGGTGAGCGTGACCGCGCCGTTGAAATCGGCCGCGGGCGTGAAGACCGGGCGCGATGCACCGGCGAGAAAGGCATTGAGGTTGGCGAGCGCCCCCGTCAGCGTCAGCGTCGCCGTAGCCGACCCGACAACCGTCACGCCGCCGCCGGCGGCTGCCGAGAGCGCGCCGGATCCGACATTGAGGACGATCGTCACCGTGCCGCTGGCGGCATCGACATCCGCGACGGAAAGGCCCGCCAGCGCGAGAGGCGTATCTTCCGTGACCGAAAAGGCGGGGGGTAGCGCGTTGACGGGCGCATCGTTGACCGCGGCGATGGTGATGGTGCGGGTATCGGTATCGACCAACGGCCCGCCGGTGCCGGTATTGCCACCATCGCTGGTGGTCATGGTCAGCACGACCGCGCCGTTGACATTGGCGGCCGGCGTGTAAAGCGGCACGGCGCCGGAGGCCAGATAGGCGTTGAGATCGGCAAGCGTGCCTGTCAGCACCAGCGTGCCCGTGCCAGATCCGGAAACAGCGACATTGCCGACCGCATTCGCGGTGATCGTGCCGGAAGGGACCGACAGCGTGATCGTCATGGTGCCAGCGCCGGCATCGATATCCGTGATCGCGAGGCCGCTCAGCGCCACCGCAACGTCTTCGTTGGTATTCCATCCAGCGCCCGGCAGCGTATTCACCGGGGCATCGTTGACCGGCGCGACATTGACGATGACCGTGGCGGTTTCGAAGACGCCGCCCGAATTGACGGTGTAGCTGAAACTCGTCTGGCCATTGAAATTCGCCGTTGGCGAGTAGGTGATCGTGCCGTCGGCGTTGAAGGCGACAGTCCCCTGCCCGACCGGCGGCTGCGTCACCGCGCTGACGAAACGACCCGGATTCGAGAAGGTGTCGGCGGTCGCACCGGCGGTGCCGGTGAGCACGTTGAAGGAGATCGGCGTATCTTCGGTGGCGGCGATCGTGTCACTTGTGGCATCAGCGACCGCGGCCACGGTGATCGCCACGGTATCGCTGTCCGACAATGCACCATCCGAGGTGAGGATCGTCAGCGTATCGGTGCCGTTGAAATCGGCGTTGCCGCGGTAGCGCAGCGAGGCTAGCACGGCATTAACCTGAGACAGCGTGCCGGAGACCGTAACGGTCGTAGTGCCGACACCTGTGATCGTTGCCGGCGCCGTGACGCTCGGTGACAGGATGCCGTTGGCAACCGTCAGCGTAACGGTGACGTTTCCGCTATCGACATCCGTGACCGAAATGCCGGCAATCGGCGTCATCGTGTCCTCGACGACAGACTGCGCGCCGGGCACGGTATTCACGGGAGCGTCATTGACGGCGATAACGTTGACGGAGGCAAGCGCCGTATTGGAATTCAATGCGCCATCGCTGGTGACGACGCTGATCGAGCGGGTGACCGTTAAGGGATTTTCCGAGGTCGACGCGTAGCGGATCTGCCGCAAGGCCGTCTGATAGGCGTCCTTCGTGGCAGAGCCGGACAGGGTAAGGGTCCAGGTCGCAGGATCGTAACTCTGGATGACAATTCCGCTCGGAAGCGTGCCGGCAACGGACAGCACATCGCCTGCCTGGCCATTGACGATGCGCACGGTCAACGACGTCATGTTGGCATTGTCGACATCCGTGATTACCGCATCGGCGGCGGCGATCGCGATACCGCTGCCGTTTTCGGTGTAGCTTGTCGCATAACCCGTGCCGCTGCCGGCGAAGCTGAGATCCAGGGTCGGCGCATCATTAACCGCATTGATGGTGATCGTCGCTGTATCGGTATCAGAAAGCGCGCCGCCGCCGGTATTGCCCGCGTCATCGGTCACCATGGTCAGGACGACGCTGCCACTGGCATCGGCAACCGGCACATAGACCGGCGCGGAGGCGCTGGCTAGGTAGGCGTTGATGTTGGCGAGCGTACCCGTCAGCAGCAGCGTACCGGTACCCGAACCGCTGACGGCGACATTGCCGCCGGCCGTGGCCGTGATCCGACCCGCTGGCACGGACAGGCGTACCGTGATCGTGCCGGATGCCGCATCGAGATCGGCAACGGAGAGACCGGTCAGCGCGACGCTGACATCCTCATTGGTGGTCCATCCCGCGGGTATCGTGTTGACCGGCGCATCGTTGACGGCAGTGACCGCTATCGTGGCAACCGCCGTGTTGGACGAAAGTGCGCCGTCGCTGACGGTCACGTTGATGCTGCGGCTGGCTGCCGTACCGCCGCTCGTCGGGTTGTCGGAGGTGCTGGAATATCGGACCTGCGCCAGATAGTTCTGATAGTTGGCCTTGGTATCCACCCCGTTGAGCGTCAGCGTGTAGGTGGCGGCGTTGTAGCTGACCGCGATTGTCCCCGGCAATGACGAGGCCATCGCCAACACGTCGCCCGCCTGACCGTTGGTGATGACCACGGTGGCCGAGGCGACCGTTGTATTGTCGATGTCGATAACGCTGGTATTGCCGGCAGAGACAATGGCGATGCCCGCGCCGTTTTCCGTATAGGCCGTGCTGAAGCCCGATCCGGCCGCGGCGGTGTCGAGATCCAGAACCGGAGCGTCATTGACCGGATTGACGGTGATGGTGCGGGTATCGGTGTCGCTCCTGGGGCCGCCGATGCCGGAATTGCCGCCGTCATTGCTGACCATGGTCAGCGTGACCGCACCACTGGCATCCGCGAGCGGAACATATACCGGTGCGGAGGCGCCGGCCAGATAGGCGTTGATGGCGGCCAGCGTACCGGTCAGGGTGATGCTGGCGCTTCCCGAACCCGACACACCGACGCCGCCTGCAGCCGTTGCCGTGATCGTACCGCTCGCCACCGAAAGCGTGACCGTCATGACGCCGCTGCCGGCGTCGGGATCAGCGGCCGAAAGGCCGGTCAGCGCGATGCTGGTATCTTCACTGGTCGTCCACCCTCCGGCCGGCAGCGTGTTGACCGGATCGTCGTTGACGGCGACGACACTGATGGACGAAGTCGCCACCGGCGAGGAAAAGACGCCGTCATTGACGGTAACGTTGATGATACGCGTCGTGGTGCCCGGGTTGTCGCCGGAATTGGCGAAGGTGATGTTACGGATCGCCGTAGCATAGGCCGCCTTGCTGGCCGTGCCGGTAAGATTGATGGTGATCTGGCCCGGCACCGACGTGTCGATACTACCGCTAATGCCGGCGGGCAGCGTGCCGAGCGCCAGCAGATCACCGGCCTGCGCATTGGTGAGCACGATCGCCGCCGCCCGCATCGTGGCGCTGTCGAGATCACGCACGCTTGCCGCGGCCGCCGCAATGTTCACGGCCGCGCCGTTTTCGGTATAGGTGGCCGAGTAGCCGACGCCGGAGACGGCATCGACATTGGTCAGGACGCTGACATTGTCGATGAAAATATCGTCGGTGCTGGGTGCAAGACCGAGAAGACCGCCGACAGCGGAATAGCTGAAGACCAGGGATCCCGACGCGGCCACCGTCGAGGGAAGGTTGATGGTGATCGGCGTGCGGGTCCAGGCTGTCGTATTGACGGACGAGGCGGCGACCGTCGCCGGCGAGCCGCTTGCGCCGTTGAGATAGGTGATGGTCGCCGTATTCGGATTACCACCCACGACGCCCGTGGAAATGCGGGCATAGACGACGTTGCCAATGGAAATGTCGAGCGTGGCGGGCGTGCCGTTATCGGTCGTGATGCCGAGCGCGCCGGCATTGTTGCTCCAGCCGAACTCGAAGGTGAGCTGAGCCGCGCCCGATGGGGCCAAACCGTCGTTCCAGCCAGAAATGCCGGTTTGCGTAACGGTGCCGGTCGCGCCCGTATCGACCCAGGCGTAACCGCCCGAGATCGCGCCGCCGCTTCCGGTCACGGTCCAGCCGGTTCCGCCAGGTGCCCCGCCATTGGTGATGAGCTGCGAGGTCGTCGTGCCCGAATTCAGATCAACGATCGGCCCGACGCCGTTATAGCCGAAATCGGCCGTCACCACGCTCGTACCGATCGCACCGACACCGACCGCCTGGCTGGTCGCAACGGTTGCCGGCGCGTTGCCAAGAACGCCGTTGGCGTCGGTGACGCGCACGACATACTGGCCGGGCAGAACGCCCGTGAAGAGATAAGCGCCGTTGATATTGGTCGTGTCGGTCGCCAGAACGCGCTCGCCGGCATCGGCCACGCCATTGTTGTTGAGATCGTCGACGAGCTGGACGGTGACGCCGGATATGCCGCCGTCGATACCGGCATCGAAGGTTCCGTTGCCGTTATTGTCGTCAAAGACGGTATCGCCGATCGCCGATGTCGGCGGCGTCCATGCGGCCGCATCGGCGACGAGGCCAAGCGCCGTCGTGCCGTTGGTGGTAATTGCGATCGCCGAGCCGACTGCAGCGCCGGTGACCGGGTCGAAGCGTTGCAGGACCGGCGCGTTGCCGGTCGTCAACGAACCGATCACATAGGCATTGCCGGCTGCATCGTTGCCGCCCTGCGCCGCACCGGGATTGGCGGTCGTTGCGCCGATGGCGGTGCCGGTCGCCAGACTGTAGCGGGTGATGCCGCCTGCGGTGATGCTGAGCAGGTTGCCATTCGCGGGATCGACGGCAAAATCGCCCCAGTCGGTGCCGCTCAGCGTCGATCCGAACGGGGTGGCCCCGGCGATGACGCGGCCATTGCCCGAGAAGGTCAATCTCCAGATCTGCGAATTGCTGTTGGCGTCTCCGGATTCGACGCCGATAAAGAGCGACCCGTTGTAGAAGGCAGCAGCGCCGCTGCCGACACCGCGACTGCCGACCGTGATACTCAGATTGGCGCCGTTGTCGGTCAGGTCGGAATCGATGACGAGATGGCTGTTGCTGATGAAGTCGTAGGCGAACAGTGCCCTGTTGGCGTTGTTTGTCGCTGAGTCCATGTAGTAGATGAGGCCATTGGCCTGATCCACAGCCAGCGAGTTGATGATGCCCGACATGGTGATGCCGCCGACCGTCGCCGGTACGACGGTGACGGCCGTTGCCTTGCCCGTTTGAAGATCCACGCTGTAGATCGTCCGCTCTGAGGAGACCAGAACGGCGCCGTTGCCAATCGAAGCAGAGACATTGAGCAGTTCGGCATAATGGTCCTGCGCGTCCACCGACACGACGGACCGGGTTGTGACCTCGCCATAGCGATATTCAAGCGTCCAGTCGCCGCCCTTGACCGCAGCTCCCGTCGGATCGGTCGACGCCGCGATATCAGCCCCGGTCTGGTAGGCCATCATGCGCGCGGCGCTATCTCCAAGTTCCCCTTGTGCAAAATCGCAGCCATAGATCAGAATATCGGCATCCGGCGCCAACACCGAGCGCAGGCTCTGAAGTGCCTCGGCATAGTCCTCCGCCATCGACTCGACGGTCAGCGTCGCAGTGCCAAGGTAAAGGCGCCCCTCATCGCCATGGGAAATGATATGGACGGACTGGACGTCGGTCATGCCGCGCAGAGCCTGCGCCAATCGTTCGACACCGTCGCGGCCGTCTTCGAGAACGATCAGATCGAAATCACCGGGGATGCCTTCCAGTAGCGAGCCGTAATCCGGAACCGAACTGTCAACCACGACGACCTGGCGACCCGCTGCAGTCGTGGGTTGCGCGTCTATCGGCGCGGCGTCGCTCGCGGCGGCGAGCGCGCGCGTAAGCGCATCGCTCCGATCGATGTCCGGGGCAGGCCTCTCCTCGCCTGCCAGGGTCGCGGACTGTTCCTTTTCCTGGGAATGGTCGACGGTCGCGGCCAGCGCCGCATCGAAGGCGATACGCTGTTCAAGCTCCATCAGCATGGAGCCGAAGCGATCCTTGCTCCTGGCCTGACCGTCCTTCGCCCTTTTGCGGGAATGCGGTTTTTCCGGACGCGTGAAATGCTCGTTCATCACATACCTTCCCGCGCAAAAACGATCGGACACAATGGCCGGGTTTCGCGCCGGCGGGCCTTGGCAACCCACGCGACATCACCGATCGAATTTAATCGGATCCTAATATTAGGATTCAGTTGTTTACCAAAATACAAACAGCTAATGTTAATTTTAGCAATACATGATGTTTTGATAGGGCCCAAATTCTCAGGGCATCGGATGAAATGACACCGGCCTTGCCTCAGCCTGAACGGGAGGATAACGCACGCCCACACGTTCCATATTTCTAATATGTTAGGCGGATATTAATCATATTCGCAAATCTTAAATCAGCCGTGGGCTTTCTACCTTCCCGATCGCCCCTTCCTGGGTTGACGTGAATGGGCGCGGGAGCCGGGTGTCCGCCAGCGGATTTTGAGAGGCATTTTCATGCGCATGGTGATTGAGGTGAAACGGTGAAATTTCCTTATCTGTGGATTATTCCTGTAAGCGCGATCGCCGTCGGCTGCGCGGTGAAGACGGATCCTCTGAAAGCGGAAGCGAATGTTTCTTTCGCCCAGGATAAACTGGTCAGGGCAACGGCCAATCAGGAACCCATCACCGGCCCGATTGACCTTTACGAAGCCATGGCGCGGGCGCTGAAATACAACCTGGATACGAAAGTCGAAATCATGGAGGCGTCGCTCAAACTGCGCGAAGCCGATCTCGTAAGCTACAGCGCCCTGCCGAAACTGGTGAGCGGCGCGGGCTATTCCGGCCGTGATGAGAGCGACCCCTCGACCCCATCGACCCGCGACCCGAATGTCCGCACGACGGATCTGACCTTTTCATGGAACATCCTCGATTTCGGCCTTTCCTATGTGCGCGCGAGGCAGGCGGCCGATCAGGCCCTTATTCAGGAAGAAATGAAACGCCGCATCGTCAACAAGGTCATCGAGGACGTGCGCACTGCCTATTGGCGCGCGGCCAGCTATCAGCGGCTTGTCGGCCGCATGCGGGCGCTCGAAGGACGGGTGGCGCGCGCTTTGCGGGAAACCCGCGGCCTTTCGGGTAGCGGTGAAGCATCGCCGCTCGTCGCACTGACCTACGAGCGCGAACTGATCGAGGTGAAGCGTGAGGTCGAGCAGCTGGAGGGCGAACTGAAGGTTGCCAGAAGCCAGCTTGCGGCACTGATGAACGTGGCGCCCGGCACCGAATTCACGCTTTCGCTTCCGCGGCGTAGCAATCCGAAACTCAGCGTCCCGAACGACCTTTCGCAGATGTATCGGATCGCTGCCGCCAACCGCCCCGAAATGCGCGAAGTCGCCTATCGCATGCGCATCAATGAGCAGGAGGTCAATGCGGCGCTGCTCGACATCCTGCCCGGCTTCAACGTCTATGCCGGCCGCAACTACGATAGCAACGAATTCATCACCGATCCCAACTGGACGTCCTGGGGTGCGAAGGTCAGCTTCAACGCGATGAAACTTGTGTCCCTGCCTGCCACCAACCGGCGGATCGAGGCGGAAAAGGATGTTCTGGATGCGCGCGCGCTTTCCGTTGCCATGGCGGTGATGACGCAGGTCCATATCAGCCGGGCCCGCTTCACGCATCTCAACAAATCCTATGCGACGGCGGCTGCCCTGTCGAATGTCTCGCACCGCATTCTCAACCAGGTTCGTGCCGAAACGAGCGCGCAAAAGACGAGCGAACAGATCCTCATTCGCGAAGAGATGAACGCGCTGGTGGCCGATGCCAAGCTGGATATAGCCTATGCCGACATGCAGAACGCTTATGCAAATGTCTACGCCTCGCTCGGCGTCGATCCCTTTCCGCGCGGGATGACGACGACGGAAAGCGTGGCGGCCATTTCCGCCCGCATGAAAGCGTTGTGGAACGAGGGAGGCGGCGCGGCCGTCATCCATGTCAATGCCGAAACGGCAGGACTGCAGTAACAGAGTAGCGAGGTCGATCATGACCGATCGAACGCATGAGCCAGTCATCAGATCACGCCGCCGCCGGCTTTCGGCCGCACTTCTCGCCGCCTGCCTTCTTGGATCCTTCCTGCCGGCGAACCGCGTCCCGGCACAGAGGATCAACGAAACCCTGCGCGGCATCGTCAAGCCGGTCGACGAGGCGATGATCGCGTCCGACCTGACCTTCCCCATCCGCTCCCTGCCGTTTCGCGAGGGGCAAAGCTTTTCCAAGGGCGACATCCTCGTCGAATTCGAATGCGGCGATCTCGCCGCCCAGGTGAAATCGGCCGAAGCGATGCTGCGGGCCGAAAAGATCACGCTCGAAAACAACCAGCGTCTGGCAAAATCCCGTGCCGTCGGCAATTTCGAGGTCGAGCTGTCGCATGCCAAGGCGGATCAGGCGGCCGCCGAACTGGAAGGTTTTCGCTCGAAAATGTCGCGATGCGTGATCCGCGCGCCGTATGACGGACGCGTGGCGGTCATGCGCGCGCATGCGCATGAGATCCCTGAACCGAACCAGCCGATGATGCAGATCGTCAACCAGTCGGATCTGGAAATCGAGATCCTGTTGCCATCGGACTGGCTGCGCTGGCTCAGGCCCCGCAGCCGCTTCACCATCCGCATCGATGAGACGGGCAGGAGCCTCGGTGCCGAGATCGTGCGCATCGCAGCCGTCGTCGATCCCGTCAGCCAGACCGTGAAGGTGACCGGCCGCTTCCGGAACGGCGCGGAAGGGGTGCTTCCGGGCATGAGCGGACCGACGACATTCGAAGACCGGCCAGCGGACGATTAGGCCCATGGAGTTCAAGATCACCCCGAAATCCACCCAGGCCGCCGCTGCAAAGCCTTTGCCGCAGCCGACACCCGTCGGCGATGGCGGCGCGAAAGCACTCGACCTGCTGCTGAAGGTGGAGGCGGAGGCGCGGCAGGTGGCAACGGTGGATGAACTGGCCTTCCTGATCGCCAACGAGACGATGCGGCTAACGCGTTGCCGACAGGTTTTCGTGTTGCAGGGTCGCTCCGAGACTTTCACCGTACGGGCGGCGAGCTCGATCGGGACGGTCGACCGCAATTCACCGCGCATTCGCTGGGTCGAGGCGATCATCGCCGATCTCAAGGTGAACAGCGGACTGAAATCTCCCGACGCCTTCACGCTGCCGGCGCATTGCCCGCCCGGCGATACCGAACACACGCGCTTTCCCTACCGTTTCATCAACTGGCAGCCGTACACACTGCGCGACGGCAAGGTGTTCGGCGGCATGCTGCTTGCGCGCGAAACGGCATGGAACGAGGCCGACACACTGATTGCGCGGCGGCTGGCCGATACCTATCAACATGCCTGGGCAGCACTGACGGGCGAGCGCAGGCTGCGGCGGCGGCTGAAGATCCGACCGCTCCTGGCGGCCGCGGCACTCGCCACCGTGGCGCTTGCCTTCGTGCCGGTGCCGATGACGGTGCTTGCGCCCGCAGCCGTCGCGCCCATCGCGCCGGCGGTGATCGCGGCGCCGCTCGACGGCGTGATCGATGCCATTCTCGTCAATCCCGACCAGCGGGTGGTACGCGGCGAGCGGCTTGTGCAGATGTCCGACGTGGTGCTGCGCAACGAACTGGCGGTCGCCGAACAGGATGTGCGGGTGGCCCAAGCCAAACTGATGCAGGTGACGCAAGGAGCGGTCTCCGACCCTCGGCTGCGCGCCGAACTGGCGGTGACACGCAGCGAACTTGCCGTCGCCTCGGCAAAACGCGACTACGCCCGCGACATGCTGGAACGCTCAGACATCCGCGCCCCGATGGACGGCGTGGCGATCTATACCGACAAGCGCGACTGGATCGGCCGACCGGTCACGACCGGCGAGCGCATCATGGAAGTGGCGGATCCCTCGCAGATGCAATTGCGCATAGACGTGCCGGTGGCCGACGCGATTGCGGTCGTACCGGGGGCAAGCGTGCGAGCCTTTCTCGATTCCGATCCTCTGCGACCGGTCAAGGCGACGGTGGTCTCGGCATCGTTCGAAGCGCGCATGGTGGAAGGCGACAAGCTGGCTTACCGAATCTATGCGCAGATGGAGAGACGGCCACAGGGCATGCGCCTCGGCATTCGCGGCACGGCACAGGTCTATGGCGAGCGCGTGTTTCTCGGCTACTACCTGTTTCGCAAGCCGATCGCCCTGATGCGGCAGAAGTTCGGGCTATGACGGGCGCGGCACAAACGCTGGTGCTGCCTGGCGGTACCCGGAAGGCAGCAAGCGACACGGTACTGGCTGGCACCGACGGTCCGAGGGACATCCCCCTGCCCCCGCTTCGCGAGGATCTGCAGATCAGCCGCGGCGGCATCAGCTATTCCGGCGCTCCGACCTGGGTCGTGCTCGATCCGCTGCGCAACAGGTTCTTCCGCATCACCTACGACATGTTCCAGATCCTGTCGCTCTGGAACGCAACACCCACCGCTGGTCGACTGATCGAGGCGGTGGCGGCGCGCTTCGGCAACACGCTGTCCGGCGAGGATATCGTTTCAATCATCCGCATGCTCGAGCACAACATGTTGCTGTCGCAGCCGGCGACCGGCACATGGCGTGCCCTGCATGCGCGCTCCACCCAAAAACATTCGTGGTTCATGCGGCTGATCCACAATTATCTGTTCTTCAAGATCCCGCTGGTGCGGCCCGAGCGGTTCATCCGCGCGACCTGGCCCGCCGTGTCGTTGCTGTTCAGCCGCGGCTTCGGCATGCTGACGCTTGCCGCGGCTTCTATCGGCCTGTATCTGGTTTCCCGACAGTGGGAAGCCTTCGCCGGCACATTCCCCTATGTCTTTTCGTTCGAAGGGGCGGCGGTCTCGCTGGTCTCGGTCATCCTGATCAAGTGCCTGCATGAATTGGGGCATGCCTATGTCGCGCATCGTTACGGCTGTCGGGTGCCGAGCATGGGCATCGCCTTCATGGTCATGGTGCCGCTTCTTTACACCGATGTCAGCGACGCCTGGAAGCTGACTTCGCGGCGGGCCCGGCTGCGCATAGATTCCGCCGGTATAATGGTGGAACTGGCAGTTGCCTCCTATGCCGTGCTGCTGTGGGCTTTTCTACCGGATGGCGTTCTGCGCAGCGCCGTTTTCGTGCTGGCCGCCGCGGGCTGGATCATGAGCCTGATCGTCAATCTCAATCCGTTCATGCGGTTCGACGGCTATTACATGTTCGCCGACCTTCTCGGCATCGAAAACCTGCAGCCCCGCGCCTTTCGCCACATGCGATGGCGGCTGCGCGAAACGCTGTTTCGCCTTGGGGACGATCCGCCCGAGGCTTTTCCGCCGCGGCTCGACGCGATCCTGACGATCTATGCGGTGGCGACCGCCATCTACCGGATCGTGCTCTATCTCGGCATTGCCCTTCTCGTGTACCACTTCGCGGTCAAAATCGTGGGTATCATGCTGTTTGCCGTCGAGATCGGCTTTTTCATCATCCGGCCGGTGTGGATGGAAATGAAGGAATGGTGGTCCATGCGCAAAGACATCCTGGCATCGCGACGAACTTATTGGAGCGCCGGCGTTTTCGTCACGCTGATCGTGCTTGCCTTCCTGCCGCTATCGACCCAGGTCAGTGCGCCGGCCATGGTTCTGCCGCGGGAATTCGTGCGGCTCTATCCGCAAGAACCGGGCAGGCTGCAAAAGATTGTCGTGACCAGAGGGCAGACGGTAAAAGCCGGCGACATTCTGTTCGTGATCGATGCTCCCGCCGTCGAACAGGAAATGCGGATCGTTGCCGAGGAGATAAGGCTCGCACAGCGCCGCCTGGCGCGGGTTGGCGCCAATGCCGAGGATCTCGCCGCCCGCAGTGTTCTGGAAAGCGAACTTGCCGGCCTTTCCGCCCGGGCCAGGGGGCTTGAGGAGCGCGACGGCCAGCTGACGGTGCGCGCGCCATTCGATGGCAGGATCCGCGATCTCAGCCCTGATATTCACGAGGGCCAGTGGCTGTCGCGCGCCGACCAGCTTGCCTTTCTGTCTTCCACGGCAGGCACCGTGGTACGCGGCTATGTGGGTGGCGACGAGGGCCGGCGGCTGGTGCGGAAGGCAGGCGGCTGGTTCGTGCCGGACGATGTAAGCATGCCGCGTCTACCGATCACGCTGACCGCGCTTGCGCAATCGGGCGCCCGCGAGATCGACATTCCGCAACTGACCTCGCATTTCGGCGGTGCCATTGCTGTTCACCCGCCCGGCGGTGGCCGACGCCAGACGCTGGTGCCGGTGACCGCCGAATACGGCGTCACTGCCGATGTCCTCGGGACCGCTGAGCTGCCGGGCCGTTCGCTGCAGGGCGTGATGGTACTCGACGCGACGGGCGAAAGCCTGGCCGCAGCCGCCTGGCGACGGGTCGTGACGGTGGTGCTGCGCGAGGCGGGGCTGTGAACCGGTCGCGCAGCGCGCACAAACTGTTGTGGCCTCGGCAGAAACATCAAAGCCCTTCCTGCAAGCGATAGCCGACGCCGGTTTCGGTCAGGATATAGCGCGGCTGGTCCGGCATGGCCTCGATCTTCTGACGAAGCTGGCGCACATAGACGCGCAGATACTGCACGTCCGTCGGCTCACCCCAGACATGGTCCAGCAGGAAACGATGGGTCAGCACCTTGCCGGCATGCTGCACCAGAACGCGCAGGATATCGTATTCCTTGGGCGACAGCTTGACCTCCCTGCCGCCGACCCTGACGATGCGCTTGACCAGATCGACGACCAGTTCGCCCGTCTGGAAGACCGGCTTTTCCCCCTGCGTCTGAAGCCGGTGGCGCAGCGCCACACGGATGCGCGCGACAAGCTCGTTCATGCCGAACGGCTTGGTGACATAGTCGTCGGCTCCGAGATCCAGCGCCCTGACGATGCCCGCCTCGTCGGTGCGGCTGGACAGGATGACGATCGGCAAATCCATGCCTTCCGCCCGCCATCTTGCCAAAAGATCATGGCCCGACATGTCCGGCAGCCCCAGATCGAGCAGGATCAGGTCGGGCTTGTCGCTTTTCGCAAGCTCGATCGCGACCTTGGCATTCATCGCTTCGCTGATGGCGTAATCCTGCGTGGACAGGCCGACGCGCAGAAGTTTGCGGATCGGCGGTTCGTCATCGACGACGAGGATGCGCACGGCTGGCTGCATCACGGATTCTCCTCGGACATTTTCGGCTGGGCCGCGATCGGCAGACCGATGGTAAAGACTGCGCCGGAGCGATCAGGACGGTTCGAGGCCTTTATCCATCCGCCCATCGCCTCCACGAACCCGCGGCAGATGGAGAGGCCAAGCCCCGTGCCGGCCTGCACGAAATCGCCTTTCTCCACACGGTAGAAACTGTCGAAGATACGCTCGACATCGTCGGCGGGGATGCCCGGCCCTTCGTCGGTGATGGCGAGCCTGATGGCGTTTCCATCCACCCAGCCCCGGATATCGATGCGCGTGCCGGGCGGTGCATATTTGGCGGCATTGTCGAGGAGGTTGAACAGGACCTGTTCGAAAAGGACGGCATCCACCTTCACCATCGGGAGGTCCGGCGAAACGGAAACCTGCACGGTATGGGCGGCGGTGATCTTCGAAGCCCGACCCAGCGCCGTCCCGATGATGTCTCCGACGAAATGAAGCGCGCAGTTCGGCGCCATCGTACCGGAGCCGAGACGGGTCATGTCGAGCAGGTTGGCGATGAAGCGGTTCAGCCGTTCGGATTCGTCGATCACGGTCGACAACAGTTCGAGCCGCGCCGTGTCGTCGAGCTGAGCCTGAAAATCCTTGAGCGTTCCGGCGGCCCCCATGATCGAGGCAAGCGGCGTTTTGAGGTCATGGGAGATGGAGCTTAGCAGCGCGCCGCGCAGACGATCGGTTTCGGCGGCCAGGCGGGCGCGATCGACATCGGAAACAAGCTGCACCCGTTCGATGGCCAGCGCTGCCTGATCGGCAAGCGCATCGAAAAGGCGCTGCTGTTCCGGCGTCAGAAGCGGCCCCTGCCGGTCATTGTCGAGCCCTATGACGCCGACGGCGCCACGGCCCGTGCTTAACGGCAGATAAAGCCGTTTTGCGCCGGGCAGCGTATCGGCGGCACGGCCAGCCGGGCGATCATGTTCCCATGCCCATTTGGCGGCAGCAATATCCGCATCCACCAGCGTATCATCCGGCGGATACCCGGCCTTGACGACGATGTCGCCGGCTTCGGGCAAAAGGATGACCACGCGTACCTTGAGCATGGAAGCGACCTGGAAGGCGGTGGCCCACAGAACGTCGTCAAGCGTGCCGGTGCCGGCCAGCTTGCGCGAGAAGAGATAAAGATCCTCAGTCGTCTTCGCCCTTTGTCGCGCGGCGCGGGCCTGGCGCTGCACGGCGGCAGCAAGGTTGCTGGCCACGAGCGCGACGCCAAGGAAGAAGATCAGCGCGACGACGCTTTCGGGATCGCGAACGGTGAAATCGTAGCGCGGTTCGAGAAAGAAGAAGTTGAAGCTGAGCGCTGCCACAACAGAGGCATAGATGCCGCTTGCCAGGCCGCCACGCACCGCCGCTGCCAGAACGGCCATCAGAAAGACAAGCGCCAGGTTCTGCACCCCGAGCGTCTGGTCGAGCAGCGTCCCGACACCCACCGCCAGCGCCACGAAAGCGGTACTCGTGACATAGGGCAGCGAGCGGAACGGTTTGGGTGGCACGGCAGGGCGCACGCCGTTTGCCGCAAGTTCCGCCTGCCCTCCCGACATCACGTGCAGACTGATCGGCCCGGCGTAGCGGACAAGGTCCTGCGTGACCGAGCCCTGCCACAATTCCATCAGGCGCGACTTGCCCGAACGCCCGGTTACGATATGGGTGAAATTGTTGGCGCCGGCATAGGCGATGATTTCCGCAGCCACGCGCGACCCGGGCAGCGTGACGGTTTCCGCCCCCAGCTGTTCGGCCAAACGCATGGTTGCCGCCAGCCGGCTTTTGTCGGCCTCGCTGCGCAAGGCGTCGCGCGGCGTTTCCAGATGCAACGCAGCCCAGGGTGCGCGCAGTCGGTCGGCCTGCCGGCGGGCATAACGCACCAGGCCGGGACCGTCGCTGCCGTAGTCGAGACACACAAGAACCCGCTCGCCCGCAGCCCAGGGACCGGAAATGGCATGCGCGCGCATGTGGTTCAGCAACTGGTCATCGACGCGCTGGGCGGTACGCCGAAGCGCCAGTTCCCGAAGCGCCGTCAGATTGCCGGGCGAAAAATAGTTCTCCGTCGCCCGTCTTGCGGTCTTGGGCATATAGACCTTGCCGTCCGCCAGACGCTTGATCAGATCGTCGGGGGTGATATCGATCATTTCGATGTCGTCGGCGCGGTCGATGACCGAGTCCGGCACGGTTTCGCGCACGCGGATACGGGTGATCTGCGCCACCACGTCATTCAGGCTTTCGATATGCTGGACGTTGAGCGTGGTATAGACGTCGATACCGCGCGCAAGCAGTTCAAGAACATCGAGATAGCGTTTCGGATGGCGGCTGTCGGGCGCGTTGGTATGGGCCAGTTCATCGACCAGGACCAGCGCCGGACGCCGGGTGAGCACCGCGTCCAGGTCCATCTCGTCCAGCGTCTGGCCGCGATAGGCGATGATCCGGCGCGGCAGGACCTCGAACCCCTCAACCAGGGCCTCGGTTTCCTGCCGACCGTGGGTTTCGACGAGGCCGATGACCACATCAACGCCATCCGCCTGCCGCGCCCGGCCCGACATCAGCATCTCATAGGTCTTGCCCACGCCGGGGGCAGCGCCCAGAAAAATCTTCAGCCGGCCACGGCCCTCCTGTTGGGCGCGTTCGAGAAGCGCTTCCGGGGACGGGCGGCGGTCGCCGTCATCGAATGCCATGGACATCTCCGGCAACGCGGCCGCCATTCGTCGCCGTGTGCAAATGCTGTTTCAACAGGCATAGATGGCTTGCCGCCGATAGGAAAGCGAGACGGTTGGCGCGGCAAAGATATAGGAATTTCATATATGCCGCGTCCGCCTGTCGCTCACCCGAGCAGGGTGCGAATGGTGCGAAGGAAGATACGCGAGCCAATATCGATCAGTTCGTCGGGAAAATCGTAATCCGGGTTGTGCAGGCGGGGATGGTTTTCGCCGGCGCCGAGGAAGAACATCGCCGATTGCGAAACATGACCGAACAGACCAAAATCTTCCGAGCCTTTCATCGGCAGGAAGCCGTCACCATCGTCACGGGCAATGCCTTCCGCGTCAATGGCTGCCTTAAGATGGGTGACGGCGGTTTCATCGTTTTCGCAATGGCGAAAAACGTCATGATAGGTGATGGCAAGGTCCAGACCGGCCGACCGGGCAATGCTCCGCGCCCGGTCTTCGGCCTCATGAACCAGTGCCGCCATGCGATCATCTTGCAGGGTGCGCAAGGTCGCCCAGATCTCCGCGTGGCCAGGCGCGATGCCGAAGGCGGGTTCGCCGATACGGGCATGGGTCAGCGTTACCAGCGAAAAGTCCGGACCGACATGGCTGCCGCGGTCATCGGTCAGGCTCGGCAGTTCGGCAATCAGCCTTGCCGCGGCCGGCGCCGGCGAAAGCCCGTCTTCCGGGCTGGACGCATGTGCCGTCTTGCCGGTGAGTTCGATGCGCATGCCGCGCGAGGCGCAGTTGACAGGACCGGCGATGAGCGCAACATAACCGAGGGGAAGGCCGGGCATATTGTGCAGCGAAAACGAGAAATCCGGTTTCAGTGCCGCGAATTTCTGGTCGGCGATAACGGCGGCGGCCCCAGCGCCGTTTTCCTCGGCAGGCTGGAACATGAGCACGACACGGCCCTTTTGCGGGCGTTGGCGGCCCAGCGCGCGCGCAACCGCGGCAAGCGTTGTCATATGGCCGTCGTGGCCACACAGATGACCTTTGCCATCGATTTCCGATGCATACGGCAGGTCGGTCAGTTCCTTGATCGGCAGCGCATCGAGCTCGCAGCGCAAGAGAACGGTCGGACCGGCATCCCGCCCGACGTAGACGGCGGCGACACCATGACCGCCGATACCCGTGACGATCTCGTCCGGTCCGGTCAGCGACAGCGCCTCGACGATCGTTTCGGCAGTTTCGACTTCCTCGCCAGATAGTTCGGGCCGGCGGTGGAGGCGATGGCGAAACTCCCGTAGATCCTCGAATTTCGCTTGCGTCAGGTCCATTTTCCCGCGTCCCTTTTCGATCCCTTGTGACGAGTATACCGCGATCTTGCCGTGTTCAATGTGCTTTTTGGGGAAGCCGGCTGCGGCGCGATCAAGCCAAGTTGAGTTTTCCTCGCGTGTCAGCGACCTACATTGTGCGGCATCGAGACAAAATGCTGGAGAATACCCGTGCCCATTACGCCTGTCCCCGGTCTGGCCGCCTGCGCCTTTGCCGCGCTCCTCGCCCTTGCCTCGCCGGCGTGGTCGCAGATGCAGTCTCCCGAACCGGATACCAAAACCGGAGGGCAAGAAGAACGGTCATCGGCCGGTATTTTCGGCCTGATCCCGGCCGACAAGACAACCGACCATGCACTGAAACTGGAAGGCGGCGATCTGCCATACACCGCCACTGCCGGCACGCTGGACATGCTCGGTCAGGATGGTACCCGCACCGCAAAGATCTACTATACCGCTTACGTGGCAAAGGACCGAAAGCCCGGTCGGCCGTTGACCTTTGCCTTCAATGGCGGACCGGGTGCGGCGTCAGCCTATCTGCATATGGGCCTCGTCGGGCCGAAAGTGCTCGAGTTCGGGGTGACGGGCGACAACGGAACGACGCCCATGCTCAAGGACAATCCTGACAGCTGGCTCGCCTTTACCGATCTGGTGCTGATCGACCCCGTCGGTACCGGCTGGAGCCGGGCGGCAAGCGACGAGGCGGCCGGCAATTTCTACAAGGTACGTCAGGATGCCGAAAGCCTGGCCAAGGCCATCGCGCTCTATGTCCAGCGCAACGATCGGCTGGAGGCGCCAAAATATCTGCTGGGCGAAAGCTACGGTGGTTTCCGTGCGGCAAAGGTGGCCGCGGCGTTGAAGGACAGTCAGAGCATGCTGGTCTCCGGCATCGTGATGCTCTCGCCGCTGCTGGAGGGGCGTTTTCTCGGCAATGCTTCCGATCCGCTGACGGCCGCACTGCAATTGCCTTCGCTTGCAGCCGCAGAAATGGAACGGCGCGGCACATTCACCCCAGCCGGCATGAACGAGGCGGAACGGTTTGCCATGGGCCCGTATCTGACCTCGCTTGCCGGCCCGGCCCCGGACGACAAGGCAGGCGACGGGCTTTACAGCAGGCTGGCCGGCATGACTGGCCTGCCAAAGGATGCGATCGCCCGCAGCCGCGGGTTTTTGGGCGACATCTATGCCAAGCACATGGCCGGCAGAGGCAGGGTGGTGAGCCCCTATGACGCCGCCTATGCCGTGCCGGACGCCTACCCGGAAGCGCCCTACGGCCAGAACGACGATCCGATTCTCGACGGCTATACGCGCGCCTACGGTTCGGCATTCGCGGCCTATGCCCGCAACACGCTCGGGTTCAGCACCGAGATGACCTATACGCTGCTCAACACCGAGGTGAACCGGCGCTGGGAATGGAATGGCAATCGTGGCGGCGATGCACGCGCGCTTGCCAGCGTATCTGACGATCTGCGTGATCTCTTCTCCGTCATCCCGACCTTCCGGCTGATGATCGCGCATGGCTATAGCGATGCCCTGACACCCTACGGCGTGAGCAGATATGTGATCGATCACATGCCGCCGGATCTGGTTGGCGACCGCGCGTCGCTCAAGGTGTATCGCGGCGGCCACATGTTCTACACACAGCTGCCCTCGCGCCAGGCAATGGCGGCCGACGCCCGCGCTTTCTACACGCCGCAAGCGTCGGAATGACTGTCGGCAAACGGTCTCTCGCCTTGGTGACGGCAGCAGGATATGTCATCAGCGCGCGCGAACTTGGGGCGGCCGCACATGGCCGCCCGCAAAAGCGACCGCCTGAACAGGAGTCCGATCCGGCCTGTGCGGATCTCGGCGCGATCGTTGGCATTCCCGAACCGGCATCAACCGCCGCTCGCCGGTTCGATCGCGAGCCACGGTGACCATGCCTGATCGTTGGAAGACGGTTGAAAGCGCGGCGGTTGACGTTATCCTCGGCGACCGAGAAACAGCACGCCCATACTATTGGATGCCAAGCGGACCAGACCGTGACCAAGTGCGCATCCGACAGTTAGCAGCCGCCAGTCACGAGAAAAACCCATGACCGACACCGCCGCCGCGATCCATCTTTCCTATATCGAACTCGTTGCGCTGCTGGAGCGGATCTTCGTCCGTCACCGCGTCTCGCAGGAAAACGCGGCCATTCTTGCGCAAAACTGCGCGGGCTGCGAACGCGACGGTGCGCTCAGCCACGGCATCTTTCGCATGGCAGGCTATGTATCCTCGCTTGAAAGCGGCTGGGTTGACGGCAAGGCCATCCCGCAGGTCGAGGATGTCGGCCCAGCCTTCGTTCGCGTGGATGCGAAAGGCGGCTTTGCGCAGCCGGCGCTTTCCGCGGCGCGGCCGTTGCTGATCGAGAAAATCAAAGAAAACGGCGTTGCCGTGCTCGCCATCCGTCGCTCCCATCATTTCAGCGCCTTATGGCCGGATGTCGAACCCTTTGCAGAGGCGGGCTATGTGGCCCTGAGCGTCGTCAACAGCATGGCTTGCGTCGTCCCGCATGGGGGCCGAAAGGCGGTCTTCGGGACCAACCCGATGGCCTTTGCTTCCCCGCGCGCGGGCGCTGCCCCCTTCGTCTTCGATCAGGCATCCTCGGCGATCGCGCATGGTGACGTGCAGATTGCCGCACGGGCCGGCCACGAACTGCGGCCCGGCACGGGTGTCGATCGTGACGGTCAGGCGACCACCGACCCGCGCCATGTTCTCGCGGGCGGCGCGCTTTTGCCTTTTGGCGGGCACAAGGGCAATTCGATTGCGCTGATGGTGGAAATCCTGAGCGCGGCGCTCACCGGCGGCTATTTTTCCGGCGAGTTCGACTGGAGCGGTCATAAGGGTGCGCAGACGCCGTTCACCGGTCAGTTTTTCATCGTCATCGATCCGACCCGCGGCGGCAACGCGGTCTTTGCCGAACGTGTGGCCGGGATATGCGATCTGGTACTGGATGCGGGCCAGGAACGGTTGCCGGGCGACCGCCGGCATGCGACACGCGCGCAAAACGAGAAGACCGGCATCCCGCTTTCGGCACAGGATCACGCGAAGCTGCTGGCTCTTGCGGGGGACGAAGATTTCGCGCTCGACCCCGTGTCACACCCTCGATGAACCCATCCGGCGGGATGCGATGACGCCTGGTCCGAGACGCTGGCCAGCTGCGTTGAGCTCGCCAAGGAACATCCCCGAGGATCCGCGGTTGCCCCCTTTCGAAGCTTACGCCTGACGAAGACCGCAAGGACAGCATCCCTCGTGAAGACCGACCAGCCCCTCATTCTGACAGCCTCGATAAGCGATGACGACCTCGAACCATTCGACAGGCTGCGCCGCGAGCATTTCCCGCCGGCACGCAATTTCCTCAAGGCCCATGTGACGATGTTCCATCGGCTCGCGGGCGAACGTCTCGACGAAATCGTCCACGCGCTCGAGGAGGAGGCCGCCGAAAGTTCGGCAATGACGGTAAGGCTCAGCGGCATCCGTCATCTCGGCGCCGGCGTTGCGTTCGCGATCGACAGCGCAGAACTGGAAGACATGCATGCGCGGCTCAAATCACGTTTCCGGCCGTTTCTGGGCGGCCAGGACATGCAGAAGTGGCGGCCGCATATCACCGTCCAGAACAAGGTGACGCGTCAGCAGGCGGATGATCTGTATCAAAGCCTGTCGGACGGCTTTACTCCGACCACGATCGCTGTGGCAGGCATCGACCTGTGGCGGTATCTCGGTGGACCGTGGCAGCACGAAAGATCGACGCCGTTCGAGCGCCCCGCGAGGTAAGCCGAGCATCCGAAACTGCCGTGGACGACCGGGCAAGGGCGGCGAGCTATGCCGCCTGCCCGGTCCGGTGATAAGGTTGCGGACGCGTCATGGCCTCGAAACTGGGCTTTGCCAGATGATAGCCCTGAACCAGCACAACCCCGAGATCCTCAAGAACCGCCAGTTCCTGCGCCGTTTCGACACCCTCGCAAAGCGGCGTCACGCCAAGCTCGTCCAACATGCGCAGCGTGTGTTTGACGATCGTGCGCTTGACCGGATCGACATCGATATGGCGGATAAGGTCCATATCCAGCTTGACCAGATCCGGCTGAAACTTGGCGAGAAGACCGAGGCCGGCATGCCCGGCACCGAAATCGTCGATCGCCGTCTTGAAGCCGATCTCGCGATAGGTTTCGAGAATCCTGAGGACGTGCCGGGTATCGAGCTGTTCGTTTTCAGTGAACTCGAAAATGATCCGGTCGAGCGGCAGACCGACCCGTTCGGCAGTCGCCAGGGTCAAGCGGATGCAGGCTCTCGGCTCGTAAACCGCGTTCGGCATGAAATTGATCGACAGCTTCGCCTCGTCCTCCGGCGTTAACAGCGCGGCTGCCAGTTCGATCGCCTTGACGCGGCATTGCTGGTCGAAGGCATAGCGATTGAGAGGGTCGACCCTTTCCAGGACGGCGCCGGCGCCTTCCCCGTTCACACCCCGAACAAGGGCTTCATGCGCGAAGACCGTATTGTCACGTAGATTGACGATAGGCTGAAAGGCCATCGAAAACGGCAGATCGAACGGCTCCCCGCGCCGACAGCCTTCACAACCAGTACCCATGTTGCCCTCCAAGCTTTTCGCCAGCATGAGAAGGCGGAGCTAACAGACGATGAACGGAGCCGACAAAAAATCACATACCCGCCGACCGTCCACTATCGTACAGACGGGCTTTAGTATTGTGGAGGGATGAATGCGACATCTGATCCTGGCATACGCCACGCTCAAACATCCAGTGGGTGGACCATGAAGTTGGAACCTAGCGCGCTTCAGGCTGTTGTCGAACCATAGCGCCTTCAGGAGAGACCAATGACCACGATGACGATGGAAGAGCTGTCGAAGAAGCTCGCCAAGATAGACTTCTGCATGTTCGACACCCTGGGCGGACCCCAGGGTCTTAAGAGCCGTCCCATGAGCAATAACGGCGATGTCGAATATGACGGCGACAGCTGGTTTTTCTCCTACGAAGACACGCGGAAAGTCAAAGAGATCGATCAAGACAACCGGGTCGGCTTGACTTTCACCGCCCCACCCAGCATTCTCGGCAAGCCCGGCATCTTCATCGCGATCGAAGGCGAAGCAAGCCTGATCCGCGACAAGGCGCAGTTCGAGAAACACTGGGTCAAGGATCTCGATCGGTGGTTCCCGCAGGGCATCGATACGCCCGGCATCCTGCTGATCAAGGTTTCCGCAAAAGCGATCGAATATTGGGATGGCGAGGAAAACAGCCGTATCGACGTTTCGTCCACCAGCGCCGTTGCACGGGGTGCCGTATGACCGCACTCGATCGGGAAAAGGTTTGGGACGAGTTCCGCCAAGCCGTGAACATGACGCCATCGGCGCTGGAAAAGTGGCTGGAGACGGATGACAGCAAGGCCGCCGGCTGGTCCGGCGATGGCGGCGGTGAGACCGTCGGGCATCATTCCGGCCGGCGGATTGTCGAGATCAAGCACAAATCCCAGTCGGATCTGACCGACGACGATTACAGTCACATGAGAAAAGTCGTGGGATATGTCCATCGGCATCTGGCGCAGGGCGGTCCGAAAAATGACGTAGAGCACTCGACCTGGCGGCATTCTCTCATGAACTGGGGACATGACCCCCTGAAAGACTGACCGAACGGCACGCCACAGGCCTGACTGTAAAGACGTCGTCCGCGTTCGCCGGCATTGCCCACTCGCAACGCGGACGTCTGACGTGCGGTCTTCAGCGTAACGCGCCGGGCCAATCGTTTGCCGGCTCGTCGGCAGGCGTCTGAGGGCGCGTGCTGGATGGGACTGGATCGGGCGCGGCGTTACCACGTCGTCCAATCAATGTGGAGAGCTCTGTCAGAACCTCTGCCTGCCCCGCGCCCGATTGAACAGCCCGATCGATCAGGCCGTTCAGCCCGACAGCGATATCTTTGCGCCAATTATCCATTTCCTTTCCTCCTCCTTGACGGCTTGTCCGAGAGTTCGATCCATACCGGCGCATGATCGCTCGTGTGATCCCATCCACGCACATGGCTGTCGACATCGCCACGCTTCAGCCGGGCAGCGACGCCGGGGCTCAAAAGAAAGTGGTCTATCCTCAGCCCCGCATTGCGGGCGTAGGCATTGCGCATGTAATCCCAGAACGTGTAGATGCGCTCCTGCGGGTGAAGAGATCGCAGCGCATCCGTCCATCCTTGCTGCAACAGCCGCTGATAGGCATCCCTGACCTCGACCCGAAACAGCGCGTCGTCCACCCAGCGCTCCGGCTTGTAGACGTCCAGTTCGCTCGGCATGACGTTGAAATCGCCGGCCAGAATGACGGGCACGTCCAGTTCCAGAAGTTCCTCGGCATAGGCGATCAACCGCTCGAACCAGCGCAGCTTGTAATCGAATTTCGGTCCCGGACAGGGATTGCCGTTCGGAAGGTACAGGCAACCGACGACCATACCTTCCACTACCGCTTCGATATACCGGCTGGCAGGATCGTCGCTCTCATCGGGAAGCCCGCGCCGGCTTTCCAGCGGGTCGCTGCCCCTGGCCAGGATGGCGACACCGTTCCACGATTTCTGGCCGTGCCAGATCGCGCCGTAGCCAGCCGCTTCCACGGCCCTCCACGGGAACCGGTCGTCGGACGCTTTCAGCTCCTGCAGACAAACGATCTGCGGAGCAGCCTCCTCCAGCCAGCGGATCAGAACGTCCAGCCGCCCGTTTACGCCGTTGACATTATAGGTGGCGATCCGCACGTCTATTTCTTGTGATCGCCCTTGTCGCCCTCGCCGGGCTTCGCCACGTTTTTGGCGTCATGCCGCTTGTCGGCGGACAGAGACCTGCCGACATCGACCGACTCCTTGAACCTGCCTTCCGCGTCGCGGCGCACATAGCGCTTGTCGCTGCCGGTATCGATCAACTCTCGCTTTGACATCCGATCCTCCTATCTGTTCCTGGTAAAACGCGCCACCGCGCAAAAGGTTACAATGTCGAGAAAGCCACGATCGCATCCCACTACACCCGACGGCCGCTATTTCGTTGTGCGCGGCAAGCTCTGGCGGCTGAGCAACCCGGAGCTGGACGAAGCGACAAGAACCGACCTCGTTGCAGAACTCATGTCGGCCCGGCGCGCGGTCCGGGACGCCAAGGGTGATGCCGACGCAATGAAAAAGGCAAGGCGGCGCGTCGACGATGCCAAGACAAAGCTCGGTGAGCGCGGTCCGGTCTGGTGGGATGACGGCGCACCCGATTTCAATCGCCACATGGCGAAAAATACGCCCTATGCCGGCTGGTTCAGCGCTTTGCTAGATCGCGATTTATAACCGGCGACTGCCGTGTGGCACGTCTATTACTCTAAGCGGGCTCAAGGGGGGACCCGGCATGGCGATAGGCGTCTGCCATGCCGGCGCCAGTGCTGTCAGCCGTTCGGGTAGATGACCACCTTAACGCAACCATCCGCCTTGTCCCGGAAGGTCCTGTAGGCTTCCGGGCCATCCTCCAGCCCGATACGATGGGTGATGAGGAAGGAGGGATCGATCTTTCCTTCGACGATCAGGTCCATCAGCGGCTGAAGATAGCGCTGAACATGGGTCTGCCCGGTTTTAAGCGTCAACGCCTTTCCGACAAATGCCCCGAACGGTGCAGGCACCATCGGCCCGATAAAGACGCCGGGGAGCGAAACCGTACCGCCCGGCCGGCAAGCCAGAATGGCCTGGCTGAGCGCATAGGGCCGCTCGGTCGCGGAAAGCTTGCTTTGCATCGTCTCCATCAGCCCTCCCGCACCGTGGCTTTCCATGCCGACGGCCTCGATGACGGCGTCCGGCCCAAGACCGCCGGTCATATCGACAATCTTCTGCTGTAGTTCGTCATCGGCATAGTCAAGCGTCTCGGCGCCTGCCTGGCGTGCGAGCGCGAGCCGTTCCGGCACGGTATCGATGGCGATCACCCGTTCGGCGCCGAGCAGGAAGGCGGATTTTATCGCGAAGAGACCGACGGGGCCGCAGCCGAAGACAGCGACGGTCTGGCCCGGCTTGATATCGCAGTTTTCGGCGGCCATGTAGCCTGTCGGAAAGATGTCCGAGAGAAAGAGAACCTGCTCGTCGGTCAGTCCGTCTGGCACCTTGATCGGTCCGACATCCGCGAAGGGAACGCGCAAATATTGCGCCTGGCCGCCGGGAAAGCGGCCATACATTTCCGAATATCCGAACAGTCCGGCGGTCGGGTAGCCGATCTGCTTGGCCTGCATCGCGCCATTCGGATTGGAGTTTTCGCACAGCGAGAATTGTCCCCAGCGGCACTGGCGGCATTCACCGCAGGAGATGGTGAACGGAACGACGACGCGATCTCCGACCTTCAGCTTGGTCACCGCGCGCCCGACCTCGACCACCTCGCCCATGGTTTCGTGGCCGAGGACGTCGCCATGGTGCATGCCGGGGACGAACCCGCCATAAAGATGCAGATCGGAGCCGCAGATGGCGCAGCTCGTGACCTTGATGATCGCATCGCGATCGTCCTGAATTCTCGGATCATCGACTTCTTCGCAGCGAATGTCGCCGCTGCCGTGCCACGTCAACGCTTTCATGCTTATCCTCCTTGGAAGCAGCGACCGCCCGATCGCGGTTATGATTTTCGGTGATGCGATCGCTACGCTTCAGATTTCATCCTTTGGCAGCTTGCCGTCGGCATCCTTCAAGCCCTGTTCGGCCTTCTTCTTCAGTTCCTCGCGATCGCGATCCGCTTTCTCGCCGTCGCTGCGCGCCGCATCGCCTTCGGGGCTGGGTGTTGTCTTGTTCATGGTCGTCTCCTTGTCCGTTTGCCGCTTGCGCTTGCAAAGCCCAAGTCAGCCCAACGCGCGGGAGGCGAGGACGATCCATTGTGGGACAGGTTCGTCTGGTGGCGTCCGTTACCGTACCTGAAGTAGTTTCAGGGAACTTTGTGAGTGCGCCTCGGTTTCAGGGTCGGACGAGGTTGAGGCCCGTCCACCAATCACCTCTAATCTTCTCAAGCATTTGGAGAACACTCGAATGTTCAGCTTCGACAAACGCCTGCAGTATCCCGTCAAGGTCAGTTCACCCGACCCGATCTTCGCCCGCATGCTGCAGCAGGCGATCGGCGGCGTGGAGGGTGAAATCCGCGTCTGCATGCAATACTTCTTCCAGGCCTGGGGTGCCCGCGGCCCGACGACTAAATATCGCGACATGCTGCTGCACACGGCAACGGAAGAAATGGGCCACATCGAGATGCTGGCCACCGCGGTTGCTCTCAATCTCGAAAAAGCGCCTGCAAGCCTTGCGGAAGCCGGCGCGGCCGACGGCATTGTCGGCGCGGTGATGGGCGGTGAGAACCCGCGCCATGTGATCGAGGGCATGCTGCATCGACACATCCTCTCGACCGGCATGGCTGCCTTCCCAGCCAATGCGGAGGGCGTGCCCTTCGACATGTCGCATATCTATGCCAGCGGAAACCTCGCCGCCGACATGTATTGCAATGTCGCAGCCGAAAGTACCGGTCGCGTTCTTGCCACGCGGCTCTATAACGCGGCCCATGACGACGGCATGAAGGACATGCTGCATTTCATGATCGCCCGCGACACGATGCACCAGCAGCAATGGCTGGCAGTGATCGAGGAACTTGGCGGCACCGCAGGCGCTCTGCCGATCCCCAACAGCTTCCCGCAGGAAAAGGAAGACCAGAACCACAACTACGACTTCTTCGCGACGGCATCGGATGGCTCGGTTCCCCCTCCGGCGCGCTGGAACGAAGGGCCGTCCATCGACGGCAAGGGACAGTTCACGATCTTCCCGAACGAGCCCCTTGGTGAGGAGCCTGTTCTCGGTCCGGCCCGACCGGATAGCGGGGCGCAGAAAGAACAGATCGCCTGACCGATCAGCGGCCTGCGGAGGACGACGCATCGTCCTCCGCAGGCCGATTGCCGAGAAGACGGTCTCGGCTTCAGTGAGGCGCCACGACATTCGCGCAATCATCGCTCAGTGCGGATGGAACACGTGGAGGCATGCGGCGTTTTCGCAGCCTGGTAAATGCAGAGATTGGCGGTTGAAGTGCGTGTCAGTGAGTCCAGGGCAGAGAAATCCCCACCGCCAACATCGCCCGTCGAACCGGCCCGGCCTGTCAGGTTCCCCGCAGGCTTCGTCGCGACCCGGCTTGCCGCCTTGCTCCGTCAGTCTGAACACCCGCTCTGCTTCATTGCGTCGAGCGAAGGTGCGGCTGAAAAGATCGCGGAGGCCACCGGGGCCCTTTTTCCGGATATCGACATCCTGGTCCTGCCGCCTTGGGATTGCCTGCCCTACGATCGGGTAGCGCCGACGCGCCACTGCATGGGTCTGAGGATGGATGCGCTGCGGCTTTGGAACAGCCCGAGCGAGGCGCCGCGACTGCTGGTGACATCGCTCGACGCGATGCTTCAACGGGTTCCGCCGATCGCTGTCATTACCGAAAGCCGCCTCGACCTTGCTGTCGGCGCGCCCTTCGATCGCGACGCCTTTTTCGCCTTTGCTGCAAGGACAGGCTATGTGCAGGAAGCCGTGGCTGACGATCCGGGTGAAATGGCTGCGCGCGAAGGCGTGATCGATATCTACCCGGGCGGCGCTCCTGGGCCGATGCGGATCGTGCTCTCCGAGAAAGGCAGGGTCCTTGAACTGCGGGGTTTCGACCGGCTGACGCAACGCACGGAGAGCTATCTCGATAGCGTCACTATCGGCCCAGCGTCGGAAGCGATCCTCACCGAAAGCCCGACGAGCGATCAGGCCGTGCCACTGGACACGATGGAGCGCCTGTTGTTGCGCCTTTACGACGACATGCCCTCGGCTTTCGAGTGCCTGGGCGAGGCCGACCTGGTTCTTGCGCCCGGGACTGCCGATAGGGTCGAGCGCAGTCTGGAAATCATCGAGGATGCGCGCAGGGCCCGAGAGGATTTCGGCGATGCGAAGGCGACGACGTCACGTTCATTCTACCTCGATCGCGACGAATGGGACCGATATGCCGGCAAGTTCGCAGGCGACAGGCTTGACCTGACCGAGGGGGGCGACGTTCCAACGGATCCCTCGGATGCCAACGGACGCCGTGCGCTTCTCAACTTCATCGAAGAGCGAAACAGGGAAGGCCTGAAGATTCTCCTGTGTGGAACAGGCAGGCCGGCCGAGACCCTTGCCAGGCGGCTGGCGAAGATTACCGGGCTAGCGCCTGTCGCCATTGACGACTGGCGTGCAGCCCTAAAAGCCGCGCCCGGCACCCTGATGACATCGGCTTGCCAGCTGGCACAGGATTTTTACGACGCTCGGGCCAATATCGTGGTCATCGCCGTTACCGGCGATACCGGCATGGTCCGCGATCCCGGCGCATTTCTGAGTGAGCCGGAGCTGCGGATCGGCGATGTCGTCGTGCATGAAGATCACGGCATCGGGGTCCTCAAGGATTTGGAGGGCATTGCCGTGGAAGGGGTCGATCGCGATGCCGCGCGGCTGCAATATCGCGATGGGTCTTCCATTCTCGTGCCGATGGAAGAGTTTGGCAAGCTGTGGCGCTACGGCTCCGAACCCGAGGCAGTCACGCTCGACCGCCTCCACACCGACGCCTGGCAGAAGAAGCAGGACAAGATAGCGGGGGACATTCAATCGACCGCACGTCATCTCCTGAAAGTTGCCAAACGGAGGCAGACCTCGCAAGCGCCGACTTTCGTGCCGCCGCGCGCCGAATTCCTTGCCTTCATGCGCGGTTTTCCGTTTGCCGAGACGCCCGATCAGGCCGAGGCCATCAGGGCCGTGATGTCAGACCTTGCATCGGGGCGGCCGATGAACCGCCTGATTTGCGGCGATGTCGGCTTCGGCAAAACCGAGATCGCTTTGCGCGCCGCGGCGGCAGTCGCTCTGGCGGGCGGCCAGGTTGCCGTCATCGCCCCGACGACCGTTCTGGCGCGTCAGCACTTTGCCAGTTTTCAGCGGCGTTTTGCAAAAACCGGTATTGCCGTGGGCATGCTGTCGCGCCTGCTCAAGCCGCGTGAGGCAACGCAGGTCAAGATGGCACTGGCGAAGGGCGAGATCGGTGTCATCATTGCGACACAGGCGATCCTTGCAAAGGATGTCCGCTTTGCCGAGCTTGCGCTTCTGATCGTCGATGAAGAGCACCGTTTCGGGCTTAAGGAGAAAAGGGCGATGACTGCGCTCGCCCCGTCGCTCCACACACTTGTCATGTCGGCCACGCCGATCCCGAGAACCCTGCAGTCGGCCATGGTCGGCGTTCAGGATGTCAGTCTGCTGACCACGCCACCCTATAAGCGCCGGCCGGTACGAACCTCGCTGGCCGCATTCGACAATGCGTCCATGCGGACGGGACTGATGCGTGAATTTCGCCGTTCCGGGCAGAGTTTCGTTGTGGTGCCGCGCATCGAGGACATAGAAGCCGTCGAGGCTATTCTAAGCAAGATCGTTCCCGAACTCTCGGTCAAGGTCGCGCATGGCAAGATGCCGGCAGCTGCGATCGATAGCGCGATCGTGGGTTTTGCGGAAGGCGATGGTGACGTGCTGCTTGCCACCAACATCATCGAAAACGGCATCGACGTGCCGCGCGCCAACACCATTTTTGTGTGGCATGCCGAGCGGTTCGGCTTGGCACAGCTGCACCAGCTGCGCGGCCGGGTGGGACGAGCAGGCGCGCAGGGCATGGCCTATCTGCTGACCGAACCAGGAGCCGACCTGGCCGAGGAGACACGTCTGCGGCTCGAAAGCATCGTCGAAAACGATCGACTGGGCGCCGGGCTCAGCCTCAGCCTTCGCGATCTCGATCTGCGCGGCGGCGGCGACATTGCCGGCGAGGATCAGGCAGGGCATATGAAAGCGATCGGTGTTGGTCTCTATCAGAAGCTGCTGGCGGGTGCCGTTGCGAAGCTGCGCCGGCAACCATCGGCAACCGCAAGGCGCGCCGTGCTCAACCTCGGTCTTTCGGCGATAATCCCATCGGACTATGTGCCGGACGCCGCAGTCAGGCTCAATCTCTACGCCAAGCTCCTGCGGGCATCGACAAGAGGCGAGATGGACGATCTCGAGGAGGAATTCGAGGACAGGTTCGGCGAGCCGCCGCGTGAAGTGCTGTTGTTATTGCGGGCAACACGATTGCAGATCGCCGCGGGCCAGTTGGGCATTTCAAAACTCGAAGCCGGGCCAAAGGCGCTGGCCTTGACGCTCTCCGACATCACACCGGCAAAGCATGTCTCGGCATGGACAAAAAAGGCTAATGGGGCGCGGCGAGACGAGCGACTGATATTCGAGACCGCGGGCGAGACCAGCGAGGACTACCTGAAGTTCTTCGAGAGGATCGTTAGGCTTCGAGCCGGATGAAATTTCCATCTAGCTGATGGTCGGATGCCTTTCGAGAAGTTACGCGCTCAGCACCGCGGCACTTTGGGTATGCCGATCTCCACATCGTCATTGCAGGTTTTGACGACGATACGGACAAAGTCGTCGTCCCGTTTCAGATCGCCACCGACGATCAGAATGCCTGTATCGGGAATGGTCGCCGCCATGGCAAGACGTGCGTTGACAGCCCAAAAACGAGAAGAGGCCCCGCAGGGCGGAGCCTCAATCCCTTGATACGATGGCGATCACATCCGGGTCGGCGGGACGCCATAGTAATCATCGACACGGCGATCGTCTGCACGATACCAGGTGTCGTCGTCCAGATCAGCATAGCGCGGAGCGCCTGTGATCTGGTCCTTGGTCAGATCGATCCGGTAGCCATCCAGCCCTTCGTCATAGGCCAGTTTGTTCCACGGCAGCGGATAATAGTCATCACCGATGCCAAGGAAGCCACCGAAGCTTAGGACGGCGTAAGCCACTCGACCGGCGCGCTTTTCCAAAAGGATGCGCTGGATCGAGCCGATACGCTTTCCGTCGGCACCGTAGACCTTTGTGCCTTCGACCTTGTCGCTCGCGATCAACGAGTGGGTGTCCTTGACGTAAGGATCCTGACCGGTGGTGCGGTTTTCCTGATTCAGCATGTCTGCCTCCTCTTCGTTGGTTTCAGGTACGCTGGAAGAACCCATGCTGAATGGTTTTGTTCCAAAATTATCGTTGCCGGAAATGGATGTCAGTCCCGATGGTTCGTCCGTTAGCGTACCCACATACCTTATCGCCTGTTTGGCGATGCCGCGGAGGAACAAAGCCCAGGCGTGGGGAATTGTGAGTGACAACCATAAATTGGAGAACACCACCCATGGCAGCGACAAAAACGCTCGACGATCTGTTCCTGGACACACTCAAGGACATCTACTTCGCCGAAAAGCAAATCCTCAAGGCGCTTGCGAAAATGGCGCGCGCAGCCCAGTCCGAAGAAGGCAAGGCCGGCTTCCTTCAGCATCGCGACGAGACACAGGGGCAGATCGAACGCCTTGAGCAGATCTTCGAGCTTCTCGGCAAGCCCGCCCGCGGCAAGACCTGCGAAGCCATTCAGGGCATCATCGCCGAGGGCGAGGAGATCATCGAGGAATTCAAGGATTCGCCCGCGCTCGATGCAGGTCTGATTTCCTCGGCCCAGGCAGTCGAACATTACGAGATCGCCCGTTACGGGACGCTGGTCGAGTGGGCCAAGCAGCTCGGCATGACAGAGGCCGTTTCTCTCCTCGAGGCTAATTTGAAGGAAGAGGAAGCGACGGACCAGAAGCTCACGCAGCTTGCCAAGGCTTCGGCCAACGACAAGGCGAAGACGAAGAAGTCCGCTTGATCTTCAGGCGTGAGGAAAAAGGCCGCTGACGAAAGCGGCCTTTTTTCGCGTTTTTGCCGCTTGAGGAGAGTATGGACGGATGGTCTCCCACCCTCTCAATATCGACGAGACGCCGGCGGCCACCGTGGCGCAGAAGCTCGGTATCCAGACCATGCCGGAGCCGGCCGATGCCGCCGTCCCGACCCGCCACGATCTGGAACCTTCGCCCGCACTCGGCATCGTCAAGCGCGGCCCCCAGGCGTTTTGAAGGCCGCAAGCTCGGAATGCTCGTGACTTACGGAGTCGATGCCAAACTGCTGGACAAAAGGAAAGCGGCGATCGGTGAGGAAAAGGGCGTGATCGAACTGGTCGCATCCAAGGTGGTGGTGTTGCCGCGTCCGACGGAAGTCTAATCGTAGCGCATCACATGATCGATAGTGGTCCCTCGTCCTGTTTGACGCGATCGCCCCCAGAGAGCCGGGATTGCCGATGCTTTGGACGAGGACGCGCTTTGCCTGTCGGACAAGAGCGGCATCTCGGCCTTCGTCGCCGAGCTTCGGGTCTGGGGCCGCGAGCCTTCCGTCGAGCTCGACAAGGCCTCCGTGCCGCGCGTATGATCGTATCCGGCGCGGCACATAGCGGCGCCCGCCTGATCGATCCGGCCGAAAACGATGCCGGCAGCGATAGAATCGCCGCTGGCATTTCTGCTATCTTAACGAACCTGGATGCCGTCCAGAGCAAGGTTCATTTCCAGAACATTGACCAACCGGTCCGGCGTGAAGACGCCACCCGGCGAGAACAGGCTCCGGTCGATAACCTGCTCGACCTCTTCTGCCGCAATGCCGCGGGCAGCGGCAATCCTCGCCACCTGATAGCGCGCGGCACGCCCGGTTATATGCGGGTCGAGACCGGCACCGGATGCGGCCGCCAGTTCGGCAGGCAACGGGTTCTGCCCCGTTGCGCCATAGGCAGCGACGGCCTGCGATGCGCGCGCGGTAAGGTCCTTGCTGGTGGGCGATTTGTTGGAGCCGCCGGCGCCCGCGCCGTTGTAATTTACCGCTGACGGACGCGGCCAGAAATACTGCGGTCGGGTGAAGGCCTGCGCAACCTGTCGGCTGCCAACGATCGTGCCGTCTGCCTTTGTGATGATCGAGGCCTCTGCCGTGTCGGGCGTCACCGCCTGACCTAGGGCCCAGACCGCTGCGGAGTAACCGCCGACGCAGATTGCCATGGTGGCAACAGTGATGCGCAGGCTGGAAAGGAGGGTTTGCATGACTGGAACCTCTTACTTCATGAACATAACGTGTTCGGCAATCGGGCCGAGGGCGGCGGCGGGGAAAAAAGTTAGGGCGCCGACGATGACGACCGTGACCGTCAACATGCTGGCGAAGGTTCCATCCTCCACCGACAGCGTACCGCTCGTTTCCGTGGCGCGGCGCTTTGCCGAGAGCGAACCGATGATGGCAAGCGGCAGGATGATCGGGATGAAGCGGGCAAGCAGCATGACGATGCCGGTTGCGATATTCCACGGCGTCGTTGCATCGCCCAGCCCCTCGAAACCGGACCCATTGTTTGCGGCGGCTGACGAGAATTCATAAAGGATCTCGCTGAAACCGTGCGGGCCGATATTGTTCAGCGTATCGACACCCCAGGGCGTGACCGCCAAGATCGCCGTTCCGACAAGGATGAGGAAGCCATGCGAAAGAAGCCCCATCATGGCGAACTTCACCTCCTTCGCCTCGACACGCCAGCCGAGATATTCCGGCGTGCGACCGATCATCATCCCGGCGATGAAGACGCCGACGATGATGTAGAGAAACATGTTGACCATGCCGACGCCGACGCCGCCGAAATCCTCGTTCAGCCACATGCCAACCATCGGCATCATGCCGGAAAGCGGGTTGAGGCTGTCATGCATGGCATTGACCGAGCCGTTGCTGGTCGAGGTGGTCACCACGGCCCATAGCGGACCGGCGGATGCGCCGAAACGAAGTTCCTTGCCTTCCAGATTGCCGACATCCTGCGTGATCGGCAGCGAAGCGAATGCCGAAGTCGGGACAGCCTCGAAGCCGACGGTTGCGGCGATGCGCGCACCCATCAGGATCAGCATGACAGCAAACAGCACGCCGGCATGTCTGAGGCGACCGATGATATGGCCGAACATCCAGACGCAGGCCATCGGGATGATGATAATGGCGACGGTTTCGACGGCGTTCGACCAGAAGCTCGGATTTTCCAGCGGGTGCGTGGAGTTTGGACCGAAAAATCCGCCGCCATTGGTGCCGACCTGCTTGATCGCCACGAAGGCCGCGACCGGACCGCGGGCAATCGTCTGCTGCACGCCTTCCAGCGTGGTGGCAACGACGGAGCCGTTGAAGGTCATCGGTACGCCGGTCAGCAGCAACAGGATGGCGAAGATGAAGGCGACCGGCAGGAGGACAAGGAAGGTTGCCCGCTGCACGTCGACGAAGAAATTGCCAAGCCTGCGGCCGGCTAGGCCTCGCGCGATGGCTGTCAGCACGGCCAGACCGATGGCGGCCGAGACGAATTGTAGCCACATCAGGCCGGCGAGCTGCGTCAGGTAGCTGAGCGACACTTCGCCGGAATAATGCTGCAGATTGGTGTTTGTGGTGAAGGAGGCAGCCGTGTTGAAAATCAGACTGGGGTCGAGCGCCTGCTTGGCATCGGGATTGAGCGGCAGATATTGCTGCAACGCCAGGACCGCAAACACCACGACAAACATCACGACGTTGAAGCCGAGAAGCGATAGCGCATAGCGCTTCCAGTTCTGGTCCTCGTGGGAAAGCCTGCCGCCAATGGCCTGAAAAAGGACGGTCGGGCGGTTCGGTCCGACGTGGCTGCCAACCTGCTCCCCGGCCCGGCCTTTGTCGGGATCCATGGCCCAGGTCATGTAGCGGCCGAGAGGCCAGGACAGTAGCGCGGTGCCGGCCAGGACGGCGAAGATGAAGAGAGTTGCCTGTGTCATTTCAAGGTCTCCGGCCTCACGCGCGATCGAGCGCGGAGACGAGGGCAAACAGCAGTGCGAAGACGGCCAGCCCGAGAATGAGATAAAAGAGGATCATGAGGATTTCCGATCAGGCGAGGTTGAGGGCTGCCACGGCCATGTCGATCAGCTTGATGCCGATGAAGGGTACGACGAGACCGCCGAGGCCATAGATGAGGAGGTTGCGACGCAGCAGCGGGCCGGCGCCGATCGGCTTGTAGGGGACGCCCTTCAAGGCCAGCGGGATGAGCGCGATGATGATCAGCGCGTTGAAGATGATGGCGGACAGGATGGCGCTCTGCGGTGAAGACAGATCCATGATATTGAGCGCGTCGAGCCCCGGATAGAGCGTGACGAACATGGCCGGGATGATGGCAAAATACTTTGCCACGTCATTGGCGATCGAAAACGTCGTCAGCGAACCGCGCGTCATCAGGAGCTGCTTGCCGATCTCGACAATCTCGATGAGCTTCGTCGGGTCGCTGTCGAGATCGACCATGTTGCCGGCCTCGCGAGCGGCAACCGTGCCGGTGTTCATGGCGACGCCGACATCGGCCTGGGCAAGCGCCGGCGCATCATTGGTGCCGTCGCCGCACATGGCAACGAGCTTGCCCTTGGCCTGTTCGTCCCGGATCAGCTGTAGCTTGTTTTCCGGCGTTGCCTGAGCCAGGAAATCGTCGACGCCGGCTTCGGCAGCGATGGCCGCCGCCGTCATCGGGTTGTCGCCGGTGATCATGACGGTGCGGATTCCCATCTTGCGCAGTTCCGCGAACCGCTCGCGGATCCCGCCCTTGACGATATCCTTCAGGTGAACGATGCCGAGCAATCGACCGTCACGGGCGACCGCGAGCGGCGTGCCTCCGGCGCTCGCGATTTCATCAGCAATGGACTGTCCTTGCGCGATCGCGGCCTCCGATGTGGCGGTGCCGCCGGCAGCAAACTGCAATCGCAGGTGTTTGATCACGGAATCGACCGCGCCCTTGCGGATCGAGGAACCGTCGACATCCACGCCGCTCATGCGGCTCTGGGCGGTAAACGGCACGAAACTGGCGTTGAGTTCCTTCATGTCGCGCGCCCGAAAGCCGTATTTTTCCTTGACGAGCACGACGATGGAGCGGCCCTCGGGCGTTTCGTCCGCCAGAGAGGAAAGCTGGGCGGCATCGGCAAGTTCCTGTTCGGACACACCTTTCACCGGACGCAATTCGGTGGCCTGGCGATTGCCGAGCGTGATCGTGCCGGTCTTGTCGAGCAGAAGGGTATCCACATCACCAGCCGCTTCGACCGCACGGCCGGACATGGCAAGCACATTGAAACGGACAAGACGGTCCATGCCGGCAATGCCGATAGCCGAGAGAAGCGCGCCGATCGTCGTCGGGATAAGCGTGACGAACAGGGCAACGAGCACGACGATCGGTATTGCGCCGCCCGCATAGGCGGCGAAGGCCGGGATGGTGGCCGTTGCCATCACGAAGATCAGCGTCATGGCGGCAAGCAGAATGTTGAGCGCGATCTCGTTGGGCGTCTTCTGCCGTTCGGCCCCTTCCACGAGCGCAATCATGCGGTCGATGAAGGTCGAGCCGGCCGCTGCCGTGATGCGCACCTTGATCCAGTCGGACAGAACCTGCGTGCCGCCGGTGACGGCCGAACGGTCGCCGCCGGATTCGCGGATGACAGGCGCGGATTCACCGGTGATGGCTGCCTCGTTGACCGACGCGATCCCCTCGATGATCTCGCCATCCGAAGGGATAATGTCGCCGGCCTCGACGAGCACGATATCGTTGACCTTCAGCGCGGTGCCGGCGACTTCCTTCCACGCCCGCCCCTCCGGCGAGATGAGGCGTTTGGCCTGGGTCTCTGTTCGGGTCCTGCGCAGACTTTCCGCCTGCGCCTTGCCGCGACCTTCCGCCACCGCTTCGGCAAAATTGGCGAAAAGAACCGTGAACCAGAGCCACAGGATGATCTGGAAGGAGAAGCCGAGACCTTCGGCGCCAGTCACCAGATCCTTGACGAACAGGATCGTGGTCAGCAGCGATACGGCAGCGACCACGAACATGACAGGGTTTCTGGCCATGGTTCGCGGATCGAGTTTCGTGAATGCGCCGCCGATGGCGGGCAGGAGTATGCGAGCATCGAACAGGCTCGTTGTCTTCGGTTGGCTCATGGGAGACCCCGGTGGCTATTGTTTATTGAATTCTGGATCAGCTTGCAGTCGACAGCTGAAGGATCAGCATGGGCACGAGTGCGACCAGCCCGATGACGAACGTCATCAGGAGAATGACGCTCGACGCCCGACACGTGGCGCGCGCATCGAAGCGCGAACGAAGGAAGCGGCCGAAACTGGACATGGGAAAGGCCTCAGAAGCGCTCTGGGCGCCAAAGGGCATAGGCAAGATAGATCGTGATGAGCAGGGTCACGGCTCCGCTCAGGATATAGTCGAATGTCATATGCACAGTCCTTCGAAAGCGCCGCAAAGGCCTGCGGCGCCTCCTATGTGCGACGCCAGGCCGTAGGATTTCGAGACGCCGGCAGATGCGAAGAAATATGAAAACCATAGGAATTCCGCAGACGATGCGCGCTGCCTGCGACGCTGTCGACGTTTGAGAAAATCCTATGAAAAAGGCCTGCGGCCCGAATGGAGATCCTATGCGGCGAGGCGTAGATCAGGCCAACCCATCGGAGCCATCATCATGTATCCCCACCCGATGATCGCGTTTGCGATTTCGACGGCAAGCGTCCTTGCCATCCTCGCCTTTACGGTTTACCGGGCGCGCCGTGAAAGACAGGCGCGCAAGCTGCGATCGCATCTGCGCCGGCCGCCAAGGCTTCTGCCCTGACTGGATGCCGCGATTGCTTTGCAGACGGCAGACTGGGCACCGAGTTCGGCTCCAAGCCGGCAATCCTCCGAGCTACGTTTCGCGCGTTACCGCCCCTGCGCTGGGGCGGCGATGATGCAACCGCGCTGCGCCTTGGCTGACACCGATCAGGCCCAGCTGCGTTCCAGAACGGAAATCCAGTTTTCGTGCGCGATCTTCTTCAGATCGGCGTCACTGAAATCGTGGCGACGCAGCGCTTCGATCAGGCGTGGCAGGCCGGTCGCGTCCTTCATTTCGGCAGGAATGGTTGTGCCATCGAAGTCGGACCCAAGCGCGACGCGATCGATGCCGATCCGCTCGGCGATGTAGGCGACGTGGCGCACCAGCAGATCCATGCTGGTATTGGCATCCTTGACGCCGTCGTCGCGCAGAAACAGCACGCCAAAATTGATGCCGACGAGGCCACCGGTATCGCGGATCGCGTCGAGCTGGCGATCGGTCAGGTTGCGGCTATGGTTGCACAGCGCATGCACGTTGGAATGCGAGGCAACGAGCGGCGCATCGGAGAGTCTGGCAATTTCCCAGAAACCGGCTTCGTTCATGTGCGACAGGTCGACCATGATCTTCAATTCGTTGCAGGCGCGGATCAGGTCACGGCCGGCTTCGGTCAGGCCCGGACCAATATCCGGCGTCGACGGGTAACGGAACGGCACCCCGTAGGCAAAGATGTTGGGGCGGCTCCAGACCGGACCGAGCGTACGCAGCCCCGCCTGATGGAGAACATGAAGCGCATCGAGATCGGCCGCGAGCGCTTCGGCACCCTCGATATGAAGGACGGCGGCAAAGCTTCCGGTTTCGATCGACCGGCGGATGTCGTCCGCCGTCCGGCACACCGTCACGCCACCATCGGAACGGGCCTCGATGTCGAACAGAAGCCGCGCCATGGCCAGCGTCTCATTGAGCGCCTCGGGCTGCGCCGGCGTTGGGTAGTCGCCATTGGCATCCTTCGTCATGCTCGGCGACGGAACGTAAATGGCGCAAAGACCGCCGGCGAGACCGCCTGCCTTTGCCCGTGGCAAGTCGATATGGCCCACATCCTCGCCTTCGAGAAACCGCTGGACCGGATCCGCACGACCATCCCGCCGCAGCCGCAGCAGAACATCGTTGTGACCATCGAAAACCGGGAGCAAAGTATTCAACATTTTGAAGTGTCCTGCCGGAGCTGTAAGATATCGGTTATCCGTAAGCAGGCGTGCTGGCCACCGCAAATGCATTCGGCGCATAACCTGTGCGAAAAATGGAATTGGCAGCCCCGTAAACGCACTGTTAAAACGCGGCGCAATTGCGGCAAAACTCGCTGACCCCTTAAATCCCGGGGGTACGGCCTAATGAAGGGGAATAAAGCAATGGTATCCAGACGCAACTTTCTGATCGGCGGCGCGGCCGTCCCGTTCCTTTCCTATCTCGAACTGGCCGAAACCGCCTTTGCGGCCACACCGAAGGACATTCTGGTCGTTGCACAGCAGCTCGACAACATGACCAGCCTCGACCCGCATGAGGGTTTTGAGGCTGTCGGTGGCGAGATGATCAGCAACATGTACCAGAAGCTGGTGCGCGCCAATAGCGACAACCCCGACACCGTGACCCCGGTCATCGCCGCTTCCTGGGAAGCCGATGCCGACAACAAGGTTTTTACCTTCAAGCTGTCCGACCAGAAGTTTGCGTCTGGCGCCGCCGTGACCGCCGAGGACGTTGCGTTCTCGTTGCAGCGCGCCGTCAAGATGAACAAGAGCCCGGCCTTCATCATCAACCAGTTCGGCTTCACGGCTGACAACGTTGAAGCGCGTATCGTGGCCAAGGACGAAAAGACCGTCACGCTCACGACGGAAAACCCGACCGCGATCTCCTTCCTCCTGTTCTGCCTGTCGGCAAACATCGGCGCCATCGTCGAAAAGAAGACCGTTCTTGAAAACGAAGTGAACGGCGACCTCGGCAATGCCTGGCTGCAGAAGAACAGCGCCGGCTCCGGCCCGTTCAAGCTGCAGGCCTGGAAGGCTTCCGAAAGCATCGCACTGACGCTGAACGAACACGGCCCCTACAAGGGCAATCTGAAGCGTGTCATCATCCGCCACGTTGTCGATCCGTCCTCGCAGATGCTGATGCTGCAGAAGGGCGACGTCGATATCGCACGCGACCTGACGTCGGAACAGCTGAAAGCCCTGCAATCCAACGATGACATCACACTGGTGCGCAAGCAGATCGCCTCGCTGGTGCTGATCTCGCTCAACCAGAACAATGCCAACCTTGCCAAGCCGCAGGTCTGGCAGGCGGTGAAATGGGCGCTCGACTACGAAGGCATGCAGAAGAACATCGTGCCTTTGACGCATGTCGTTCATCAGAGCATGGAACCGGCCGGCTTTCCGGGCACCGTTTCCGACACGCCGTTCAGCCAGAATGTTGAAAAGGCCAAGGCGCTGATGGCGGAAGCCGGCCTCGCAGACGGGTTCGACATCACGCTCGATCACTATTCGGCACAGCCCTACCCGGACCTCGCCCAGGCGATCCAGGCAAACCTCGGCGCCATCGGCATCCGCGTCAAGCTGCAGTCGGCCGAGAACCGCCAGGTGCTCACAAAGATGCGCGCCCGCGGCCACGAAATGGCGTTGTCTGCATGGGGCACGGACTATTTCGATCCGAATTCGAACGCCGAAGTGTTCTGCATCAACAAGGACAATTCGGACGACGCCAAGAAGAAGCCGTTCGCATGGCGTTCCAGCTTCAAGAATGACGACCTGACCGCCAAGGCAGAAGCTGCCCGCGACGAAAAGGACCCGGCAAAGCGTCTGGAGCTTTACGAAGCCCTGCAACGCGAGTTCATGGAAAACAGCCCCTTCGCCATCATGTTCCAGACGACGAAGACCGCAGCCTGCCGCAAGAACAACACCGGTTTTCAGCTTGGCGTTCTGTCTGAAGGCAATTCCTACCTCGAGACTTCCAAGTCGTGAACAAGCGTTTCAAAAGCCTTGCAGCAACACTGAGCAGCGTCCTCCTGACGCTGTTCGGTTTGACTGTGCTCACATTCCTCATCGGCCGGGTCATGCCGGTCGATCCGGTCATTGCCGCCGTTGGCGACAATGCGCCGGAGGATGTCATTCTTCGCGTACGCGCCGAGATGGGCCTTGATCAGCCCATTCCGGTGCAGTTCCTGCATTACCTTTCGCAGCTCGCGCATGGCGATTTCGGCATGTCGGTTCTGACCAAGAACCCGGTTGCCGAAGATATCGTCCGCTTTTTCCCGGCGACATTCGAGCTTGCGACCGCAGCTTTGCTGCTCGCCATGCTGGTCGGCATTCCGCTCGGCGTCTGGGCAGCCGTGCGTCAGGGTTCGTTCACCGACCAGACGATCCGCGTCGTCTGCCTTGCCGGCCATTCGGTGCCTGTCTTCATGCTGTCGCTGATCTCGCTCTTGATCTTCTATTCATGGCTCGATATTGCGCCCGGTCCCGGCCGTCAGGACATCATCTTTGACGGCATGATCGACACGGTGACAGGCATTCTGACGATCGACACACTGATCGCGGGCGATTTCGATGCCTTCTGGGATGCGCTTGCGCATATGGCCCAGCCGGTCATCATCCTTGCCTATTTCTCGATGGCCTATATCGCCCGCATGACACGCGCCTTCATGATCGACGCACTGAAGGGCGAATATGTCATCACCGCACGTGCAAAGGGTCTGTCGCTGACCACCGTCATCTGGGGCCACGCCTTCCCAACGGTTGCCGTCCAGCTCGTCACGGTCATCGCACTCACCTATGCCGGCCTTCTCGAAGGCGCCGTGGTGACCGAGACCGTGTTCTCTTGGCCGGGCATCGGCCAATATCTGACCGTCTCGCTTATGAATGCGGACATGAACCCGGTCGTCGGCACCACGCTTCTGATCGGCATCATCTATGTCGGCCTCAACCTGATTGCGGACATTCTCTACCGCGTCCTCGATCCACGGGTACAATAATGATCGCCACCTTTCGAAACTGGGCGCTGGACGAAAATCCGTCCTCGCGCCGCCAGGCCGCCTGGGGCAACTGGTACCGCATCTGGCTGAACCTGCGCGGCAATGCGCTCGGCATGATCGGCCTGACCATCATCGCCATCTTCATCGGCATCGCCATCTTCGCGCCGCTTCTGGCAACGCATGATCCGGCGGCACAGGATCTCGGCAACCGCCTCAGCGCGCCGACCGCCCTGCACTGGTTCGGCACCGACGAGCTCGGCCGCGATATCTTTTCGCGCCTGCTTTACGGTGGCCGTGTCACGCTCGGCATGGTTATCGCCGTCGTCGTGCTCGTCGCACCGGTCGGCCTCGCCATCGGCTGCATCGCCGGTTATTTCGGCGGTGTCGTCGATACGGTGCTGATGCGCCTGACCGACATCTTTCTCGCCTTCCCGCGCCTCGTTCTGGCACTCGCCTTCGTGGCAGCCCTGCAGCCGGGTGTCGAAAGTGCCGTGCTCGCCATCGCGCTGACCGCCTGGCCGCCATACGCCCGCATGGCGCGTGCCGAAACGCTGACCGTTCGCGGCAGCGATTTCATCGCCGCCTATCGCCTCACCGGTGGCTCTTCCTGGCGCATCATCTTCCGCCACATCATGCCGCTTTGCGTGCCGACGCTGATCGTGCGCGTCACGCTCGACATGTCCTCGATCATCATCACCGCCGCCTCGCTCGGCTTCCTCGGCATGGGCGCACAGCCGCCCTCGCCGGAATGGGGTGCGATGATCGCGACAGCCAAGCGTTTCATCTTTGAACAGTGGTGGGTTGCCGCCATTCCCGGCATCGCGATCTTCATGGTGTCGCTGGCCTTCAACTTCCTCGGCGACGCCCTGCGCGACGTTCTGGATCCGAAGGGGAACTGACGGATGCTGGTCGAAATCAACAACCTTCATATCGGCTTTGAAAGCCGCATCGGCTTCACACCCGCCGTCAAGGGCGTGTCGATGAAGCTCGGCACCGAAAAGCTCGGCATTGTCGGCGAAAGCGGTTCGGGCAAGAGCCTCACCGCCCGCGCCCTGATGAAGCTCCTGCCCAAACAAGCGCGAGTTCAGGCCGACAAGCTGGAATTCGACGGCATCGACATCCAGTCGGCGTCGGAAAAGCAGATGCGCACGATCCGCGGCAAGCGGGCCGGTTTCATCCTGCAGGACCCAAAATATTCGTTGAACCCGGTGAAGACGATCGGCAGCCAGGTGGCCGAAGCCTGGCGCACCCACAAGGGCGGCAGCAAGCGTGCAGCCCTTGAAGCGGCGATCAACCTTCTGGAAATGGTGAAGATCCGCGATCCGAAAAAGGTCGCCGCATCTTACCCGCACGAAGTCTCCGGCGGCATGGGCCAGCGCGTCATGATCGCCATGATGCTGGCACCCGATCCGGAACTGCTGATCGCCGACGAGCCGACTTCGGCGCTCGATGCCACGGTGCAGGCAGAAATCCTGCGCCTGATCGAGGAACTGGTGTCGGAACGCGGCATGGGCCTGCTGCTCATCAGCCATGATTTGCCGCTCGTTTCGCATTTCTGCGACCGCGTCGCCGTCATGTATTCCGGCCATGTCATGGAAGAGCTCAAGGCATCCGAATTGTTGTCCGCGCAGCATCCCTATACGCGCGGCCTTTTGAACTGCATGCCTTCGCTAATCCATCTCAAGGAGCGCCTGCCTGTCTTGACCCGTGATCCGGAGTGGCTGAAATGACCATCGAGATCGACAATCTGCGCATCTCCTTCGGTGACAAGGAAGTCGTCAAGGGCGTGTCCTTCAACGTTGCGAACGGCGCGAGCTTCGGCATCGTCGGGGAAAGCGGCTCGGGCAAATCCACCGTGCTGCGCGCCATGGCTGGCCTCAACAACGACTGGTCGGGCCGCATCGCCTTTTCCGGCGAAGACGCCCCGCTGAAACGCCCGCCGGCCTTCTTCCGCAAGGTGCAGATGGTGTTTCAGGACCCTTACGGTTCGCTGCATCCGCGCCAGACGATCGACCGCATCCTGTCGGAACTTCCGCTCGTACATGGCATGGACGATATCGACGGCCGTATTGCCAGGGTGCTGTCCGCCGTTGCCCTGCCGCAGACGGCACGTTTCCGCTATCCGCACCAGCTTTCGGGCGGCCAGCGGCAGCGCGTGGCAATTGCCCGCGCTCTGATCGCCGAGCCGGAAGTGCTGCTGCTCGATGAACCGACCTCGGCGCTCGACGTTTCAGTTCAGGCGGAAATCCTAAACCTTCTGGCCGACCTGCGTGCCGAGCGAAACCTCACCTACGTGATGGTGAGCCACAATCTCAGCGTCATCGCCCATCTTTGCACCGAAGTCGGCGTGATGATCGATGGCCATATGGTCGAACAGGTCACCGCCGAGGATTTGAGGCTCGGCAATATCGCCCACGCTCATACGCGCGAATTGCGCAGCCTGAGCGTGGAGTTGGAAGAACCGGCCTGAGGATAAAAGCCTCTTCTCCGTCATCCTCGGGCTTGACCCGAGGATCTAAGCCCTCGCCACGCATTCAACGTGGTTGGATCCTCGGGACAAGCCCGAGGATGACGACGGAGGGAGACAGAACCCGTCATTGGAGAAGCGAAATGTCGATCACAGCCAATTGGGAAGCCGCACGCAATGCCGTCAAAAAGTTCACCGGCGCATGGGGCAATGACCAGCCCGGCGGCGCGGTGATCGGCTTCGATGCGGCCGGCATCCGTTTCGCCGAAGCCGGCGGCGTCGAGAGCCTGTCGACCATGGCGCCGTTCTCCGCCGATACCGTCGTGCGTTACGCCTCCGTCACCAAACACGCCTTCTGTGCCATGGTGCTCTCGCACCCGGAGGCGATTTCCCTCGACGACACGCTCGGGCAGCATCTGCCGGAACTTCAAGAGCCGATGGCAAGCGTCACCGTCGGGCGTGCGCTCGACATGAGCGGCGGCCTGCCGGATACGCGCGAATGCCTCTCGTTGCTCGGCCTTTCGGTCTACACCGAAACCAAGGCCGGCCCACTGATGGAATTTCTCGCTCGTCAGACGCGCCTGAACTACGAAGCCGGCACGGAAGTCTCCTATTCCAATACCGGATACCGTCTCGTTGAGACGGCACTTGAGCGCAAGGGCCTGTTCTTCCGCGATTTCATCCGCAAAGCTGGCGCCGAGGCAAACGCCAGTTTTGACGCTCCCGACGTCTGGAACGATGCGGTTGCCGGTCTCGTGCCCGGCTACTGGCACGATGGCGAAAAATGGCAGCTTTCCGCCGCCGGCCTGCACATTTCCGCTTCCGGCAGCATGACCGGCAGCGCCACCAGCCTTGCCAACTGGGCACGCACGCTCCTCACCCGGCCAGGCGACTTCGCCGGCATTCTCGATCGCCTCGCTGCCCCCCGCGCTTTGGCTGACGGCTCTGAAAGCGGCTATGGCCTCGGCCTGCGGAGCACCCTTCTCGGCGGTCGTACCTTCACCGGCCATGGCGGCTCGCATCCCGGCTACAAGACCTATTTCCTTCTCGATCGCCAAACCCAAAGCGGTTTCGTCGTCGTTTCCAACCGCGAGGACACCAACGGCAACAAGATCGCGCAAGAGGCAATGGCCGGCCTGCTCGACCTCGCTTTGCCCATCGCCTCTTCGGCCCTGACCGAGGGGCTCTACGTCACCGAAACCGGCCCTTTCTGGATCGAGGTCAGGGGGTCCACCGTCACTTGGCTCGATGCCGATGACACGGCTTATGAAGACGCTGACGGCTACGTCTCCTCCTTCTCCGCTTCCTCACCGATGCGGCTGAAGATGGAAGGCGATTTGATTGTTGGCCAGATCGGTCATCCGCCGCGCAGGTTTCTGCCAGCGGTCGATACCGGTGTTCCGGCCTCGCTTTCCGGCCGCTGGTTCTCTGACGAGGGCGCCTATTTCGAGGTCGATGGCGATTGCGTCGTCATGGGTATCGGCCCGGTTCGTCACCGCATGCCCCTGAAGGCACTCGGCAATGGCCGCTTCCTGTTCACGCTCAAGGATGGTCCGTGGACCAAGCGCGTATGCCTGCACGTTCTTGCCGAAAATCGTCTTGAACTGGTGCTGTCGCGTGCAAGAATGATCGAATATAGCAAAGGCAGCTGATTGCTATTTGCCGCCAATCGGACCAATGGAAACCGCAGGCGGTTTTGCATGGGAGTTTGCGGTGGAAGTCAAATGGCTTGAGGATTTCCTCGCGCTCGCCCAAACGCTGAATTTTTCCAAGGCGGCGGATGAGCGCAACGTCACGCAATCGGCCTTCAGCCGCCGTATCCGGCAGCTCGAAGCCTGGGTCGGCAGCAGCCTGATCGATCGCGCCACCTATCCTTCACGCCTTACCGACGCCGGCAAACGTTTCGTGCCGATCGCCGAGCAAACCCTCCAGAACCTCTATCAAGCACGCCGCAATTTGCAGCATGAGGAGGGCAATGATGCCCGCACCGTCACGTTGACGGCGCTGCATACGCTGTCCTTCACCTTTTTCCCCGCCTGGCTGAGCGGTTTGCGGCAAACGCTGGGGCCGCTCGTCTCCAACATGCGGCCCGACTCCGGCAGCATGGAGGAAAACCTGAATTCGCTGATCGATGGCGATTCCGACTTCCTGCTCACCTACCAGAACCTGCATGTGCCGATGCTGCTTGATCCGCAGTTCGAACATCGCACACTCGGTGCCGAAACCATCATTCCTGTGAGCGCTGCCGACACGAATGGCGTTCCGTTGCACCGGCTGGAGGCCGGTTTCGCGCATATCAGCTACCAGAAGACGTCGTTTTTCGGCCAGTTGATGGCCGGCACGCTTGCCACACGCTTGCCGCCGGACAACCGTGTCCATGTCGGGAGCCATTCGGTCGGACTGAAAGCCATGGTGACGAGCGGCTGGGGATTGTCATGGATCCCGGAAAGCCTGGTCAGGGCGGAACTGGCGGACGGACGGCTTGTGCGTGCCGCCGGACCCGATTGGGATATCGAGGTCGAAATCCGCCTTTATCGCTCCAAAGAGAACCGGCGGCCCATCGTCAGAAAAATCTGGGATGTTTTGCTGGCCGCCGGCTAGTGCCGTCGCGCTCCAAACGGGGATTGTTTTAAGGAGCGCCACGGTGAACTCGAAAGATCACACCGCCGTGCGACGTGCATTGTCCATGTAAAGCTGGCGCAGACGCGTAAACATCACGCCCGGCTTGCCATCGCCTACCGGCTTGCCGTCGATGAAGGTGATCGGAACGATGAAGTTCGAAGCGCTGGTAAGGCATGCCTCACGGGCCGCCATGGCTTCTTCCGGCGTGAACGGCCGTTCCTCGATCGTCAGCCCCTGTTCGCGGGCGAGCTCGAGAACGGCGAGACGGGTGCAGCCCGGCAGGATGGCCGTGCCGTTGCCGCGCGTGACGATCTTGTCGTCATGGGTAATGATATAGGCCGTCGATGACGCGCCTTCGGTCACGAACCCGTCTTCAACCATCCAGGCCTCGTCACAGCCGTCGGCCTTGGCGATACGCTTGGCCAGAACCTGCGGCAGCAGACACACGGTCTTGATGTCGCGGCGTTCCCAGCGCTGGTCTGGCACGACCTTGACCTTCAGGCCCTTTTCGACAGCCGAAACGTGTTCCAGCGTCTTTTCCTGCGTAAACAGAAGCAGCGTCGGCTCAAGATTTTCCGAATAGAGGAAGTTCCGATCTTCGGCGCCGCGCGTGTATTGCAGATAGATCACGCCTTCGGTCAGCTTGTTGTCTTCAACGAGGCGCTTTTCGATGGCGACGATCTCATCGGTCGAAATCGGCAGATGGCCGCCAATCTCGCGCACGCTGCGCTCCAGACGCGTCATGTGCAGCGGGCTGTCGATCAGCTTGCCATCGAGCACCGCCGTCACTTCGTAGATGCCGTCACCAAACAGGAAGCCGCGGTCGAAGATCGAGATACGCGCTTCGTTTTCGGGCAGAAAGGCACCGTTCAGATAAACGATGCGGGGCGTTGCGGCAGGCATTAAGAACTCCAGTTTTCAGATTCAGCGACGCTTCAGCGCGTCGAGCGGAATGGCATGGTAGGTGGAAGGCTTGTCGGTGCCGGCATTGTAGCCATGCGTGGTCGTCGCCATCGTCACCGAATTGAGGATGGCTTCTTCCGAGGCCTCGATGACGGCCTCGAACAGCGGCGATACGGCATCGTTGGAAAGAACCGGATAGTTCGCGACCGCCTGGCGGCGCTCCGGCGTGCGACGAACCCCTTCGGCCGTGGAGAAGGCCAGAGCGTAATCGCCCGAACCGTTGCTAAGTGCGGCACCGGTGCGCGCCAGACCGCCGAAACAGCGTTCGGCAAGACGTTTCAGATTACGAGAGCAAAGCGGTGCGTCGGTCGCGACGATCATCACGATCGAACCGTCCTTGTCGTGCGCGCCGTCCGCCTCGTAAGGCTGGCCGGCAACCATCAGCTTGCCGCCATAGTTCGACTGCACGAGCACGCCGACGGTATAGGAAGCACCCGAAACGGACACGATGCGCGAACTCGTACCGATCCCGCCCTTGAGGCCGAATGCGACCGTGCCCGTGCCGGCACCGACCGCGCCTTCTTCCACCGGACCCGTTTTAGCGGCAGACAAAGCCCGCAACATTTCATCCACAGTGGGACGCGCGGAACGAATATCGTTGAGGCGCGAGTCGTTTGTCTCACCGACCACAGCGTTGAGCGAAACCACGCGCTCGTTGCCGGAAAGCGCCAGCGTATAGCGATTGATCGCCTCGATCGCGCGGCCCACCGCGAGCGTATTGGTCAACAGGATCGGGGTCTCGATCTCGCCGAGTTCCGCAATCTGGGTCGCGCCGGCAAATTTGCCGAAGCCGTTGAAGACGGCGAGTGCGGCAGGTACCTTATCCTGGAACAGATTGCCCGGGTGCGGCAGAATTGCCGTGGCACCCGTGCGGGTGCGCTCGCCCTCGACACAGGTCACATGCCCGACGGCGACACCCGCGACATCGGTGATCGCGTTCAGCGCCCCGGTCGGATAATGGCCGACGGAAATGCCGAGCGCACGCAGGCGCTCGCGTCTTTCGCTGTTCATGGAAGGGTTCCGCTCCTCGATTTGGCAAAACCCTACTCCAGTGCCGAGCCGACGGGCACAACAAAAACGGAATAGTTTCAGACCGCCTTTGCAACACCAGCCAAGCGAAATCGCCCTCCTATCGCCATCGCCAGCCACCGCGGCAGGTTGCGAAACGAAAACGTCATGCCTGCCTGTCGAGTGAGTGACGCTTGAAAAATCTGCGAAAACCCGACATTCATCCTTTCGTATCGCCTCGCCTTTACTGCTGGTTCAAAAAAGCTGTTTCAAAAGGTAATTTCCTCATGGCCGAAACCCGTCAACATGTTCTGGTGATCAATTGCGGCAGTTCCTCGCTGAAATTCAGCCTGTTTGCAGGAACGGCGCGCAGTGCGCTGCTTTCGGGTCTCGCCGAAAACCTCGGTCAGACCGATAGCCGGCTGATCCTCAAGGACCATGGCGGCAAGACGATTGTCGCACTCGATGGCGGCGGCCATGGTGCGGCGTTGCGACGGCTGATGGCGGAATTGCAGGATCGTCACCTGCTCGATGCCATCGGGGCGGTCGGCCATCGCATCGTGCACGGTGGCGAGCGCTTTCTGGATGCGACCCGCCTCGATATGGACCTGCTGACCGAAGTCGAGGCCCTTTCCTATCTTGCGCCGCTACACAATCCCGCCAACGTGCTGGGTGTCCGGGTCGCCATGGAGGTGCTGGGCTGGGTGCCGCATGTGGCGGTTTTCGATACCTCCTTTCACACGACGATTCCGAGGGCGGCGCACAGCTATGCGATCCCGCGCGCCTATCGTGACGCCGGGGTGCGCCGATACGGTTTTCATGGCACCAGCCACGGTTTCGTGGCGAGGGAAGCCGTGGAACTCCTCGGCCTCGATGCCGAAGATCACGGTCTCGTCATCGCACATCTCGGCAATGGTTCGTCGGCCACGGCCGTTCTGAACGGCAAGAGCGTCGACACGTCGATGGGGCTGACGCCGCTCGAGGGTCTGGTCATGGGTACGCGGTCCGGCGATATCGATCCCGGTGCGCTTTTTCATCTTTCCCGCCGCAACGGTTTGTCGATCGACGACCTCGACTCACTGCTGAACCGCGAGAGCGGGCTGCTTGGCCTGTCCGGTCTGTCCAACGATTGCCGCACGTTGGAAAGCGCGGCGGCCGAGGGGCATGACGGCGCCAATCTGGCGATGGATGTCATGGTTCATCGCCTTGCCCGCTATATCGGCGGCCTTGCCACGTCGCTGCGCCGTCTCGACGCGGTCGTGTTTACCGGCGGGATCGGCGAGAACTCGCCGCTGGTCCGCGAAAGGACAATCGACCGGCTAGGCGTGCTCGGCATCGTTTGCGACCAGGCAGCCAACGCTGCCATGTTTGGCGGTCGCACCGGCCTCGTCAGCGTCCAAAACGCCGGACCGGCGGCGCTCGTCATCGCGACCAACGAGGAATGGGCGATAGCCAACGAAGCGCGGCGCCATATGACCGGGTCGCAGCCGACTCCACCGGCTTGAGGCAAACGGCGATACCGGCCTCGACTGAAACGGGACGAGGTCTTGCGAAACGCAGTTCGCTGCTGGATGCAGCAGACAAACGTGAAAGGCGATAGCTTGATGACGGCACGCGTGATTTTCCTGGCGCCTCTCGCGCAGGATGTCGGTCTCACCTCAGTGGCGCTCGGTTTCGTTCGTGCCTTGCAGCGCGACGGACTGAAAGTCGGTTTCGTTAAGCCGATCGCTCAGCCGACTGTGAGCGATCATCCGGGTTCCGTGGCAAGCATGGCCGAAACCTCCAGCCATTTCGCACGCACGCTCTGCCTGACCGACGCGCCGGAGCCGATCGCCTTCGCCTATGCTGAAGACCTCTTGCGCAACGGGGAACTCGATCTGCTGTTGGAAGAGGTCGCGACGCTGACCGAAGCGGTGCGGGCCGACCACGACGTGGTGGTAGTCGAAGGACTGGTGCCGCTTGCCGATCTGCAGATCGCCCAGCGCCTGAATGTCGAGATTGCCCGCAGCCTCGGAGCGGACGTGGTGCCCGTCGTGAACGGAACCGACAATGACGCAAAGCGGCTGACCGATGCCGTCACGCTCGCCCGCCGGCAATACATGCGAGAAGCGAGCCGCCACTTCGCCGGACTGCTGGTCAACAAGCTCCCGGAAGCAGGCAGCCGGCCAGCGCTGGCCGAGGCGCTCGCAGCCGCCGGAATGGGCACCTGCGACATCATTGGCGCCATTCCCTACCAGCCCGGGCTCAATGCGCCGCGTCTCTCCGACCTCGTGTCCTCGCTCGATCTTGAGGTCATCCAGGGCGGGGACCTCGATGCCGTAAGGGTGCGCGATATCGTCGTCGTGGCGCGCTCGGTCGAAAACATGATCGACCGGCTGTTGCCGATGACGTTGGTCGTCATGCCGGGCGACCGCAGCGACGTGGCGCTTGCAGCCGCGCTTGCCCACGAACGCGGCATTCCGATTGCTGGCATCCTCCTGACCTGCGGCGCAAAGCTTGCTCCGCCGATCGCCGATCTCATCGCCTCTTCGGGCCAGACGGTCCTGCCGATCGTCCTGACGCAGGACGATACCTATGCCACGGCCTCCCGGCTGTCGCATCTGAGCTACCATGTCAGCCGTGACGATGGCGGGCATATGGAAGAGGTCATAGAATTCATGGCCGAACATATCGATACCGCATCGCTGCGCTCGAGGATCGGCACACCGGCCGAAGCGCGCCTATCGCCGCCGCGTTTCCGCAACCAGCTGATCGAGTTCTCGCGCCGTGCCAACAAGCGCATCGTGCTGCCCGAGGGCGAAGAGCCCCGGACGCTGCAGGCCGCCGTTATCTGCCACCGCAAGCGCATCGCCCGCTGCGTGCTGCTCGGCAACCCCGAAACGATTCATGCGCTCGCCAAGGCCCAGAAACTGGACCTGCCGGACGATCTCGAAATTCTCGATCCGGTCGCGGTGCGCGCAAACTACGTAGATGCCATGGTGGCGCTGCGCAAATCCAAGGGCATGTCGCCGCCGCAGGCCCTGGCACAGCTTGAGGACACGGTCGTGCTCGGCACGATGATGCTGGCGGTCGGCGAAGTCGATGGCCTGGTGTCGGGTGCCGTTCACACCACCGCCAGCACGGTTCGTCCCGCCCTGCAGCTGATCAAGACCGAGCCGGGTCAGAGCATCGTCTCATCGGTGTTCTTCATGCTGATGCCGGACCAGGTCCTGGTCTATGGCGACTGCGCAATCAACCCCAACCCGACGGCCGAACAGTTGGCCGAGATTGCCCTGCAATCCTCCGACACGGCACGCGCCTTCGGCATCGATCCGCGCGTCGCGATGATTTCCTATTCGACCGGCATGTCCGGCACGGGCGGCGACGTGGACAAGGTGCGCGAGGCCACGCGCATTGCGCGCGAAAAGAAGCCGGATCTGCTGATCGACGGCCCGATCCAGTATGATGCCGCAAGCGTGGAAAGCGTCGGTCGCTCGAAGGCACCGGAAAGCCCGGTCGCCGGCCGCGCCAATGTGTTCGTCTTTCCGGACCTCAATACCGGAAATACCACATACAAGGCCGTGCAACGCTCGGCCGACGTGGTCTCCGTCGGGCCGATGCTGCAGGGATTGCGCAAGCCGGTCAACGACCTTTCGCGCGGCGCGCTGGTGGACGATATCGTCTTCACCATCGCGCTGACAGCAATCCAGGCAGCCTCCCCACGCAATGTCGAGCAACTCCCGGCCGCAAGCGTGGCCGGAGAATGAGCGGCGGCCGGCCATAGAAGCTCGCAGCCGGCGGAAACGGTTCCATTCGACGCCGAACCGCGCTAGGTGAAAACGATCCGGGCCCGGCCCGGCCTCCCCGAAACTATTTTCTTCAGGCAGAGCCCCCGCATGAGCGCCCCCGTCTACAAGTCCTTTGAACAATCGCTTTCCGAATTTGAAAACATCGCGGCCGATGTCGCCCCGATTTCAACGGAGGAACTTGGGGCGCGCATCGCGAAACTGCAGGCGCTGATGCGCGAAGGCGATGTGAAGGCGGTCTATCTCGATACCTCGACCAGCCTGACCTACTTCACCGGCATGACGCTCGGCGCCAGCGAACGCCTGCACGGCGCGATCATTCCCTCTTCAGGCGCACCGGTCTATATCAGCCCCGCCTTCGAGGAGCCGAAGACGGTGACGCTGGTCAGGATCCGTGGCGCGATCGCGACATGGGAAGAGCACGAAGACCCGGCCCTTCTCGTTGCCGAACTCATCTGCGATCTCGATGCGGCCGGCAGGACGCTCGCCTTCGATCCGGCCACGCCCTTTGCCTTTTCCGCACCGATCGCTACCCATATCGGCTCGCGTCTGGCAGTGATCAGCGCGAAGGCCTTGATCGCCGCCTGTCGGCAGATCAAGTCGGCGACCGAAATCGCCATCATTCAGAAGGCGATGACGGCGAGCCTCAGGGTCCACAAGGCGGTGTGGGAAGGCCTTTACGAGGGCATGTCGACAACCGAGATCACCGATTTCATTGCCGCTGCCCACGCCAGGCTCGGCATGCGACACGTTTTTGCCGCCGCCCAGTTCGGCGAAGCGACCGCCTATCCGCATGGCGTGCCCTATGCCCAGACTCTGAAGCGGAACGACATGGTGCTGATCGATCTCGGCGGCCAAATCCATCGCTACAATTCGGACATTACCCGCACCTACATTTTCGGCACACCGACCGAGCGTCAGCGTGAGCTCTGGGATCTGGAGAAAAAGGCGCATCGGGCGGGCTTTGAGGCAGCCCAGATCGGCTCGGCCTGCGAGGATGTCGATGCGGCTGCGCGAAACGTGCTGACGCAGGCCGGCTATGGGCCGGATTACCAGGTCCCCGGCCTGCCGCACCGCACTGGGCACGGCCTGGGCATGGACCTGCACGAGGACCCGTATATCGTGCGCGGCAACAGGACCCTATTGCAGCCAGGCATGGTGTTTTCCGACGAGCCGATGCTGTGCGTCTACGGCGAATGCGGCGTGCGCCTGGAAGATATCATCTACATGTCGGAGACCGGCCCGGTCTTTTTCACCGAACCCGCGCATTCGATCGAAAGGCCGTTTGGCTGACCGATCAGCCGAAGCGTTGCGGCAAAAAGGCGGCGAGATCGATCGCTGCTGGCTGATCCGTCAGCATGTCCGCGACGATCCGCGCCGTTCCTGCTGACTGGGTGAGGCCGAGATGGCCGTGGCCGAAGGCGTAAAACACGTCGGTTACCGTCCTGGCCCGACCGATTGCCGGCAGGCTGTCGGGCAGCGACGGACGAAACCCCATCCACTGAACGCCGCCGTCGACCTTGAGGCCCGGCAGAAAGGCTTGCGCCTTTTGAAGCATGGCCTGCGACCGGTTGTAGTTCGGCGGCAGATCAAGCCCGCCGAGTTCTACAGCGCCGCCCACGCGGATGCCGGTCGACAGCCGTGTGACGACAAATCCATGGCCGCCGAACGTGACCTGCGTGCGAAGATCAAAGGCGCCCGGTGGCAGCGTGGTGTTGTAACCGCGCTCGGTTTCCAGCGGAATGCGTTCGCCAAGCGTGGCGGCAATGCGGTGTGAAAAAGCGCCGGTTGCCACAACGACCTTGCCGGCTGCGCGTCTGCGCCCATCCGCTGCGACGACCTGCGCTCCATCGCGAGCCTGGTCAATGGCGGTGATTTCGGCGATATCGATCGTCCCGCCGAGCCTGCGAAAATGCTCGGCGAGCGCCAGCGTGTAGAGTTTCGGATCGGCGATCGAATACCAGCCGGGCGTGAACGTTCCGCGGACGAAGCGCGCGGCGAGACCCGGCTGCAAGGCCGCCATTTCTCCGGCATCGACATGGTGAAACGCGATGCCATGCTCTTCACGCGCCGCCCAGCCCGGCAGGGAAGCCCGAAACTCCGCATCGCTTTCATAGACCTGCAGATTGCCGTCCTTGCGCAGCATGGAAAGCGTGCCGGTGGCGGACAGGAACGGCTCAAGCTCGGCTTTCGACAGATCCATCAACGCTGTCTGTGCGTTGGTGGATTGGGCCACGCGGGATGGCTGGCAGGCGCGCCAGAAACGCACCATCCAGGGAGCGATCTGAAGCGCATAGGCCGGCGGGATGGTGAGCGGTCCGAGCGGATCGAGCAGCCATTTCGGCGCCTTCCTGAGAAGACCGGGGGAAGCGAGCGGTAGAATGTCGCTGAAGGCGAAGGCACCGGCATTGCCTGCGGAAGCGCCGGCAGCCGGACCTTGACGGTCTATCACCGTGACGGAAAGACCGCGCGCCTGCGCCGCCACGGCAATGGAAAGGCCAATGACGCCTGCGCCGACCACGATGACATCCGACTTCTCCATTTTCCCTTCCTCCCGGCAGCCGCGGCGGCACGCCCGTTCGCTTTGCCCCATCAGAAAAGCCCCCGGGAGGGGGCTTGTCTCAAAAAGTCAGGCCTTGCAGGTCTGGACCGCCCCCGGCAGCTTGCTCCACTCGGCATACCAGGCGTCGAAGAGGGAGAGCTGGGTTTCGACATAACCGCGCTGGCTATCGGACAGCACGTCCGTCTCGATGAAATTCAGCGCATATTCCGCATCACCCTTCAGTACCATCATGTGCTTGAAATAAAGCACCAGATCCGGGCCTTCGTCGAAGGAAGAGAGCACACCGAGCGCCTCTTCCAATTCCTTCGCACGCATGCGCGCATCCGCATCGCCCTTGGCGGCCGCGATGGAGAGATTGCACAAATGCAGCACTTCCTTCGGCAGCACGTTGCCGATACCGGTAATGGCGCCTGTTGCCCCGCAATTGACGTAGCCGTGATAGACGGCGGTATCCACGCCGATCATCAGCGTCACATCGTCATCGCGGCTGGTGATGTTTTCGGCAGCATAACGCATGTCGTTCGGACCGCCGAATTCCTTGAAACCGACGAGATTCGGGTGTTCGGCCCGCAGTGCAAAGAAGAGATCGGCGCGGGTGGCGAAACCGTAATAGGGGCTGTTATAGATGACGGCCGGAAGATCCGGCGCGGCCGACAGGATGGCCTTGAAATGTGCCTTCTGGGCCGAAATGACCGAACCGCGCGAAAGAACGCGCGGAATGACCATCAGGCCCTGAGCGCCGACCTTTTGAGCATGTGCCGCAAGGGCCACGGCAGACGCCGAATTGATGGCGCCGGTGCCGACGATGACCGGAATGCCGGCCTTGACCAGGCGCTCGACGCCTTCCATGCGCTGCGCATCGGTCAGGAGCGGCCAGTCCCCCATCGAGCCGCAATAGACGACGGCCGACATGCCGGCATCGATCAACTGCCTCGCCTTCGACACCAGCGCGTCGAAATCAGGTGTCCGATCCGCCTTGCACGGGGTCATCAGCGCCGGCACGACGCCTGAAAAGATGTTTGCGGCCATTCCCGGAACTCCTCTTTCTTTGCAGCGGGCTACCTGTCCCGCCTCTTTCGAAACGAAGAATACGCTTTCTGCCATCCTTGTCGACAACAAATATACAATGACCTTACAGTTCGATGTCTACCCGGTCATGCCGCGTCAGCAGGCGACCGATCTGCTCGACGATCTGTTCGCCATGGACCTTCCCGAGCCGTTCGGCGGCACTGACATCCCGGGCTGCTATGGCGGCGATGATCTCTTCGTGTTCATCGACGAACCGCGTCGGCAGCCGGTCCTCATAGGACTGGTAATACAGCCGCAGCATGCGTCGTCCCTCATCGAGAAGCCGATCGAAGAAGCTGGCATAATAAGCGTTGCGACCGCTTGCGGCGATTGCCGAATGGAACGCGGCATTGGTGGAAATCATGGCCAAAGCATCCTGCGCGCGCACGGCGGCACTGAACGCGGCCTGGTGAGCGCGTATCGTATCAAGGTCTTCCGCCCTGTGATGCTGCGCGGCAAGACGCGTGGTGACGCGGTACATCAGCACAAGCGCGTCGAAATAGGCCGGCATTCCGAGAAAATCGATATTCGATACCATGGTCGAGCGATTGGGCAACGTCTCGATCAGGCCCTCGCCCGTCAGACGCACCAGCGCCTCGCGGATCGGCGTACGTGACATGCCGAACCGGGCGGCAAGTTGCACTTCGTCGATGGCGCTGCCCGGCGCGAGCTTCAGGTCGAGGATTTCATCGCGCAAAAGATCGTAAACCAGCCGGACGCCGGAACCGCGTTTGCGCTCCGTCGTCTGCTGGGATCGGGAATTGGTCATGGAGGAACCCCCTTGTCGACAGGACGTCTTCTGCTCTTACCGCATTGCCGGTAAAACGTCAGCCATTTGCGCGACTTTCAGCCGCCGGAACTGACCCGTGCATAGGCGCCGAGAATGAAACGTTCGGCCCTGACCAGATACGCTTCCAGCATCTGCGCAGCACCTGCGGCATTGCCCGCTTCGAGCGCGGCGACGATCTCGAGATTCTGGTCGATGAAAGGGCCGTGCAGGAACTCCGGATCCTTGAGCAGACCGAAGACCAGCCGGAGCTCCAGCGCAATCTGCGTATAGAATGTCGCCATGCGCGGGCTGTCCGACAGTTCCACGATAGCTGCATGGAAGGCGATGTCGGCACTGCCGACGCCGAGCCAGTCCTGCTCCTGGCGGCATCGGCGTGCCTCCTCCACCGCTGAGCGCATGCGCGCGACGGCCGGATGGCGGGGATGCGCCTGAGCCACAGCCGGGCATTCGATGAAGCGGCGAACGCGATAGATATCGATGATCGTCGACATGCTGGGCGTGGAAACGAACACGCCGCGATTGGCCTCGTAACGCAGCAGCCCTTCCTTGGTCAGCATGCGGAACACTTCCCGCAACGTATTGCGCGAGACCTGCAATTCGTCGCTTACCATCTGTTCAGAGAGATGGCTGCCGGGCGTCAGACGGCCGGAGATCACCTGCTCCCGGATCCGCGCCGCCACCGTCTCGGCCAGCGTCTGCGCCGGGTCCGATCCACGGGGAGAGAGAGGGTGCGTTTTCCCGTCAGCTTCGACAGATTTTCCACTCTCTTGTTTGATAGGTCTGCGCGCAGCCAAGCCGTTTTCCTTCCTCCAAGCCATTGATGCCCTCACTCCCGCGTAAAACGCCCCCGCCGTTTCCACAAGCGAATAGACGCTCAGGCAGCGCCAATAACGGAATAAAACCCTGCACAGTTCGCCGCTGCCCAATAGAAGTGCATTTGATGCTTTGTAGAGCAATTAGCAAAAATTGTTCAACACTATGGACAGTATTGCTGGTCTTTGTTAGCGTTTGGGTGAGCTTTTGGCCAACTAACGGGAGGGGAACTGTCATGCTGACCATCGATATCAACAGCGACCTGGGCGAAAGCTTTGGCGCGTGGAAGATGGGCGATGATCCGGCCATGCTCGATGTTGTCAGCAGCGCCAATGTTGCCTGCGGTTTCCACGCGGGCGATCCGGCCGGCATTTTCAAGACATTGAAAGCAGCAGCCGAGCGCGGCGTCGCCATCGGCGCCCATGTCGGTTACCGTGACCTTGCCGGTTTCGGCCGCCGCAACATGGACCCGACAAGCGAAGAACTGATCGGCGACGTGATCTACCAGATCGGCGCCCTGCAGGGTCTCGCCAAGGCCGCCGGCACGCGGGTTACCTATGTGAAGCCGCACGGTGCGCTCTACAACACAATCTCCATCGACAAGCGTCAGGCCAAGGATGTCATCGATGCCATTCTGGCCATCGATCCGTCGCTGGTGCTGATGGCGCTTGCTGGCTCGCAGCTTGTGGAACAGGCGCGCGCCACGGGCCTGGCCGTCGTTGCGGAAGCCTTTGCCGACCGCGCCTATACGCCGGAAGGCAATCTCGTATCGCGTCGCGAAAAGGGGTCCGTCCTGCACGATCCCGAGCTGATTGCCGAGCGCATGGTGCGCATGGTGAAGGACGGTGTGATCGAGGCAATCGACGGCACTCTGACAAAGGTCGACGCGCAATCGATCTGCGTACATGGCGACAGCCCGGGCGCCGTTGCCATGGCCAAGCGCCTGCGTGAAAAATTCGAGCAGTCCGGTCTCACCATCCGATCCTTTACCGCGGCTGCCTGAACCATCATGCAGTCCGTCGCCCTCACCTCCTCCCGAGACACGTCGATGCGCATCCTGCCAGTGCGCGGTGACAGCATTCTCGTGGAACTGGCCGATCTCGGCGAGGCGCTAGCACTGTTCGAGGCGCTGGAAAACAATCCGGTCGAGGGCGTCACCGAAATCATTCCGGCGGCGCGTACGCTTCTGATCTCTTTCGATCCCTACACGATTTCCGACGAGGCACTGGTCGCAGCCGTCTCGGCTCTGGCGGGTGGCGAACACAAGGACTCATCCGGTGCGCTGGTCGAAATCCCGGTTCGTTATGACGGCGAGGATCTGGGCGAAGTCGCCGGCATGCTCGGCATGAGCGTCGAAGACGTGATCCGCCTGCATGGCGAGAGCAATTATGTCGCGGCCTTCACGGGTTTTGCGCCTGGCTTTGCCTATCTCTCGGGCGGCGATCCGCGCCTGGCCGTGCCGCGCCGCAAATCTCCGCGCACCAAAGTTCCTGCCGGTGCAGTTGGTCTCGCCGGCGAATTCAGCGGAATCTATCCGAAAACCAGCCCCGGCGGCTGGCAGTTGATCGGCACGACGCCGCTCGCGATGTTCGATATCGACCGCACGCCCGCTTCGCTTCTGCAGCCGGGCAGCCGCATCAAATTCCGCGACATGGCAAAAGATACGGCATACGAGATCAAGCCGTCGAGCAGGGCCGCTGGAAAGCCCGTTGCGGCCAGTTCGGCAGAAGCCGCTTCGGTACTCGAAATCATCTCCGTCGGCCTGCCGGTCGTATTCCAGGATTTGGGGCGTGTCGGACAGGCCAGCCAGGGCATCAGCGTTTCCGGGGCCGCGGATCGGGGAGGTTTCAAGGCAGCCAACCGTCTTGTCGGCAACCCTGCCAACACACCGGCGCTTGAGATCGCTCTTGGCTGCCTAAGCTTTCGCATGCGCGGACAAGGCGTCATGGCGGTGACAGGCGCCACCACACCGATCAGCATTGCCGGCGCCAACGGCTCAAAAATTTCCGCCGCTCATCACAGCGCGGTCGCGCTCGATGACGGCGATGTGGTGTCTCTCGGCGCGCCCGCTGCCGGCATGCGCGCCTATCTCGCCATGCGCGGCGGTTTCGATATCGTGCCGGTTCTCGGCAGCGCCGCAACTGATACGCTGGCGCAGATCGGCCCGTCCGCACTTGTTGCCGGCGATGTCATTGCCATTCGGTTCGCACCGGCCAACGCACTCGTTTCATCGGAAGAGCCGGCCTTTGCCATGCCAAGCGCCGACGAAACTGTCATGCTGGACGTGGTCATGGGGCCGCGCGCCGACTGGTTTACCGAGGCCGCCGTCGAAAGTTTTCTAGGCCAGGAATGGTCTGTCACGCCGCAGTCCAGCCGTGTCGGCATCCGCCTCTCCGGCGAAGCATTGGAACGGTCCAACCAAGGCGAACTGCCGAGCGAGGCGACCGTGCGTGGCGCGCTGCAGGTTCCGGCCAGCGGCCAGCCCGTGTTGTTTCTCGCCGATCATCCGCTGACCGGCGGCTATCCGGTCATCGCCAATGTCGCCGGCCATCATCTCGATCTCGCCGGCCAGATACCCGTCGGCGCAAAGATCCGTTTCAACGCGATCACCAGTTTCGCGCCCCGTTTCATTCCAGGAAAATGCCCATGAAAAAGGTTCTGATAGCTAACCGCGGCGAGATCGCGGTGCGGATCATCCGGGCCTGCAAGGATTACGGCCTGACCTCGGTCGCCGTTTATGCCGATGCCGATGCCGACGCGTTTTTCGTAGACCTTGCCGACGAGGCCTATGCGCTGGACGGCGTGACCGCCAAGGACAGCTATCTCGATATCGACAAGCTGATCGCCATCGCCAAGCGGTCCGGCGCCGATGCCGTGCATCCCGGTTATGGTTTTCTTTCGGAACGTAGCGAGTTCGCGCAGGCCGTCATCGATGCCGGCCTCACCTGGATCGGCCCCGATCCTGATGTCATCGAGGCGCTCGGCGACAAGCTGAGGGCGCGCGCCATTGCCCAGAAGGTTGGCGCGCCACTGGTTGCCGGTTCCGATGGCGCGATTTCCTCGCCTGGCGAAGCGCTGGCCTTTGCCAAAAAATTCGGCCTGCCGATCGCCATCAAGGCAGCGCATGGTGGTGGTGGTCGCGGTTTGAAGATCGCGCGCGAGCTCGGTGAGGTCGAAGAACTGTTTTCATCGGCCACGCGCGAAGCGGTGGCCGCCTTTGGTCGCGGCGAATGTTATGTCGAGCAGTTTCTCGACCGCCCGCGGCATATCGAGGCGCAGGTGCTGGCGGACCGTCTCGGCAATGTTCTGGTGGTGGGGACTCGCGATTGCTCGTTGCAGCGTCGCAACCAGAAACTTGTCGAGGAAGCACCTGCGCCTTTCCTCTCCGATGAACAGCGCCAGAAAATCCATGCCGCTGCGCGCGATATCTGCGCGGAAGCCGGTTACACCGGCGCCGGCACGGTGGAATTCCTGCTCAGCGCCGATGGCGTGATCTCCTTCCTTGAGGTCAACACCCGCCTGCAGGTGGAACATCCGGTGACGGAAGAGACGACCGGTCTCGATCTCGTCATCGAACAGTTCCGCATCGCCGAAGGTTTGCCCGTCAGCGTGACGGAAATGCCGGAGCCGCGTGGACACGCCATCGAGTTCCGCATCAACATGGAAGATCCCGGTCGTGGCTTTTTGCCCTCCGCCGGCGACATCTCCAAATTCGCCGCTCCTTCCGGCCCTGGTGTACGCCTGGATTCGGGCGTCGTTTCCGGCTCGACCATTCCGCCGATGTTTGACTCGCTGTCAGCCAAGCTGATCGTCTGGGGTACTACCCGCGAACAGGCGATTGCCCGCGCCCGCCGCGCGCTCAACGAATTTGCGATCGAAGGCGTGCCGTCGGTTCTACCCTTCCATCGCGCCGTCATCGCACATGACGATTTCGCCAGGGATTTTCGCGTCCATACTCGCTGGATCGAAACCGATTTCGCCGAAACGCTGGAGGCCGCCAGCCGCCCTGCCCCGGCAGCAAACGCCGGCCTCCTGCGCGGCCATGTCGAAATCGACGGCAAGCGCGTGGAAATCGGCATTCCGGATGCATTCTTGCGGCTGCTCGGGCCGCTTTCATCGGTCCCAGGCAGTGACAAAAAGAGCGAAGGGAACGATGCAGGCGCAGTCACCGCGCCCGTTCCCGGCCTTCTCGTTCACTGGAATGTTTCCGATGGCGCACTTGTAGAAAAAGGTGAAGTTCTGGCAATGATGGACGTGATGAAGATGGAGACGGCGGTCACCGCACCGGTTTCCGGCGCCATTACCATCGTAGCTGAAGCCGGTTCATCACAGACAGCAGGTGCCGTCATCGCCCGCATCGATAGCGGCAAGAACTCAACGACCGAACAGACCAAGCCGGAGACACGGACATGAGCGCAAACAACAAACCGCTTCTGTCGGTCGAAAATCTGAGCGTCGAATTCGGTTCCAGCCGCGTTGTCGACGACCTGTCGTTTACGGTCGAAGCTGGCAAAACGGTGGCGGTGGTTGGAGAATCCGGCTCCGGCAAATCGGTCACCTCGCTGTCGACGATGCGTCTTGCCGACATGATGGGCGCGAAATACGCGACCGGCCGCATCATGTTCGGTGACCGCGACCTGCTGAAGGCCAGCCAAAAGGAGATGCGGTCAATCCGCGGCAAGGAGATCGCCATGATCTTCCAGGAGCCGATGACCTCGCTCAACCCGGTCTTCACCATCGGTGACCAGATCTGCGAAGTGCTGATGCTGCACGAAAAGCTCGGAAAATCCGCCGCCATGACAGAGGCCGAACGCCTGCTGTCGATGGTGCGTCTGCCTGACGCAGGCCAGCTTCTGCATCGTTTCCCGCATCAGCTTTCCGGCGGCATGCGCCAGCGTGTGATGATCGCCATGGCGCTCGCCTGCCGCCCAAAGCTGCTGATTGCCGACGAACCGACGACGGCACTCGACGTCACCATTCAGGCACAGATTCTGAACATCATGCGCGACCTTCAGAAGACGCTCGGCATGGGCATGGTGTTCATCACCCATGACATGGGCGTGGTCGCTGAAATGGCCGACCATGTCGTCGTCATGTGGAAGGGCAAGAAGGTCGAGGAAGGCTCGGTCAACGAGATTTTCGCCAACCCGCAACACCCCTACACCCGCACGCTTTTGTCCGCCGTGCCGAAACTCGGTAGCATGGCCGGCGAAGAGTTCCCCAAGCGCATGCCGCTGACCGTTCTTCAGGATGGCGAACCGACCGTGGTCGGGGAGGAGCGTGTGCAGAACACCGCCAAATACGACGAACAGCCGCTTCTTTCGGTGAAAGACCTGATGGTCCGCTTCGACATCAGGAAGACCTTGTTCGGCAAGACCACGCATCGCCTGAGCGCCGTGCAGAATGTCAGTTTCGACATTCATCCCGGTGAAACGCTGGCGCTGGTGGGGGAGTCCGGTTCTGGCAAATCCACCATCGGCCGCACCATCCAGCAGCTGCAGTCGTCCATGGGCGGCGAGATCGCCTTTAACGGCCGTACCTATTCGTCCATGTCGGCGGCCGAGCGTTTTCGCATGCGCCAGGAAGTCCAGTACATCTTCCAGGACCCGTTTGCTTCGCTCGATCCGCGAAAGACGGTCGGCTTCTCCATTGCCGAACCGATCAACACCCACGGCCTGATCAATGACAGCAAGGCCGTCAAGCGCCGCGTCGATGAACTGCTGGAACGCGTCGGCCTGCCGTCTTCGGTTGCCTCGCGTTATCCCCACGAGTTTTCCGGCGGCCAGCGCCAGCGTGTCTGCATTGCTCGCGCACTTGCTTCCGACCCAAAACTGATCATCGCCGACGAGGCGCTGTCGGCGCTTGACGTCTCCATTCAGGCGCAGATCATCAACCTGTTCATGGACCTGCAGGCAGAGCGCGGTCTGGCTTACCTGTTCATCAGCCATGACATGGCGGTTGTCGAAAAGATGAGCCACCGCGTCGCCGTGCTTTATCTCGGCCAGATCATGGAAATGGGCTCGCGTGCCCAAGTCTTCGAAAACCCGAGCCATGACTATACCCGTCGCCTTCTCTCCGCCGTTCCGGTTGCCGATCCGACGGCACCGCGCAACACGGCGCTGATCGAGGGCGAAATTCCCAATCCCGTCCGTCGCGTCGGCGACGAGCCGGCCATCCTTTCCCATGAGGAAATCAATCCGGGTCATTTCATCGCCAAAAGCGCCTGAGGAAACCCGGATCAGTAACCGCGACACAATCGCAAAGCATCTGAAGAGGAACAGGTAATGACAACGTTCAAAAGGGGACTGGCGTCGGCTTTTTTGGCCTTCGCTTTCGCAGGCACCGCACTTTCCGCTGCACCGGCCTTCGCCGCCGGCAAGATGACCATCTCATCGCCGCAGGATCCGGGCAGCTGGGATCCGATCGACACGTTCCTCGTTCAGTGGGCGGCCGTTGCCACCAACATCTTTGACGGACTGACCTATCGCGGCCCGGACCTCAAGCTCGTTCCCGGTCTTGCCGAAAGCTGGGAAGAACTGGACGAAGGCAAGCGTATCCGCTTCAAGCTGCGTCAGGGCGTGAAATTCCACAATGGCGAAGATTTCAACGCCGCAGCAGTCAAGTTCACCTTCGAGCGCCTGCTCGGCGCAGAAGGTGCCAAGGGCCCGCAGCGCTCCAACTATATCGCCATCGAAAGCGTCGACGTCATCGACGACTACACGGTGGACCTGAAGCTGAAAGCGCCGGATCCGGTTCTTCTCACGAAACTTGCCGGTTACGGCGGCATGATCGTTCCGCCGAAATACATTCAGGAAAAGGGCGAGGACAATTTCAACCTCAACCCGGTCGGCACGGGCGCGTTCAAGTTCGTGTCCTACCAGCCGAAGGTCAACATCAAGCTGGAAGCCAACCCGGACTATTTCGGCGGCGCGCCGAAACTTTCCGAGCTGGAATACCGCTTCATTGCCGAGCCGGCGACCGCCGTTGCCGAACTGCAGGCCGGCCGCGTCGATCTCGTCATCCCGCCGACCATTCCGATCGGCATGATCCCGGTCATTCAGGGTGACAGCAAGCTTGAGATCCTGTCCGTTCCGGGCCCGACCGTCGATGCGCTGCGCTTCAACACCCGCGACGGCATCACCGCCGACCCCAAGGTTCGCAAGGCGATCATCATGGCGATCGACCGCGCCACGATTGTGCAGTCGATCCTTGCCGGCCAGGCATCCGAGATCACCAGCTTCCAGAGCGCCCTTTCCTTCGGTTTCGATCCTGACCTGAAGGCGATCCCCTACGACGCGGAAGGTGCCAAGAAGCTGCTGGCGGAAGCCGGCGTGAAGGCTGGTGCCACGCTGCAGATCGACATCCGCGGCAATGACGCGACGATGAACGAAGTCGCGCAGGTGATTTCCAGCTATCTGTCGATGGTGGGCATCACCGCCACGATCAAGCCTTACGAAACCAACGTTCTGCTGAACGACATCATCCCGCAGGGCAAGACCGGCGCGATGTTCCAGCAGAAATGGGGCGGCTGGACCTTCGATTACGACAACACGGCGTATTCGATGTACCATTCGGGCGAAAAGTGGAACCCCTACGACAAGGACGAGAAGCTGGACAAGCTGCTGGAATCCCAGCGTCCGCTGACCGACCGTGCCGAGCGCGAAAAGATCCTCAAGGAAGTCGGCGCCTATGCGTCCGAACGCGCGCTGGAACTGCCGCTCTACAACACCAACGCCATCTTCGGCATCAACAAGCGGGTCAAGGGCTTCATTGCGCCCCCGGACAACCGCATGAAGCTGACCGACGTCACCGTCGAGTAATCATCGCCGTACGTCCCAGTCAAATCGCTTCGCCCGCCCTGCGGGCGAAGCTGGACTTCTCTTTTAGGAACTAGAACTTGGCCGGTTTCCTCATCAAGCGACTGCTACAGGCGATCTTCGTCGTTATCGCCATCACACTCGTCGTCTCGTTTGCCATTCGCCTGACCGGTGATCCCGCCGTGACGATGTTTCAGGGCGGCGGCAGCATGACGGAGGACGACCTTGCGCGCATTCGCGCAGCGCTCGGAACCGACCAGCCGTTCTTCGTGCAATATCTCAATTTCCTCAAGGGTCTGGTCACGCTCGATTTCGGCCGCAGCTTTTCCGGCGGCACATCGGTCTCGCTGCTGATCGCCAACGCCTTGCCGGCAACGCTGCTTTTGGCCTTCATCTCGATGTTCGTATCGATCGTGCTGTCCATTCCGCTCGGTATCAAAGCCGCCACGTCGCGCGGCAAGGCCGCCGACCAGGCGATCCGTATCTTCTCGCTGATCGGCCTGTCCTTCCCGAATTTCTGGCTGGCGACCATGCTCGTCCTGCTGTTTGCCATCACGCTCGGCTGGCTGCCGCCAAGCGGCATGTCGGGCTGGGCAAGTTATGTCATGCCGGCGATCACCATGGGCGTCATCCTGACGGCGACCAACGTCCGCCTCGTACGCACCTCGATGCTGGAAACGCTGCAATCGCAATACATCATGGTTGCCCGTGCCAAGGGGCTTTCGGAAAACAAGGTTCTCTACAAGCATGCGCTGCGCAACTGCGCCATTCCGCTGATCACCTATTTTGGCCTTCAGTTCGGCGGCCTGCTCGGCGGCATCGTCGTCATCGAGCGCGTTTTCAACTGGCCGGGCCTCGGCACGCTTGCCTTCGACGCCGTCGGCGCACGTGACTTCCCCGTGCTTCAGGCCGTCATCACCGTTCTGTCGCTGATGATCGTCGGCATCAACCTTCTGGTCGACATCGCCTATGGCCTGGTCGATCCTCGCATCCGCACGGAGTAAACGACAATGGCAACAAGAACCTCCCGCCTGTCGCGCTTCGCGAGCCTCGAATTCGTCCTCGGCATTTCGCTGACCGTCATCATCTGCCTTGCGGTGCTTTTCTCCGACCTGCTCTTCCCGGGCGGCGCGGAAAAGATCAACCTGGTGGCGCGTCTGGCCAAGCCGTTCACCAACCCGGCCTTCCCGTTCGGCACCGACCCGCTCGGCCGTGACGTGCTGGCCCGCGTTGTCGCGGGTGGAAAAATCTCGCTTCTGGTCGGCTTCACCTCCGTTATCGGCGCCGTCATCTTTGGCGTGCTGATGGGCTTGATCGCCGGTTATTACCGCGGTTTCTGGGATATGCTGGTCATGCGTTTCGCCGACCTGCAGCTCGCCATGCCATTTATCCTCTTGGCCATCACCTTCATCGCCATCGTCGGCGGTAGCCTCACCAACACGATCATCCTGCTGATCGTGTCGCAATGGGTGCAATATGCCCGCCTCGTGCGCGGTTCGGTGCTGACGCTGCGCGAGCGCGAATTCATCCTTTCGGCGCGTGCGATCGGTGTCAGGGACTGGCGCATCATCTTCCAGCATCTGCTGCCGAACCTGATCGGCCCGGTGATCGTGCTGATGACGCTCAACGTCGCCAACAACATCCTGCTGGAAAGCAGCCTGACCTTCCTCGGCCTCGGTGTCGACCCGACCATTCCGAGCTGGGGCGGCATGCTGGCTGATGGCCGCACCTATCTGCAGACCGCATGGTGGGTCAGTGTCTTCCCGGGCCTTGCTATCCTGTTGACCGTGCTCGGCCTCAACCTGCTCGGCGACTGGCTGCGCGACAGCCTCGACCCGACCGGCCGCACCTCCAGATAATCCCTTCGATACACAGCAAGGCATGACACCATGACCAGGATCTTCGAGACTTCAATCGAGCGCACTCTTGAAACTCTGGTCATGGGGGCGAAGCCCGGCCTGTCGTTCGAAGCCTGGACTTTCGACGATACGAAAAGCCGCCGCGCAACGGAGCAGGCGCTGAAGGACAAGGGCATCACCGCCCGCATCCGCAGCGCCTACAAGCCGCTTCTCTTCACTTTTCTGGAAGAGATCGACCTTAACGGCGTGACGGCGATCGAGGTGCGCTACCCGGTACATGCCAATGCCCCGGCCAACCGCTTTCGCCTCGAAGCCTATCCGCTGGCATCGCTGGTGGGTGACGCCAGCATCGAATTCATTGCCCGCGAGGACGGCGCGTTCTTCTATGACGTGACGCTGACCCGTAACGGCCAGACGGAAACGCTCAAAGTTCTCGTGCCGAACCGCGTGCATGAAGATGTCGTCGGAGAAACCAACGTCTCCCCGACCGGCTGGTACCGTGCCGAAAACGATGCGACGGGCGAACGTCTGAAAACCGATTACGAGCGCCTGTTCCATGGTGCCATCGAAGCGATTGCCCGTCATGATTGGGGCTCAACCGAACCTTATTTCGAAGAACTCAACATCCGCGTTTCGCATCCCGCCGAAGACATGGAACTGCCGGTTGGCGACGAGGTGGTGAGCCTGCGGGAGGCCCTGCACGAAGATTTTTACTTCTCGCTGCTCGAATTCTTCCAGAAGAAATCCGGCCGCCCGCTCGGTGACCGAGGCCTGAAACCCGGCCAGATCGTGCCCGAGATCGTGAGAAGCACCGGCGAGATCGGCATTCGTGTCGAGACCCGGCCGTTGACGACCGGCTTTCTCGACGGCAAGGAACAGGTGATCGACACGGCGACCGAGCCGCCGGCTGCCGCGCAGATGGCAAAACTGCTGGCCGAAATCGGTGGCGAAGAGTTTACCGCCAACTCTCGCTCCGGCCGCGTGCTTTCCGCTCGCTACATCAGGGGCAGCGAAGCGGCCGTGATGGTCAGCGGCGGCCAGCATCCCAACGAAACGACCGGTATCGTCGGCGCCATCCGTGCTGCACGCGCCCTGAAACAACGCGCCAACGCCCATTTCACCATCTCGCCGCTGGAAAACCCGGATGGCTACGCGCTGCACCAGCGTCTGCGCGTCGACAATCCGCGCCACATGCACCACGCCGCCCGTTACACGGCTCTGGGTGACGATCTCGAATACCGTACCCGCGACAATGCGGGCGAGCACCTGAACGAGAAGGCCATCCGCTTTGCGGCACAGGAATTGAGCGGCGCAAAGCTGCATGTGAACCTGCACGGCTACCCATCGCATGAATGGACACGGCCGCTTTCCGGTTACGTGCCGCGCAATTTCGCCATGTGGACGCTTCCAAAAGGCTTTTTCCTCGTCATGCGCCATCACGCAGGGTGGACCAGCCAAGCGGAAGCCATGCTCGACCACGTTACCCGTCACCTCGGCGCTATTCCCGGCATTCTCGACTATAACAACCGTCAGATCGCCCTTTACGAGACCCATGCCGGAGAAACCGGTTTCCGCATCATCAACGGTTTTCCCTGCCTGTCGTCCATCGATGACCGCCATACCGTGCCTTTGACGCTGATTACCGAGTATCCGGACGAGACGATCTACGGCGACGACTTCATCACCGGCCATACGGCGCAGATGGAGACCGTGATCTCAGCCTACGAGGCATGGCAGAGCCTGCACTCCACGGCGCCGGTGGCCTGAGGCCGGCGCCAACGGTGTGATCCGGACCAGCGCCCTAGCAGCGCACCTTCGGTCGCGGGTTCGCCTGTGAGCGGGGCCGCACGCGTCTGAATATTGTTGGCGATCTGGCGGTTGCCGCAGCGCATGCGTATGGACATGCTCTGGTGTAGATATCATGCGGGGTCGTGCGGCTTGGCCACACGCTTACACGGGGTACATTGTCGGCAAAGCATCACGCCAACCGATACCATGTCACAAAGACACTACCTGGCGGCGAGCACTACCCCTGCTTCAAACAGAAGCTTGCATTCGATATGCAATACTGTGTTCTCGACGGTTTTTTGACGATCCTCTTAGGATTTTAGCTACGACTGCACGTTATTCGTTGCGCATAAGCTTTTTTGTTAAACGACTTTGAACAAGATCATCTATCAGAATACGATCTATAGTGATCGGTCCTCACGGTTCGTCTTAACGAAATTAATTTACAGCCATTTCGACGCTTTCCGCGCCTGAAATGACTTTTTGACGAACAGCCGCACCGGCCAACGCGCCTGGCATCCGGCAAAAAGGATATGACCATGGGCGACCTTTTGAAAGGCATCTCGAGTTTTCGCGGCGACGTTTTTCCGGATCACTCTGCGCTATATCGTAAGCTGGCTCGTGAAGGGCAGTCGCCGCAGGCGCTGATGATCTCCTGCGCAGACAGCCGCGTCATGCCGGAAACCATCACGCAGTCTGGTCCGGGGGAACTGTTCGTATGCCGCAATGCCGGCAATATCGTACCGCCGTTCCAAACCTTAAACGGCGGCGTTTCTTCCGCCATCGAATATGCGGTCGTGGCCCTGGGCGTGCGTGACATCATCATCTGCGGCCACTCGGATTGCGGCGCGATGAAGGGGCTTTGTCATCCCGACGCGCTTGGCAAGATGCCGAATGTCGCCGCCTGGCTCAAGCATAGCCATGCCGCCCATTCGATCGTCTGCGAAGCCTACCCACCGAGCCTGGACGAAAAGGAAAAGGTCCGTGCGGTCGCCATGGAAAACGTTGTTGTTCAGCTCGACCATCTGCGCACCCATCCTTCGGTGGCTGCCAAGCTCGCCAAGAGCGAGGTGACGCTGCACGGCTGGTTCTTCGATATCGAGACCGGCGACGTTCTGGTCTATGACGGGGCCGCTGCCCGCTTCACCGAAATCCGGGACCACCAGGCCCTGCCGGTGGCCGTCAGGGGCCGCGGTGTCCCGCATGTCATCCCGGCGACAGCGCCGATGGCGGCGGAGTAATCCCATGGCAAGCGAAAAGACCGTTCGACAAGCGCCTTCGGCGCAAAACCGCCAGGCATCGACCTTTGCCGCCGATTTCGCCTCCTCAGTGGTGGTCTTCCTCGTTGCCATCCCGCTCTGTCTCGGCATCGCCGTCGCTTCCGGCGTTCCGGTTGCCATGGGCCTAGTGTCGGGCATCGTCGGCGGCATCGTCGTCGGCGCCATTGCCGGTTCGCCGCTCCAGGTTTCCGGCCCCGCCGCCGGTCTCGCGGTCATTGTCTTCGGCTTCGTCGAACAATATGGCGTGGCAGCGCTGGGGCCGGTCCTCGTGGCTGCGGGCGCAATCCAGATCGCCGCAGGCTTCCTGCGCATCGGCTCCTGGTTCCGTGCCATTTCACCGGCCGTCGTGCACGGCATGCTGGCGGGCATCGGCATTCTCATCATTCTCGGCCAATTGCATGTGCTGATGGATTCCAAGCCCGCCGCCGGCGGTATCCAGAACGTCGTTGCCATCGAGGGCAGCGTCGGGAAACTGTGGCATGACGGCATGACCAGCCAGACGTTGGCCCTGCTTGTCGGCCTGGCCTCGTTGCTGGCGATGATCGGCTGGGAGAAATTTCGTCCGAAAGGCCTGAAGCTGGTGCCCGGCGCGCTGATCGGCGTCGCCTTCGGTACGATAGTGGCTGTCGTCTTTGCGTTGCCGATTGCTCGCGTCGATCTGCCGGCTTCACTGCTGGATGGCATTTCCATGCCCCAGACCGGCGACTTCCTGCGCTTGACGGAACCGGGCATTTTCATCACCGCAATCGTCATCGCGGTCATCGCCAGTGCCGAAACGCTGCTGTCGGCCGCGGCGGTGGATCGCATGCATGACGGCGAACGCACCCGCTATAACAAGGAACTGTTCGCCCAAGGCATCGGCAACGGCCTTTGCGGCATGCTCGGCGCGCTGCCGATCACCGGGGTCATCGTCCGGTCGTCCGCCAACATCCAGGCAGGTGCCAAGACACGGTTGTCCGCCGTGATGCATGGTGTCTGGGTTCTGGCCCTGGTGGCCCTTCTGCCCCAATTGCTTGGCGTAGTCCCTCTGACGGCCTTGGCGGCAGTCCTTCTGGTCACCGGCTGGCGTCTGGTGAGCCTGCATCATGTGCGCCATCTGTTCGACCATCATGGCTGGGTACCGGTCGGCATCTGGTTTGCGACGGTATCGCTGGTGGTGACGCAGGACCTGCTGATCGGTGTCGGTGTTGGTCTTGCGCTGTCGATTGCGGAAATCGTGCCTTACCTGCGCCGTCGCCTGCATATCGAAAAGGCGGAGCGCGAAGACGAGATCTATCTCAACCTGACAGGTGCGGCGACCGCCAAGGACATTCCGGCGCTGCTGAACCTCTTGGAAAAACTGCCGGCCAGCCAGCCGGTGCGCCTCACGGCTCCCGACCTGCATTATCTCGACCATACCTGCGCCGAGACGATCAGCGAATGGGTGCAGCGCGAGACGCGGGCCGGACGCCGCGTGCTTGTTGAATACGCATCCTCGCCCGCAACGGAGCGGCACCCCCGGGTCGATCCCCAGTTGCGCAGGTTCTGCGCCGAAGCGGCAGCCTGAGAGCGGGCATGAACTGAAAGACGGCCGGGGCAGCGATGCTCCGGCCTTGTTTTTACCGGATCATCGGTAGAAGTTCGGAGACCGACTTCTTGGCGTCGCCATAGAACATCCGCGTATTCTCCTTGTAGAAGAGCGGGTTCTCGATGCCGGAATAACCGGTGCCCTGACCGCGCTTCGACACGAAGACCTGCTTGGCCTTCCAGACCTGAAGGACAGGCATGCCGGCAATGGGCGAATTCGGATCTTCTTCGGCTGCCGGATTGACGATGTCGTTGGAGCCGATGACGATGACGACGTCCGTATTCTGGAAATCCTCGTTGATCTCGTCCATTTCCAGAACGACGTCGTAAGGCACCTTGGCTTCGGCGAGCAGCACGTTCATGTGGCCCGGCAGACGCCCGGCGACCGGATGGATGGCGAAACGCACTTCCTTGCCGCTCGCGCGCAGCTTGCGCGTGAGTTCCGAAACGGCAGCTTGAGCCTGCGCGACGGCCATACCGTAACCCGGGACGATGACGACGCTATCGGCATCGTTGAGCGCATTGGCAACCCCTTCGGCATCGATGGCGATCTGTTCGCCTTCGATTTCCATGGCAGGTCCCGTGGTACCACCGAAACCGCCAAGGATGACCGAAACGAAGGAGCGGTTCATCGCCTTGCACATGATGTAGGACAGGATCGCACCCGAGGAACCGACCAGCGCGCCGGTGACGATCAGCAGATCATTGCCGAGCGTGAAGCCGATGGCGGCAGCTGCCCAGCCGGAATAGCTGTTCAGCATCGATACCACAACCGGCATGTCGGCGCCGCCGATGCCCATGATCAGGTGGTAACCGATGAAGAAGGCCAAGAGCGTCATCAGGATCAGCGTCCAGACGCCCGAACCATTGGCGTACATGATGAGCAGGATGAGCGACAGGATGGCCGCGCCGGCGTTGAGGAAGTGCCCGCCCGGAAGCTTCTTTGCCTTGCCATCGACCTTGCCGGCCAGCTTGCCGAAGGCGACGACGGAACCGGTAAAGGTGACCGCACCGATAAAGACGCCGAGGAAAACCTCGACATTCATGATGGCGAGTTCAACCGGCGTCTTGTGCGCCAGAATAGCGGAGAAACCTTCAAGCGTGGCGCGAGTCGCCTCGTCCATGCCGCCAACGCGCCATGCTTCGATATGGGCGTTGTAACCGATGAAGACGGCCGCAAGGCCGACGAAGGAGTGAAGGGCAGCAACCAGCTGCGGCATTTCCGTCATCTGCACGCGGGCAGCAACGTAATACCCCATGACGGAGCCACCAGCGATCATCAGCAGGATGATGAACCAGTTGCCGAAGCCGCCCGGAACCTGCGGGCCCAGAATGGTGGCGACCACGGCGAGCGCCATGCCGACAATGCCATACCAGACGGCGCGCTTGGCGCTTTCCTGACCGGAAAGGCCGCCGAGCGAAAGAATGAACAGAACAGCCGCAGAGATGTAGGCGGCGGAAACGATACCGATCGTCATAATGTAATACCCCTACCCGATCACGACTTCTGGAACATGGCGAGCATGCGCCGTGTGACGAGGAACCCGCCGACGATGTTGATGGTGGCGACCAGAACCGACAGGGCGCCAAGAACGACGACCAGCCAGTTGCCGGAGCCGATCTGCAACAGGGCGCCGAGGATGACGATGCCGGAAATGGCGTTGGTAACGGCCATCAGCGGCGTGTGCAGCGAATGCGACACGTTCCAGATGACCTGGGAACCGATAAAGCAGGCAAGCACAAACACCACAAAATGGCTCATGAAACTGGCCGGCGCATAGGCACCAACGATCAGCAGAAGCACCGTCGCGACAGCCAGCAGGATGGCCTGGTTCCTGGTCTGCGCCTTGAAGGCGGCCACTTCCTTGGCGCGCTTTTCCCCGGCGGTCAGTTCCTTGACCTTGTCCTTCGGCTTCTGGGCAGCAATTGCCTGAACCTTCGGCGGCGGCGGGGGATAAGTGATCTCGCCTTCCTTGGTGACGGTCGCGCCACGGATGACGTCGTCTTCCATGTTGTGAACGATCACACCGTCCTTGGCCGGCGTCAGATCCGTCATCATGTGGCGGATATTGGTCGAATAGAGCGTCGACGACTGGGCGGCCATGCGGCTCGGGAAATCGGTGTAACCGATGACGATGACGCCGTTTTCCGACACGACCTTCTGGTCGGCGACGGTCAGATCGCAGTTGCCGCCACGCTCGGCGGCCAAGTCAACGATAACCGAGCCCGGCTTCATGGCGGCGACCATATCGGCCAGCCACAGTTTAGGCGCATCACGGCCCGGAATCAGCGCCGTGGTGATGACGATATCGATTTCAGGCGCCAGTTCGCAAAATTTTTCCAGCTGCTTCTCACGGAATTCCGGTGAGGAGGGGGCGGCATAACCACCGGTGGCAGCGCCATCCTGGCTGTCGCCCTTGAAATCGAGGAAGACGAATTCGGCACCCATGGATTCGATCTGTTCGGCCACTTCCGGGCGAACGTCGAAGGCATAGGTGATGGCACCAAGCGAGGTTGCCGTGCCGATGGCGGCAAGACCGGCGACACCCGCGCCGATGACCAGAACCTTGGCTGGTGGCACCTTGCCGGCGGCGGTGACCTGACCGGTGAAGAAGCGGCCGAAATTGTTGCCGGCCTCGATGACGGCGCGGTAACCGGCAATGTTGGCCATCGACGACAAGGCGTCCATCTTCTGCGCGCGCGAGATGCGCGGCACCATGTCCATGGCGATGACGTTGACGCCGCGGGTTCTGGCCTCTTCGAGAAGCGCCGAATTCTGTGCCGGGTAGAAGAACGAGATCAGCGTCTTGCCCGGACCGAGATCGGCAAGTTCCGCACTTTCCGGTGGACGAACCTTTGCGATCACATCGGCCTGTGACGACAGTGCTCCAGCACTGTCTGCAACCGTCACACCGGCGGCGCGATAGGCATCGTCCGAAAAGCCCGCAGCTTTACCAGCGCCGGTTTCGATCAAACATTCATAACCAAGCTTCTGCAATGCCAGCGCAGAGTCAGGCGTCATGGCGACGCGCGCCTCGTTCTGACCGCGTTCCTTCAACGCCCCAATCTTCATCGTCCCCTTACCTTCCCTTTGCCAGATGGCCACTATCGTATCGCGCCCGGCGGCAGCCTGTCCTGTTCTTCTCTTCGACCATCATGAACGGAAAACCGTTGCCCGGGATGATTGTCAGAATCCGTCAACCACGGATCATGCCCTCTACCCACTCAAGGGAGCAAGCCGCACTCACAGCGTTCAGGCAGGCCCTTATGCGGCGTATTGCCGCGAGAGGCGGGATTTCCACAGCCAACCCTGCCGCGATACGAGGTCGGGCGCCGGCGAGGCGGAGACCCTGCCGTCATGCGGGCAGCTCCTTCGGAGCAGTTCCCCACCGAGCGCGGGCAAATGGTGGGCTCTGCGAATTGTGATCGAAAAGCCGCACCCTGCTCATGTCCGCCCGTCGAGAACCGATATCCCGACGCCCCGCGTTGTCGCATCAGCGCAAAAATGCTCTTCATGATAAGACAATGGAAATATGCCAGGCTTGAAGTAGATGACCAACGCTCAGAACGACCAGCCCCGCGTGCTGCAACTTGTGACCCACGACAAGATGGGGGGCGTGCGCACGCTTGTGGACATGGTGACGGCAGGCCTGGAAGAACGCGGCTTCGTCGTCGAGAGCCGTTCCCTCAGGCAGGGCGGGGGCGCCGAAACCGTGAGGAACATGCTGGCGCTGGCGCGCGACATCCTGAAGGGTCGCTACCGCGCCATCCTTACCTACCAGATCGCTGCTTCGATCTACGGTCAGTTCTTCGCCTGGCTGGCGCGCGTCCCGATGCGGATATCGCATCACACGGCATCGCCGGAAGGGTTGCGGCCACACTGGCGCCTGATCGACAAGGCGTTCGGCACGATCGGCATCTATAGCCATATGGTGATGAATTCCCGCGCCACCCGCGACGCCTTCGGTGACTGGCCGCAGGCCTACCGGAAGCATTTTATCGACATCATCCACGGCGTCGATCCTGTGCCTGAAGCAACCGGGCGGATCGATTGGCGGCAAAAGCGCGGGATACCGCCGACGGCAACTGTGCTGGTCGCGACAGGCCGGCTGGTGGCACAGAAGGACCATGGCACAGCCATCGGGGCGCTTGCTCTTCTGCCAGGTGTGCATCTGATCATTGCCGGCGACGGCCCCGATGAGGCGACGCTCCAGACCCGGGCGCAGCGTCTCGGCGTGTTCGACCGGCTGCATCTGATCGGTCCCGTCGAGCGCTCGGAACTGGGCGACGTGCTGGCGGCCGGTAACCTCTACGTATTTCCCTCGATCTGGGAGACATTCGGCCTGGCCGGCGTCGAGGCAACGATGGCCGGCCTGCCGGTCGTGGCGAGCGACCTGCCCGTGCTGCGCGAGGTGCTTTCGACAGGCGAGCCGGCGGATGTGCAGGCCATGACGCGTTTTCACGAATTGCGCAATGCCGACGAACTGGCACTGGCCGTGCAGGATCTCGTTGGCCGATACCCCTCGCCCGAGCTCCGCGCCCGCTACGCAAAGGCGCAGGTCGCCCGGCATGGGCGGGCGCAGATGCTGGCGCTTTACGGCGAGCTGCTTGCGCCGCTGCGAACCTCCGACCCGCGCTGAAAGGATCGTCTGCTTGCGAGCGAGCAGACGTTATCGCCAGTGCGGCTGGCCTATGGTTCTCAGGCGCGCGCCAACCGGTTCATGAGCTTGCCCGCCACCTCGCCAATATTGAAAATATTCCAGCGAACCGCGAAGAAGGCACTGACGGCGCCGATCAGTACGATATTGACGATATCGCCCAAAATGCGGCCCAGCAGGACCTGCAATGCCATCCCGATGACCACGAGGCTGAACCCGGTGGCGACCAGCAGACCGGCGCTGACCCAGTCGATCGGCATGCGCGCTGATGCCGGAGCTCCGATGACCAGGATGACGAGCGCCACGACCTGACCAATGGCGAAGGCGAAGGCAGCACCCGGCGGCCCCATGCCCGGGACCAGCGCGAAGGCTGCGGCGACCGCCGCTGCCACCATTGCGACCGAGGCGACCAGTTCGAGCAGCGATGAAGCGCCGAGATAGATGATCTGGCCGAAATAATGAGCGCGCATGATGAGGATGGCGTTGCCTATCAACAGGTAAGGCATGACCTCGAGCGCCAGATCGACATAGCTCGGCGCAAGGATAATGCCGAAAACGAGCCGTCCGAGCACGAGAAAGGCGACGCTCCCGAACACGACGATGAACACCTGCGATACGAAACTGCGGCGCAGGACCTGACCGACTTCGTGGCCGTCGGCGTTGAGCATATGCTTTCTGGCATGCGCGATATAGCCGGCGCTGATCGCTTCCGCCAGAACCAGAAAGGTCTGCTTCATCAGGTCCATCACCGCACCATAGGGCGCAACGGCGGCGGCATTGGTGTAGTGTTCGAGGACGATACGGTCGATGTTGAGCGCGCCGGCCGATGCGCCGAAGGCGAAGATCAGCGGCCAGCCATAACGCAGCATGCCAAGAACGTCGCGGCGTTGGGGCCAGACGAACCCCTTTGCCCAGCTGGTGCGCGACAGGAAGACGAAGATCGGAACAGCGCCCAGCGCGTAAGCGATGCCGATCGCCATCAGGAGCGCGGTCGGACTGTCGAACATCACGAGCGCGATACAGCCGAGCATCATGGAGAGCGCGCTGCGCAGGATGGTAGCAATGGCAACGAGGCCCGGCCGCAGACGCGCGCGGGCAATTTCCGTCGAAGCGAAATAGGCGGTGAAGCAGACGGCGAGAAAGGCTGATCCCCAGGCAATGTGGATTTCCAGGGTGCCGAGTGCGGCCAGAAGCGCGATGACCCCAAGGGCCGGCACGGCCATGACCGCGGACACGACGAGGAGCGAACCGGCGAAGCGATCGGCGGCCGCCTGGGTATAGGTGCCGAAATGCGCAAACACCGCCCATTGAACCGTGAGACTGTATACGATGAAGCAGATCGAGAAACCGATCAGATATTCGCCGTAGAGATGCGCGTCCGACAGACGCGTGAACAGCGCAACAGCCACGATGTTGAAGACCGCGGCGGCCACCCGGCAAAGCAGGTAGATGAGAACATCGCTCTCGCCCGATTGTGCTTTTTCCGCGGTGTCGGCCATTCGCCTCGCATTAATGATTGCCGCCTAGACTGTGCGGGCTCTGGTTCGGACGTCGCTCTAGCCGGCAGCGTTCAAGGGACATTATGGCGGATCAATGGTTACCAAACTTCCCCCCGACGCCGGTAACGCAGAAGGCCGCCTGTGTTTTCTCGTCCGCGGCCTTGATGGCGGTGGCGCGCAACGCGATGCGATCCTTCTTGCCAATGAACTGCAGGCATCCGGCGTCGAGACCGCCATCGTCACGCTGCAGGCTTCCGGTCCGCTCAGAACGCTCATCCGCAAGGACGTGCCAATCTTAGACCTGGGCAATGGCGCCAAGAAACGGCTGGCAGCAGCCGGCCCGTCCCTGCGTCGCCTGCTTATCGATTGCGCGCCCCAAGGTATCGTCTCCGCCGAAGCGGCTGCGAACGTGCTGCTGGCGCTTACCTCTCGCCTCGTGCCGGTCGCGACGCGCCCCTGGATCATTCTACGCGAGGCGGCAAGCCCGGTTCAGGCACGCTCGAACGACCCCTATTGGCAGAACCGGCTGGCATACCGGCTGGCGCCCAAACTCTATCCCATGGCGGATCTGGTGATGACGCTGACCGATGGCGCGCGCACCGACCTCATCGAACGATTTGCCGTGCCGGCGCATAAGATCGTCAATCTCGGCACCAATGCGGTCATCACGGCGGACATCCGCGCGCAAATCGGTGGCGCCTTGCGCGATCCCGAACCGAACCACATCTTTTCCGTCGGCCGGCTTTCCCCGGAAAAGGACTTTGCCACGCTGATCGACGCCTTCGCGCTTCTGCGCCGGCACAGACCAGCGCGGCTGACGATCATCGGCGAAGGCACCGAACGAGCGCGTCTGCAGGCAAGTATCGCGGAACTGGGCATGGCCGGGGATATCAGCCTGCCCGGCCATCATCCCCATCCGATCGAGGCCCTGTCGAAGGCGGCACTGTTCGTTTCCGCCTCCAGCCATGAGGGGCTCGGCAATGCGATCATCGAGGCAATGGCCTGCGGCATCCCGGTCGTTTGTACCGATGCGCCACATGGGCCGCGCGAAATTCTCCAGGGAGGCAGGCTTGGACCGCTGGTGCCGGTCGGCGATGCGAACGCCCTTTCACGCGCCATGGCCGACAGCCTCGATCGGCCGGCGGATATGCCGGCGCTGAAGAACAGAGCGATGGAGTTTTCAGTCGAGCGGGCAGCACAAGCATTCGAAAAGGTGCTCCTGGACAAGGGCATGCGGATCCGAAGTAACCATTAAAGTAATGGATGCTTATCCAGGATTGCGATCTGGACTATAGCTGAGGCTCAACGTCGCTGGGGGCAGGTATGACGGATAATGGGGCGGGCCGCGGCATGCGGTCCAAATCACCGCAGGAAATTCTCTACGGATTCTCCCGCAAGATCGGCCGGCATGTTCATTTCAAGCCGTATCGGCTGAAACTGGATGAGGCCGTCGTCGCATTTACTTTCGATGATTTCCCGGTTTCCTGCTACGAGAACGCGGCTCCCGTGCTGGAGGATGCCGGAATGCGCGGCACGTTCTATCTGGCGAGCGGGCTGATGGGCCGATACGAAAACGGCCAGTTGATTGTCGATGAAGGCATGGTGCGCGATCTTGCCGATCGGGGTCATGAAATTGGCGGCCATACGCATGACCATGTCAATGTGCAGCGCACGCCCCTTCTCGATCTGAAGGAAGACGTTCGCCGCAACGATCGCATCATTTCCGAAATCGTCGGCCATGGCGGACCGGTCTCCTTCGCCTACCCGTTCGGAATGATCTCGCTGATGTCGAAGCTCACGCTGATGCGGCAGTATCCGGTGCTGCGCGGCATCAAGATCGGCACCAATCACGGCATTATCGACCTCGCGCACCTGAAAGCGCAGGAGCTGTACGACTGCTCCAACGATTCCGGTTCGATCGACGCCATGCTCGACGACGCGCAGCGCCGCAAGGGCTGGCTGATCTTTTATACCCATGACGTGCGCAGAGACCCGACGAATATCGGCTGCACGCCGGGCTTTTTCGCCGAGGTGGTGGAGAAGGTGAGAACGCGGGGCATGAAAGTTGAAACCGTGATCGACACGGCAAAACGGCTGGGGATCGCCTGAGGGCTATTTCCCCGTCAGCGCGTCGCGCAGTTCGACGCGCCATGTTCGAGCCAGATAATCCCAGGGGCCGAATTCGTCCGAGGAGAAATCCCACCAGGCCCAGCTGAAGCCTCGCCTTTCCGCCGCATCGCGCAGGATGCGGGCATAACGCACGCGGTCAGCGTAACCGCCGGTGGAATTGGCCCCGAATTCTCCCATGAAGAGCGGGCGGTCGTGCTTGCGCGCCCATTCGTGCGCGATGGCCATCGGCTCCTCGATCTTGGCGACCTGCGCCTTCGAGCAACAGGGCGTACCGACCCAACCAGCAGAATTTTCGATCCAGCTGGCGCCCTGCATGGTGAAATCGAACGGCGCGTAATTGTGGATGGAGACGATCAGACGACGATCCTCCTGCGGCAATTCCAAACCTTCGAGCCCCCATGCCGTCGCCCAATTGCCCGCATCCACGATGACGAACCGATCCGGGTTGCTTTGACGGATGACGGCCAGCGTTTCCGCCACCAGTTTGTTCCAGACCGCGCCATCGGTCCTGCCATGCGGTTCGTTATAGATTTCGAACAGGACCTTGTCGTTCGGCTGCGCGCGATAGCGTTCGGCAATCTGTTGCCAGATCAGCCGGAAACGTTCCCGCAGGCCCTCTTCCGAGAGGTCAGCCCGACCTTCGCCTTCATCGAGCGGATCGCCATCCATCTGCCGGTAGTGGTGAAAATCGATGATGATGGCAAGATCCTGCGCCAGCGCCCACCCTATTGCCGCATCAACATGCCGCATGAAATCCTCGTCCAGCGCATAGGGCGGCTTGAGGCTTGCAAGGTTGCTGAAGCGGACGGGCAGGCGGACCGTGGCGAAGCCGCCGGCCTTGACCGCTTTGAAGAGATCCTGGTCGAGATATCTGGCACGTTCGGCTGCATCCGGCGCTTCAAGAATGCCGCCAAGGTTGACACCCCGACCAAGCGCCGCATTTTGCTCATGCGCAGTGACGGTCGACTGGGCAGCCGTCGGGGCCGACATGCCGAGGCTCAGGAGAAGGCCGAGCAGCATCCACATGGTGGCAAAGGGAATGAAGGGGAGTTGCAAGGCGGCTTGACCTTCAGAGTGTTCGAGCTGGGCCATCATACAGCAAGACCGGACCAGTGACGGCTCCATCGGTCTTCGTGGTTAAGGCTCCGGCAAACCCGGCAGATAGATGCTTTGGGAAATCTTAATGCGCCGGCGCTAATCTTTGCGCGCGAGGGAAGTACCGGCGCGATATCGCCGCCCGCTTTTTGAACCGTGCCGGAACCCGGCACGGACGATACGGAGCCGGACCGCGTGCCGACAGAGATCGAAACCACCACCGGGCACACCGCCGTACCGAGATCTCCGCTCGTCGCGCGCTTTCTGTTCGTTGGCGTGTTCCTGCTCTACTGGATCACGCTGACGCCTTTTACCGACCTCAGCGTCGATCCTTCCACCGCCAAGCCCCCGGGCTGGACGCAGGGCATCATGGTGCTGCTGACGCTGATGCTGATGGCCTATGCGGCGGTCAGCGAACACGCACGAAAGCTCGTGCTGCGGCCAAGGCTCGTTTTTCTGACGCTGTTTTTCTGGCTGTTGCTGACATCGATACTCTCGGTCGATCCCGCCGGTGCGCTGAAACGCTCGATCATTGCCATCATGGTGACGCTGAGCGCAGGCATTCTGCTTCTGCTGCCGGCAAGCGAAGAAGAATTCGCGCGTCTTCTGGGCAAGTGCGTCCTGATCGTGCTCGGACTTTGCTATTTCGGCGTGACCTTCATGCCCTATCTGTCGGTGCATCAGCTCAACGACTTTCTCGAACCCGAACATGCCGGCCTGTGGCGTGGGCTTTACGTCCAGAAGAACGAAGCCGGCGGCGTGATGGCGATGTTCTGCTTCATGGGCCTTTACCTGGCACGGGCGTGGTCGCGCGTAATCGGGCTTGCCATCTTTGCCGGTGCAGCTTTTTTCCTGCTCAAGACCGGTGCCAAGACATCGACCGCGCTGATGCCTGTCATTCTCGTCATCGCTTTCCTGTTCGAACGGTTTCGCTGGACCCGGGTCCCGATCGTCTTCGGCGGCGTCGGCCTCATCAATTTCTCGACCGTCGGTGTGACCGCCCTGCCTTCCGTGCGCGACTTCGTGACGTCGCTCGGCATCGACGCCACGTTCACGGCACGCGCGGATATCTGGAACCTGGCGCTTGCGGCGATCGGCGACAATCCTGTCTTCGGCTTCGGGTTCGACAGTTTCTGGGGAACGAAAACGCTGGTCAACAGCGATCTGGGCGCCTTCACATGGGCGGTTCGCGCAGTTGATGCCCATAATGCCTATGTCGATGCCATGGTTAACATGGGGTTGCCTGGTTTATTTATTCTGATAGTTGCTATACTTTACGTTCCATTGCGAAGCTACAATATTCGAAGCAATCGAAACAATTCTAACAATATTTCTCGTCTGTTCTTAAGAGTTTGGCTCTACGGTGTGTTCCTGGCCTGTTTGGAGAGTGTCTTTCTGGCGCGATCCGGCCCATTTTGGTTCACGTTGTCGGCAGCAATGTTCGGTCTGGCTTACCAGGCCCGCTGCAGCATCGTCAGAGTTAGGGAGTCCGGGACGGTTCATGATGGAGCTTTCTCCCCGAAAGGTCCCGTCGCAATGGGACGGTGACGACAAGCGCGGCCATGCCGTCCACGACCTGTTCGGTTTCCCCTTCACCACTTGGGATAAAGAGGTGATGCTGGCAGCGCTCACGGCCCCGGCTCCGCGTGGCGAAGGCCTGCAACTGCTTGTCACCGCCAATGTCGACCATGTCGTCAGGCTGACCCAGGACGCCGAGTTTCGCGCGGCCTACCGAGCGGCCTGGAAGGCGACGGTCGATGGGATGCCGGTGCTTTTCTACGCGCGCCTGCGCGGCGCCCCGATCCCTGGCCGCCTGTCCGGCTCCGACCTGTTTCCCCAAATCCTGCGCAGGCTCAACCCCGGCCAGCATCGCCTGCTGTTCGTCTGCTCGGACGAGCCGACCGCAAACCGCCTGAACGAGCGCGTCCGACAGCTCGGCTTCACCGATCACCTGTCGATCACCGCGCCGATGGATTTCGAAGGCAACGAGGCCTTTGGCACCTGGCTCACTTCGCTTGCCCGCAAACAGCAGACGACCCATCTCTTTCTCGGCCTCGGTGCACCGAAATCGGAAAAATGGATGGCAAGGCATCGCCACGAGCTGCCGGACTGCTATGGCATGGCATTCGGCGCGGCGCTGCAATTTTACGCCGGCACGAAACGACGCGCGCCCTGGATCGTCTCCAAGGTCGGCCTCGAATTTCTGTGGCGCGCCGCAAGCGAGCCGAGGCGGCTTGCCAAGCGCTATTTCATCTCCTCCTGGCCGTTCCTGATTGCACTCGCGCGCGACCTTTCCGGAAAGCCGATCGCCGGGATCGAGGATCCGGCTCCTCCGATGCAGGATGTGGAGAAGAAGCGGGCTTCGTGAAGACTTTCCATGATCGCGCACATACCGATGCCACGCCTTTGCCCGGTCACCTTCATCGCCGCAGGCTGCACCTTCCTGCAGGTGCGCGGTGATGGCGCAGCGATGTTGCTGCGTGTCGTATTTTGAAGAGGTTGCGCACTCTGCTGCCCATAAGATCGCCCGGAATTTCACATCACGAGGCAGGCAATGGCAGAATTTCCGGGCAAGGCTAAGGTCGTCATCATCGGGCTCGGCGGTATCGTCGGCGCCTCGGTTGCCCATCACCTGATCGAGCGCGGCTGGGACGACATCGTCGGCATCGACAAATCCGGCATCCCGACCGATATCGGCTCCACCGCCCATGCCTCGGACTTCTGCTACACGACCAGCCACGATTACCTGTCGGTCTGGACGACGCAATATTCCATCGATTTCTACGAGAGAATGGGCCATTACGCCCGCATCGGCGGCCTGGAAGTGGCGCGCACCGGCGACGACAGCTGGATGGAGGAAATCAAGCGCAAGGCTACCTCCGCCAGAGCATTCGGCACCAATGCCCGTCTCGTCACCCCCGCCGAAATCAAGGCGATGTTTCCGCTGATCGAGGAAGATCAGGTTCAGGGCGGCCTGTTCGATCCGGATGCCGGTCTCGTCATTCCGCGCAGTCAAACGGTTGCGGGCAAACTGGTGGATGCTGGGGAGAAAGCCGGTAAGCTGAAAGTGTTCGGCAATACGCCGGCGACATCGCTCGTTGTCGAGGGCGGTCGCATCAAGGGTGTCGTCACCCATCGCGGCACGATCATGGCGGATCACGTCATCGTCTGTGCCGGTATCTGGGGCCGGCTGATCGCCGAGATGGTCGGAGAGGACCTGCCCGTCATGCCGGTCGATCATCCGCTGACCTTCTTCGGCCCCTATAACGAATTTGAAGGCACTGGCAAGGAGATCGGCTTTCCGCTGCTGCGCGACCAGGGCAATTCCGCCTATATGCGCGACACAGGCGACCCGAAGACTACCGAGGGCGGGCAGATCGAATGGGGCTATTACGAGACTACCAATCCGCGCCTCTGCCACCCGCGCGACATTCTGGAAAAACATCAGGCACGTCTTTCTCCGTCGCAGCGCGACCTCGACATGGAGCAGATTCTTGAGCCGCTCGAAAAAGCGATCGAGCTGACACCTATTCTCGGCGAACTCGGCTATAATGAAGGCCATTCCTTCAACGGCTTGCTTCAGGTCTCGGCTGCAGGCGGTCCGTCCTGCGGCGAGAGCCAGAAGGTGCGCGGGCTGTGGTACTGTGTGGCGATCTGGGTCAAGGACGGTCCGGCCTATGGCAAGCTTATCGCCGACTGGATGACCGACGGCCGTACCGAAATCGATCACAACGGCATCGATTATGCCCGCTTCTACCCACACCAGCTGGAAGAAGACTTCATCGAGGGCCGCACCTACGAGGCCGCGCAAAAGATCTATTTCCCCGCCGTACATCCACGCGAACCCTATGCGACCGGTCGGGGAGCGAAGAAGTCACCGTTTTACGAGCGGGAGCAGGCGCTCGGCGGCTATTTTATGGAGCTCGGTGGCTGGGAGCGCGCCCATGGTTATGCGGCGAACGAACACCTGCTTGAAAGATACGGCGATCAGGTGCCGCAACGCGAGAATGAGTGGGACAGCCGCCATTTCTGGCGCGTCTCCAATGCCGAGCATCTGGCCATGAGCGAGGATTGCGGCATCGTCAACCTTTCGCATTTCCACATGGTCGATATTGAAGGACCGGATCATGTCGAGCTGCTGGAATGGCTGTGCGCGGCAAAAATCGGCGGCGACGGCAATATCGGAAAGGGCATCTACACCCACTTCCTAGACGACGAAGGCATGGTTCGCGCCGATTTTACCGTGTTCCGGATGGCTGATCGCTGCCGACTGGTGAACGGCGCCGATGCCGGGCCGCGCGACTATCACTACATGAAGCGGGTCGCTGAGGATCGCGGGTTCGACGTTACCATAACCGACGTTTCGGAACGATTCGTGACGATCGGCATCTGGGGACCGAACGCACGCGAAACGTTGAAAAAGGCGGTGGCCGACCCGGCCGGTCTCGATATCGAGAATTTCCCATTCACGGCGATCAAGCCGATCGACATCGCCGGCAGGACTGTCACGGCCTTCCGGATCTCCTATGTTGGCGAACAGGGGTGGGAACTGCACATGGCATACGAGGATGGGCTTGCCGTCTGGGATGCCCTGCGCGCGACGGGGGTGATGGCCTTCGGCGTCGAGACCTATGCCAATTCACGCCGGATGGAGAAGTCTTTGCGGCTGCAGAACGGCGATCTTCTGACCCAGTACAATCTGATCGAAGCCGATCTGGCGCGTCCCAAGGTGAAGGACGCCGATTTCCGCGGCAAGGCAAAACATCTGGAATACAAGGCACGCGATCATCAGCCGGCCATGCTTTGCACCCTGGTGATGACCGACAATATCGATAGGTCCGGTGTCGCGCGTTACCCGGTCGGCAACCTGCCGGTCATCGAGCCGGAAACGGGCGCGGTTCTGGTGGATGAAGTCGGACGCCGCTCCTATACGACTTCGATCGCCTATGGCCCCACGCTCCGAAAGAATATCGCGCTTGCCTACCTGCCTTGGTCGCATGCCCAGGTCGGGCGGAAGCTTAATATCGAATATTTTGCCGAGACCTATCCGGTTGAGGTGGCCTCCGTCGGATACAAGCCACTCTACGACCCGGAGAATTTGAAGCCTCGCAGCTGACGGATCGACGTGACGGGCTTGCGGACTAACGGGGCAGCGTGCCGATCCTGCTGCCGATCATCAGGCAGGGTCGCACCCTGCCTGAACGTTTTCGTTTATGCGCCTCGTGCGGCAAGGGCGACCGCGTCCGCCACTTCGTCGGCTCGACCCTCCAGTGTGCTGGTCGCGATCCGCAAGTGATGGCTTTGCAGAAAGGAAAACTTGTTGCCCGGCTGCACGGCTATGCCGCGCGCCGCCAGGGTGACCATGGCGAAAGGCTCGCTTTCCACCCGGACCCAGGCACACAGGCCGCTGCCGACCGTCGCCTCGACACCGCGCGCCGCAAGCCGGGTCGTCAGGCCATCGCGGCGCGCCTTATAGATGGCGCGCGCCGACGTGATGCTTTCTGCCGTTGCCGGATCCCGCAGCAACCAGGCACCTGCCGCCTGCAGGATGCGGCTCGTCCAGGCGGCGCTGAAACTGCGATAGGATTGGATCTGCTCGACAATCGCTTTCGTGCTCGACATGACCGCCAGGCGGAGATCCGGTCCATGGGTTTTCGAAAAGGACAGGATATGGATGACCCGATCGGGAAACTCGCCGCCGAGCGAATGGCGTGGGCTTTCGGCGATATCGGCAATGCCGTCATCTTCGATGATCAGCGTGTCGGTGCCGCGCAAGACGTCCGCCAGTTCCCACATCCGCCCGGACGTCACCGTGCGGCCCGTCACCGAATGCAGCCGCGGCTGAAACAGGAAGACCACCGGTTTGTAGCGCATCGCGTCCCGCAGCGATGACGGCAACGGTCCGTCCTGGTCGCATTTGACCGGTATGATATGCGCGCCCAGATGTTCGAGGATATCGAGCAGGCGCATTGCTGTCGGCTCCTCGATGGCAACCGGCGCCCCGGTCGTGACCAGCGCATGGATCGCGGTGTAGACGGCGTTATAGCCGCCGTTCATGGTCAGAAAGGCCTCCGCCTCATAGGGCCAGGTCTTACGGACCTCCGCTTCCAGTTCCGGAAGGATACGACTGCGTTCATAGCTGTTGAGGTCCTGCGCGGACGCGCCGTAGGCCATCGCCTCTATCAATGGCGGCAACAGCAACGGATCCGGCACGGCCATTGTCAGGTCCAGCGCGTCGGCCCCATAATGGCCCGTACTGGCCAGACGTTCGGGCTTGGCGATAAAGCGATCACCGCTGACCCAGGTGCCATTGCGGCCCCGACCGGTAATGATTTTCTGCTTTCGAAGTTCGCTCCAGGCTTCCGAAATGGTGGCGGGGCTGACTCCCAGCGAAAAAGCCAGGTCTCGGATCGGAGGTAGTTTGGCACCGACCGGCAGGGCCCCGGCTCTTATCAAGGCGCTGGTTTCCAACGCAATTCCGCGAATTGTTCGGTCGCCTAGTTTTTGTGCAAACCAGTTCGAATCGTAGTCAGCGCTCATTCTCTCACCAAATTAAATGTTCAATAACGTAATAACATTTGATCATTTCAAAATGAACATTTTAATCTCTCTACATCAGCATTTTCTGAATGAGTAGCTCTAATGACACTGCGCCTTCGAATTGCACTGCGTGACTGGGATTACATGACGCCGCTGGTCCTTGGTGACGTCACCTCCGACAAGCTCGATCTTCAAGTCGATCGCATCGGCACCCTGGTCTCCCATATCGGCAAGGACCCCGAGCACGAGGCCGCCGAGATCTCCTTCAGCCGCTATACCCAGTTGCGTTACGATGGCGATGACACGGTCGTCGGCATACCCAATTTTATCATGCGCGGCTTCCGTCACCGCTGCATCATGACCATGGCCGACAGCGATATCACCACGCTTGCCCAGCTCAAGGGCAAGCGCATCGGCGTGACTGGCTGGCGCGACTCGGGCAACACCTGGACGCGCGCCGCCATTCGCCGCGAGGGTGTCGATGTCGCAGATGCCATGTGGTATGCTGGCCGCCTGACCGAAGCCCACCCGATTACCGATCGACTGGATGGTTTTGGCCAGCCCGGGCTTATCGAAGCCTGCCCTGGTGAGCGGCCGATGGTGGATCTACTGCGCGAGGGCGCGCTCGATGCCATCTTCACGCCTTTCATGCCGAATGGCTATTTCGAACCAGGATCGCCCTTCCGTCAGGTCCTTCCGGATTTTCGCGCCGCGGAACAGCAGTATTTCGCGGAAGTCGGTTATGTTCCTGGCATGCATCTGATCGGCATCAAGGCCGCGATCGTTGCCGAGAACCCATGGGTGATCGCCGAAATCAGCCGCCTGATCGACGAGTCGCAGGCCATGTGGACAGAGAAGCGCCGCAAATATGCCGAAACGACGCCTTGGATGTTCGACGAGGTCCTGAAGACCTCGCGTGAACTGCCCAAGGGCTGGGATGCCAGCGGCTTTTCCGTCAATCGGCAGATGATCGACGACTTCGCCGGGGAGCTGCATGCGCAGGGCATCATGAAGCGCCACATGGCGCCGGAAGAACTGTTTTCCTACGATACCGACGCAAGCCGGATCTGAAACTTTCGCTGTTCAAGAAACGTAGCTTTGTAAACAAAGGGGAATGACATGTCGCATAAGAAACTGATGGCGCTCGCTCTTGCGGGTATTGCTTTTGCCGGCGTCGCGCAGGCACAGGACGCGGCGATCAAGCTGGATATGGTCAAGGAGCTGAACGACCGTCTGCCGGCCGACATCAAGGCTGCCGGCAAGATGACCTCGGTCAATAACGGCTCCTTCCCCCCTTATGAGATCGTCACCGGCACGGAAATGACCGGCGCCAGCGCCGACCTCACCGACGCCCTCGGCCAGGTTCTCGGCATCAAGATTGACCACGCAACCGTCGGCGGCCTTCCGGCCTTGCTCGCCGGCGTCAACTCCAACCGTTACCAGTTCGCCTTCGGTCCGATCGGAGATTTCAAGAGCCGTGAAGAAGCCAACGATTTCGTCGATTGGGTGCAGGAATTCGTGGTCTTCGCCGTGCAAAAGGGCAATCCCAAGGGCATTACCTCGCTCGACACGGCCTGTGGTCAGCGTATTGCGGTGATGGCCGGCGGCTCGGCCGAGCGCGTCATCCAGGCGCAGTCGGAAAAGTGCAAGACCGATGGCAAGGATGCCGTCGCCGTGCAGTCCTATACCGATCAGCCGGCCTCCATCCTCGCCGTCCGCTCCAAGCGCGCCGATGCCTTCTTCTCCTCGCAGGCACCGCTGACCTATTTCGTCTCTCAGGCAAACGGTCAGCTGGAACTGACGGGCGTCGGTGAGAAGAATGGTTTCGACAGCCTCTACCAGGGCGCCGTCGTTCCCAAGGGTTCGCCGCTCGGCCCGGTTCTGCTTGAAGGCGTTAAGGTGCTCATGGAAAATGGCACCTATGCGCAGATCATGAAAAAGTGGGGCCTTGAGAACAACATGCTCGCGACCCCCGGAATCAACCTCGGTGGGCAGTTGCCGAAATGAGCACCAACGTAAACACACGAGCAGCGCCTTCGGGCGCTGCGGATTTTCGCGACGTGGCGACCGCACACGCGCCCTTCCGGTACGGGCGTCTGGCCCTCTGGCTGATCGTGGCGATCATCGTTGCCGATTTCGGCTGGATCGTTGCCAATAACGAGAATTTCGGCTGGCCGGTCGTCGCCCAGTATTTTTTCGACCCGACCGTGCTGAACGGGCTCTACGTCAGCCTCGGCCTCACCGTGGTCGCCATGATCCTCGGCGTGGCGCTCGGCCTCGTCATCGCCATCATGCGCATGTCGAACGACAGGCTGGCGAGTGGCTTCGCTTCGCTCTTCATCTGGTTCTTCCGCGGCACGCCGCTCTTGGTTCAGCTGATCTTCTGGTACAATATGTCGACGCTGTTCCCGAACCTGTCGATCACCATTCCGTTCGGCCCGACGCTGGCGAGCTGGGATACCAATTCGGTCATCACGCCAATGACGGCGGCCATTGTCGGTCTTGCGCTCAACGAAGCGGCCTATATGGCGGAAATCATCCGCGGCGGTCTGCTCTCCGTCGAACGCGGACAAGCGGAGACCGCCGAGGCCTTCGGCATGACCAAGGGTCGCGCGCTTCGCCGCATCATCATACCGCAAGCGATGCGTTCCATCGTACCGCCCACCGGCAACCAGCTGATCAGCATGATCAAGGCGACCTCGCTCGTCAGCGTGATTGCCATGGCCGACCTCCTCTATTCCGTACAGTCGATCTATAACCGCACGTTCGAGATCGTGCCCATGCTGATGGTCGCCGTCATCTGGTACCTGCTGGTGACCTCCATCCTGAACATTGGCCAGAGCTATATCGAAGCCTATTACGGTCGCAGCGATCGCCGCAACGCAGGCGCCGCCAAGCCGGCGGCCGTTACCGAGGAGGCCAGCCATTGACCCCCGCTATTGGCGCAAAACCCCTGGTCCAGGCCCGCAACGTCCATAAGGCCTTCGACCAGCTTGAAGTCCTGAAAGGTATCGATCTCGATGTCATGCCGGGCGAGGTCGTGGTTGTTCTTGGGCCCTCCGGCTCGGGCAAATCGACGTTTCTTCGCTGCATCAATCATCTCGAAAGCATCCAGCAGGGTTTTATCGAGGTGGATGGAGAGCAGATCGGCTACCGGGTGAGGAACGACCGGCTGGAAAAGCTGACCGATAACGGCATTGCCCGGCAGCGCCGCAAGATCGGCATGGTGTTCCAGCAGTTCAACCTCTACCCGCATATGACGGTGCTGCAGAACATCATCGAGGCGCCCGTGGGCGTTCACGGCGAAAGCCGCAAGGATGCGATCGAGAATGCCCGCCAGCTTCTGAAGCGCGTCGGTCTCTCGGAAAAGGAAGGCAATTATCCGCGCCAGCTTTCCGGCGGTCAGCAGCAGCGCGTGGCGATTGCCCGGGCGTTGGCGATCAAGCCGAAACTGATGCTGTTCGATGAACCGACATCGGCGCTCGATCCCGAACTCGTCGGCGAAGTGCTGGCGACGATGAAGGATCTGGCAAGCCAGGGACTGACGATGATCGTCGTTACCCACGAGATCGGTTTTGCCAGGGAAGCCGCCGACCGCGTGGTCTTCATGGATGGCGGCGTCATCGTCGAGCAGGGCAAGCCGGAAGACGTGATCGGCAATCCGCAGCATCCGCGCACACAGGCCTTTCTGTCGCGCTTCCTATAAAACATCCTCCCCAACTCACCCCGGCCGCAAGGTCGGGGTCTTTTCTTTGACATTCAAAAAGTCTGGATAAGCCATGCCTACTCAAGACAATCTCTACGCCCGCGTTGCCGATTTCGACGCCATGGAAGCCGAGCTGAAGGCGACCCGCCAGCACCTGCATGCCCACCCGGAACTCTCCTTCGAAGAGGCAGAAACCGCCCGTTACGTTGCCGACAAACTGGAAGGCTGGGGTTTTGACGTCACCCGCAATGTCGGCGGTCACGGTGTCGTCGCAACGCTGAAGAACGGCACCGGCACAAAAAGCATCGGCATTCGCGCCGATATGGACGCGCTGCCGATCGCCGAGGAAACCGGCGCGGCTTACGCCAGCACGGTTCCGGGAAAAATGCATGCCTGCGGCCATGACGGCCACACGACCATGCTGCTCGGCGCTGCCGAATATCTGGCCCGCACCAAGCGCTTCAACGGCACCGTGACGTTGATCTTCCAGCCGGCGGAAGAAGCCGGCAAGGACAGCGGCGCCCAGAAGATGATCGCCGACGGCCTGTTCGAGCGCTTTCCGATCGACGCCATCTTCGGCCTGCACAACCATCCTGGCATGCCGGCCGGCGCGATCCTGACCCGTCCCGGCGCCATCATGGCAGGCGGCAATACGGTCAAGATCACCATTAACGGCAAGGGCGGCCACGCTTCGCGCCCGCATCTGACGGTCGACCCGGTCTTGATCGCCTGCAATCTCGTCGTCACCCTGCAGTCGATCGTGTCGCGCAATGTCGATCCGACCCAGACGGCGGTCGTCACCGTCAGCACCATTCATGCCGGCAAGGCCTCGAACGTCATTCCGAACACGGCCGAGATTTCGATGAGCGTGCGCTATTTCGATCCGGCCGTGGCCGAACTTCTCGAAGAGCGTATCCGCAAGTTGACCCATAGCGTTGCCGAGGGCCATGGCGCGACGGCAGAGATCGAATACGAATACGGTTATCCCGTCGTGTTGAATTCGGAAGCCGAAACCGCGTTTGCGAACGAAGTGGCGCGGGAGCTGGTTGGCGACGAAAACGTCTCCACCTGCCCGCCGCTGCCGGGGAGCGAAGATTTTGCCTATTTCCTCCATCACCGCCCCGGCAGTTTTCTGCGTCTGGGCAATGGCAAGGATTCCGCCATCCTCCATTCGTCGAAATACGATTTCAACGATGGCAGCCTGACAACCGGCTCCGCCATGTGGGCGCGGCTCACTGAGCGTTATCTCGACGCATAGCCCTTCGCCTGCCGAGGGCAAGGATGCTACGTGGTGATGCGCGTAGCGTCTCTTCGTTGCGGAGGAACAGCGCAGGCTTATCGATCGATAAGCGTGAAGCGCTTGCGGCCGTCGCCCTTGACGGCTGCCGGTCGGGCCGAATGAACCTTCAAGCGCTGTAGATCGCCTGCAGCCTGGCGAGATCGGCAATCTTCAGCTCGACCGGATCGACGCCCTCGCGCGATGGCTTGAACCAGGCGATCGCATCCGTCACCGCTGTTGCATGCGGCTCGGCATAGCCGCCCAGCCCCAGCGCCCATTGGCGCACAATCTCGCGCTCCATGCGTCCTGCCGCATATCGGTCATGCACGGCCTTTGCCGACTGGACCAGATCATCGACGCGCTTCATCAATGCACCGCCGGTTCAGGATCCTCACCGCCAAAGAAGGACCGGATACCGTCCCGTTCGACTGTCGCCAGAAACTCCTCGAACGCCTCGCGATCGGTGGCGAAAGGCTCTTCCCAGGTCGTCAGGTCGTCCTCTTCGGTAATGACCTCGAGGATCCAGTCGTTCTGCGTACCGGCAGGACGATAGATATCGACAAGGACGGTGACGTCGTCCTCGGTGAACTCGCCGGCCAGTTCGGAGCGCTCCATTTCAGGTTCGTCGGGTTCGTTCGTCATGTCGTCGTCCTTGGTTACGTTCCTGGTGATCGGGCGTCATCGGGTTATACCGGCTTTGCCGGCGGCGACACAACCGGACTGCCGTGCCGCGACGCTCCCCCACAGGCTTTTTGTCGCAAGGACCGATGTCGTGGCATATTTGCCGCGGTCCGGCGCGACGGCCCTCAAATGCCGGCAAAGTGATGGTACTCGGCTTGCCCGCTGCAGGACCTCGGTTACAACGGATCGTCATCCCCTTGCCAGGAAGTTTCCGTATCCTCCCATGACCAGCAAATTTCAACTGTCACGGCGCGCTTTCGTGATCGGTTCAGCCGCCGCGACCGCAAATCTTGCGGGTTGCGCAACCAGCACCGGTCCGAAAAACGTGCCCATTCCCGAACAGATCCGCCGACCGGTCGTGCCGCCGACCGAAGCCGAGTTGCAGGAGCGTTACGCCGCAGTCTCCGATGGCGGACATCTCATCCCCGCCATCCCCTACCAGCAGATCGACCCGCAATACTATCGCCAGCGTGTGATCGATCCGACCGGCGAAACGCCGGGCACGGTCGTCGTCGATACGCCTGGGCGTTTTCTCTACGTGGTCGAGCCGGGCGGAACCGCCATGCGTTACGGCGTCGGGATCGGCCGAGACGGCTTTGCCTGGCAGGGCGAAGGCATCATTCACTGGCGTCAGCCCTGGCCGCGCTGGAAAGTGCCGGACGAAATGATCGCGCGCCAGCCCGGCCTCAAGCGTTTCTCGGTCGAAAACGGCGGCATGGACCCCGGCGTGAAAAACCCGCTCGGCGCCCGTGCCCTCTACATTTTCCAGAACGGCCAGGATACGCTCTACCGCCTGCACGGTTCGCCGGAATGGCAGTCGATCGGCAAAGCCACATCCTCCGGCTGCGTGCGTCTGGTCAACCAGGATGTCATCGATCTCTATAGCCGCGTGCCCTATCACGCCCGCATCGTCGTGCATCAGTAAGCGCGGTGAGCAAAGCGGTCTCGCGTCGAGTGAGCCACCCAGCGCGTTGCCGCCCAGGGAAAAAGACGTGCAGGAGCATCTGCGGCGGCCATGATCGACTTTGTTGACGATGCCGCCGGCCAGGGTTCCGTTGCCGGCCGGCCGTCAGTGCAGGCCACCGACCCCAAGCAGGCGGTCAACCGTGTCATGATCCTCCGCCAAGGCCTGTGGAGTGCCCGTCCAGGCAATGCGACCGCGCTCCATGATCATCACGCGGTCGGCAAATTGCAGAGCGCTCTGGATGCGCTGCTCGACAAGCAGAATGGTGGTTTCCCCCGATTGCGCCAGACGCGAGAATGCCGCCATGAGCTCCTCGCAGATGACCGGCGCCAGTCCCTCGAGAGGCTCGTCGAGAAGCAGGACGCTCGGCCGGCCGAGAATGGTGCGGGCCGTCGACAGCATCTGCTGTTCCCCACCGGACAGTTGGCGGCCGAGATTGCCACGGCGTTCCTTCAGACGGGGAAACATCTCATAGGCCTCCCCGACGGCCGATCTGGGCCGGCCCTTGAGGCCGACAAACAGATTTTCCTCCACCGTCAGGCTTGGAAAGACATCGCGGGTCTGCGGCACGTATCCAAGGCCGGACAGGGCTCGCGCCGCGCTCGGCTGCCTGGAGATATCCTCGTCGTTCAGGCGGATTTCGCCACTGTAACGCCGCGTCTGGCCCGCAATCGTTGCAAACAGGCTGGTCTTGCCCATGCCGTTGCGACCCAGCACAGCCAGCCGTTCTCCGGCCGGCACGCGAAACGAGATATCCTCGATGACCCGTGTCGGCCCATAGCCGGCCGACAGATTGACCAGTTCAAGCGACGCTGCCGGCATTGGCGTAGCTCCCCAAATATGCTTCGCGCACCCGCGCATCCTTCGTGACATCCTGCGGCGAGCCATCGAAGATGACGGTGCCGGCGGCCAGCACCATGACCCTTTTCGCAAACCTGAAAACGAGATCCATATCGTGTTCGATCATCAGCACCGCCAGATCCGGCGGCAACATGTCGAGCGCGCGCTCGATACGCGCCGTCTCGCTTTGCGGCACGCCGGCTGCCGGTTCATCGAGCAGCAGAACTTTCGGCTTGAGCGCCATGGCGAGGGCAATTTCGAGGAGGCGCTGCTGGCCATAGGCGATCTGGCGCACTTGCAGATGGGCAAGATCGGCAAGGCCCAGCAGATTGAGGATCTCTCCCCCCTCTTCCAAGACATGGGGCATGGCATCATGACGGCCGAACATGCGTGTTGCTTTGCCATCGCGCTGCAGGATGGCGAGCGCCACATGTTCGCGCGGCGTCATGTCGGCGAAAAGCCGCGTTACCTGAAACGAACGGACCAGACCACGGTTGACCCGCTGGCGCGCCTTGAGCCCGGTAACATTCTCTCCCGCCAACATGATCGACCCACCGTCCGGCTTGAGATGGCCAGTGACAAGATTGACGAAGGTGGTTTTGCCGGCGCCATTGGGCCCGATCAGCGCCAGACGATCGCCGGGAGCAAGGGACAGCGACACGCGGTTGGTGACCGTGAGGCCGCCAAAATTCTTGGCAAGATCCTTGACCTCGAACAGGCTCATTTCACCCCTCCGCGTCGCGTCAAGAGGGCGGCGGCCGAACCGTAAAGCCCTTTTGGTGCAAACAGAACGACGACGATCAGCAGCGCTCCGACGATGGTCAGCCAGTGGAAGGGATTGGCGGCGGATACCACATCCTCGAACCACATGAAGGAGACGGTGCCGACCATGGCGCCGTAAAGCGAGCCGGTGCCGCCGAGCACGAGCATGACCAGCGCTTCCGCCGAGAGCGTGAAGGACAGGCTGTCCAGCCCGACGACCTGCGTGGAAATGGCATTGAGCGCACCACCGATGCCGGCGACGGCACCCGATATCACATACATGCGCAGCATGACCGAATGTACCGATGCACCCATGGCGGCGACACGGACGGGATCCTCGCGGACGCCGCGCGCCAGCATGCCGAAGGGCGATTGCACGAGGATGCGCAGAGATGCGAAAACCACCAGAAGCAGGATTACGGCGTAGACATAGGCCGTGCGGCCCCAGAGATCGAATTCGAACAGGCCGAGCAGTGCATCCGTCGTGATGCCCGAAAGACCATCACTGCCGCCTGTCCAGCCCGATGCCTTGTTGGCGACCTCGTGGAACAGATGGACGACGGCGATGGACAGAACCAGCTGCGGCAGGCCGTGCGCGCGCAGAATGACGAGACCGGAGAGGAGCCCGGCCAAAGCTCCGGCAAGCGCGCCGATCAGCGTCATGCTCAAGGGTTCGGTAACGCCGAAATGGGCCGACACTATACCGGCACCATAAGCCCCCGCTCCAAACAGGGCGGCATGGCCAAGCGTGGCAACGCCGCAATAGCCGGTCACCAGATCGATCGACAGGACCAGCAGCATAGTGGCGACGATGCGGGTCAGGAGCGCCAGATTGTTGGGGAACAGAAAGTAGCCGACGACGCTGGCGGCAATGATGACGGCAATGCCGATCAGTGTTCCGAGTGGCCGGCGGCGGGTGGGAAGAGTGCTATCCATCAAAACCGTCATGACTTGAACCGCCCTGCCAGACCGCGCGGGAACAGGGTGACGATGACGATCACCGCCAAATAGAAAAAGAACTCGCCATATTCCGGCGCGAGATACCGCCCGGTCGTGTCAATCGCACCGAGCAGCAGACAGGCGATCAGCGCGCCAGGAATGGAGCCTGCCCCGCCGATCGACACCGCGACCAGAAACGTCACCATGTAACGCAGCGCGTAATAGGGTTCGACCGGCAGAAGTTCGGCGCCGACGACACCGCCGAAGGCGGCGAGACCCACGGCGACCGCGAAGCTGATCGCGTAGACCAGATGCGTGCGCACGCCAAGGGCAGCCGCCATCGGCGCGTTGTCGACGGCCGCACGCAGACGGATGCCGAAACCGGTGCGTTCGATCAGAAACCACAGACCAAGGGCGACGACGAGGCCGCAGGCAATCGCAAACAGGCGGTGGGTGGCGATCGCCCGGAAACCGAGATCGATCGAGCCACGCAGCAGCTCCGGAAGGGGGATGGTTTTCAGCGTCGGACCGAAGGCATAATTGGCAAGGCCGATGACGCAGAAGGTGATGCCGATGGTCATCAGCACCTGCGTCAGTTCCGGTGCACCATAGATGCGCCGGTAAAGCAGGCGCTCGATCGGCACGGCAATGATGGCGGTGGCGATGACGGCGATCAGGATTGCCGGCGCATAACCGAGACCGAGGTCACGGGTGGCATAGGAGGCGAGATAACCGCCGATCATGGCAAAGGCGCCATGGGCGAGATTGACGACCCGCATCAGGCCCATCGTTACCGAAAGACCGATCGAGATTACGAACAGGACCATGCCATAGGCAAGTGCGTCGATGGCTATGCTCAGAACGGTTTGCATGCTTGGCTATGGGTCCTTGCGTCAACGTGTTTGCGGCCATGTCTGGTTCAGCCGACCTGCCCATGACGGGCAAGATACGACCGGGATGAGGTCGCCGCCGCCGCGCCCCTGAGCTCCCCATCGGAATAGCATCAGGAGGTTGCGGAGGAGCCGCGGTGCGGCAGCTTGATCAACACCGGCCTTATGTCGGAACGGCGCTTTGATGCAGGGTATTTCCGCTCAACGGAAGGCGGCGAAACGACGCCTTCCCAGTGCGATATCCCGGCCCAGCCGGCGAAGACGGCGGAGCCTTATATAATGGGCTCAGCTCCACGGCGCATGTGAGCCGGTCATCGAGCTTACTTAACCGCCGCCAGACCCGGGTCGCCCTGCCGCTCGAAAGTCTTGATTTCCTTGTTGATATAGGCGCCGTCCGGTCCCTTGACGACTTCCCGCAGATAGATGTTCTGCGTGATATGGCGGCTTTCGGCATCGATCGAAACCGGCCCGCGCGGACTGGTCCAAGCCAGGCCTTTCACGGCTTCCACGGCTTTCTTGGCGTCCTGCTCGCCCCCGGTTGCCTCGATCATCTTGTAGATGACATGCATGCCGTCATAGGCTCCAACAGCCGGGAAGGAGAGTTCCGCAGGATTGCCGATCGCCTTTGTAGCCGCTTCCACGAAGGCCTTGTTTTCCGGGCTGTCATGGCTGACGGCATAGTGGAAGGTCGTCTGCATGCCGGCCGCCGATTCACCCAAAGCCGGAAGATCGGATTCCTGGGTCAGATCGCCCGGCGCAAAAATCTGGATGCCGGCGGTCTTCAGGCCGTTCTGGTTATAGGCCTTCACGAAACCGAGCGTCGTCGGGCCCGACGGCAGGAAGGCAAATACGGCACCCGCGCCGGAATCCTTGATGCGCTGCATGATCGGCGAAAAATCATTGGTCGAGAGCGGCATGCGGATCGCCTCGACGACGTTGCCCCCAGCCTTTTCGAAGGCCGCCTTGAAGGCGTTCTCCGCATCGACGCCCGGGCCGTAATCGCTGACGACCGTGATGACCTTGTCGACGCCGGAATCCTTGGCCACCTGCGCGATCGGCGTAGACGTCTGCCAGGTGGTGAACGACGTGCGCACCACGTAAGGGCTCTTGGTGACGATCGCCGAGGTGGCCGCGTTCATGACCACCATCGGCACATTGCCCTGCTGCAGGATCGGTGTTGCCGCCATCGCATCAGGCGTGAAATAGAAGCCGGCGAGATATTGCACGCCTTCCTTGACGATCAGTTCCTGCGCCAGCGCCTTGGATTGGGCGGGATCGGCCTGCGGCACGTCGCGGTAGATGATCTCGACGTCGTTATCGCCGGCCTTGGCGCCATTGACCGCCATATAGGCGTCGATGCCGGCCTTGAAATTCTTGCCCTGCAGGGCGAACGGACCCGAAAACGGACCAATGACGCCAACCTTTATCGTGGCGGCTTCAGCGCTGACGCCCAAAGCCAATGTGGCGATGGCCGCATAAAAAAATTTCTTCATGTCACCCTCCCTGATGCGGAAGATCTCCGCACTCCAATTTGCAGTCTGTCATATGGTTCGGCCAAGTAAAGTGAATTGGCCGAGATGCGAAGCACATATTCGGCGGTCGCGCCGCCACATCAATCCCGTCCGAGCGAACGGATATTGCCGGCCAGTTCCAGGGCAAGCCTCAGCGACGCCCCGGTGGCGACTGCCATCTGCGGCAGCGTCAGCCATTCCAGGGTCCAGGCCGCGCCGGAGCGTTCCTGTTCATGCACGAGCGCCTGATGCATGCCGGAGAGCTGCGCGGCATTGAACCGCGCAAGCGACACGAGAACTTCCGCCGCTACCGGATTCTGCTTATGCGCCAAAGCCGAAGACGCCCCGCCGCCGGCCAGCACGATTTCAGATGCCGCTTCCGCCAGAAGCGCGATATCCTGACCGAATTTGCCGAGACTTCCGGTAATAAGGGACAGAAGGCTGGCAAGTTCACCCAGGCGGTCGCGCTGGCTCTGCCACTGCGCGTGATTGCCGAGACCAAGATCTTCCGCCAGCGCCTCGCGCACCACGACACCATCCTCGCCCAACGCATCCAGCGTTCCGGCAGCGCCGCCAAACTGCAGCACAAGTGCGCTTTCGGCAAAAGCCTCCAGCCTCGCGCGGTGGCGGGCCAGCGGCTCGCACCATGCGCGGATGCGATCGGAGACCTTGATCTCGATCGCTGCCTGCATGCGGGTGTGACCCATCATCACGCGATGGCCGAAACGGCTGTCGAGGTCGGCGAAGGCGGAATCGAGCCTTTCCATCCGGTCCTCGAGGAGCGCGGCGACACCGCGCAGGCGCAACATCAGGCTGGTATCGATCACATCCTGGCTGGTCGCGCCCTTATGAACATGCCGGCCGACATCCGGCCCGCAAGCCTCACGGAGTTGCCGGATCAGCTCCGGCACGACGACGCCATCGCGCGCCGTCGCAACCCTCAGCGCTTCCATGTCCGGTTCGAAATGCGCGCAGACCTCGGCAATGCGCTCGGCCGCGCGCACAGGAATCGAGCCCTCGGCGGCTTCGCTGGATGCCAGCGCCATCTCGAAATCCAGCATGGCCTTGATATCGGCTTTCGCGGTGAAGAAGGCCGCCGTTTCCCGATCACCCACCAGGCCGGACAGAAAGGGATGGTCGAAGGCGGATACGCTCATGAGATGCCGTTGCCCTTGTCACAATCAAATGTCGAAGAAGACCGTTTCGTTTTCGCCCTGGAGATGAATATCGAAGCGCACCGTGTCACCTTCGCGACTGCCGATCAAGGTTTTCACCCGGCTTCGATGTTCCAGCCGCATCAGGATCGGGTCCTCTTCATTGGCCTTTTCCTCATCGGAGAAATACATGCGGGTGTGCAGCCCGATATTGATGCCGCGCGCGACGATCCACAACGTCACATGCGGCGCCATCATACGCCCGTCCGGAAACGGCACCCGGCCGGGCTTGATCGTTTCGAAGTGGAATTCGCCGGTTGCCATGTCCGCGGGACAGCGGCCCCAGCCGAAGAAGTTCGGATCGGCCTTGCCACGCGTTTCCGACGGGCTGTTATAGAACCCGTCCGAATCGGCCTGCCAGATTTCGATCAGCGCATCCTTGAGCGGCGTGCAGGCGCCATCAAGAACGCGGCCGCGGATGGTAATGCGCTCGCCACGGGTCCCCTCCGAAGCCAGCGGGCCGGAACCCAGATCGGTTTCGTAAACGCCTTCGATACCGGTGAAATTCGGCGTACAGCCGATATGGACATAAGGGCCGGCGGTCTGCGAGGCGGATTCCTTCAGGTAACCGAGAGGCTGGGGCATGTCAGTTGCCCTCCCTGCGGTTTTCGAAGAGGGTCGAGCGACGGCCACGCAGGACAATGTCGAACTTGTAGGCGCGCATATCCATCGGGATCGCCGCCTTCATGTCGAGCGGCGCAATCAGCTGATGGATCGCCTGCTCGTCAGGAATCGTCTTGACGATCGGACATAGCCAGATCATCGGATCGCCCTCGAAATACATCTGGGTAATCAGACGCTGCGAAAATCCATGCCCGAACACGGAGAAATGGATATGCGCCGGGCGCCAGTCGTTGACGCCGTTGGGCCAGGGATAGGCACCCGGCTTGATGGTCTTGAACCAGTAATAGCCGTTCTCATCGGTGATCGTGCGGCCGAAACCTCCGAAATTCGGATCCATGGCGGCGAGACAGGTTTCCTTCTTGTGGCGATAGCGTCCGCCGGCATTGGCCTGCCAGAATTCCACCAGCGCACCATCGACACCGCGGCCGCGCTCATCGAGCACGCGACCATGAACGAGAATGCGCTGGCCGATCGCCATCTCGCCGGGGCGGGCATAGTTGACGATCAGGTCGTTATCGAACTCGCCCAGAATGTTGTGGCCGAAGACCGGGCCGGTAATTTCGCTCTTCGTGCCGTCCAGCGAGATCAGTGCCTTTTGCGGCGAACGCAGCACGGATGTCTTGTATCCGGGCGTGTAGGCCGGCGGATGGATCGAGCGGTCACGGGCGAAAAACGCACCGGCTTCTGGTCTTTCGTTCTTCACCCTGCCTCCTCACCCGCGTCGCCACCACGCGCATCCATCTCGGCATAAGCTGCCTTGACGATCTTGAACGCGTGGTTGGCGGCCGGCACGCCGGCATAGACCGCCACGTGCAAGAGCGCCTCGCAGACATCCTCCCGGCTCGCGCCAGTATTTTTCGTGGCGCGCACATGCATCGCCACTTCCTCATGCTGACCGAGTGCCGCAAGCAGCGCGATCGTAACGATCGAGCGTTCGCGTTTCGACCAGGTCTCCCTCGACCAGACATTGCCCCAGGCGGTTTCGGTGATCAACTCCTGAAACGGCTGGTCGAACGGGGTTTCATTGGCCAGCGCCCGGTCGACATGGGCATCGCCGAGAACGGCGCGCCGCGTCGCGAGACCCGTTCTATAGCGCTCGGAAAATGGTGGGGTTTCAGCCATTGTTCACTTTCCGGGCAATTGGGTGAGGAAATCGCGAAGGACGGCGGCAAACGCCGCTGGCGCCTCGACGCAAGGAATATGCGCGGTGTCTTCGATGACGTGGTAGCGGCTGCCGGGCACCAGATCGGCAAGGGAGCGCACGAGCGCGGGCGATGTCGAGCCATCTTGTGCGCCGGTTATGCAAAGCGTCGGCACGGCAATCTTGCGCGCCACTTCGGTGAAATCGGCATCGCGAAGGGCCGCGCAGGTGCCGGCATAACCGGCCACAGGCTGGCGCAGCAGCATGTTGCGATAGCCGCGATAGCTCGCATTTTCCGGCGTACGATAGGCGGCCGTGAACCAGCGCGCCATCGTGCCATCGACGATGGCGGCCAGCCCCTCAGCCTCGACACGGGCGATCCGCTCGGCCCACATCTCGGCCGTACCGATCTTGTGCGCCGTGTTGGAAAGGATCAGTGCGCGCACCAGGTCCGGCCGCGACGCATAAAGCGACTGCGCGATCAACCCACCGACCGACAGGCCGCAGAGGATGACGTTGGAATAGCCAAGATAGTCGATCACTCCCGCAAGATCGGCAGCGTGATCTTCGATACGGTAAGGCGGGTTGCCGAGGTCCGAAAGGCCGTGGCCACGCTTGTCATAGGTGACGACCGTATAGTCGTCGATCAGTTTTGGCAGGACGAGATCCCAGATGCGGGCATCGGTGCCCACGGAATTGATAAGGACTATGACGGGCTTTGCGTCGCCAGCATCCGTCACCTCGTAACGGATGACAATGTCGTTGATCGAAACGAACTGCATGCCAAATCTCCTCCGAAACGGAGATTGTCACCGTCATATGGTTATGTAAAATGATTTTTGAAGCAATATTGTTAATTCAGGGGTTATTGGTTGAGAGCCAGTCGCATCAAGTTTCGGCATTTGCAGACCTTTCTCGAAGTCGCGCGCCAGAAGAGCGTGGCAAAGGCCGCCGGTCTTTTGGGCGTCAGTCAGCCGGCCGTGACCAAGACCATTCGCGAACTGGAGGAGGCGCTTGGCGTTGCGGTCGTGGAGCGTGACGGGCGTGGCATTCGCCTGACGCGCTATGGCGACGTCTTCCTTCGACATGCCGGTGCTGCGCTGACCGCGTTGCGGCAGGGCGTGGACAGCGTATCGCAGGAACTGTTCGAGGCTGCCCCACCGGTGAGGGTCGGCGCCCTGCCGACCGTTTCCACCGGCATCATGCCGCGCGCCATGTCGATGTTTCTGCAAGAAAAGACCGGCAGCCGCATCAAGATCGTGACCGGCGACAATGCGGTTCTCCTGGAACAGTTGCGGGTCGGCGATCTCGATCTGGTGGTCGGGCGGCTGGCGGCGCCGGAAAAGATGGCTGGATTTTCCTTCCAGCACCTGTATTCGGAGCAAGTCGTGTTCGTGGTGCGCACCGGCCATCCGCTCCTGGCGAGCCAAAAATCCGTATTCGATGGATTTGCCGATTATCCGGTGCTGATGCCGACGCGCGGCTCGATCATCCGGCCCCATGTCGAACAGTTTCTGATCGCCAACGGCGTCCCCAACCTGCCGACGCAGGTGGAAACGGTGTCCGATGCCTTTGGCCGCGCCTTCGTGCGCCAGAGCGATGCAATCTGGATCATTTCGCGGGGCGTGATCGCCACCGACCTGGCCGACGGTTTTCTGGCCGCCTTGCCGATCGATACATCGGAAACGCGCGGGCCGGTGGGATTGACCATCCGCGCCGATGCCACGCCATCCTTGCCACTGACGATCCTGATGCAGACGATCCGGCAGGCAGCAGAGGAATTGGTTGCCGGCGCATAGAGTCAACGCCGGCAACCGCAAGAGATCAGAGCCGTTTCACACCCGACGAGATGATGTCGAGGTAAACGGCGATGACGAGGATGATGCCCTTGATTATCTGCTGCCAGAACGTATCGACGCCCATCATCGACATGCCGTTATCAAGGCTTGCCATGATGAGCGCACCGACCAGCGCGCCGATAACCGAGCCGACGCCGCCGCGCATCGACGTGCCGCCGATAAAGCACGAGGCGATCGCATCCAGTTCGCCGCCGAAGCCCGCCGATGGCGTGCCGGCCGCAAGGCGGGCCGTGGTCGTGAGACCGGCCAGCGCCGCCATCAGCCCCATCATGCCGAACACGGCCATCTTGACGAAATTCACGTTGACGCCTGACAGGCGCGTGGCTTCAGCGTTGGATCCCGTGGCATAGATATAGCGACCGAAGACCGTGCCCTTGGCAATGACAGTGAATATGGCCAGCACCACGAGCAGCAAAAGAACCGGCACCGGAATGCCCTGATAGGAATTCAGGACCAGCACGAAGCCGAGAATAAGAAGCCCGGTGCCGAACAATCTTGCGGCCTCCATGGCCGGTGTCGGCACTTTGAGATCATGCTGAAGGCGCTTTCGGCGCGTTCTGACCGCCATGAAAAGCAGGACGGCGAAGAGCAGGATCGCGCAGCCATTGCCGAGCCAGCCCGGCAGGTAGCCCTGGCCTATATATTTGAGGCCAGGCGAGACCGGCGCAATCGTGATGCCGCCGGTAATGCCGAGCACGGCGCCGCGAAAGGCGAGCTGCCCGCCGAGCGTGACGATGAAGGAGGGGATGCCGAGATAGGAGGTCAGCCAGCCGTTCATCAGGCCGAGAACGGCGCCGGCCAGGAGCACGAAGGCGATCGTTCCCGCCAGCGGCCAGCCATAGACGACATCCAGAATAGCGGCGACACCGCCCAATAGGCCAAGCAGCGAGCCAACGGAAAGGTCGATTTCGCCTGCTACAATGACGAAAACCATCGCCGCCGCCAGCATGCCTGTAATCGCCATCTGCCGCAGCAGGTTAGAAAAATTGCGGGCAGTGAGGAAGCCGGACACGCCGGTATCGGCATTGTAGGTCAGGTATCCGAACAGGGCCCATATCAGCGCCACCACGATCAGCAGTGCGACGATCTTGTTCTCGGAAAGAAATTTTCTGAAACGTCTGCCGGTCATGTCGAGGCCTTCGTCAGCGATGAGATTGGGATCAGGCGACCTGCGCGGCCTGGCCGATGGCGGCCGCCAGCACCTGTTCCTGGGTGAGGTTGTCGTTGACGAAATCGCCGCGCAGCTGCCCCTCGCCGATCACGAGGACACGATCGGAAATGCCGAGAACCTCGGGCAATTCGGAAGAGACCATCAGGACCGCCACGCCGGTCTTGGCGAGCGCGAAGATGAGCTTGTAGATCTCGTATTTGGCACCGACATCGACGCCGCGTGTCGGTTCGTCGAGGATCAGGACGCGCGGTTCCGGCAGCATCATTTTCGACAGCACCGCCTTTTGCTGGTTGCCGCCCGAAAGCGACGCGATCGGCAACATCGGATCGGCGGTCTTGATCTTCAACGCCAGAATTTCCGCCTGGATCTGGGCTAGTTCCGCATGTTCGTCAATCAGGCCGAAACTGGAGAACCGGCTGACAACAGAGACCGTCATGTTGTGGCCGACCCCGATGATCGGCAGGATACCGCTCTTCTTTCGATCCTCCGGCACCATGCAGATGCCGGCCCGGACGGCGTCGCGCGGCGTCCTTATCGTGATCTCCCGGCCGTCGAGATGGATCGTGCCCCTATGGGCGGTCGGATAGGCGCCGAACAGGGTGGAGACCAGTTCGGTGCGTCCCGCGCCCACGAGACCGGCAATGCCGAGGATTTCTCCTTTGCGGATTGTCAACGAGACGTCGTCAACGACCTTGCGCTGCGGGTTGTTGACATCCCAGCAGGTGATGTTGCGCGCCTCGAGAATGACCTCGCCGATGGTATGGTCTTCCCTCGGGTAGAGATTTTTCATCTCCCGGCCGACCATCATCGTCACGATACTGCCAGTGTCGAGCGCCGCCATCGGTTTCGTGCCGATATGCGTGCCGTCACGGATGACGGTGACGGTGTCGGCTATTTCCGCGACTTCTTCCAGCTTGTGGGAAATGTAGACGCAGGCCATGCCCTGCGCCTTGAACTGCTTGATGAGATCAAGCAGCGTGCGGATTTCCGTGGAGGTGAGCGCCGAGGTCGGCTCGTCCAGGATCAATAGCTTGGCGTTCTTGTTGAGCGCCTTGGCGATCTCGATGAGCTGCTGCTTGCCGCCGGAATAGTTCAACACCGGCAAAGCCGGATTGATGTCGTGGACATTGAGTTTGGCCAGCAGTTCCTGAGCGCGCGCATTCATCGCGTCGTAATCCAGAAAACCGCGATTGCTGATCTCGTTCCCGAGGAAGATGTTTTCCGCCACCGAAAGATGCGGCACCATCATCAGTTCCTGGTGAATGATAGCGATGCCGGCCTTTTCGGTTTCGCGTATGGAGGTCGCTTTCAGCGCGCGCCCCTCCCAGAAAATTTCACCTTCCCATGTGCCGTGGGGATAAACGGCGGATAGGACCTTCATCAGCGTTGATTTGCCCGCACCGTTTTCGCCGCACAGCCCCACGCATTCGCCGGGACGGACCTGCAGATGAATGCCGTCGAGAGCCTTCACGCCTGAAAAGCTCTTCGAAATGTTCTTCATCTCAAGAAGATAATCGCTCATGACACCTCGCAAACAGACGGAGGCCCCGGAACCGAGAGGTCCGGGGCCGACCGGCGTGATCATTTCATGCCGATCTGCTCCTTGGTGTAGAAGCCGTCCTTCACGTAGATATCGACATTGTCCTTGGTGACGGCGGTCGGCGTCAGCAGGACCGTATCGACATCCTTGGTGCCGTTGTTGATCTTCGACGTGAAGGCCGGTTTTTCGCCCTTGACCATCTGCACAGTAAGCTTCGCAGCTTCCGACGCGATCAGCTTCAGCGGCTTGTAGACGGTGACCGTCTGCGTGCCGTCCAGCAGGCGCTTGACGGCGGCAAGGTCGGAATCCTGGCCGGAGACAGCGGTCTTGCCGGCAAGGCCCTGAGCTGCCAGCGCCTGAATGGCGCCGCCGGCGGTGCCGTCATTGGAAGCGACCACTGCGTCGATCTTGTTGTCGGCCGCCGTCAGCGCGTTTTCCATGATCGACAGCGCTTCGGTCGGGCTCCATTCCTTGACCCATTGCGAGCCGACGATCTTGACCTTGCCGGAATCGACCGCGGCCTTGAGCGCCTTTTCCTGGCCCTCGCGAAGGTATTTGGCATTGTTGTCGGTCGGCGAACCGCCGAGCAGGTAGTAATTGCCCTCCGGCTTTGCCTTCAGCACGTTTTCGGCCTGCATGAAGCCGACCCGCTCGTTGTCGAACGAGATATAGGCATCGACATCCGCGTTGAGGATCAGGCGGTCATAGGACAGGATCTTGATGCCGGATGCCTTGGCATCGGCCACGACCGCATCGAACACCTTCGAGTTCATCGGCACGATGACAATGGCATCGACGCCCTGCGCGATCAGGTTCTCGACCTGCTTGACCTGCTTTTCCTCATTGCCATCGGCCGACTGCACGCTGACCTTTGCACCGAGTTCTTCGGCAGCCGCGATAAAGTAATCGCGGTCGCGTACCCAACGCTCGACACGCAGGTCGTCGATCGAGAAGCCGATCACCGGCTTGTCGGGCGATGCGTTTGCTGTACCGCTCCAGGCCCCGGCCAGAAAGCCGACGGCTGCGCAGGTGACCATAAGTGACTTCATCATGATATACCCTCCTCCTTTGTCGCCGCCAGCATGGCGTGCGTTCGCGCCGCATGCCCCATGAGCATGCCGAACTGCGGCGAGCTTCCGCCCGACCCGCAGCACCCTCCTCCTCGCACGGCTCTCGCCATGCCCGTGACCGACAGCCCTCAAGGCGGCGGAAACAGCTCCGGCATGATTGATACGACGAACCGTCATGGTTGCAAAGTCTTTTTGACTTACGTACCTCACGCTTGATGCGAGAACGCGTTTTTTCCACCGCTGGCTTTCTGTGAACGGTCTGTTTGCGCCCGCGTGAACAGCCTGCGCTTAAATAGCGACGTCCACCTCTTGCTTTTTGAGGGGTGAAGATCTTATCTTTGAGCTGTTCTCAGGGCGGGGTGCAATTCCCCACCGGCGGTATCGGAAGACATTCCGGAGCCCGCGAGCGCCCTCAACTCGTTGAGGGGTCAGCAGATCCGGTGAGAGGCCGGAGCCGACGGTATAGTCCGGATGGAAGAGGATATGCAGAAGGCACCATTTCCGGGTGCGTAATGCCTGTTCGCCCAAGGGATGTCTGCGTCCGTCTGTCAGTGACACGGTCGCGAGTCTGGTGTCGGTTCGCCGGCATAACCCTTGAAAGGCCGTAGTATGACTATTTCAAAAATCGAAGACGCGATCGAAGCCATCCGCCGTGGGGAGATGGTGATCGTGGTAGACGACGAGGATCGTGAAAACGAGGGCGATCTGGTAATCGCGGCCGATGCCGCCCAGCCGAAGGATATCGCGTTCATGATGAACCACGCACGCGGCCTCATCTGCGTGGCGATGGAAGGCGAGCGGCTGGACGCGCTCGATATCCCGTTGATGGTGGCGCGCAACACCGAATCGTTGAAGACCGCCTTCACCGTGTCCGTCGATTACATCCCCGGAACCACGACCGGCATCTCGGCCGCTGACCGCGCTGCCACCGCGCGGGCGCTTGCGAGCGGCGATGCGAAGCCGGACGCGTTCGCACGGCCGGGCCATATCTTTCCGTTGCGCGCCCATCCCGAGGGCGTACGCGCACGCCCCGGCCATACCGAAGCGGCCGTCGAACTGGCGCGGCTTGCCGGCCGTGCCCCGTCCGGCGTGATCTGCGAGGTCGCCAATGACGACGGCACGATGTCACGCCTCCCTCAGTTGGAACAGTTTGCTGACAGGCACGGATTGCCGGTGGTCACGATCAAGGACCTGATTGCCTATCTGGGCACGACGGCGAAGGTAGACGTCGCCGCCTGACGAGAGGGTTGGGGATCGCGAGATCGCGAGCCCCTCATACACCACCCTATCCCGCCACCGGATTTTGCACGGAGCAGCCGATCCTGAAAAAGAGGATTGCGGTTGACTTTTGCCGGCGCGCGTAGAAATCCAAGCCAAGACGTGAGATGGGTCTTGCCGTGAAGGCGGGCCCGCCTTTCCAGCCTTCCGGGAGTAAGAATGGCAATGGCATGGACCCGTAATATTCGCAGGCCAGTACGCATCGGCCCGTTCCTGGCCGGCATGTTCGCCCTTCTCGCCGCAGCCCTTTTTGCAGGCTCCGGCGCCTCGGCGCAGGGCGAAAAGCCGCTGCGCATTGCGCTTGCCACCAGCATCTCGAACGAGGCCGTGGAGATTGCAGCTTCCGAAGCCGAAGCCGAGGGATTGAAGGTCGAGCTCATCGAGTTCAACGACTGGAACACGCCTAACCGCGCCGTAGCGGACCGCGAGGCGGACGCGAACCTGTTCCAGCACATTCCCTTTCTCGCCTTCACCAACGCCAATACCGGTGGTGACCTCGTGGCCATCGCGCCCGCCTTCAGCACGCCCTTCGGCCTCTATTCCAAAAAGGTGAAGACGCTTGCCGAACTGCCGGACAATGCCGAGATCGTGTTTTCCGGCGACGCCGTGAACACCGCCCGATCCCTGCTTCTTTTGCAGCAGGCAAAGCTTCTGGACCTGAAAGCCGGTGTGGGCACCCAGGCGACACTGGAGGACGTGGTCGTCTGGCACAAACCGCTGAAGATCACCCTGCTCGATGGCCCGCAGATCGCCCGCGTGCTTGACGATGTGGATGCGGCTGCCACCTATCCGACCTTCGCCAAGCTGGCGGGCCTCGATGCGTCCTCCGGGCTGATTTTCGAAAATGACCCGATTTACGCCTTCCAGTTCGTGACGCGACCGGATATGCGCGACGACAAGCGGCTGCGCCGTTTCGTGGACATCTATCGCAATTCGGCCGCCGTCAAGGACAAGCTGCGGTCGCTCTACGGCACGATGGTGTCCTTCCCCTGAAGGCCGGCTGCAGCGCATCATCGAACAGGACAATATCCATGCATGGTGAATACAAGGTCCAGGGTGGCAAGCTCGTCGTTGTCGATTTCGATACCGCCGATAGCCGGCTTTCCAACGTGCAGGTGTCGGGCGACTTCTTTCTCGAACCCGCAGAAGCACTGGAAGACATAGGCGGCGCGCTGGAAGGCCTGCCCATCACCGTCAAGGTTGAGGACATTACCGCGGCGATCCGGCAAAATCTGCGTCCGGGCGCGGAAATGATCGGGTTCAGCCCGGAAGCTGTGGCCATTGCCGTACGCCGTGCGCTGGGCATTTCCGGCACGTGGCGCGATTACGAATGGCAGATCATCGAGGCGCCGCCGCAGCGACCGGCCATGCACTTGGCGCTTGACGAAGTGCTGGCCCGCGAAGTGGCGGCCGGACGGCGCGGACCCTGCCTGCGGTTCTGGGAATGGGAACGTCCGGCCATCATCATCGGCGGTTTTCAGTCCCTGCGCAATGAAGTCGATCTCGAGGCCGCCAACCAGTTCGGGGTCGAGACCGTGCGGCGCATAACCGGCGGCGGCGCAATGTTCGTCGAACCCGGCAGCGCCGTCACCTATTCGCTTTATGCGCCTGCCGAACTGGTGCGCGACATGAGCTTCGCCGACTCATACGCCTTCCTCGACGACTGGGTCTTGAAGGCGCTGAACGAACTCGGCATCGACGCCTTCTACAAGCCGCTCAACGACATTTCGAGTTCCAAGGGCAAGATCGGCGGCGCGGCGCAAAAGCGTTTCTCCTCGGGCGCCGTGCTGCACCACGTCACCATGTCCTACGACATGGATGCCCAGAAGATGGTGCAGGTTCTGCGCATCGGCCGCGAAAAGCTTTCCGACAAGGGTACGGCCAGCGCCGTCAAGCGGGTCGATCCTCTCCGCAGCCAGACGGGCCTACCCCGCGAAGAGATCATCCGCCGCATGAAGGAAACGTTCGTGTCGCTGAATGGCGGTACGCCTGGCGGCATTTCTGAAGAGGAATATGCGGCTGCCGAAAAGCTCGCGGCGGAAAAGTTTTCAACCGAGGAATGGCTGCGGCACATTCCGTGAGGGGCAGCGGGACAGAGATTCACGCACCAAACAGATGACGAAGGCTTTATACCCCGCCTCCGTCATCCTCGGCCTTGAGCGAGGATCTGCTGTCGGTTCATGTCATCACGTGATCAGATCCTCAGGACGGACCCGAGGATGACGCCTGACGAAAGGCCTTGATCAGACTGGCTGCTTGGTCTTGCGCAGATACGGCAGAACCGTATCGAATTCACCAAATCGCTGAACGGCGTCCTCGTTGGAAACAGCGGCGGTAATGATGACGTCGTCGCCCTGCTTCCAGTTGGCGGGTGTCGCCACCTGATGTTTCGCCGTCAGCTGGATACTGTCGATGGCGCGCAGAATCTCATCGAAATTGCGGCCGGTCGTCATCGGATAGGTGAGGATCAGCTTGATCTTCTTGTCGGGCCCGATAACGAAGACCGACCGCACCGTGGCATTATCGGCTGGCGTGCGGCCTTCGGAACTTTCGCCCACGCCTGCGGGCAGCATGTCGTAGAGCTTGGCGACCTTGAGGTCCTTGTCACCGATCAGCGGATACTCGACATCGTAGCCGGTAGCGGTTCGGATATCGGCCTTCCACTTTTCGTGACTTTCGACCGGGTCGACAGAAATGCCAATGATCTTGGTGCCGCGCTTGTGAAACTCGGCTTCGAGACCCGCCATTGTTCCAAGCTCGGTGGTGCAGACCGGGGTGAAATTTTTCGGATGCGAAAACAGCACCGCCCAATTGTCGCCGATCCACTGATGAAACGAGATCGGGCCCTGGCTGGTATCCGCCTCGAAATCCGGTGCGATATCGTTGATGCGCAAGCTCATGTCGGTTCTCCTTTTACCATCAAGTAGATCGCAAAACCGGCTCGGAAAGGAGCGCTGGCATTCTCAATTGTGTGAGGGATGGAAAATAACCGGCTTTGAGCGCCTGCGCGGGCGAGAAGATTTTATCGATCGCCGGCAAGATCGCGATTTTGTTCGAACATCAATCCGATGAGTTGTGCCGCCGGCCACGAGCAGCCGGCGACAGGTTCAGCGGATTTAAATTGCGCACGAAATGGCGTGCGGCAGACCGTGTTTCCTGCCCGCAGGGCATGAGTCAAGACGCCCGAAGGCCCATGCCCCTCTCAGGAAGGCGTTCGGGCGATCACGAATGGCCGCCCGACGCTTTTCAGCCACGCAGATCGGCCGGCAGCAGGGCTTCCGGGAAGTTCTGGTAGGAGACCGGGCGCAGGAAGCGGCGGATCGACATCGTGCCGACGCTGGTCGCGCCGAAATTGGTCGAGGCCGGGTAAGGGCCGCCATGGACCATCGAATCCACCACTTCGACACCGGTCGGGAACCCGTTGACCAGAACGCGGCCGGCCTTGCGCTCCAGAACCGGCAGCAGTGCCTGTGCAAGAGGCAGATCGCTGTCGTCCATGTGGATGGTGGCCGTGAGCTGACCTGCGAATTTTTCGGCAAGTTCCACCATCTCGTTGGTCGAGCCGACGCGCACGACAAGTCCGAGCGGACCGAACACTTCCTCGCCGAGCGAGTGATCGGCAAGCCATGTCTCGCCGGTCGTTTCGAACAGATTGGGTGTGGCGGTGCGGCCTTCGCTCTGCGTCGAAAGGACGGCGGACACAGCATTGCTTTCCCGCATGCGCTCGACACCGTTCTTGTAGGCGGCGGCAATGCCATCGGTCAGCATGGTCTGTTCCGCGACCTTTTCCAGGCCGGCCTTGGCGGCCGCCACGAAAGTATCGGCATCCGGGCCTTCCACCACGACGGCAACGCCGGGATTGGTGCAGAACTGGCCGGCGCCCATGGCGAGCGAACCGGCCCAGCCGGTGCCGATGTCCTGCCCGCGCGCCGCGGTGGCGTCGGGCAGCAGGAACATTGGGTTGACGCTGCCGAGCTCGCCGAAGAACGGGATCGGTTCGGGACGCTGGGCGCAGAGATCGAACAGTGCGCGGCCACCCGCCAGGGAACCGGTAAAGCCGACCGCCTTGATGGCCGGATGGGTGACAAGCGCGGCGCCGACGTCACGGCCCCCGCCCTGGATCAGGCTGAATACGCCAGCCGGCATGCCGGTGCGCTCGACGGCGGCAGCGACAGCTTCGGCAATGATTTCGCCGGTGCCGGGGTGCGCGGAATGTCCGCGGACCACGACCGGGCAGCCGGCGGCGAGCGCTGCAGCCGTATCACCACCAGCCGTGGAAAAGGCGAGAGGGAAGTTGGAGGCGCCGAACACGACAACCGGACCGATCGGCCGCTGCACGAGGCGGATCTCGGGACGGGCTGCCGGCTGCCGATCCGGCTGGGCAGCATCGACACGGACATCGAGATGGGAACCCTTGCGAATATGGTCGGCAAACAGTTTCAACTGCCCGGTGGTACGCCCGCGTTCACCATTGAGGCGACCTTCCGGCAGACCGGTTTCCTGCGTGCCGATCAGGGTTACGGCTTCGCCACGCTTGTCGATTTCCTCGGCAATGGTCTCGAGAAAGACGGCCCGTTCCTCGCGTGATTTCGCGGCATAGGCTGCAAAAGCAGCTTCAGCGGCACGGCAGGCCTGATCGACGAGATCATTGGTGCCCTCAGCGAAATCGTGAGCCGGGCCATGTGCCGGCTCCGACTTGAACGTCGAGGCACCGGCGACCCACTGGCCGGCGATAAGGTGTTTTCCCGAAGGGGTCCAGGTCATCATGCTCTCCTTCCGAAGACTGCGCTTCGGTTTCCTGTGATCTGTTGCGAAAGAAGGCGTACCACGCGGATGCGCCAGTCTCCATGCCGGAAGGCGCGAAATGCGCCAGTTGGTTCTTGTTGTCAGCCGCCAAAGCTGCGGGTCTCGACCGTCCAGTCGCACGCCTGACCTGTGAGGCTGCAGCCAAGGCCGGGGCGACCGGGAACGATCATGCGGCCGTCCCGGATTTCCAGTTCCTCGTTGAACAGCGGCGCAAGCCAGTCGAAATGCTCGACCCAAGGCTCATGCGCATAGGCGGCAGCCAGATGGACATGGATTTCCATGGCGAAATGCGGGGCAAGCCGCATGCGCTTGGCTTCCGCCTGCGTGCAGATACGCAGAAAGGGTGTGATACCGCCGACACGTGGCGCATCTGGCTGGATGAAATCAACCGCATCGGCGCGGATCAACGCCATATGCTCCTCTGCGCTGGCAAGCATTTCCCCGGTCGCGATCGGAGTAGCGAGTTCGCGCGCAAGCGCCGCATGCCCTTCGGCATCATAGGCGTCGAGCGGTTCCTCGATCCATTCGAGGTTGAGCGGCTCGACCAGCCGGCCGAAACGAAGCGCGGTGGTGCGATCCCATTGCTGGTTGGCATCCACCATCAGCGGCACACGGCCACCCAGATGCGTGGTGATGGCGTCAAGCCGACGGATATCCACCATCGGATCGGGCTGGCCCACCTTGATCTTGATGCCGCCGATACCCGAGGCCAGCGAATGATCGATCGCATCCCGAATTTCATCGACGCTGGAGGACAGGAAGCCGCCCGACGTGTTGTAACATGCGACGCTGTCGCGATGCGCGCCAAGCAGTTTGGCAAGGGGCAAACCGGCGCGCTTGGCCTTCATATCCCACAGGCAGATATCGATGGCGGCGATCGCCTGGGTCGCGATGCCGGAGCGCCCCACCGAAGCACCGGCCCAGCACAGCTTGTCCCAGAGACGGGCATTGTCATTAGGATCTTCACCGATCAGATTATCGGCGATTTCGCAGGCATGGGCATAAAGACCGGGGCCGCCGGCGCGCTTGGAATAGCTGAAGCCGAGACCACTATGGCCGGCCTCGGTAGTGATTTCACAAAAGAGAAAAGCGACCTGCGTCAGGGGGTTCTGGCGGCCGGTTAGCACTTTGGCATCGCTGATCGGCCGCGCCAAGGGCAGATAGGCAAGGGAAAGCGTGACCGAGCGAATGGCATCCAGCTTCGACGGACCCGCGGCAAGACCTGCTTTCGGCGGCTGGGCGGGAATCAGACGTTTTTCCAGATCGAACATTGGCTTCCTCCTCCGCTCTGCGTCAGTCGGATGGTGTCGCAAAGTTGCGACAGGCGAATGCGACCGACGCCCGCCCTAACTGATATTTCAGTTGGGCTCGTATATCAATGTCAATTTGGTATTCTTGCGGCCCGGCGTTGTCACCGCTGGAACAACGAAAAAGGACCATGCCCGATGACCTCGCAGCTTGCCGCAACCTTTGGCCTCCCAGCGACGGCATCCTCGGCTAACTGGGGAGGCACGGTGCAACGGGTTTACGATGACCTGCGCCAACGCATCATCACCATCCAGCTGCCGCCTGACACCACGCTTTTCCGGGCTGACCTTACCCAGACCTACGGGGTCAGCCAGACACCAATCCGCGAGGCATTGCAGCGCCTCAGGCAGGATGGCCTCGTGCGCATCTACCCACAGTCGCGCACGGTGGTGACCCGTATCGATGTCACGCAGATCTACGAGGCCCATTTTTTGCGCGTGGCGCTGGAGACCGAAGTGTGCCGGCATCTCGCCAGCGACCCGGACCGCGATCCGGCGACGCTTTCCCGCGCACGGGAGATCATCGACATGCAACGGACCGTTATCGACGATCCGCAACAGATCGGTGTCTTTCAGGAACTGGACGAGCTTTTTCACCAAACCCTGTTTGCCGGCGTCAGACGCGCCAACCTGCACGGACTGGTGCGTGAGCGCTCCGGCCATCTGGACCGGATCCGCCGACTTCATCCGCCGCAAAAAGGCAAGATCGCCAGCATTCTCGCCGGCCATGATGCCATTGTGGAAGCGATCGACGCCGGTCACGAAGCCGCGGCGGTGAATGCCATTCGCGAACACCTGAGCCGCACAGTCGACAAGGTGGAAGACATGCGGGAGGAGTTTCCGGATTATTTCATCTGACGCCTCGTCGTCAGCAGGATAGGCCGCGCGATTGCTTCGAGGCGGATTGCAGGCCCCGACGTCCTTCAGGACATTGCCAAATGCGGATGTGAAAATCCCCGGACGCGAGGATCGCGTCCGGGGATTTCGGTTCGATCAGCGAAGATCGAAACGGTCGGCGTTCATCACCTTGTTCCAGGCGGAAACGAAATCGCGAACGAATTTTTCACCGGCATCCTGCTGCGCATAGACTTCCGAAATCGCTCGCAGCTGCGAATGCGAGCCGAAGATGAGATCGACCCGGGTACCGGTCCATTTCAGCTCCTGGCTCTTGCGATCGCGGCCCTCGTAGATGCCTTCCTTGCCGGCAAGGGGGCTCCAGACCGTGTCCATGTCGAGCAGGTTCACGAAGAAATCGTTCGACAGGATTTCGCGCCGCGCGGTGAACACGCCGTGTTCGGGCTGGCCGACCGTCAGCACGCGCAGGCCGCCAACCAGAACCGACATTTCCGGCGCGGTCAGGGTCAGCAGTTGCGCCCGATCCACCAGAGCCTCTTCCGCCTTCATGAACTGGATGCGTTTCTCGTTCACATAATTGCGGAAGCCATCGATGCGCGGTTCGAGCGCCGCGAAGGAATCCACATCCGTCTGCGCTTCGGACGCATCGGTTCTGCCCGGCGTGACGGGCACGACGACGTCGTGGCCGCCGGCCTTGGCAGCCTTTTCCACACCTGCCGCACCGGCCAGCACGATAAGGTCTGCGAGCGAAACCTTCTTGCCCCCCGTCTGGGCGGCATCGAATGCCTGCTTGATGCCCTCGAGCACGTCCAGAACCTTGGCAAGCTGCGCCGGCTGGTTCGCTTCCCAATCCTTCTGCGGCGCAAGGCGGATGCGCGCGCCATTGGCACCGCCCCGCTTGTCGGAGCCGCGGAAGCTGGAGGCCGAAGCCCATGCGGTCGATACCAGTTCCTGCACGGAGAGACCCGACGCCAGAACCTTTTCCTTGAGGGCGGCGATATCGGCATCATCGACAAGCGGATGATCGACGGCGGGAACCACGTCCTGCCAGATCAGGTCTTCCGCCGGCACTTCCGGGCCGAGATAGCGGACCTTGGGACCCATGTCGCGATGGGTCAGCTTGAACCAGGCGCGTGCGAAGGCATCGGCAAACTCCTCCGGATTTTCCAGGAAACGCCGCGAGATCTTTTCATAGATCGGGTCGACGCGTAGCGCGAGATCCGAGGTCAGCATGGTCGGCAGGCGATTGGGTGAATTTGCCGCCGGACCGGGAATAACCGCTTCGGCATTCTTGGCGACCCATTGATGCGCACCGCCCGGGCTCTTCGTCAGCTCCCATTCATAACCGAACAGGTTCTCGAAGAAGTAATTGCTCCACTGCGTCGGCGTCTGGCTCCAGGTGACTTCAAGACCGCTGCCGATCGCGTCGGCACCGACGCCGGTATTGAACTTGTTCGTCCAGCCGAGACCCTGCGCTTCCAGCTCATCGCCCTCTGGATCGACACCCATGAAGGACGGATCCCCGGCGCCATGCGTCTTGCCGAACGTGTGTCCGCCCGCCACAAGCGCCACGGTTTCCTCGTCATTCATTGCCATGCGGGCAAAGGTGCTGCGAATATCGCGCGCCGAGGCGAGCGGATCCGGCGTGCCGTTTGGCCCTTCCGGATTGACATAGATGAGCCCCATCTGCACCGCACCGAGCGGTTCTGCGAGCTGACGCTCGCCGCTATAGCGTTCGTCCCCCAGCCATGTGCCTTCCGGCCCCCAATAGAGCTCTTCCGGCTCCCAGACATCGGCGCGACCGCCGGCAAAACCGAAGGTCTTGAAACCCATGGATTCCAGCGCGACATTGCCGGTAAGGATGAGAAGATCGGCCCAGGAGATGCTGTTGCCGTATTTCTGCTTGATCGGCCACAGAAGACGGCGCGCCTTGTCGAGATTGACGTTGTCCGGCCAGCTGTTGAGCGGTGCGAAACGCTGCTGGCCCATTCCGGCCCCGCCACGACCATCGGTGATGCGGTAGGTGCCGGCGCTATGCCAGGCCATGCGGATGAAAAGACCGCCGTAATGACCGAAATCCGCCGGCCACCAGTCCTTGCTGTCGGTCATCAGCGCATGCAGGTCCTGCTTGACTGCATCAAGATCCAGCTTCTTGAATTCCTCCGCATAGTTGAAACTCTTGCCCAGCGGATCGGACAGCGAGGAATGCGTATGGAGAATCTGCACATTCAGCTGGTTTGGCCACCAATCGCGATTGGACCTGCCACGCGGGGCGGCACCCCCGGCATCCTTACCACCATGTGCGACGGGACACTGTCCCGTTGCTTCTGTTTTCGTGTCCATGACGTTCTCCTTGGTTGCGCGCAAATGCGTAATCGATCCGGGCGGTCAACCTGACCGGACCGTGCCTGACGAGCGAAGCAGAGATACGGCGCTGCCGGCACGGTTCGCCGCCAGCACCTGCCAGCGCTTCCCTCAGTCAGTCTTAGCCCAGGGTCATGATCGGTTTAAGTCGTATTTATGGATCACTGCGATAAGATAGGCTGATCGACGGAGATGGTCCAGCTACCGGGTTAGTTTCGTTTCTCAACGATGATCCGATGTCCCTTCGAGTTGGTGAGAAAGTCCTTCTAATGATGTCCCTTGTGCATCCCGCGACGCAAAGCCTCCCGCGAGTTCAACCAGCAAAGCTCACTTTCAAAATTCCTGCCAGTTATCGACGGCGAGAGCGTTTGCTCCCGCAACCATCGCGTATCGCGTCTTGTGCGAAGTTGCCTGATATACTGGCTGGTTCACTTTAGCCGTCTTATGCTCGACGTTGGACATTTTGAAGCGGCCAACGAGATCGGCAAGGGCGGCCGCCTCGACGGAAAGCTTGTGCGTGGCAGCGGATGTTTCTTCCACCATCGCCGCGTTTTGCTGCGTAACCTGATCCATCTGGTTAACCGCCGTGTTGACCTCTGCCAGCGCGGTAGCCTGCTCCTGAGAGGCTGTTGCGATCGAGTGGATGCGATCGTTAATCTGAGCGACGTAGCCACTGATCTCCGTCAAAGCGCCACCGGTATCTTCGACGAGCGTCACGCCGGATTGTACGCTGGTTGCTGATCGAGCTATCAATATCTTGATATCCTTCGCCGCGACAGCGGAGCGCTGGGCCAGTTCACGCACTTCCTGAGCGACGACAGCGAACCCCTTGCCCGCTTCGCCTGCACGGGCAGCTTCGACGCCTGCGTTGAGTGCAAGAAGGTTGGTCTGGAAGGCGATCTCGTCAATGACGTTGGTGATTTGCGCGATCTCATTAGAAGCAGTCTGAATTTCTGCCATGGCTGTGACGGCGCGGCCGACGACGTCTGACGATTTCACCGCGCGCTCTTTTGCCTCGGAGACAATTCGGGTGGCTTCGTGTGCCCGATCGGTGGACGTCCGCACCACGGTCGTGATCTGATCGAGCGCGGCAGACGACTCTTCCAGTGCCGCCGCCTGTTGTTCTGTGCGCTTGGACAGGCTGTCTGAGGACGAGCGAAGCTCCTCGCTATTGCCATTCAACGTGTCACTGGCAGTTCTGATTTCGCCCACCGTCCGCTGGAGGCTCGCGATCGTGTTGTTGACGTTTTGCTGAAGCTGAAGAAAGACACCCTGGAAGTCGCCAGCCATATTCTGGGTCAGGTCACCATCCGCAAGAAGACGGACAACACGGTTGGTTTCGTCGATGCCGTTTTCAACGGACGAGACCAGCGTGTTGATGTTTGCTGCGAACTGGTCGAGGCCCTCGTCGCCATAGTTCGTACCCACGCGCTTCGAGAAATCGCCGGCTGCCGCGGAGGTGACGACGACCGCCATACCCTGCTGCAGGCTATCGCTCTTCGCCCGCATCGCCGTCTCCTGGGCATTCATCCGCTGGACTTCGAGGCCGTTCTGCTTGAACACCTCGACGGCTCCCGCCATCTCACCGATTTCATCGGTTCGTCCCTGGAAAGGCACTTCCGTATGAAAGTCACCGCTGGCGAGCGACTTCATGACCGAGGTCACGGTGCGAATAGGATTACTGATCTGGTGGGTCGCGATATAGAACGCGATCGCGCAGCCGCCAGCCAGACCAGCGAGGGTAACGGCGGCCATGATCATCAGGACATTCGCCTGAAATTCCTTCAGATCAGCACTGATCTGGACCAACTTAGCGTCGTCCTGGCTGACGACGTCGTCGATATTTTTCTGGTAGCTTTTACGGTTTGCACGGTTGGCGTCCGTATTGCCGTGAGCGTTCGACGCAGCCGGTCCTTGGCTCACCGCAATACGCGCGGTTTCGGTCCGGAATTGCGTGAATGCCGCGGCTCCTTGGCGCAGTTCAGCGAAATCCGCTTTCTGGTCTAAGGGAACCAGCGGTTCCCATGCATCGAGCAGTGCGTTCATTTTCTTGAGAGACGCCAAAGCGCCATCAGCAAAAGGCTTGGTCTCTTCGGCGGAAGTTGCTGCGTAAGTTCCGCGCAGATCCATAACGACTGCAGTTACGAGACGGTTGAGAGCTTCTCCGTTCTGCGCGCGGCGGGCTGCGTTCTCCAAACGGTCGACGCGGGTGTCGTAAACGCTAAGCGTATAGAAGCTGATAGTGCCGATAGCGAGCGCAGTAAGCGCCATCACCGCGACGATCGAGTAGATCTTGCCACGAATATTCATGGATGCTCCGAGGTTTTTTTTGGGGGGGCAGCCATCATGGCTTCGATGTCGCTTGATTAGCGGGAGATGATTAACGAACCATCAAAAGCGCGTGACCGGACGCAGCACAAAAGACGGGGTATCGTTCCACACGGCACGCTCCCCAGGACCGCGTTCACGGAAGATCTCAAGTGTTATCGGACTGAGCGCGTCCGAATCGATCAGCCGAAATACAGCCCCGCTAGCTCCATCGCCTTCGGCAGAGCTCGTCGAGCGGCCGAAGCCGGAGTGATTACTGCCGCCGTCGCCTCTCCGCGATCGCCACTGGGAGCGCCATCGCCAGAACCATGGAAGCCGAAAGCGACCGGAACCCCGCAAAATCCGCCTCGGACACTTCGAACCACACACTGGAAAACGATGCCAGTGGTGAAAACGCGGAATCTGTCACGGCGACAACGGGCACTCCACGCGCGGCGAGAGCTCTAGCGTGATCAAGACTGTCGGCAGCATAAGGCGAGAAGCTCGCTGCGATTGCTGCGTCGCCGGAGGACGCAAACTGCACGGTCTCAAGATCGACACCGTTGGGAGAAGCAACGATCTGATGCTTTATGCCCAACTTGGAAAATGCGTACGCCATGTGAGCCGTCAGAGGGTAGGACCGCCGCTTGGCGATCAGATAGATGGTATCTGCCTTTGCGAGGAAGTCTACCGCCCTGGAGAAATCTTCAAGCGTGACCGAGGATGCCAGTTCCGCCACCGACCGGCTCGCCGCACCGATAAACCCCGACAACAGGGCCGCATCCTCGCCCTCTTCATGGGACCGTTCGATATTGATCAAGCGTTCCTCGTAACTCGAGGTGCGATCACGTAACTTGTTCTGGAAGACAGTCTGAAGATCGGAAAAACCGTCGTATCCGAGGAAATGCGCCAGCCTTATCAGAGTCGACGGCTGCACCTCGGCTCCCGCCGCAATGCTTGCCGTGGTTCCGAATGCGACATCCTCCGGGTGCGCGAGAGCGAAAGCCGCCACCTGCGCAAGCCTCTTTGGCATCTCCGCTCGCTTCTCGATCATCAGGCTGCGGAGACTCTCGTAATCTCTCGGGACGTCTGACTTCATATCCATCTGGACCTACCGTTATTCCGAGCGGGGACGCAGAAACCTGCGTCCCCGCGTAGCCCGTCAGCTTTGTTTCTGGAAGATTGATGACACGTGGGCATACGCGCGCTTCACCGCAGGCAGGGGTTCGGCGATCTTCGGATCCTGCTCTGCTTCCACAACGAGCCATCCTCGATATCCGCTGCTCTTCACGTAGCGGGCTATAGGACCGAAATCTACCATACCGTCACCGGGGACAGTGAACATTCCCGACCGCACGGCGTCGTTGAAGCTCAAGTCTGCCGCCCTCACCTCCGCGAGTTCCCGTTCGCGGACATCCTTCAGATGGATGTGAACAATACGGTCGCCGAATCTTTCAATCGGCCGCGTATACTCGAAACCGCCAGCAACCGCGTGTCCGGTGTCCAAGAGCAGTCCGACCTGCGGGCCTGTAGCATCGAAGATGGCGGAGATGTCGTCGAACGTCTCGGCAACCATCATCAGATGGTGGTGGTAAGCGAGACGAAGTCCGAACCGATCATGAAGCCGTTTCGAGAATTCGGTGAGTCTTTCCGCATACGCCTTCGCGTCAGCCCCGCTCATGATCAAGCGGCCCGACATGGGCGCATCGAGTGGCGATCCCGGCGGCATCATTGCCACCTCACCGTAGACCATAACCTGGCAGCCCATCGCCTGAAGAAGGCTGGCATGCGCTGTCACAGCTTCAACTTCTGCTTCGACGGTTCGCTCGGCCAGTTCTCCGGAATACCAGCCCGAGGCCAATGCGAGACCGTTTTTCTCGAGCAGCGGCTTCAGAAGCGAGACCTCGCGAGGAAACTTTCTACCCAGCTCGACACCCTGATATCCCGCCGCCGCCGCCTCCGACAGGCAAGTTTCGACCGGGATGTCGCCGCCAAGGTCTTCAAGCACATCGTTTGTCCACGAAAGCGGGCTAACGGCAAGACGAACGCCTTCCGGCAGGCCGATGATGGTTTTATTCATTTCACTCCTCCTCTTGTGATTGCTGGTTTACCTGATCAGGTCGAACGACGAACCACGAGCCGCCCCGGGAGCGACATCGTAGCGATCTCCCTGCGGCCCATGACCATATCGATGAGCGTCCTGACCATATGTTCTCTCGGTTGCTCGTATGTGGTCAGACTGAAGGCTTCGGTTCCGCCGAGGTCGAAGTTGTCGAACCCGACGAAGGCGAGGTCCTCTGGAACTCTGAGCCCTCTCCTGCCGCGGGCCTCGTCCATCGCACCGATGGCCAGAATGTCGTTTTCACACATGAGTACATCGACCCGATCGGATGCAGGAGTAGCTTCGAAATACTCCGCAAAAGCATCCGATCCGGCTTGGTAGCTGTATCTATCCGCAGAAATCACAGCCTTCGTTGCGATGCCCTTCCGGCTCCAGAACTCTTCATAAAATTGGCGTCGCTTCAAAGCGGTGGAAAGGACTTGAGCCCCGGTCATGAAACCCGGCTTCCTGTAACCCCTTTCATGGAGATGATCGACAATGACCCGGATCGCGTGTTCAGCATCGCATACGATCGCGGGCACGTCGGCCAACTGACTGTCGCGTGCCAGCACGAACACGGGCGGCAGGGCGCGACCGTCCCGCAGTTCGGGCAGGGTTTCATCCCTGAATGCCGTTCCGAACAGAATGACCGCATCCACCTGCCGCTGATCCGCGTGCAGGAGAGCATCGACATGGTCGAAATGCCTGTTGATGTTGATGAGTAGAACGGCGATCCCCTCAGCTTGGAACTGATCGGTCAACGTTTCCAGAAACGGCAGCTTCTGGGGGTTGCTGAAGTCGTCTACCAGGACAGCGACCTGCTGCGTTTTGTTAGTGGCGAGACTGCGTGCAAGAAGGTTCGGCGAATAGTTCAGGGACGCCGCCGCTTCCATGACCTTGGCCTTGCTCTTGTTGGTGATTGAGGCTCCTGGCGTGAACGCGCGGATCACCGTCCATTTGGAAACTCCCGCAACATCAGCCACTTGCTGAGCCGTCGATCGCTTGCTCATGCCAACTCCAGAAAATGAAACGTACATTCCATAACGTAGTTTTTTTGAAATGAATACTTGATTTTGTAAAAACGACCGATAATATCCGCTGTGCTTGCAACCGGTAGCAAAAATGGCTGCTAGTGGATTGCAACGTCAACCCGCCCTGAGGAGAGGCGGTCAACGGAGGAGGAACCAATGAAGAGCATCTGGAAGAAATTCGCATCGGTCGCGATTGCCGCCAGCCTTGCAGGCGCCTGGTCGGTTGGCGAGAAAGCGGACGAGCAGCCGAGCGTCATCGCAGTCACTCACGGCCAAGCCTCCGACCCGTTTTGGTCGATCGTGAAAAACGGAATGATGCAAGCTGGCAAGGATAGCAATGTCCGTGTCGATTACCGCGCGCCGGAAACGTTCGACATGGTCGCGATGGCGCAGTTGATAGAGGCGGCGGTCAACCAGAGCCCGGCTGGAATAGTGATCTCAAACCCGGATCCCGACGCACTCGGTCCGGCGATCGAAAAGGCTGTCGCTGCAGGCATCCCGGTCATTTCGATGAACTCGGGCATTGCCTCTGCGGAGAAGCTCGGGATCAGACTTCATGTCGGCCAGGATGAATTGCCAGCAGGCGTGAAGGTCGGCGAGAAGCTGAAGTCCCTCGGCATGAAGCACGTTCTGTGCGTTAACCAGGAGGTCGGAAACGCGGCGCTGGACCAGCGTTGCGCCGGAACCGAAAAGGGTTTCGAGGGTGGCAAGGTCACAATCCTGCCGACCACAACCGAGCCTTCGGAAATCGAAGCGAAGATTCAAGCCGCACTGACATCGGATCCATCGATCGATCTCGTCCTCGGCCTGTCTGCTCCTCTGGTTGGCGAACGCGCCGTCGCGGTCGCCGAGAAGATGGGCAATGGCGACAAGGTCAAGGTGGCTTCCTACGACCTCTCGGCAGGCTTCCTTCAGGCGATTGCGGACGGAAAGGCAGTGTTCGCGGTTGACCAGCAGCCATATCTGCAGGGCTACCTTCCCGTCACCTTCCTTGCATTGAACTCCCGCTACGGCACCATCCCCGCCGGCAATGTCGCGTCCGGCCCCAGCTTCGTCGAGAAAGACACGGCCGCACAGGTCATCGAAAAGTCCTCCCAAGGCATCCGTTGATCGGAGCCGCGCAGCTTCCGCTTCGGCGGGAGCTGCACCCATCGCCCGGAGACCGACGCCGATAACGTGCGTGTCGACAGAGTACCGGCGCCCTCAAACCACGAAATTATCTGAGGTACGACCATGACGCTGGCCAATGAACAGAGCGGGTCTCCGACTCGACCAGATGAACGGCTGAGAAAGGTGTCGACCATCACCGCGCTTGCGCGCCGTCCGGAACTGGGCGCTGTCGCGGGGTTGGTCCTTGTTACAATATTTTTCATCCTGACCGCCAATCCGGCGATGTTCACTCTTGCCGGCGTGATGAACTTCATGGTTCCAGCGGCCCAGCTAGGTATTCTGGCGGTTGGCGCGGCACTGCTCATGATCGGAGGCGAGTTCGATCTTTCCATCGGATCGATGGTCGCTTTTGCGGGCCTCGTCTTCGGCACCGCGCTGGTGGTGCTGGACCTTCCCTTGAGCGTTGCGATCCTGATCGCACTTGCTTTCGCCGCTGCCATCGGCGTGACAAATGCTCAACTCACGATGCGCACAGGCCTGCCGTCGTTTATCGTGACGCTAGCCTTCCTGTTCATTCTTCGCGGGCTGACATTGGTCGGCCTCAAATGGGCAAGCGGCGGGGCTACCCAGCTTCGCGGGATCAAGGAAGCGGCTGCCGGAAGCCCTATCGCCTTCCTGTTCTCCGGCGATGCTCTCCCGGGACTGTTTACCTGGCTCGGCACCAACGGAATCATTGAAACCTATCCCAACGGCACACCCAAGGTGCCCGGCATTCCGGTGGAGATCCTCTGGTTCGTCCTGATCGCACTTCTCGCGACCTGGATACTGCTTCGCACCCGTTTCGGGAACTGGATCTTCGCTGCAGGCGGCGATCCGCGCGCAGCGCGCAAATCCGGAGTTCCTGTCGCCCGGGTGAAGACCACTCTCTTCATCGTGACGGCAATGTGCGCAACCCTGGTGGCTATCCTGACGGTACTAGATGCGGGATCGACCGACGCCCGACGCGGCTTCCAGAAGGAATTCGAAGCCATCATCGCTGCCGTTATCGGTGGATGTCTTCTGACGGGCGGATACGGATCGGCGATAGGCGCATTCTTCGGGTCAATCGTCTTCGGCATGGTTCTGATCGGTCTCACCTACACGTCGATCGACCAGGACTGGTACCTGGTGTTCCTCGGGGGCATGCTTCTCACCGCCGTCATCTTCAATAACATCATCCGCAAGCGTGTTACGGGAGAACGCTGATGAGCACCAACCAGACGCCTCTCGTCGAGGTAAAGAACCTCGTAAAGCACTTCGGCTCAATCATTGCCCTGAACGGCGTTTCGCTCAGCGTACATGCAGGTGAGGTTCTGTGCCTTCTCGGAGACAACGGAGCGGGCAAATCGACCCTGATCAATACATTGTCGGGTGTGTTCAGGCCCACCTCCGGTGATTTCCTGGTGGAGGGTAAGCAGCAGTCGTTCGATGGACCGCGCGACGCACTCGATGCGGGCATCGCGACGGTTTATCAGGATCTCGCGATGATCCCCCTCATGTCGGTGACCCGGAACTTCTTCATGGGCCAAGAGCCGCTCAAGGGGTTCGGGCCGTTCAAATACATGGGCATGGACCTGGCCGATCGTGTCACCAGTACGGAAATGAAGAAGATCGGCATCGACGTACGCGAGCCGGATCAGGCCGTTGGCACGTTGTCGGGCGGCGAACGTCAATGCGTTGCGATCGCCCGTGCGGTCTACTTCGGAGCCAAGGTGCTGATCCTGGACGAACCTACCTCCGCGTTGGGCGTCGCGCAGACCTCGATGGTCCTCAAATACATTGACCAGGTTCGCAACAAGGGACTTGGCGTGATCTTCATCACCCATAACGTCCGCCATGCATATGCGGTCGGAAATCGTTTCACTGCGCTTAATCGCGGGAAGACGTTGGGCACGTTCACCAAGAATGAAACGAATATCGACGACCTGCAGAATCTGATGGCTGGCGGGAAGGAACTTCAGTCCATCTCTTCGGAACTCGGCGGCACCATCTGAACAATCGTCTTTCCATCCAGCACCGGCCCGGCAGCGCGACCGCCGGGCGAGGACAACCGCATTCGTCTTTCAGGGATCAAGCAATGAGTAACGCCTCAACCTCCCCCTTCCCACTGGCCGCCTGCGCAGAAATGTTGTGGCGCGACAGGCCGATAGAATGGCGAGCCTCACGCCTCAAGGAACTCGGTTTCGGTGTGGGTCTGTGGAACTGGCCGGAACATGACATCGGAAAGCTGGAAGCGACCGGTGCCAGCTTCACCATCATGAACGGCTATCTTACCGGACGCCTCACAGACGACGAGGGTGCGGATGAGCTAATCAGAACTGCAAGAGAAACAGCGCAGATCGGAAAAAGGCTGGGTGTTCAGAGACTCAACCTGCATGGCACGGGTCTCGGAGACCGGGGGCTGCCCGTGCAGCCGATCCAAGTCGTGACTGGCGTGATGTGGTTGAAGGCGCGCGATACTCTGAGCAGGATCGTGGAACTGGCGGAACAGGAGGACGTGACCTTCACGCTCGAGAACCTGAACCTACCCGTCGATCATCCGGGGACGCCGTTCGGACGGGCCGAAGACACGCTGGCCCTGGTCTCCAGCATCGACCACCCTCGCCTTCGTCTCAACCTCGACCTTTACCACGCTCAGATCGGCGAGGGTAATCTCGTCGAGTTGTGCCGCAAGAGCCTCCCGTGGATCGGAGAAATCCAGGTCGCGGATGTCCCCGGCCGCTTCGAACCAGGAACGGGTGAGGTCAACTGGAACGGCATCGCCAGAGCACTCAAGGCGATGGGCTATTCCGGACCGATCGGCATGGAAGCCTGGGCGTCAGGCGATTCCGAGGAGGCTCTGGAAGCCTTCCGCGCAGCTTTTACCATTTGAACAAGAACCATCTCAGGAACATTACCATGACATCCAAAAACCCTGTCAGAGTTGGCCTTATCGGTGCTGGCCGCATCGGATCCTTTCACGGTGAAAGCGTCGCCCGTCGATTGGTGGATGCGGGGCTGGTCGCGATCGCGGATCCCGCCGAAGGAGCCGCAGCCAAACTCGCTGCCACACTGGGCGTAGATAATGCCTATACGGACGTCGGGGCGATGTTGGCACAGCCGGATCTCGAAGCTGTCATCATAGCCACCCCTGCTCGGTTTCACACCAATATCCTCGTCCAGGCAGCCGAAGCCGGAAAAGCGATTTTCTGCGAGAAGCCTATGTCCCTGACATTGGAAGACGCCGATCGGGCGATCGCAGCCGCGAGGTCCTCAGGCGTGCCGCTCCAGGTCGGCTTCAATCGGCGCTGGGACCAGGCATTCGCGGAGGGACGGGCAGCGATAGACGCTGGCAAGATCGGTGCGCCTCAGCTAATTCGCTCGCTTACCCGCGACCCCGGCCCATTCGGTGCCGATCCCGACAAGATCCCCTTGTGGACGATCTTCTATGAAACCCTCATCCATGACTTCGATACGCTTCTGTGGCTAAATCCGAACGCTACGCCCGTGGAAGTGTCCGCGATGGCCGATGCTCTCGTCCGTCCCGATGCCCGCGACAAGGGTTTCCTCGATACCGCCGTCGTCAACATCCGCTTCGACAACGGTTCTATCGCCGTCGCGGAAGCAAACTTCTGCGCGATGTATGGTTACGACATCCGCGGCGAGGTCTTCGGTTCCGGCGGCATGGTCACGATGGGCGACGTGCGTCGTTCGAGCATGACGCTCTTCGACAAGAATGGTGTCTCAAACGACACCTGGCGCCGTGACACCGAGCATTTCGTCCACGGCTATACCGCGCAGCTTGCATCCTTCGTGAATTCCGTGCGCAGTGGCGACATCGGCGACGCGCCATCCGGCATCGACGCTCGGAATGCACTGGCCATCGCGCTGGCTGCGATTGAATCCGTCTCGAAGAATGCTCCCGTTCGCCTCGGCTGATCTCATCGGAGCGAGGCGGCCTCGGATGTCGCCTCGCCCCTCCTCCGGATTGTCCACATCAATCAGACGACCACATCGTTGAAGGAGATAGGCAAGGTGTTGCGAATTGGAATCATAGGAACCGGAGCAATCGGCAGCGATCATGCCCGGCGGATCAATCATGTTCTCACGGGTGCGCGGATTACCGCTCTTACCGATGTCCACCAGCCGTCCGCGGAAACCGTACGGGATACGATCGCTCCGGACGCCAGGATTTTCAATTCGGGCGAAGAGCTTATTTCTTCTGCTGAAATTGATGCCGTACTCGTCACTTCGCTCGGGGCGACCCATGAAGCCTACGTCCTGCAATCGATTGCCGCGGGCAAGCCTTGCTTTTGCGAGAAACCGTTGGCCCACACGTCCGAAGGGGCGAAACGGGTGGTCGACGCGGAGACCGCTTACGGAAAGCGGTTGGTTCAGGTCGGTTTCATGCGACGTTTCGACCGTGGCTACATAGCCCTGAAGAATGCCGTCCGGCACATCGGGTCTCCCGTCATGATCCACGCGGCCCACCGCAACCAGTCGGTGCCGGGTACATACACCACACCGATGGCCATCCATGAAACGCTCATACACGAGATCGATGTCCTCCGCTGGCTTCTCGAAGACGACTACGTCTCTGCCCGCGTGGTGTTTCCACGTTCGGCGGCCCGCAGTCATTCCCAACTGAAGGACCCGCAGATCGTCTTGCTTGAAACCGCGAACGGCGTGGTCATCGACGTGGAAATCTTCGTGAACTGCCACTACGGCTACGACATCCAGTGCGAGATCGTCGGAGAGGATGGCGTGGCCAGGCTTCCAGAGCCGTCGGCAGTCGAGATGAGAGTGAACGGTACACGCCAGAACTCGATCCTCACAGACTGGAAGGATCGCTTCGTCGACAGCTATGATGTCGAGTTGCAGGCCTTCATCCGATCGGCAAGTTCCGGCGTGCCGGGCGGCCCCAGCGCGTGGGACGGATATGTGGCGGCGATCACAGCCGATGCCTGCGTCAGGGCGCAGGAGAGCAATGGCGCCGAGGTCAGGATCGATCTGCCGCCTCGCCCTTCCCTATACGATTGAAGACACCACCCGTTCAGAACTGGAAACGTCCATGACCAGAAATCTTGATGTGATTACGATCGGCCGGAGCTCGGTCGATTTATACGGCGCACAGGTTGGCGGCCGTCTGGAAGACATGGGGTCTTTTCGCAAATACATTGGCGGCAGTCCGACCAATATCGCCTGTGGGGCTGCAAGACTCGGCCTGCGGAGCGCGGTTATCACCCGGGTGGGTGACGAACACATGGGGCGGTTCATTCGCGAGCAGCTAGGCCGCGAGGGGGTCGACACTCGTGGGGTGATCACGGACCCGGAGCGTCTGACCGCGTTGGTGCTGCTTGGAATTCGCGATGAAAATCAGTTTCCGTTGATCTTCTATCGCGAGAATTGTGCTGACATGGCGCTGGACGAGGGTGACATCGATGCCGCGTTGATTGCCGATGCCCGCTGCGTCGTCGCCACCGGGACCCATCTTTCCCATCCCAACACCGCCGCGGCTGTCATGAAGGCGCTGGATCTGGCCCGTCGAGCCGGGGCAAGAACGGCGCTGGATATCGACTATCGACCCAATCTGTGGGGAGTGGCCGGGCACGGAGACGGCGAGAGCCGTTTTGTTGAAAGCCGCGCGGTCACCGAGAAGCTGCTGTCGACGCTTGGGCTGTTCGATCTCATCGTCGGGACAGAAGAGGAATTCCACATCGCCGGGGGTTCTACGGATACGATCGAAGCGCTTCGTGCCGTACGCTCGGTAAGCGATGCGATACTGGTCTGCAAGCGCGGCGCGCTCGGAGCCGTGGCCATGGAAGGCGATATCCCCGACGATCTTGACGACGCACAGGCGGGACCCGGGTTTCCAATTGAAGTCTTCAATGTTCTCGGAGCCGGCGACGGCTTTTTCGCGGGGCTGCTCCGGGGATGGCTCGATGACGAACCGTGGTCGGTGACACTCGGCTACGCGAACGCCTGTGGCGCATTTGCCGTAAGCCGTCATGGCTGCACGCCCGCCTATCCTAGCCTCGAGGAGCTGAGGTTCTTCCTGAAGCGCGGCGTCCGGAGACCGGACCTTCGCAATGACGTGGAGTTGGAGCAGCTACACTGGGCGACGAATAGAAAGGGTGACTGGTCCACGATGCGCGTCTTTGCGTTCGATCATCGAATGCAGATTGAACAGATGGACGGTTACTCGCTGGAAAAGGCCGGGCTTTTCAAAGAGCTCTGCCTGAAGGCCGCTCTGGCGGTTCAGAACGGGCGGCCCGGCTACGGTATTCTCTGCGACAACCGGATCGGTCGCAAAGCCCTGCACGCGGCAGCGGGAACCGGGCTGTGGGTAGGGCGACCTTGTGAGTGGCCGGGATCGAGGCCTCTGGAGCTTGAACCCGAACTGGGTCTTGACTGCGGCGGCCTGGAGGAATGGGCGCGGGACAACGTTGTCAAGGTCCTTTGCTTCTGTCATTCGACCGACACGCCGGAAACCCGTGCAAGGCAGGAAGAGACGATAAAGCGCCTATACCTCGCCTCGCGCAGGAACGGCCTCGAGTTTCTGCTTGAGATCATCCCCTCCAAGGTCGCCGAGGTGGATGAAGGCACCACGGCCGCACTCATCCGGCAATTCTACCAGGCGGGTATCTATCCGGACTGGTGGAAGCTGGAGCCGATGACCACGCCGCAGGCTTGGAAGAACGCGATTGCCGCAATCGAGGAATACGACAGACATACCCGGGGGATCCTGGTTTTGGGACTGGAAGCGCCCGAGGATCAACTGGCGGCATCTTTCCGTGTCGCTGCGTCATTCGATCTGGTCAAAGGGTTCGCGGTTGGCCGGACGATTTTCGGTGATGTGGCTCGCCGATGGTTCTCCGGCGACACCAATGATGACGAAGCAATAGGAGAGATGGGCCGTCGCTATGGCCGCCTGTGCGAAATTTGGGACGCCGCGCGTCACTCAAGCGAGGAAGCAGCATGACAAAGACGATCCGGCTTACCGCGGCGCAAGCTATGATCCGGTGGCTTTCCGTTCAGATGACGGAGGATGGCGACCGCTTTATCGAGGGTATGTGGGCGATCTTCGGACACGGAAATGTCGCCGGGATCGGTGAGGCACTTCAGGGTATCGGAACCGCGTTTCCTACCTGGCGCGGTCAGAACGAACAGACCATGGCACACGCCGCCATTGCGTATGCGAAAGCAAAAAAGCGAAGAGGGGCGCACGCCGTCACCTCTTCGATCGGTCCCGGTGCGACGAACATGGTCACTGCGGCAGCGCTTGCGCACGTCAACAGACTTCCCGTCCTCCTGATCCCGGGAGACGTGTTTGCCAGCCGTAGACCGGATCCTGTCCTCCAGCAGGTCGAAGATTTCGACGATGGCACCGTATCGGCGAACGATTGCTTCCGTCCGGTGAGCAGGTATTTCGACCGCATCACCCGTCCGGAACAGTTATTGAGCGCTCTTCCCAGAGCTTTGCGGGTGATGACGGATCCTGCGGCGTGCGGTCCCGTCACACTGTCATTCTGCCAGGACGTGCAGGCGGAGGCGTACGATTGGCCGGAGGCGTTTTTCGAGCCTCGGGTATGGATCATCCGTCGCCCGGAACCCGACCGTGCCGAACTCGCGCAGATCGCTGATATGATCCGACGGGCAAAGGCACCTGTGCTCGTCTGCGGCGGCGGGGTGATCTACTCGCAGGCTGAGCAAGCACTGTCGGAATTCGCCACTCGCCATGGCATTCCGGTCGTGGAAACGCAGGCTGGGAAATCGGCTCTCGCGCAGAAGCATCCGATGAACTTCGGAGCTGCGGGCGTCGACGGATCCGCGGCTGCTAACGCTCTCTGCGAAAAGGCTGACCTGGTGATAGGTGTCGGCACCCGCTTCCAGGACTTCACCACGGGGTCCTGGACACTATTCAGCGAGCCTGATCGCAAGATGGTGTCGATCAATGTACAGCCGTACGACGCCTTCAAACACGGTTCGGCGGGCCTTGTAAGCGACGCACGCGTCGCATTGGAAAAGCTTTCTGAAATGCTCGAGGATCACAAAGCGCCCAGCTACGACCCCGAGACGCGGGAACAGTGGCTTGAACAGGTGGACGCCCATTGCGCCGCTCCGCTTGCTTTGGGAAAAGATCATCTTCCGACGGATGCTCAGGTGATCGGCGCGGTCCAAAGGGCTTCCACGGACAAGACAGTCGCCATGTGCGCGGCAGGCACGATGCCCGGTGCTCTCAAGCTTCTTTGGCAGCCTTCGCAAGGCGGCTATCACATGGAGTATGGCTATTCGTGCATGGGCTACGAGGTTGCAGGCGCGATGGGCATCAAGCTGGCTCTTCCCCACAGAGACGTCGTCTGCTTCGTCGGAGACGGCAGCTACATGATGGCAAATTCCGAACTCGCCACGGCGGTCATGCGGCGCATTCCCTTCACCGTCGTCCTCACTGACAATCGTGGATACGGGTGCATAAACCGTCTCCAGATCCATTGCGGCGGCGAAGAGTTCAACAACATGTACAAGGACTGCGAGATAGACCAGCAGCCTGAGATCGACTTCGTCAAGCAAGCAGCCTCCATGGGCGCTCATGCAGAGAAGGCGAAAGACATCGCTGATCTTGAAGCCAAGGTCGTGGCGGCCCGAAACCGCGACATCCCAACCGTCATAGTCATCGATACGGATGCCCGTCCGGATCCCGGAGAAGCTGGCGGCGGTCACTGGTGGGACGTTGCCGTGCCAGAGGTCGGACAAACTACGAAAAGCAGAGACGCAAGGTCACTCTACGCCCAGAAGCAGACACTGCAAAACCTGGTCAACTGACCCCGCGTCACAGGGTTCGACAGACAGTTTCATCGGAAAGAGAAAAATGCCCGATCTTCTTCGCAAACCTTTTGGCACTCACGGCAGGGTCCACGAGATCACTGCAGCCTCCGCAGGCTGGCGCTACGTCGCTTTCTCGCTTTATCGGCTTCGAACCGGAGAGAAGGTTTCGGAACTCACGGGTTCGAACGAGGTGATCCTTGTCATGGTGGAGGGCAAGGCCTCGTTTTCTGCGGCAGGAACCGAATGGGGTGTCTTGGGCGATCGTATGAACGTCTTCGACAAAACGCCGCCGCATTGCCTGTATGTCCCCAATGGGACCGAATGGGAGGCGGAAGCGGCTTGCGACTGCGTCATCGCAGTTTGCGGCGCGCCGGGGTTCGGTGGTCATGAGGCCAGGCGAATTGGCCCCGAAGGTATTACCCTGACCGAGCGGGGAAAAGGAACGAATACGCGCTACGTCAACAACATCGCCATGGAGAACGAGGACTTCTGCGACTCGTTGCTGGTGACCGAAGTCTTCACGCCCGCAGGGCATTGGTCGAGCTATCCTTCGCATCGCCATGATGAGGATGACTTTCCCCGTATTACCTATCTTGAAGAGACCTACTACCATCGGCTCAATCCTGCGAACGGGTTCGGCATCCAGCGTGTCTACACCGACGACGGCAAGCTGGACGAGACGATGGCGGTTTCCGACGGAGACGTCGTTCTTGTTCCAAGGGGCCATCACCCCGGCGGGGCACCATACGGGTTTGAGATGTATTATCTCAACGTGATGGCCGGACCATTGCGAAAGTGGCGCTTCATCGCCGCGCCGGAAGTCGTCGAGATCATGGAACGAGACGCTCAGTCCTGAGGGATTACAACATGCCTTTAATCAAGATACACACGGCAAGAGGGCGCGGTCGTGAGGAGATCGACGCGCTGCTCGATGCCATCCACGAGGCGATGGTGGCAGCTTTCAAGGTGCCTGAACGAGATCGCTATCAAATCCTTATGGAACACGAACCGACGCATATTCGTGCCCTCGATACAGGTTTATCGATCCAGAGAAGCGCGGCGTTTGTTCTCCTGGAGGTCGTGAGTCGGCCGCGAACCCGGGATGAAAAAATGAATTTCTACGCAGGTGTCTGTGCTGCGCTGGAAGCGAGATGCGGCATCGCGCCGAGCGACGTGATGATCACGTTCGTCATCAACAGCGATGACGACTGGTCGTTCGGGCTGGGGCGCGCGCAATTCGTCACCGGAGACCTGTAGACTGGCCGTTCCCGGCATGCCTGTGTTCGCGCGAATGAAATGCAGAGCTTCCTCCGAGCGCAAGACAGCCGTCAGGGTCGGGGGGCTATCGACCGACGCAACTGCAGTTCAACGGGAAGGAGCTGAGATCGAGCAACGGGATCGCCATCCTCCAGCAGGTGCAGCATCGCAGCGACGGCAGCACGTGCCTGGGTCGCGGGATCCTGGCGCAATGTCGTAAGCGAAAGCATGTCTGCCGCCGCATACGGGATGTCGTCGAATCCCACAAGGGAGACGTCGTCCGGAACCTTGAGACCCCATTCCTGTACAGCGGCTGCAGCACCCATGGCGACCAGGTCGTTGTGCGCGATTATCGCCGTCGGCCGGGGTGTTTCGCCCATCAGCTTCAACGCACTCTCGCGCCCGACGGCAAGGGTCGCTCCGCCGATGATCTCGCGCGGTGTCAGCGAGGCGGCAGACATGGCATCCCTGTAGCCATCAAGGCGTCGCGCACTGCCCGGAGAGCTGCCGCCGCTGATGAATGCGATGTCTTTATGACCGGACGATATCAGATGAGCGACCGTCGTGCTCACTCCTACACGGTCGGCCCCGGTGACAGTGTAAACACGCTCGTCATCTACTTCCTTGCCGATGTAAACGCACGGCAACATATCCGCTATCCTGCGGATCGTTTCGTCTTCATGCGGTGTGGATATGCATATGATCCCTGCGACCCGCAGCTCTCGCAGTCGTTCGGCTTCTGAAAGAACCGGGCCCTCGTGATACGCGCGTAGGGACACGACCGCGTCATAACCTGCTTCACCGAGAGCGATATCGACCTGCTGCGCCAGAAGCATCTGGAATGGATTGAAGGGTTCCCCGATCATGATTCCGATATTGCGCGTCCTGGTGGACGCGAGGTTGCGGGCGGCAAGGTTCGGTCTGTATCCGATCCGATTAGCGACGTTCTGGATATGCAGACGGGTTTCCGGTGTCACTCCGGGATGATTGCTCAAGGCTCTCGACACATGGGAACGGGATAGCCCGGCCGCGGCGGCGACGTCATCGAGTGTCGCGAACCTCTTGTTCAAAACTGGCCTCATGAAACGTGGAGTGGCGAAAAGGCATAGCGCTCACAGCCTATCTTGTCACCTCCGCACCGAAAAGTGAATGCGACATGAGAGCGCTCCCATTTTTTGACTTTACGCAAGGGAGCGCTTCCATTAGAGCCACCGTGGGAGGAGGGAACGGATTTGGAGCCCTCCATGTTTGGGGAAGCATCACACAACCGCGGTCACTGTCCGGCCAGGACATTCGCCGCCAACAGACCGATTCCACCGCCCTGAAGCACGGGCGGTTCGATCTGCTTCGATTGGGGCATGAATGCCCGAGCGTCAATCAAGCCGCTAATCAGACCAGCGGGTTCATTCCAGACGCAGCCTCTGAATCTCATTCCAAACCGAGTTTTGCTTGCGACGCATCCGTGCCGCAAACGCACCCATTTTGCCATCGCGTGCCTGCATCTTCCCCTGTCTTTCCGGGGTAGGCACCAAGACCGGAGACATCATGTCAATCAACCAACAGAGTGAGGGACCCGCCCGCTTCGAGATCAGCAGGCGTGGCCTTATCCGTGCTGGCCTTCTGGCCAGCGCCGCAGCGGTCGTTCCGTTCGCATCGCCGTTTGCAGCGGATGCCGCCAACCTATCTGCTCCGTCCGACTTCGCGGCCATGTCGCAACTTCTTACTGGCCATCCTGTCCGGACCGAGCTGGTAGAGCGCGCCTGGCTGGCGCTCATTGGTCGCGAACAGGACTTCGGGTCCCGGTACGCCGCGTTGTCACGCGCCATTGCTGCAGCGGACTTCAAGGACATGAAGGACTGGAGCACCTTTTCTGCCGCTCTTGACGAGCCGACCAAGAGCGCCGCGGTCGCGGTCATCAGCGCTTGGTATCTCGGCGTCGTCGGCAAGGTCGATGACGAAGGTGAGAACGGTCCCGACTTCATCACCTACGAGAACGCCCTGATGTGGCAGCCGACGATCGATGCGACCGTCATCCCGACCTACTCCAAACTTGGACCCGGCTGGTGGGGTGAAGTCCCGTCGACCGTATCCACCGACTGAAGCTGTAAGGAAAAACAATGTCCGACAAAATCTTTGATGCTGACGTGATCGTCGTTGGCTCGGGCGCGGTGGGGAGCCTCGCAGCCCAGAAGATCGCCAAGGCCGGAAAGGCCGTCATCATTCTTGAAGCGGGTCCACGAGTCCCTCGCTGGAAGATCGTCGAGGCGTTCCGGAACTCCGGCAACACCTACGCGGGCGGCGGCAATCGCAACGCTCCTTACCCGAACGTCCCGTGGGCGCCGACGTCCTTCACGCCGAACTATGTCGAGAACACGGGGCCGATCCAGTACAATCCCTATACCCTTCGTCTGGTGGGCGGAACAACGTGGCACTGGGGCGGCGCGTGCTGGCGCAACCTGCCGAACGACTTCAAGCTCAAGTCCGTCTACGGCGTCGGAAGGGACTTTCCGATCACCTATGATGATCTCGAGCCATTCTATTATGAAGCAGAAGTCGAGATGGGCATCTCGGGCGACGACAATGCCGACTACTCGGGTCACGGCGGCGCACCATTCCCTCCGCGTCAGCACCCCTACCCGGTCCGTCCCCAGGCTACGACCTATTTTGCGAAACGCTTCGCCGAGCGCCTTGGAGCGGGAGGATACCATTATACGTATCAGCCGAACGGACGCGCGACGGATCCTTACGGAGAGCGGCCCGCTTGCGTCGGCAACAACAACTGTTCCCCGATCTGCCCGATCGGCTCGCAGTATAGCGGCGACCGCGACACCACCAAGGCGGAGAAGCACGGCGCCAAGGTCATATCCGACGCGCCGGTCTACAAACTCGAGAAATCGGCCGACGGAAAGTCGATCGTCGCCGTGCACTATCACGACAAGGAAGGCAACACGCACCGCCTGACTGCACGATACTTCATCGTCGCTTCCAACGCGATCGAGACCCCGCGTCTGCTTCTGCTCTCGGATGTTGCAAATTCGTCTGACATGGTCGGCCGCAATCTTATGGACCACCACGCTTTCTCCATGAACCTGATCGCGGATGAGCCCATGTGGTCCGGCCGCGGCCCCATCCAGCAGGGCGACATCCTGAACCGTCGCGACGGTCCATGGCGCTCGGAGTACAGCTCGATCCGTTATGAGATCGGGAATGGCGTGGGCAATGTCGACATCACGCGCGCGCTCCTCGCCAAGGGTGTCGTCGGTCCCGAATTGGACAAGCAGATCAGACATATGTCCGCGCGCTGGACACCGATTTCCGCACAGCTCGAACATCTGCCGCTTCCGGAAAACCGCATCACCCTGTCGTCGAAGAACAAGGACATGTTCGGCCTTCCTCTTCTCAAAATCCATTTCGACGTCACCGACTACGAAAGGCGCGGCTACGACGTCGTCATGCAGGATTACCTGGAATTCCAGAAGCTGCTCGGCGCGGAAGTCTTTTCCAAGAACACGACGGTCTGGGAGAACCGGGCCCATCCAATGGGAACCGTGATCATGGGGGAGGATCCGAAGGACTCGGTCGTCAACCACGAATGCCGGACATTTGATCATCATAACCTGTTCCTCGCCACGACCGGCGTCATGCCGGCGGCCGCGTCGAACAATCCGACCGTCACCGGGTGCGCATTGTCGCTCAAGGCAGCCAGCCATATTCTTGCGGAGATCTAAGATGAAAACGCTCCACCTGAACTTTGCATTGGCTGCCGTCGCTTCGCTTACGATGGCTACGTCGGCCAGCGCCGACGAGAGCGCTGATCGTGGTGCCTACGTCGCCATTCAGGCAGATTGCAACGCATGCCACATGAACCCTGAGCGTAAGGATCAGCCCTTCGCCGGAGGCTACAGGATTCACTCTCCCTTCGGCGAGATCGTCGCGTCCAACATCTCGCCGTCCAAGGAATTCGGTATCGGGACATGGACGGAGGCGGAATTCGCGCGAGCCATAAGAGAGGGCGTCTCGAAGGATGGAAGCAATCTCTATCCCGCCATGCCCTATGTCGAATACTCGCAGATGAGCGATGGAGACATCCACGACCTCTACAACTACTTCATGAAGTCGGTGAAGCCTGTCGACGCCGCCCCCGAGGCGAAGACATCTCTGGAATTTCCTTTCAACTTCCGCATCGCAATGACGGGCTGGAACATGTTGTTCCGCCCGACGCCCGGGTCCACCAAGTTCGATCTCTCAGACGAGATCTCACGCGGCAAATATCTTACGGACGTCATGGGGCATTGCACGACGTGCCACACGCCTCGCGGATTCTCGATGAATTCCGACAACGCGCAATACCTTGGCGGCAGCGATCTCGGCGGCTGGTACGCCCCCAACATAACCTCCGACAAGATGTCCGGTGTCGGGAGTTGGTCGATCGATGAGATGGCGAGCTACCTCAAGAACGGCAGGCTGGCGGGCAAGGCCCAGGCCGCAGGTCCGATGGCGGAAGCCGTCGAACACAGCTTCAGCAAAATGCGGGACGAAGACCTGCATGCAATCGCTGCTTACCTCAAGACGGTGCCCGCGATCACGAGCCCGGCAGAGGCGACGAGTCCGGCTTCCTCGGCCGATCGCGCCCATTACGATTTCGAAGGTGCGAAAGCACAGTCGGTGCTGATGGCGGCCGTTGCAACTACCCCCATCGGCAAGGATTTGCTCGAGACGAGGATTAATACCGACACTTCGGGCGTGACGGATGGGGCCCGGCTCTACGTGAACGCATGCGCCACATGTCACATGCCAAATGGTGCGGGCACTTCGGATACCTACTATCCGTCCCTGTTCAACAACGCCACGGTCGACACGGCCATCCCGAACAATCTCGTGATGACGATACTCGAGGGCGTCCATCGAGATGCCAACGGACATCACGCGTTCATGCCCGGGTTCAGAGAAGACTTCACCAACGAGCAGGTAGCCTCGCTCGCAAACTATGTCTCTCAGACTTATGGCGGGGGCAAAATGAATGTCACGTCGGACAAGGTGGAGGAGATAAAGAATGGCGGCGCTACGCCTTTGATCAAGAAGCTGGTGCCTTGGGCCATCGCCGCAGGACTGTTCTTGGCCGCCGCTATTTTGGCCCTGCTTGTCATGTTGAGATTGCGTCGCGCATCCCCGGCGACGTAATGACACTCCGCGATCGGTTATCCCGGCCGATCGCGGATCAATTCGCTATGCGCAACGGCGGCCCTGGTATCATGCCGGGCGAGCAGTGAGGCAAAGCCCGTTGTCAGTTCCCGACGGGACATCTTGGTAGATCGTGACGGCCCTCTTGGGCAGATCGATGCCTCTCGACAGTAAGGAACAAAGATGACTCTTCATTTCTCAGGCGTTGTCCTCGATCTGGATGGGCTGCTTCTCGACACGGAGAGACTCCAGTTCGAAGTCGGGCCAGCAGTCTTGAGTAGCCTCGGCTATGATCTCGAGCCCACATTCTTTCGGAGTCTTGTTGGCATCGACCGGACTGAAAGTGCGAGGCTGATCAATCTTGAACTCGGCGCGACTATTGACACGGCGGAACTCGATCGTGTCTGGAACGAAGCCATGGATGACAGAATGCGGGACGGCATCCCTTTGCGTCCAGGCGTTCATGACTTCCTAGACGCGCTGGACCAACGCAGTTTGCCTCGGGCCATCGCGACGAATAGCGTAACCGCGCGAGCAGAATGGAAGCTTGAACATGCAGGCCTTCTTCGCCGAATCGACGCTGTCGTGGGTGTTGACAAGGTCGCGCGCGGAAAACCCGCTCCAGATGTCTATCTTGCTGCGGCCAAGGCGCTCGGCTTGGAGCCATCCCAATGTATCGCATTGGATGACAGCGATCTCGGTGTGCGGGCTGCGATGGCGGCGGGCATCGACAAGGTCATCCAGATTCCTGATCTCGTTATGAGTAAGGATTTGAGTGCTCATCATCAGGTCGAGTCGCTATCGGACGCCCGCACCCTCCTGGGCATCTAGGTATCAAGGGGCTAGCGTCAGCCTGAGTGCTGAAAATCGTTTAATCGCTTCTGGCGCTTTTGCGCCACGAGGGCGGATCGGCCAGTTGCGGACGTTTCTCTAGCAATCCATCCTCAATCAAAGTCTGTCGCAAGATTTGGTGCTTGGCGATGGTCAAACATATACGCCTGTGTCGCTTGGGTGTCCTCGCCAGTTCCATGTCAAGTTTCGTTGCGAGATCAGGCCTGGTTGCAGACGGTGGAAACTCGGCGGTTAAGTAGGTCTAATCAGCGGACATCGCCACAGCGTGTGGCGATGTCCTTCAGCGTCGTCCGCTTTTGCCGCTGTCGCGCACTGGCGGACCCGGCCCAAACAAACCGGTCATCGGAGTGCCCGAATGTTAGTGGGCCTTCATCTCGCTGACGATCTGCTCCGCATTCATCGAAGACGGATAATAGGTCGGCCAGTTTGTCACTTCGTTGAGAAGTGCTGCACGATCATCGCCCCAATAGAGGTGGTAGTGATCGGCTTTGCCGGGAGCGATGCCGTGATCGCTGAACTGGATGAACTGCGGTGCGGCAGCATCACCTTCAGTCTTCTTGAAGATAAACCGCACGCCGCGATTGCCCTTCTTATAGGTCAGGATTTCCTTGCCGTCATAGGCATAGCTCGCCTTGGAAGGTTTTCCATCCTTGTAGAATGTCACGGCTTCGCCTTCGATGGTGATGCGATCGACGTCGGTCTTGTAGCCGACTTCGTATTCCTTCCGGATATCCTCGACGCTCGCAGTGCCCTTTTCGGCCTTGTGCTTCCATACCGGATCAAGCGTGCCGTCCTTCAGGAAGGGATAGACCGACTGCCAGTCCCCGGCGTAGTCGGCAAGCGGACGATCCATGACCTGGCTGTCCTCGAAGTAGCCTGCGTAGATCTTCGGGTCGCCGTGGCTGTGACCGTGGGCGTGATCATGGCCGTCGTGGTCGTGGCCTTCGCCATGTTCGTGGACCTTGCCGCTGCCGCCGGCGACAGCGATGTTGTACGGCTTGCCTTCAACCTTGATAGTGCCGACTTCCTTGAGCTCCGTCTTCGAGATTCGGCGCACGACACCTGCATTCGGATCGCTCATGACAATCTCGTCACCGGCCATGGCGATGCGCGGACGCGGATCGTTCCAATGGCCGTCCATGGAATAGGGTTCGGTGACCTTGGCGGTCTTGGAGACCTTGCCGTCGAGAACGTCAATCTGGTTGAGCGAGCCATCTTCAGTCAGAACGTAACCGAAGCGCGCGTTCGCTGGATCGAGCGCGAAATCAATGCGACGGAATGGCAGTTCGATATAGCGGAAGTTCGGGGCATCGACCGGATCGACGATCACGAGGCCCTTGGCACCATAGTTGCCCATGAAGACCTGCATGCTTTTTGCGCCGAGCAGAGTGCCGGTAGTCTGTCCACTCGGCAATTCAGCCGGGTACGGCAGCATCTTGGTGACCGGACCATCCGCGCTCGCGGTAACGGTGAGAATTCCTTCCTTGCAGCCTGCAGCCAGGTAGGCGCCCGAGAATGCTTCGCCGTGAATTCCCGTGCAGGTGGCAACGTCCCCGGCAGGGGTGCCGTCGGCCTTGACTGCCTGTAGGCCGACGCGCGTCGGAGCAGCGTCACCTTCGACCGGAGCATCGGATGCGACGGTCGTGACCCAGCCGTTGCCGACGGGAGCTGCAAAGCCATGGTGAGCGCGCGCCTGCTTCAGGCGAACGGATTCGATTTCACCATGCGAGAGCTCGTGCGCATCGACGATGTCGTTGTAACCGCCCTTGTCGAAATTGATGACGATCTTGCCGTCGTGATCGATGACGTGGAATGGTCGCGGACCAGTCAGGGGTTTTTCCACGGCCTTGGGATCGGAGATCTCGATATCGGCATGGTCGCCATGCGCATGCAGCGATATCCCGCTGTTGATGAAGTTGACCGCATCATCATCCGACTGGACCGAAACGATCGCTGCGCCCTCGTTGGCACTGTAGAGCTTGTTCTGACCTTTAGTCTCGAAGGTCCAGCGGTTCTCGGGTTTGCCCAGGTCGAAGGCGGTTACTTTCCCTGCTTCGTGATCGGCGACGAATACGCGATACAGCGTAACGTCTTCCTCGTCGTCGTGCGCGAATGCCTGGTGGCCGATGGCACCTCCGGAAAGGGCCATGGCCGACACCCCGATGATCAGATTTCTAACGTTAGTCACGCTTCTCTCCTATTAAATGATATATCGTAACGCTCGTGGATCGCAGCGATGCTGCTTGGTGTTGGTTTCACGCGCCGTTGATCGCGGCCGCGATGGTTCTGACATTGTATTTCATCATCTCGATATAGCTCGCGGCCGGGCCGCCCGGAGGGGACAGAGCGTCCGAGTAGAGTTTGCCGCCGAGCTTGAGTCCCGCCTCGGAAGCAATCTGCTGCACGAGGCGGGCGTCCGAAATGTTTTCGGCGAAGACCGCGGCCGCACGCTTCTCACGGATCTCGCGAATGATCGAAGCTACATCGGCGGCAGATGCTTCCGACTCCGTGGAAACACCCTGCGGTGCGAGAAAGGTTACGCCGTAGTTCTGTTCGAAATAACGGTATGCGTTATGAGCGACCACAGCGACCCGACGGTCCTGCGGAATGGCATTGATCACGCTCTTGATATCACTATCGAGCGCGGTCAGCTTCTCATCATATGAGGCGGCATTCTTCTCGAATATCGGGCAACCCGCAGGGTCGGCTGCGCAGAATGCCTTGGCGACGTTCTTTACGTAGACTTTGGCATTCGGGATGGATTGCCATGCATGGGGATCGTTGGGCGTGGCATGAAAGATCGCCTTCCCGTCAACGTAGTGATAGTGCCCGCCCTTGGGATCGTTCAGCACTTCGGCGCCGTCTGTCAAAACTGTGACGGGAGCCTTGGCCTCGCTTGCTTCGATAAGGCGATTCATGAACCCCTCGAACATCAATCCATTGGTCAGGATTACGTCAGCGCGCGCAAGCGCCAGTGCGTCCGCCGGACGGGGCTCGTAGACGTGTGCGTCGCTGTCGGGGCCAACGAGTGTTCTCAACTCAACACGATCCCCGCCGACAACGGTGGCGAAGTCACCGATGATGGAGAAGCTGGCGACGACCGAAAGCTTTCCGTCCTGTGCGTGGACCGGCAGTGCCAGAGCCATCGGACCGAGCGCCATGAACGTAAGGCTGGCAAATAATCGAGACATTTTTTTCATTTCAAATTCCAGATCGGTTCGAGTTCATGCCGCCCTGTGAGCAGACCGGGGCAGTCGGGAAAGAAGCAGCCCGCGAGGACTGGCAACGACTGAGACAAGGTAGAAGACGCCCGCAGACAACATGATGGATGGGCCGGAGGGCAGAGAGAGATGGTAGGAAAGAAGCAACCCGCCGATCGACGAAAAGAGTCCGATGGCGATTGCCATCATGCACATGATCGAAACCTGCTGCGTCCAGAACCTGGCAGCGGTCGCCGGAAGGATCATCAGCCCCACCGCAAGCAAGGTACCAAGAGCCTGAAAACCCGCGACCAGATTGGTAACGACCAGACCGAGGAAGACAAAGTGGACAGGCGATCCCAGCCTGGATACCGACCGCAGGAACAGGGGGTCCATACATTCGGCCACCAAGGCGCGCCAGAATATCACGAGCGCAGCAAGGGTGAGGACGCAAACCATTCCGATCAGGATCAATGCGTCGTTGTTCAACGCCAACACAGTGCCGAATAGAACATGCATGAGATCGACGCTCGATCCGCGTAGCGACACCATCAGCACGCCAAGAGACAGAGAGATGAGGTAGAAAGCCGCCATCGAAGCGTCTTCCTTCTGCACTGTGAGGCGCGCCACCACCCCTGCTCCAAGGGCGACGATTATTCCGGCGATGAGGCCGCCGATCGTCATGGGCACGATCTCCAAACCGTACAGAAGAAATCCGGCCGCGGCACCGGGGAGGATCGCATGCGCCATGGCATCGCCGGTCAGGCTCATACGCCGAAGCGTGAGGAACACTCCGACCGGGCACGCGCTAATCGAGAGCATGACCGCGCCCGAGAGTGCTCTTTGCATGAACGCAAACTCGACAAACGGCTGGATGACTGCGTCGTACAACAATGTCATAGCGCCCCCACCCGTGCGGCATCCCGCTTGTGTGCGTGGCCCTCGAAGTGGTTTGCGAAGTCCGAGCTGCCGATGCCCCCGCACCAGGCCGCGCTGTCGTCCCAGGCCTGACGGTAGCGCCGAGCCATGAGCAGGTGTTCCTCAGACAATGTCTGGCGAGATGCGCCCCAGGCCACCGGGTGGCGCGCAAGCAGCAGCGCTTCCGGGAAGTTCTCCCTCACGAGCTCGAGATCGTGAACGACGACCATGATTGTACGACCTTCGTTGTGCCAAGCCTTGATCAAGGCAATGAGATCGACAATCGTCTGCTCGTCGACGGCGTTGAAAGGCTCATCGAGCAGAATAAGGTCTGCATCCTGGACCAGAACGCGGGCGAAGAGTGCGCGCTGCATCTGACCGCCGGACAGCGTGTCGATCGCGCGTTTCTCAAAACCTTCAAGGCCTACGGAAGCGAGCGTCTTCGATACCACTCGCATGTCTTCGGCCCTGTGGCGGCCCAGCAACCCACGGCGGGGCCAGAGACCTAGAGAAACCAGGTCGATGACACGGGCGGGAAAGGAACGGTCAATTTCGGACTGCTGCGGAAGATAGGCGAGCCGCGTTCCCGGGGCGATCGAGCACGTGCCGCCCATCGGCTTCAGCAGTCCTGTGATGCCCTTCATTAGGGTCGACTTGCCGGAGCCGTTTCCCCCAACCACGGCCAGAAGGCTTCCCTTGGCCACATCGCCACTGAGGTGATGTACGGCCGGGTGCTGGCCATAGCCCAAGGTCAGGTCGCGGAATGTCAGGCAGGCGTTCGGCACGTCGGGAATGTCTCTCATCGATCCAATAGGGGGAGCCGGAGAATACCCGCTCATGTAATGTTATATCGTCTACAGGCCGATTTTCGGCGAGGCAATCCATAAAATTGCCTGCTCACTGAAAATCAAAAATTCCGCTCCGAACGGCGGCTGATGGCCACAAAGACGGTTCGGACAGCCGGGAAGCGATGTATTTGGCTTCCGCAACTAAAGAGCGCCCGCTAAGGTCGCCCTGGTCACGTCCTCCATTGCCATATGCAAGGAAACCTGACTCGTCTCGCCGTCGTGCATCACCAGCACCACGGTTTCCTTAGGCGGGCAGTCGGGCAGTGAACAGGAAAGCTCGTTCACTGATACGACTGCGTCCTCTGGCAGAGCCAGAAGCTCCCGTATCCAGGCTTTGATCTCCCCTGCTTTGGCGACAAGGTTTGGTGATCGCCGCCCCAGGGGATTATTGAAGGGACTGTTCATCGTGATCTCCGCCTTTTCCGTGATTGCCGTGGCGCCAGGACTTCGAACAGATCCCGGATCGGACCGAGCGGCATATCCTGACCAATCAGAACGACCCGCGTGGAGCGATCATCGTCCGGCCAAGCATCGAGCCGCTGCAGGGGATAGAGTTTGTGCTGCACGGCGTGCGCGACGATGGGTCGGTCGGGATCGTCGGTGACAGCGAAGATCCCCTTGAGCCGAAGCAGCCCGGAATTCACATTGGTCGTCACGATATGAAGGAATGTCATGACCGCCTGAGGATCGAGGGGTACGTCGTGGACAAGCGGAACCGCTTCGATCTCATCACCGTGTCGGTTTCTGTCGTGCAGATGGTCGGCGTGACTTGTGAGTGCCTCCATGGCAATCCAGCCGCGAACGTCCTCGTTGCGTCCAGCGAGCGAGTACCGTCGATGGTCGAACAGATCACTCAGCACAAATGCAGGATCGTTGCGATCGTGATACCGGGCAGCGGGATTAAGGACACGCAGTTCGGCAGGCCAGTCGTGCGCGTCTGGAACCAGATCGGTCTTCGTGAGAACGACATGGTCCGCGAATGCGAGCTGCTTCCAACCCTCCATGATGCTTTGCAGCATCGTTCGACCACTCAGGACATCGAACGCGGTGACGACCCCAGCGAGATGGAAGTTCCGGGCGACGATGTAATCGCGCAGACCGATGGCAGGAGCTCCGCCGGGGATGAGGCTGTTGATGATTGGAGCCGGGTCGGCGAGACCTGTCGTCTCGATGATCACCCGATCGACAGGCGATACCTGCCCCTTCTCCACCGCATCGTGAAGCTCGTGCAGCGAAGCTCTGATATCACTGGTCGCGGTGCAGCAGATGCACCCTGTCGTGGTCTGAAAATAGGTTTCGGATCCCGTTCGAACAAGCACGTGATCTATTGCGACACTACCGAACTCGTTCACGATGACAGCCGCATGCGCCATTGCGGGATCCTGAAGAATCTCGTTGAGCAACGTCGTCTTCCCCGCACCGAGGAACCCCGTCAGCAGCGTAACCGGGATGGATTCTTTGGCTGGCCGGGATGGAGCGTGCGACGTTGGCGTGACGATTTTCCGCTTCGCAAAAGGGTTGGTGAACATGTCTCCTTGCTTGGTTTGCTGCGTTTCGCGTTCGCGGAGCCTCCGCTGGATCGCATCCGATGTTGGGCGGACGTGCATCGACCGCGAAAGGCCTTGACAGTCGCGTCATATGTAATGGTATTACGTCGGTCAACGATTGTTTTGTTATAACATAACGTTCGCCGTCATCATGCGATGCCACGCTCGGCGGTTCCTACCCATGGAGGATGAGGCGCGTGCGTTCAGGCAAATTTGCAGAACTGAGGTTGACCCGGCATCAGCACCTGGTGCTTTCGGCACTCGAAGGAACGCCGCTCACGGCATATCGCCTACTCGATGCGCTCAGAGACGGTGGCCTCAACGCACCTTTGCAGATCTATCGTGCTCTCGGACGCGTACATCGGCTCGAAAGCTTGAACGCATTTGTAGCCTGCGGCCACGCATCGCGTGGCCATGGGCGCGATCAGATTGCAGCCTTTCAGATCTGCGCGGATTGCGGCAGGGCCCAGGAACTCCACGAGGAACGCGTCGCTCTCACGCTCAAGCGCCATGCCCGGATGAATGGCTTCGAGATAAGCCACAGCAGTCTGGAAATCCACGGTGTCTGCGAAGAATGCAGAATATCGGAGCGACCGTCCATCTGCGAACGGTGACACAAAATCCGTGTGCGACCGAAATGCGAGCCGCACCTATATTCCCTACAAACGACGGAGATGCAAAAGATGTCCAAATTGCCGGTCACGGTATTATCCGGATTCCTTGGTGCCGGGAAAACGACTCTCCTCAATCACATCCTCACAAACCGCGATGGTCTACGCGTTGCCCTCATCGTAAACGACATTAGCGAGGTCAATATCGACGCCGCGCTGGTGCGCGATGGCGGAGCCAACCTCTCGCGGACACAGGAGCAGCTCGTTGAGATGACCAACGGCTGCATTTGCTGCACACTGCGCGACGACCTGCTTCAGGAAGTTCGCTCACTCGCTGAGCAGGGGCGGTTCGATTACCTACTGATCGAATCCACTGGTATTGCCGAGCCGCTGCCTGTCGCCGCAACATTCGATTTCCGCGACGAGAACGGCCGCAGCCTGTCGGATGTGGCAAGGCTCGACACGATGGTGACCGTCGTCGACGCAGCCAACCTGCTGAAGGACTACAGTTCCTCCGACTTCCTGTCCGACCGCGGCGAGACGGCTGGCGACGGCGATGACCGCACGCTGGTGGATCTCCTTGTCGAGCAGATCGAGTTCGCCGACGTCGTCATTCTCAACAAGATCGGGACGGCCACAGCGGAACAGCGAGATGCTGCTCGCAAAATCATCACCAGCCTGAACGCCGACGCAAAACTCATCGAGGCCGATTTCGGCAAGGTCGATCTCAAGGAAGTGCTGGGTACCGGACGCTTCGATTTTGCGAAGGCGGAGACACACCCGCTCTGGTTCAAGGAGCTTCACGGTTTTACAGATCACGTTCCCGAAACAGAAGAGTACGGAATCCGGTCCTTCGTCTACCGTGCCCGGAAGCCCTTGGATCCTGCGAAGTTTCAGTCCTTCATCAATCGCTCATGGCCGGGCGTGGTGCGCGCGAAAGGCTTCTTCTGGCTTGCCACGCCTCCGGATCACGTTGGCGAGCTCAGTCAGGCGGGCGCCCTTGTGCGGACGCAGAAGATGGGACTGTGGTGGGCCTCGGTTCCGAAGGACCAGTGGCCCCGCGATCCAGGTTTCATGGACATGATGAAACCCTACCTTGATCCCGTCTGGGGCGACCGGAGGCAGGAGATCGCTTTTATCGGCGCAGACCCCATGAATGAGGAAGCAATCAGAGCGGAGCTGGATGCATGCCTGATCGAGACGACCGAGTTTGCCCCTGATCGCTGGCGCGCCCTGCGCGATCCGTTCCCCTCGTGGCAAAGGCAGGCGGCGTGAAGGCTGTCAGGGCAATCGCTGAACCGAGGCGGTCCTCAAGGTTAGCGGGTGGCCTAGTTTTCGTCATGATGTCAATCGGCGCGGAATGTTGCCCCCTCATCGGCTTTCAATATCAACCCCTGCGGGCGATCAGCGCTTGGCCTGCCCGCCGCGGGCCGGGTCGCGGAGGGTAGACCAAGTGCGGGTGATGGCTATCTTCGGCTTTAGCTTTGAGAGCGGTTTCTAAAGCGCCAGGACTCGTTTCGGTTTCCACGATCTCGCAGTGATGGGCCAGACGGTCGAGGAGTGCCGTCGTCATCTTGACATCACCGAACGCCGGTGGCCATTCGCCGAAGGCAAGGTTCGTCGTAGCGATGATCGAGGTGCGCTCGTAAAGCCTGCTGATCAGGTGGGAGAGGAACGGACCTCCGGCCTGCGAACGGCAGATAGCCGAGTTCATGGAGGATGGTGAAGTCGAGGAGCATGAGGTAATCGGCTATTCGGCCCAGCTTGCCGTTGCGTGTTTCCGTTTCCAGGCGGTTGACCAGATCAACGACATTGTAGATGCGCCCACGTGTGCCGTTGGGATGAACGCACGGGCAATCGCATCATCCGGCGCCTTGCTGCTCGATGCATGTGCGAGCAGCTCCGCGTTCCGCGATCAGCCCAGGGCTCCGTTGTCCCATGGCACAACCGCCCGCACGTCTGAGGTTAGCCGCCGATACGTGTGGCTGCCCAGTAGAGCCCGATGACGGCAATGATCACCGATGCCGGCCAGACGACCCGGCGTCGATACCACGACTGGGATCTTAAGGGTCGCAGGAGCAGCGTATGGACAAGGAGAACGATGGCAAGCTGCGCCGCCTCGATGCCCAGATTGAACCCGACCAGGGCCACAAGCCTTTGCTGCGCGGGCAAGCCGAGATCGGCCAGGACCCCGGCGAAACCTAGACCGTGCAGCAGCCCGAAGCAGAACACCAGCAGCGGACGCCAGAGTACTCGTCGCAGCCGCGACGCCTGTGCGCGGGGCGGCAGCAGGTTTTCGGCCGCAACGATGGCGATCGAAACGGCGATCAGAGGCTCGACGATCGCCGGAGAGACGCTGATGACGTCTTCGGTTGCAAGAAACAGGGTGACACTGTGCGCCACCGTGAAGGCGGTGATCTGCCAGGCAAGCAGACGAAAGCCTGCGGCACCGAAAATCAGCCCGAGAACGAACAGGACATGATCCGGACCGGCCGGGACGATATGTGCAAATCCCTGCCGGACATATTCGAAAAAATGGCGATGGCGGTGGGCGGCGGCTCTGCCTTGAGCGGAAGCGGTGGGCTTTCCTCCCCGCCATCGAGCCAATAGACCCTGTCGTTGAAAGATAGCGCATAGCGGCTTGCCGGCAGATCGAAACGCCATGAGATGGCCTGGCTGTTGGCGAGAACCGTGCCGTGCAGGCCGATCGTGACTTTGGTCGGGAGTGCCGGGTCCGAAGGGACATCGAGATCCACTGTGGTTTGAAAGTCGACCGACCGGCCGTCGAAGGAGACGGCGATATGGTCCGCCAATGCTGCAAGCGATCCTTTCAGACGCTGTTCCAGACTTTCGGGAGCAAGATCGCGGCTCGGCCTTTGGCCCGCGTCAAGCTCGAGACGATTGAGCAGCGGGCTTGGCGCCGTCACGATGGCGGCGGTCCAATGAGTACCGGAAACATCAAGGGCCACGCGAGTTTCCCCGATCTCATGCGCCAGCACCGTGACTGCCCCTAGCAGCAGGAGGACGAAAGACGCCGCGGGCGCAAGAAGACGATGTATCATTGCCCACCTGCCTTGAGAAAAGTGAGGGACGCCCATTCGCTGTGCCAATCCGCATCGCTGAACCAGCCTCCGCGTTCCATCCAGACCGCTTGGAGCAACCATATGCCATGGCCAAGCGGCAGGGTCAGGTGACCTTGGGCATCGCTGCGTGCGGAAAGAGCTTTAGCGGGATTGTCGCGGGAACGGGCAAGCACCAGGCAGCCGACGAGCGGAGCGCCGCGCCAACGGACCATCAATTCGACCTGTGAAGGACCGGCACGCGTGGGGTCGCCGACCGGCACCAGCTCGAGCGTCTGGTCAAGGACCATCCCGAAAATCGAGGCTTGCCCGCCGTGCCCCAGCAGCGCCTTTGCATGGCGGCGAAACCGTTCGCGAACCGGCCTGTCCGTTTCGCCAGCCCTGGCTCTTCCTTCCACGACCCATTCCAGACCATGCGCACGCAAATATGCCTCAAACCGGACCGCATCGAGAGACGTTGTACCGCCGCCGCCGTCATAAACGACGATGGCAGGCTGTCCTGCGGCCGGGCTTGCCATCCCCGCCGGCACAACCCCTTCACTTCCGGCGACCGGAACCGTTCGATCGGCCTCGACAACCGAAAATCTCTCTATCGCCTCCGAGCGGCGTGGTATGGAATCGCCGACGAACATTTCACCAACCTTGAGGTCGATGGAAATGGCCTGGCCATGGCCCGGTCGAAAGCTTGACGGTTCGATCCAGAAATCATGCGCACCGGCCCTCTCCACCGATGTTACGAGTGACAGGCCGGCCAGAAGGACAAGCGGCATACGCCCGTATCTTTTGTGCAGCCGGGCGCACCTTCGCGCTTTCCGACGCTCAAGCAAGTTCATAGGACGTAGCTCGCCGCGGCAGGTAAGCCTCGGCGCGCCTCGCCGCCCGGACTGCTCGTGATACTCCTGCTGCTGTGGCGATAGGCAGCGTCATGTGGCCGGTCCCATCCTCTTTGCCGCCAGCCGTCGAAGAAGAAGGCACAACAAGCCTCTTGCCGCCTCCACTACCGCCCAGGCCAAGAGAATGAGAACGATCGCACCGACGACGAGATAGGGCGTCAGCGATCGACTGGGTGGAGCCGGCGGCTGCTTGTCCGGCCACGGCTCGGCAAGAAACGGAAACTGCGGCAGAAACGGCTTGTCGTTATGCGTCGCGCGAGGAAAGCCGCCTTCGATGAAGGCTATGTCCTGAAGCAGGCAATCTCCGAAACTGCAGGTCTGGGCCACCACGTCGTCGTCGATCCGGCGTCCGTTGGGATAGCCCGAGGGGAAGCGATCACTATAGATCATCACATCCGGCTGAGCATCGTACTTGCGAATGAGGAAGGTCGTCTCCATCAGTTCCGCAATGGCTGCCGACCACCACTCGCGATTGCCTTTGAGGAAATTATATAGTCTCGAGGTTTTGTCTGCCTGCTCCATCAGGGCACCAACCTGATCCTTTGGCTCGACCGTGTTCAGAAAGCCGAACCTCGGCAGTTGCGTGCGGATCGAGCGGCCGACATGGTCGACCTTCTGGCCGTCGCGCTCTGTCGTGCCCCATAAAATGAAATCCTGCTGGCCGACCGGAAAGGCGCTGCGCGGCAGATCGAGGGCCATGGAAATTGCGTTGACGCCGAAGAAACGCGGGAAATTGAACGGGTCGTCGCGAACGCCGAAAAAGGTGGCGATCTGATCCGTATCGTTCAGCCCGCGATACTCGATCTGTGCCAGACCAGCATTGTCGTTGAGCCGGATACTGACCGTCGCGTCTGCATGCAGCGCGGCCGGCTGCGCAATGGTGCCGCCATATCGGGCCCTGTCGCCCGCATCCGTGAAATCCACCGGTGTCGAGAAATCGAAATGGATTTCGTAGGCATAGGGCTGAAGTTCATAGGGCGGCGGGGAGGAAAGCGCGCGCCGGACATTGAAGATGAGGATCATCCGGTCGCCGTTCGGAAAGAAGAACAGGTCCGTGATGTTGGTCTCGGGTCCGCGCAGATGCGTTGGATCGGCATGATCGGAAGCAGAGGACGTTCTGACCAGGAGGGAGGCTGGAACCAGAATCACAATCAAAGTGGTAAGGATCCGAAGAATAGCGGTGAAATCGGTAAGCCCGGATGTTTGCAACCCGGCTTCACCCTTTGAGCCAGCTTCCGGGCCGGCGTCCGTCGCCGCATGAAGACGCTCCTGGCTGCCCGACAGTTTCGCCCTTCGCTGAACGCAAAACCATGTCATCGCATCCCCCTGCCCAAAGGATTACTTTCGCAAATCATAACGCAACCTAGGCGCTAGTCAACTGCTTCACTCTCCCGCAGGATGCATTCCTGGCAGACTTTAGAAAGGCACGGGTAATGAACGCGGCGACGCGGTTTGTCGGAAAAGTACTTGTCGTAAAACGGATTCAGCCACGAAAACTACAGGTGGTAGCCCGTCGGCGGTGAGGCGGGTTTTGTATGCGTTTCCTGTCTGGACGGACATTTCCGTCATTCGACGTCCGCTATTCAAAGACGCGACACCGAGGACAACTCGACGCTACGCATGACAGAACGCGAAAGTTTACGGGACGCGCGACATGCACATGTTCGGCAGGACGCTGACGGCAAAAGCTTACGCGACACCATCGGGATTGGGGTCTGCCGAAGCCATGTCTGACGGCTACCGCCGTTCCTTGCCGTGAGAAACAGCATTCGCGCCGCTCTGCCGATAAATCTACCAGGTTCGACCTGCCTCACGGCGGATGACGTGGGAGATCCTTAAAATCTCTGGCTTATCGGGCAGCGATTGGTCGCGTGAACAGGCCTGACGGTCGAAGGGAACGGAGACTTTCATCGAAGCCGTCCGGTATTGCGTCACGCTCGACATGCGGCAGGACAACTCATCTATTGACCGGTTCATGACCAAGGCACCGCCTGCGGGCACGGCGGATTGCCGAGCGACTTGCAATCTTCGAAGACGCTCGCAAGCTGCAAGTGGCGAGCCAGATCAAAAATGTCGATGAAGGCGGCGACATGGCCACCTTCATCGAAGTTGAACGCGGGAGCGGTCTTACTTGTCGAGGTCCTGTGCCATCTTGTAGTGATGCTCGAGCGCAGGCAGCGTCTTGGCGGCCCAAGCCTTCAGATCGGCATTTTCGCCCTCTTCGGCATAGCGCTTGAAAAGATCGACGGCATCTTCGTGCGCGTCCACCTGATCGTCCACATATTCCTCGTTGAACTCGGCGCCCTGCAGCTTGGCCAGTTCGTCGATTTCGCCCTTATGCGCTTCGGTCAGGGCGGTGACCGGTGCCCCCTGCACCTTGCCGCTCGCCAGAAGACCCTTGAGCTCGGCGGTCGTCTTTTCATGATCGGTGATCATCTGCTGTGCGAAGGTCTTGATCTTGTCGTCGCCCTTCTGAAGGGCCAGTTTCGACGATTCCAACTCGAAAAGATCGCTTGCAGATGCCTGCATGATGAAATCTTCAGTCTTGGGCGCAACGCCGAGAGCGGAGTTCACACCGGTCTTTTCGGCAGCCGACTGGGCCAGCGCCGCGCCGGAAACGCTCAGGGCAAATACGGTGGTGAGCAAAAGCTTCTTCATTGGGTTCGGTCCTTTCTTGAGCGGGGCCGGAAATCTCCGGATCAGCTTTCTGATAGCTATAGAGGCACAGATGAACGGCCCGCTCCCCGCGAAGTTCCTCGGAAAACCGAAGCTTTTTTTCTCATGACCGATTTTGTACGGAATCGTACAGGGGCTGCGCCCGTCAGTCGACACATTCCATAAACTGTTCGCTCGTCATGACATCCAGCTGGGTCGAAAAACGGTCACCCAGCAAAGTCAGCGCGGCATCGTGGGTAGCATCGGCACCGCTGCAAACCGCATCGGAAAGCACGACGACCTTGTAGCCGAAATCGATCGCCCCCAGCACGGTGGCTAGAACGCAGACATCGGTCTCGCCGCCTGAGACAACGACGCTGGTGACATTCTGGCGATAGAAGCTGACATGCAGACGCCCGTCGGTCCACGGACTGTAGGTTGCCTTGTCGAAGACGGTGGCCGGCGGCACCAGTCGCGCCAAGGGTGCCACCAGATCGACGAGCTCGAGCGGCAGGTGTTCGAGCGTCATGTTCTGCCATTTCCGGTAATAGGCCTGCCAGGCCCCGTTTGCCTGCTCCGAATTATCCGGCGGCACAAAACGGGTAAAAACCGTCTTTGCGGCAAACCGCGAGGAAACGGCCTCGATCTGTGGAAGGACGCGGTTCATCCAGCCGACGTGCCACGGCGTATCTTCGGCAAACATGCGCTGCATATCGACACAGAGGTGCCGCCAATTACCGTCCACGATTATCATCCCATTTACGCATCGGCAGCGCCGGTTGCGCTTGCCTGAAGAAGAAGGCGCCGGGTTGCGGAACCCACGGTCGCCTCAACCCGCCGCAAACGGGTTGGTTCCTTGCAGCCTGCATGCGGCGACCCTACAGGTCCGGAACTGCGACGGAACGAAGTACCCTTGCGCCCGTTGACTTGGGCAACAGGGAGATGACCATGGACCATACAAATCACATCCGCCTCAGGGCTGACGAACTTACGCCCGCCGTTCTTGAGGGTGCAACCGTCTACGGTGCCGACGACCATAAGGTAGGCAAGGTCGACCACGTTCATAGCACTGGTGCCGCGGGCAAGGTCATCATCGATGTCGGCGGCTTTCTCGGCATAGGCGCAAAGCCGGTCGCCGTCGCGCTCACCGATCTTGACTTCATGCGCGACGAGGACGGTGAAGTTCATGCCGTCACGTCCTGGACCAAGGATCAGCTCAAAGCGATGCCCGAGCATCATCACTGACGAGATCGATCGGCCCGGCTCCTGCCGGGCCGGCCTCGTCATGGCTGTCAGTGCGGAACCAAAACGGGTCTAGCGCGTTCATGCCGCGACCTTCTTTATCCGTGCTGAAAACATGGTTGGACAATGTTTCGCAATACGCCAATTCTGAGCCAGATCGGCCGAACGGCCACGTCGTTGATCGAGGATCTCGGACCATCCATGGTAGTGATGGTGGCGACGCTTGCTGCTGGCGCATGGGCACTTGGTATCCGGTTCGAGACGGAACTTCACACTACAACGCAAATGTGGTGACCGATCGGGGCCACGATCGTGCGCATTGCAATCGGGCCGTCCGTTGTGGACTTCGAGCCCCGAGACTGCCGGACTGCCGTGAGACGTTTCGGCCCTTGCTTCCGGTGACCCTCGGTCGTCTGGAACTATTTGACCTTTGATCGCTTTCTTACGGGTGAAACGCCGCAGCTGTTTCGCAATTTTTGCCGGGCCTCCAATGCTTGCACTGCATCTGGAACGCGAGCGGCAGGAACAGGGCCCGGACAATTGCCACTCGGAAAAGGATTTCAGATGACAAACTACCCAGCTCCGCCGTTCGACACCCCTATGCAGACCATGCCCGGCAAGACCAGCGAGATGTCGCCGCGCCCGGATCATGGTGAGGAAAGCTACCGCGGATCGGGTCGGCTGGCCGGTCTCAAGGCCATCATCACCGGTGGGGACAGCGGTATCGGGCGTGCCGTCGCCATTGCCTATGCGCGCGAGGGGGCCGACGTTCTGATTTCCTATCTCGACGAAGACGAGGATGCGCAGGAAACCAAGGCCTGGATCGAAAAGGCCGGCCGTAAGGCGGTTCTCGTGCGGGGCGACATTCAGAGCGCACAGCATTGCAGCCACATCGTCGAAACGGCCGTGGCTGAACTTGGCGGCATCGATATTCTAGTCAACAACGCCGCTCATCAGGCGACGTTCAGCGACATCGGCGAGATCAGCGACGAGGAGTGGGAACTCACCTTCCGCGTCAATATCCATGCGATGTTCTATCTTACCAAAGCTGCCGTCCCCCACATGAAGCCAGGAAGCTCGATCATCAATACCGCATCGATCAACTCCGACAGCCCATCGCCTCATCTTCTTACCTATGCGACGACCAAGGGGGCAATCCAGAATTTCACCGCGGGCCTTGCCCAGATGCTGGCGGAAAAGAACATTCGCGCCAATGCCGTCGCACCCGGCCCGATCTGGACGCCGCTCATTCCATCCACCATGCCGGAAGAAAATGTCAAGAACTTCGGCAAGCAGGTGCCGATGCAGCGCCCGGGCCAGCCAGTGGAACTGGCGTCAGCCTATGTCATGCTGGCGGAACCCCTGTCGAGCTACGTTTCCGGTGCTACAATTGCGGTCACAGGTGGCAAGCCCATCCTGTAATCACTGGGCAGCTCTTTGCTGGAACCGTTCCTTCCGGCGGCGCCGACGGCGACCGGAAGAATAATCGGTTCCGATGGGCCGCGATAGACATGCCGTTTTCGGCGGCCCGTACTTGAGAAAGGGTCATCCTTGAATTCCATCTCCGCGCAAAGAGAGCCGCTTGTGCCAGCGGCGGCTTTCGAAACGGACGATCCCCTTATGCTGCTGGAGTTCCTCCGAGCGAGTCTGGCCGACGGTGTCCCTGCGGCACTCGTGACGCTGGTCGAGGTCAGAGGCGGCTCCGCCCGACCCGTCGGCGCGCAGATGGTGGTCAGGGCGGATGGCTTTTACTGCGGCTTCGTTTCTGGCGGATGCACCGAGGCAGCAATTGCCGGAGAGGCCCTGCAGGCACTTGAAAGCGGTCAGGATCGCTTCCTGAAGCTCGGTGAGGGATCTCCGTTTTTCGACATCGTCCTGCCCTGCGGCGGCGGCATTACGCTGTCGATCCATGTCGTCAGCAGCCTCTGTCCCATCAACGACGTGCTGGCCCGGCTCGCCGCCCGCCAGCCCGCCGCTCTGTGCTACGATCCCGGCCGGAAGATCCTGGCCGCGATCGATGATGCGGATGTCACCGGCTGGCATGGCGATACTTTCGTGACAATCTACCTGCCGAAAACCCGGCTCCTCGTTCTTGGCCGTTCGCTGGAGGTGTCGATCATGTCGCGGCTTGCAGAAGCGGCAGGCTATGATGTCATCGTGGCAGATGACGGCGTAAGCCGGCCCAAGATTGATCACAATCTGGACCGCAACAGCGCGGTCGCCTTGCTATATCACGACCTGGATCGGGAACTGCCTTTGCTGCGCGCAGCGCTCGACGCTTCGCCCTTCTATATCGGCGCGCTCGGCAGTCAGCGCACCCATGAACGCCGCTGCGAAGCACTGAGAGATCTTGGTTACGGTGAGGCGGATATTGCGCGCATCAAGGCGCCGATCGGCATTTTCGGCAAGGCTCGCGATGCCACTTCGCTTGCCATTTCCGTTTTGGCGGATATTGCTTCGAGCCGGAAAGGCATGTGAAACTCATCCGCGCAGGATGCCGCCGTGCGCCATTACGGCCTCCGGCGTATCCACATCGATGCCGGCCGCGGAACCGATTTCGACATCGAGCACCGGCAGACCGCCGCACTGCACGATCCCGCGGGCACCGACATCCCCCTGCAACTGCCGGATACCGTAGAACACGGCTGCCGGAAAGATGACCGGGTGACCGGGCTGCGAGCCAGATGCGGCGCGGACGATGGCACCCCCGCCTGCCTGGCGAAAACGTCCGATCAGATGATCGACATGCGCGCTCTCGATCGCTGGCATGTCGGCGAGCATCACAAGAAGTCCGGCGCATTTGGCAAGCTCTGCGTCGCTCAAGCCGCAGGTCAGCGACCCCGCCATTCCAGAGCGGTAGTTGGCGTTGAACCGGATTTGCAGATCAAGGCCCGAAAGCTGCGCCTCGATCTCGTCGCGGCGGTGCCCGGTCACCACGACGACCGGTCGCGCCAGCGATGCAAGCAGCATTTGCGCGGAGCGGCGAACCAGCGGAATGCCGTCGAACTCAGCAAGCAGCTTATGCTGCCCATTCATGCGACGTGACTGCCCGGCTGCAAGAAGGACGGCACCAATGGTGAGGACGTCCCTATCATCTCGTCCGTTCGCCAAAACGCCCTCCTCGTTACTCATCGATGTAAATCCGTTGCTCGCCCGTCGGTCTCGCATGGCTATATCTGGCGCGATGCCGGCGCGGAACAATCGTCTGGGCCTCCCGTTAGTCTTTTCATCCGGATAACGAGAAAGGCAGAACAATGGATCTCGCGAACACGCAGCCGCATGCGCCGCTCTGTCCCACCACACTTACTGTCAATGGCAAGCAGCACCGGCTCGACCTGCAGCCCTGGGTGACGTTGCTCGACCTGTTGCGCGGCCCCATGGCGCTTTCCGGCACCAAGAAGGGCTGCGATCACGGCCAATGCGGCGCCTGCACGGTTCTCGTGGACGGCGAGCGCGTCAATTCCTGCCTGAAGCTGGCGGTGTCTCTGGACGGCGCCGAGATCACGACGATCGAGGGGCTGGGAACGCCCGAAGACATGCATCCGATGCAGAAGGCCTTTGTCGAGCACGACGCGTTCCAGTGCGGCTATTGCACCTCTGGCCAGATCTGTTCAGCCGTCGGCATGCTCAAGGAAGGTCACGCGCACAGCCGCGCAGACATCCGCGAACTGATGAGCGGCAATCTCTGTCGCTGCGGGGCCTATACCAATATCGCCGACGCCATCGAATCCGTGCGCGACGCCGAAGCCGCCGGCGATTTCCAGGAGGCCGCCGAATGAGAAACTTTGCCTATACGCGCGCGCAGACCGTCCACGAGGCCGTCACTGCGCTCATGGCCGACCCGCGGGCGCAGCTTCTGGCCGGCGGCACGAACCTCGTCGACCTGATGAAATACGAGGTCGAAAAACCCTCCAGCATCATCGACATCAACCGGTTGCCGCTGAAGAACGTTGAAACCCTGCGGGATGGCGGCTTGCGGATCGGCGCGCTGGCCAGCAACGCCGCAGTCGCCTACGATCCGCGCGTCCAGTCGGCGTTTCCCCTCCTGTCGAGTGCCATTCTGGCCGGCGCCTCCGCACAGCTGCGCAATGCCGCGACGACCGGGGGCAATCTTTTGCAGCGAACCCGCTGCTATTACTTCTACGATCCGTCCACCCCCTGCAACAAGCGGGAACCCGGTTCCGGCTGTTCTGCAATCGGTGGCGTCAACCGCATTCATGCCGTTCTCGGCGCCAGCGAGGCCTGCATCGCGGTTCACCCGTCCGACATGTGCGTGGCACTTTCCGCGCTTGGTGCCACTGTGGAAGTGGAGGGGCCGCAAGGCGGGCGCGACATCGCCTTTTCTGATTTCCACCGTCTGCCGGGCGATCATCCCGAACGCGACAACACGTTGCAGCAGGGCGAAATCATTACCGCGGTGCGTCTCGAGGCAAACCGGTTTGCAGGCCACTCGACCTATCTCAAGCTCCGTGACCGCCAGTCCTATGCTTTCGCGCTGGTATCGGTGGCGGCAGCGCTCGATATCGAGGACGGCAGCATCGTCGATCTGCGAGTGGCGTTGGGCGGTGTTGCCCACAAGCCTTGGCGCGACCCGCTGGCGGAAGCCGAATTTGCTGGACGGCCGGCAGACGAGGAGACCTTCCGCGATGTGGCCGAGCGTCTGATGGCAGGCGCCGTCGGCCAGGGCGACAATGATTTCAAGATCCCGCTTGCCAGACGCGCAATCGTGCGGGCGCTCCGCCAGGCCGCATCCGGCCGATCACAGATCCCGTCGGTCAAGGCGATCCAGTAAGGAGGCGAACCATGCTTTACCAATCGAAAGTCGTGGGGCTTCCGCTGCCCCGTATCGACGGGCCCCTGAAGGTCACCGGGCAGGCCCGCTATGCGACCGAGCATTACGAACCCGGCATGCTGCACGGCTATATCTCGCTATCGACCGTCGCGACCGGTCGCATTACCGAGATCGATACCAGCCAGGCGGAACGGTATGCGGGCGTGGTGAAGATCTATACCCATCGGAACCGGCCGGCGGTTGCCGAAAAGGACGACAAGTGGAAGGACGAGGTCGCCTTGCCCGGCCACCCGTTCCGGCCGCTGGAAAACGACCGCATTCTGTTCGACGGACAGCCGGTGGCGCTGGTTATTGCCGACACGTTCGAGGCGGCGCGGGGCGCCGCATCGCTGATCCGCGTGACCTATCAGCCCGACGAACCCCATACTGACCTGCGTCAGGAAGAAGCCAATAGCTATGTCCCGCCGGTTCCGCGCATGGAAGCTTTCATGCCACCGCCGCCGCGCGGGGATGCCGAAAAGGCGTTTGCGGAGGCACCTTGCAAGATCGCCGCCGATTATTTCATCGAGGGCGAGCACCACAACCCGATGGAACTATTCGGTTCCACCGTGCTGTGGGAAAAGGACGGCGAACTGACCATCCACGACAAGACCCAGGGTTCCCAGAACAGCCATGATTATGTCTGCAACGTCTTCGGGCTGGAACCGGATAAGGTGACGGTCAAGAACAGCTTTGTGGGTGGTGCATTCGGTCAGGCACTGCGGCCCAAACATCAGTTGTTCCTCGCGGTGATGGCAAGCCTGGACCTCAAACGCTCGGTGAAGCTGGAAATGAGCCGCCGGGAGATGTTCTATCTGACATGGCGCCCGACGGCCATTCAGGCGGTATCTTTGGCAGCGGACCGTGATGGTTATCTGCAATCGGTCATGCACCATGCCGTCCATGCCACCTCGCGCTACGAGGACTACCAGGAAAACGTCGCCAACTGGTCGGGCATGGCCTACGCCTGCGACAATGTCAAAATCTCTTACGAGATTGCCAAGCTCGACATGTCGACGCCGGGCGATATGCGCGCGCCGGGCGCCGCAACCGGCGTGACGGCTCTGGAAACGGCGATGGACGAGCTTGCCTATGAGGTCGGCATCGATCCGCTTGAACTGCGGATCCGGAATTTCTCACATCGCGACCAGAACATGGATAAGGACATCACCTCCAAGGCCCTGCATGCCTGTTACCGCGAAGGCGCCGCACGGTTCGGCTGGAGCGAGCGCAAGCCTGCGCCACGCTCCATGCGGGATGGCAACGACCTCGTCGGCTGGGGCATGGCAACGGGCTTCTGGGAAGCGCAGATGTCGCAGGCGGAAGCAAAGGTGCGGCTTACGGCGGACGGCAACGTCACCGTCTCGGCGGCGGCCTCCGACATCGGTACCGGCACCTACACCATCCTTGCCCAGCTTGGTGCTGAAGCCTTCGACATTCCCGTCGATCAGGTAACCGTGCTGATTGGCGATTCAACGCTGCCGAAAACGGCTGTCGAAGGCGGTTCGTGGACTGCCGCCTCCACCGGCTCCGCAATCCAGGCAGGGGCTCGGATGGTGATCGCCACGCTGCTGGGCCACGCGAAGAAGATAGACGGCTCGCCGCTTGCGCACGCAACCGAGGATCAGGTCGAGGTCGCGGATGGCCGTCTGGTGCTTGAAAGCAATCACCAGATCGGCTTGGCGATCTCCGACATCATGCAGGCGGCCGGTATCTCCTTTATCGAGGAGCACGGAAAGGCCGGGCCGGACAACACGATCATGAAGAAGTTTTCGGCCTACACCCATTCCGCAGTCTTTGTGGAAGTGAAGGTTGACGAGGAACTCGGTATGGCCCGCATTACCCGCGTGGTCAGCTCGATCGCCGCCGGGCGGATCCTCAACCCGAAAACCGCTCGCAGCCAGATCCTGGGGGGCGTCGTCATGGGGATCGGCATGGCGCTGCACGAGGAAGGCATGGTCGATCATCGCACGGGGAGGATCATGAACCACAACCTCGCCGAATATCATGTGCCGGCCCATGCCGATATCGAAGAGATTGATGTCATCTTTGTCGAAGAGGACGATGACAAGGCAAGTCCGATCGGCGTCAAGGGGCTGGGCGAAATCGGGATTGTCGGCGTGGCAGCCGCCGTATCGAATGCCATCTTCCACGCAACCGGTACCCGCGTTCGCGCGTTTCCGATCACCATCGACAAGATCCTGAATGGGGAAACGACACAATGACCGGCTTTGCGCCCCTCACTCCCGTCCACTTTTCGCCAGCTGTGGAGGACATCCAGCCCGACGAACCAGCCACGGCGCGAGAGCTTGCCGATACCATGCTGCAGATTGCGGAAAAAACCTATTCCGACAGCGGCCATGCAATCCGTTGCGTGCATGCGAAAAGCCATGGCCTTCTGGAAGCGCGTGTGGAAGTTCCCGAGGGTCTGCCGCCGCATCTGGCGCAGGGGCTGTTTGCGCAGCCCGGCAGCTATCAGGCGGTCATCCGCCTGTCCACCACGCCGGGCGACCTTCTTCATGACAGCGTTTCCACCCCAAGAGGCATGGCGCTCAAAATCCTGGATGTCGATGGAGCGCGGCTGCCGGGATCGGAACGGTCGACGAGCCAGGATTTCGTCCTGGTCAACGGTCGCGAATTCAATTCGCCGAGCGGAAAAGCCTTCCTGAAGAACCTCAAGCTTCTGGCAAAGACGACCGACCGCATGGAGGGCACCAAGGAATTTCTCGCCAAGATATTGAAAGGCGCGGAAGCGGCACTGGAAGCGGTGGGGCGCGAAAGCGCCGTGCTCAAGGCTATGGGCGGCAACCCCGAAACCCATATTCTGGGTGAGGAATTCTATTCGCAGCTACCGCTTCGCTATGGCGATCATATTGCCAAGATCCGCGTCGTGCCCGCCTCCGAAAACCTCAAGGCTCTGGCCGGCACCAAAGTCGATACTTCCGACGACGGCAACGTTCTTCGCCATGCCGTGCAGCAGTTTTTCGAGGACGAGGCCGCCCGCTGGGATCTGCAGGTGCAGCTCTGCCTCGACCTCGAGGAAATGTCCGTGGAAGGCGTCGAGGCCTGGGACGAGGAGAAAAGTCCGTTCGTGACCGTTGCCCATATCATCGCCGATTCGCAACCGGCCTGGAATGAGCAGCGCGCCGACACGGTAGACGACGGCATGCATTTCAGTCCCTGGAACGGCCTGGCCGCGCATCAACCGCTCGGGTCGATCATGCGGCTTCGCAAGCTTGCCTACGAACGCTCGGCCGCCTTCCGCTCGCAGCGCAACCAAATCCCGGTTACCGAACCGCTGACCTGTCCCTTCGGACATGGCGCCCCGGGGCAGTCAATCCGGCCTCAAGCCGGCCTGTGAAGACGCAAGGCGAGGAGAAGCCGATGACTGCTGCGCGAGCCAATTGGAAGGGCCATTTGAAATTCGGCGAGGTCTCCTGCCCGGTGGCGCTCTATAGCGCCACCTCGTCGGCCGACCGTATCAGCTTCAACATTCTCAACCGCAAGACGGGCAACCGGGTCCGTCGCGAATTCATCGACAGCGAAACCGGAGACCCGGTCGAGCATGACGATCAGGTAAAGGGCTATGAGGCGGGCAATGGCCGCTATATCGTGCTTGAACCCGAGGAAATCGCCGCCGCCATTCCCGACAGCGACAAGATGCTGGCGATCGAGGCCTTCATTGCCTGCGACGAGATCGATAACGTCTATTTCGACCGGCCCTATTACCTGACGCCGCAAAAGACCGGCGAAGAAGCGTTTCGGCTCCTCTGCCAGGGCATGGAGGAAGCGAATGTTGCGGCGATTGCCAGTACCGTGCTGTTCCGGCGGTTGCGAACGGTGCTGCTCCGGCCCCATGGCGACGGCCTGATCGCCACGACGCTGAATTTCGATTACGAGGTCCGCTCGGCCGACAAGGCCTTCGACGATGTATCAGTACCCAAGGTCGATAAGGAAATGCTCGATCTGGCGGCCCACATTATCGGCACCAAGAAGGGCCATTACGACGCCGGCGCGTTCGACGATCGCTACGAAGAGGCGCTGGCCGAACTGGTGAAAGTCAAAATCGAGGGTCGGCCGATCAGGAAGCGCGCGCCGCCGAAAGCGTCGAAACCCAGCGATCTCCTGCAGGCTTTCCGCGAAAGTGCAGGCATGGGGAACGCTCAGTCCTCCAAACGCAAGCCCGGCAAAAGCCATTCCGCCAAAGGCAAGTCCGTCAAACCGAAATCGGCCAATGCCAACCCGCCGCCGAAAAAGACCAAGCCAGCCGCCGCGAAATCGGCAAAGTCCCATAAGGCGGCCGGCTCGGCGCAGCGCAAGGCCGGTTGAGGAGAGGTGCGATGGCAAACCGCCCCTATTGGAAAGGCTACCTCAAACTGTCGCTGGTGACCTGCTCGGTCGAAATGACGCCGGCGACGTCGGACAGCGAGAAAATCCGCTTCCATACGCTCAACCGCGACACCGGCAATCGCGTGCTGAGCCGCTATGTCGACAGCGTCACCGGCAAGGCCGTGCGCGATAGCGACGAGGTCAAGGGTTACCAGCGTGGCGAGGACGATTACGTCATGCTGGAAGATGAGGATCTCGAAAACGTAGCGCTGGAGAGTACCCGAACCATCGACATCGCGACCTTCACGCCCCGTGGCGAGATAGACTGGATCTGGCTCGATACGCCCTATTACCTTTCCCCGAACGATGCGATCAGTCAGGAAGCCTTCGGCGTCATTCGCGCCGCAATGGAAAGCCAGGGCATGGTCGGCATTTCGCGGCTGGTTCTGGGCAGGCGCGAGAGGGCCGTCATGCTGGAGCCGCGCGGCAAGGGCATCGTCTTGTGGACCTTGCGTTACGGCGACGAAGTGCGCGAGGCCAGGGATTATTTCGACGGTCTGGCCGACATCGCGCCGGAAAAGGAAACGCTGCCGCTGATCCGCAAGCTGATCGCCAAGCAGACGCGTCCTTGGGATGCAAAAATGGTATCCGATCCGGTTCAGGATAATCTGCGCGATATCATCAAGTCGAAAAAGGCCCGCCGCGGCAAAACGTCGGCCAAGCCGAAAACCCCCGAACCGGATACATCCGAAAAGCCCGGCAATGTCATCAGTATCATGGATGCGCTGCGCAAGTCGATCGACGCAGACAATCGCCGCAGCGGCCGAAAGTAGCCCGCTGCAGCTTTCAGTCCCGCGACGCCTCGACCTTTTCCAGCCGCCGGATCGCTTCTGCGAGCGACCGTTCAGCCTTGCAGTAATCCTTCCAGGCATCGCTGGCGCCGATCAGCGCGGGGACGGTGCGAATGGTGAAGCGTTTCGGATCAAGATCGGCTTTGACCTGCGACCACGTCAGCGGCATGGAGACGGTGGCGCCGGGCCGCGCGCGGGGAGATAGCGGCGCGACGGCGGTCGCCATCCGGTCGTTGCGCAGATAGTCCAGGAAAATCCGTCCGTTCCTGAGCTTCTTGGACATCTTGGTCACATAAAGATCCGGAGCGTCGGCTGCCATCCAGTCGCAAACACGGCGGGCGAAATCCTTGGCCTCATCCCAGTCGGGAGCGCCGCGTTTGCCCGGCGAAAGCGGCGTTACCACGTGCAACCCCTTGCCGCCGGTGGTCTTGCAGAAACTCACCAGACCAAGTTCGTCGAGGCGATCGCGGATATCGCGCGCGGTCTTCACCACGGTGGAGAATTCCACGTCGGGGCCGGGATCGAGATCGAAAACGAGCCGCCCCGGCATGTCGGGCTGCTTCGGTTCGCAATTCCACGGATGCAGCTCGACAGCACCGATCTGCGCCAGCGCCGCAAGCGCCTCGATACGGTCGACCTGAAGATAAGGCTTCTTGTCTCCCGTCACCTTGACGAGTTCTAGAAGATTGGACGTGCCACGCATCGCATGACGCTGGAAAAACTGTTCGCCCTCGATCCCGTCGGGCGTGCGTATGACGGAGCAGGGACGGCCACGGATGTGTTCGATCATCCAGCCGCCCACAGCTTCAAAATAGCGGGCAAGGTCTTCCTTGGTGACCGGGTTTTCGCTGTCGGGCCACAGAACCTTGTCGGGGTGCGAAATCAGGACGCCCATCACATCGGCCTTGCCGCCGGTCCTGCGGTCGGATGGCTTCCTCGTGGTGGATGCGGGCTGTGGTGGCGGCGTGGCATTCTGCGGCGATGCCGGCGCTTCCGTTTCGACCTCGGCGGCGGCCTTGTCCTGCCGCAGACCCTTGAATGCGGCCTGTCGCACCTGACCATCCCCGGTCCAGCCGGCGAACTCGATCTCGGCCACCAGTTCCGGCTTTACCCAGTGAATGCCGGCTGCCTTCTTCGGCGCGCCGATCCCCGTAAAGGCCGAGGTCTTGACTTCGAGGGGTTTCAGTTCTCCGAGAAGCATGGCGGCGCGGCCGGCCCCGAAACCGGTACCGACACGCCCGACATAGACAAGGGACCCATCGCGATACACGCCGGCGAGAAGCGAACGAAACTTGATACCCGACATCGTGTAGCCGCCGATCACCACTTCGTGGCCTGCCCGGCATTTCGACTTTACCCAACTGTCGCTGCGACCGGAGCGATAGGGTGCATCGGCCATTTTCGAGACCACCCCTTCCAGCGACAGCCGACATGCTGAGCGCAGGACTGCATCCCCACCCGTCGAGAAATGGTCGACATACTGAATGCGGCTGCCCGGCTTGGCCGCAGCAACAAGTTTCGCCAGCCGTTCCTTGCGCTGTTCAAGCGGCAGATCGCGAAGGTCCTCGCCGGCGTGGAACAGGAGATCGAAGGCAAAATAAACAAGATTGCCGGTCTTCTCCTGCGAAAGCGCCGCCTGCAGGGCCGCGAAATCGGGAGCACCGTCGTCGTCCAGCGCACAAATTTCACCGTCGATGATCGTGTCTTCGAAAACGGCAGCAGCCGCATCGGCAATCTCGGGAAACCGATCGGTCCAGTCGAGACCCTTGCGGGTCCGCAGTTCTGTAGTGCCATTCTCGGTGCGCATTTGCATCCGGTAGCCATCGAACTTGATCTCGTGAAGCCAACCATCCGCTATGGGTGGCCTTTCCTCGATCCGGCACAGTTGCGGCGCGATGAATGCCGGCATGGCGCTTTGCGTCGTCGCCCGAGCGCCGGCTGCTGCACGGCGCTTGCCTTTCCGCTCTTCGGCGGCAAGCCCCTCGCTGCTGTCCCAGACTGCGTCCGCCGCGACCACCGCTTTGTCGAGAATGAAGGGCTTGGGCTTGCCACCCTTGCCGCCTGCAATCTGCGCCATGGTCCGACCAGAGGCAACGGATTTCGTTTCCTTCTTCAAGATCGCGTCGCCGTCAGCATCGACCGCATGGCCGTCGCGATGCTTGATCAGCAGCCAGTTCGTCCGTTTGCCGCCATTGCGATCGTTCTTCATCCGCACGAGGACGAAACTGCCCTGCAAACGCGCGCCTTCCAGAACGAACTTCAGGTCGCCCTTTGCAAGGGCCCGTTCGGGAGACTGGTCTCCCTCGACGTCCCAGTAGCCCCGGTCCCACAGCATGACCGTGCCCCCGCCATATTCACCCTCCGGAATGGTGCCTTCGAAATCCCCGTAATCCAGCGGATGGTCCTCGACCTCGACCGCCAGCCGTTTGTCCTGCGGATCGAGCGAGGGTCCACGCGTCACCGCCCATGATTTGAAGACACCATCGAGCTCGAGCCTCAGGTCGTAATGGAGCCGTGTGGCATCGTGTTTCTGGATTACGAAACGCCGGCGTTGCGAGGCTGCGACCTTGGCCTCGCCGCTCGGTTCGCTGGTGCGGGTGAAATCCCGTTTCTTGCGGTATGTCGAAAGAGTGTCGGCCATCGTGCGCTCCCGCTGCGATCTTTCCGAATGCCCGAGGGCCGCGTTGGTTCCATTCCTTGACCACGGGTTGCGCGACATGCCCTGGCAGCGCTCCGACAGGCTTTTTGTTTTCGCAAAAGCGCCACGCCACCAGCCCAGCGGTAAGGCCAGATCGATCGGGAACATAAGTCCGCCCCCACAGTTCCGGCGGCATGACCCGATATCATTTTCATATCCGCCATCGGGACGGCTTGACGAAGGACATCGACGGCGCCGAATTCGCCGATCTTGAGCAGGCCCGCCTGGAAGCAATCCGATCGGCAAGGGAAATCATTGCCGAACGCGTCAAACGCGGCGACATTGTCAATGGCGACGTCTTCGAGATCACCACCAGCGACGGCGAGATTGCGGACCGCTTATCGTTCCGTTCGACGATGCGACTGGAATAAGCGCATGCCGGCAACCGTTCTATCCCGGTCCGGGTGTACAGCGGTGCATACGCGCCGGACCCATCATGTGGGCATGCAATCCGGCTGACAGCTATCTGAAGGCAGCGCGGCTGTCGTGCCGGGCAATGCGCGACAACAGGTAATCCACCTCGGCCTTTGCGGTCGCAGATAACATCTGTCCCGGCTTGCGTTGCGCATCGCAGGCAATCGCGCCGCGGCGCATCAGAACATGCTTGCGAACCGCAAGGCCGATGCCCAGTTGCTGCTCGTAGCGGATCAGCGGCAGATGCAGGTCGAACAGGTCATGCGCCTCATCGCGCTTGCCTTGCGCAAACAGCGAGACGAGTTCCGTGAGCATGTCGGGAAAGCCGTAACCGGTCATGGCTCCGTCGGCCCCACGTTCAGGCTCGAAATCCAGGAACATGCCGCCATTGCCGCAGAGGATGGAAAATGGCCGCAGCTCCCCGGCATTCTGGAGCGCGCGCAATTTCGAAATCTTTTCGAGACCCGGCCAGTCTTCATGCTTGAGCATCAGGCAGGACGGGTGATTGGCGATGATCTTCGCAATAACGGCCGCAGAGATGACGACATTGAGCGTCAGCGGATAATCCTGCAGAACCCATGGCACGTCCACGCCAATCGCTTCGACCGCCCCGGCGAAATAGGCGATGATCTGCTCGTCGGTGCGAAGGGCGGGGGTCGGCGCGATCATCACGCCGGCGGCGCCCATGTCCATTGCGCTGCGCGCAAGCGAGGTCATGCCGGCAAAGCCGGGCGCGGAGACCCCAACAATGACTGGGATCCTCGCCCGCGAAACGACCCGCTTGATGATGGCACGGCTTTCCTCGGGTTCCAGCTTGGGCGCTTCGCCCATGATGCCGAGGATGGTAATGCCGGTACAGCCGCTGTCCTGATAGAAATCGGTAAGACTGTCGACCGAATTGAAATCGATCGTGCCATCCTTGAGAAAGGGCGTGGCGGCGATTGCATAGACGCCCTTGGATGCGATGCCGAATGTCATGCCTTTTCCTTCACTTTTGCCGGTCGAGCGACGGTTGAGCAATCCTCTTGCGCGCCGTGGGCAAGCCTTTTCGCAATCCGCCCGCTTCAAGCCTACGCGCCACGGCGCCTCTCCGAAAGCACAACCTCGAGCGTGTCGAGGAATAAATCGGCATTATCCCGGCTGAAAGGCAGGGGTGGCCTGATTTTCAGGACATTGCCGTTCTTGCCCGAGGCGCTGATCAGCACGCGCCGTTCCCGCAACGCATTGACGACCCAGAGCGCGGCGGCACCATCCGGTTCATGCCCATGCTCGTCCCGGACGAATTCCACGCCAAGAAACAGGCCAGTCCCCCTGACGTCGCCGATCACGGGAAACCGCTCCTGCAAACGGACAAGGCCCGCATGCAGGTGATCGCCCACTGCCTTAGCATTCTCCATCAGCCTCTCGTCATCGATGACATCGAGCACGGCGGAGGCGGCGGCAATCGACACGTTGTTTGCGCCGAACGTATTGAAATAGCGGATATCCTGCCCGAACCGTTCCTGGATATCGGATTTCGTCACGACCGCCGCAATCGGCATGCCATTGCCCATCGGCTTGCCCAGGACAGTTATATCAGGCGTGATGCCGTGGCGTTGGAAACCCCACATATGCGAACCGAGGCGGCCGAAGCCCGGCTGCACTTCGTCGGCAATGTAGAGAATGCCTTCCCTCCGCAGCAGATCCGCCACCGGTTTTAAAAACCCGGCGGGATCAGAAAAGATGCCGTCGGTGGAGAAGATACTGTCGGCGATGAAGGCGGCCGGCACGATGCCGCGGCGGCGCATATGGGCAATGGCCATTGCGACATCCTTCGCCAAGGCCGCACCGGCATCATGGCCGTGCGCGCAGCGGGCATCGGGGGCCGACACCGTCATCACATGCGGGCCAAGCGGCAGGTTGGGGCCGAGCGACGGCGATATTTCCGCGGCCGCTGCCGTGACCCCGTGATAGGCGTTGTCGGTGATGATGATGCCGGTGCCCCCGGTATGATACCGGGACAGACGCAGGGCGAGGTCAACGGCTTCGCTGCCGGTGCAGGTATACATGACCCGGTCCAGTTCGTCCGGAAACGTCGAAAGCAGGCGCTCGGAATAATCAAGGACCTGTTCGCCGAGATAACGCGTATGCGTATTGAGTTCCGCTGCCTGGCTCGCGATCGCTTTGACCACATGCGGGTGGCAATGGCCGACCGAGGGCACGTTGTTATAGGCATCGAGATAGGCCTCGCCATCCGGACCGAACAGCCATACCCCTTCGGCCCGCACGACATGCACCGGGGTTTCGTAAAACAGCCTGTAGGAGGGGCCGAGCAAAGCCTGGCGCCGCTCGATCAGCTTTCGCTCGCGTTCCGGCAGACTGCCGAGCCGGGCGGCATCGAAACCGTTGACCATGGCGGCCGGGGATGCGGGCGCGATCGGCGGCGTATCGGCTGGAGGGTTATTCATGGGACCTCTGATCCTTATCGGTTGGCGGCACGCAGCCTTGCAACGGCCTCGGTCCTCGGAATGGCGTCGAGCCGCGCCAGCTGTTGCCACACACTGGCGCTGCGAACGGTCAGGCGCGCCGCATCCTTGGGAAACAGCCGTGCCCTCCACGCCGGGATTGCAAGCCGCATCACCAGACGCATCACGGCCGCGGTGTGAAGCCTTGCGATTTCCATATCGGATAGCGTGCATTCGCGGCGATAGCCTCTGACCAGATCGCACATCGCCTCGACCGGATCGGCCTCGCCGCCGATCTGATAGGCCGCCGCGATGCCGACATCGAAAAGGACCGGCGCATGCACCATGTCGCCGAAATCGATGATGCCGGTGATCTCGTCCGGTCTGCCCGGATCGACCAGAATGTTTTCCATGTTGAAATCGTTGTGGATCACCTGCGCCGGCAATGACGCCATCACCGGCACTATCTCTGCCTCGAAATCGTCGATTGCGCGTTCCAGCCGCCCTCGCTGACGGCTGTCTGTGAAGGCAGCCATCAGGTCGCGCATGCCCGTCGCATGTGTCATGTCCCAGGTGATGCGGTGGGTCGCGGCCGGGTGCTGGAAACTTTTCAGAGCCTTCTGCATGCGCCCCAACAGCGCGCCGATCCTTTCCCGTTGCAGCGGCGAGTGCGGTGCCGTGCGCTGCGCCATGCCCGGCACGAAGGTAACCATGCGCACGCCACGCTCGCCGCCATCATCCGCTGTGAATCGGAAATCCGCTGCACCCTCGCGGGTCGGAATAATGCGCTGGATGGGCAGAGTTGGATCCATGACCTCCACGTGCAGAAGCGCCTGGCTATGCATCGCCGTCACCTGCGGATCCTCGGCAGGGTTGAGGATCTTCAGGAGATAGGCCGTGCCGTCCTCAAGCGTCAGACGATAATTGCTGTCCTTTTCGCCCCACAGCCATTCTGCCTTGCCGACAAGGCCGTAATGCTGGCGCGCGATCCATTCCGCCTGATGCGGCGGCACGGCATCGGCACCGGTTTTCAGTTCTGCGCCGAGCACGGTTGCGGCGGGATGGGTCGTCATCGACGGGCGTCCTTCAAGCGTTCTCGTCCCATCCGCCGGCACGCGATGCGGTGCAGCCGGATGACAATACGGCGGAGGGGCTTCTGCGCTGAAGATGCCCCTTCCCCGGGATCAGCCGCGCGCGGCGGCAACGGCATCCAGCGCACGGCCGAGCGCACCGAACATCGCGTCGAGCTGCTCGGCAGTGATGATCAGCGGCGGGCAGAAGCAGATGGCCTCGCCGACTGCACGTGCAATCACGCCCTCTTCCTCCAGCGCGGCGGCCACGGCAATCGCCGCATTGCCCGGCCCGGCATCTCTCCAGGGTTTGATTTCCAGCGCCCCCAACAGGCCGACGCCGCGCGCGGAATGGGCCAGCGGGTGTCTCGCCAGTTCGGCCAGGCGGCCAAGGAATTTTTCCTCCAGCCGGGCGGCGTTGCCGACCAGATCGCGCTCCTGGATGATCCTGATATTCTCCAGCCCGACTGCCGTCGCGACCGGATGGCCCGAGGCGGTAAAGCCGTGGCCGAACACGCCGATGCGATCGCTTTCGTCTGCGATCGGCTGATAGAAACGATCATTCATCAGGATGGCGGAAAGCGGCATGTAGGACGAGGATATCTGCTTCGATAGGACCAGCACATCCGGTTCGATGCAATAGGTCTCGCAGGCGAACATCTTGCCGGTGCGCCCGAAACCGCAGATCACTTCATCGATCACCAGAAGGATATCGTGCTTCTTGAGAATGGCCTGTACGCCTTGCCAATAGCCGTCCGGCGGCACGAGAACGCCACCGGCGCCCATCACCGGCTCGCCCCAGAAGGCGGCGATCGTCTCAGGCCCTTCGCGCAGGATCAGGTCTTCCAGATCCGTCAGCATTCGCGCCGTGAAATCTGCCTCGCTTTCCCCGTCCCGGGCGAAATGCACATACGAGGGACAGGACGTATGCACCATCCGGTCGAGCGGCAGATCGAAGCTTTCATGGTTGCGCGGCAGGCCGGTGATCGAACCGGCAGCGATCGTTACGCCGTGATAGCCCTTGATGCGGCCGATAATCTTCTTCTTGTCCTTTCGACCGAGCGCATTGGAACGATACCAGACCATCTTGGCGGCAAGATCGTTGGCTTCCGACCCCGAGGAGGTGAAATGCACTTTCGACATCGGCACCGGCGCGATCTTGATCAGCAGTTCGGCAAGCTCGATCGAGGGCGCGTGCGACTTGTAGGCGAAGCTGTGGTAATAGGGCAGCTTTTCCATCTGCGCTCTTGCTGCCTCGACCAGACGCTTTTCGCCAAAGCCGACAGCCACCGACCACAGGCCGGCCAGACCTTCGATATAGCGCTTGCCATTGTTGTCGAACACATAGATGCCGTCGCCGGATTCGATGACCAGACCGCCGGTCTTTTCGAATTTGCGGTGATTGACCATTGGGTGCATCTGATAGGCAGCGTCGCGGCCTTCGATGGAATTCGGCATGATGGTCATCGTCTGTCCTTCGTTCCCAGATTATCATTGCCGGCATCGCCGCCGGGTTTAAGCCATCGGCCGGTCAGACGTGTTGCCCGCCATTGATGTGGATTTCCGCGCCGTTGATATAGGACGACGCCTCGGTGCACAGGAAATGGATAGTCTGCGCCACTTCGCGGGTTGTGCCCAGCCGGTTCATGGGGACCTGCGCCTGAACCAGTTCCGCCGTGCCGGGCGACAGGATGGCGGTATCGATCTCGCCCGGCGCGATTGCGTTGGCGCGAATTCCCATCGGGCCAAATTCATGCGCCAGTTCGCGCGTCAGTGCCGCAAGTCCAGCCTTTGACGCCGCGTAGGCGACCCCGGCGAAGGGATGCACGCGCGAACCGACGATCGAGGTGACGTTGACGATCGATCCCCGCGCGGCGCGCAGTTCGGGCAGGAGCGCCCGTGCCAATAGCGCCGTCGAGACAAGATTGACGTTGAGGACGCGCATCCAGGTGGAAGCATCCGTATCGGCAACGCCCAGCCGCGTGCCACCTGGCCCTTTGGGCGAGATGCCGGCATTGTTGACCAGCGCCGCCAGCTTGCCGTCGGGCAGGCGCTCGCGAACCATGGCCGCCAGCGCATCGATGCTGTCGACATCCTCGAGATCGGCCTGGATATGGCTTTCACGGGCGGAGGGCCAGCGGCATTCCTCCGAGAAAGCCTGCCTCGAAACCGTCAGGATGCGCCATCCATGCTCCTGGAAAAGTTTCACGGTGGCGTGTCCGATGCCACGGCTGGCGCCGGTGAGAAGCATATAATTGGTGGCCATGGGCGCTCCGCATTGCATGCAGCTTGGCTGCGATAACAGCATGCTAACGTGCGGCCGCCCCTTCTCAAGATATTTCTTGGACAGTCTTTGATGGGCCACCACCCAAAGATGCATGAATGCAATAAAACATCACCCGAAGATGCATTTGGCGCCGCCATGGTAAAATCCAAAATCGGAATAAAATTCTATAAATACCGGACAAAAGGATCTCATAGAAAAAAATAATTGTCTGACTTCGTTGTTGAGCGATAATTTTCTTTTTCTTAAAATATCCTTCTCGGAAAGAATTTCTGAACACGCAGTAGATTTTAGTCGTTGGACCCTTCTCAGAGCGCTGCCTATCGTTTCCCCAACAACAAGAGTGCCAAAGCCGACAAGGGGAATACCGATATGAAACGCATCTGCTTCCGTGTCCTTTCTGCTCCGCTTTTTGCCGCGACAATACTGTCGGGAGTTTGCGCGAACGCCGCGGATATCACCGTCATGGGGTATCGCGGTCCGTTCGAAGACAATTACAAGAAGGCCGTCATCGAGCCCTTCATGAAAGCCCATCCCGACATCAAGGTGAACTATTACGGCGTCCAGAATGCCGCCACCTCGCTCGGCAACATGCGCGCCCAGCGCGATGCGCCGCAGGTGAACGCCGTGATCTATGACCTGTCGGTCGCCAAGATCGCCAAGGAAGAAGGCCTCGTTGCCGAACTCGATACGTCGAAACTGCCGAATTATGCCGACGTCTCCGATATCGGCAAGGATCTCGGCGGCGCTGCTATTCCGGTCACCTATGACACGCTGACGCTGATCTACAATTCCAAGGCTTTCCCGACCGCCCCGACCAGCTGGGAAACGTTGTGGGACAAGGCGCAGGATGGCAAGGTGGTGCTGCCTGCACAGGGCGGCGGCGACATTCAGGCGATCCTGCTGACGATCATTTCCAACCGTCTGGCTGGTCAGCAAGACTACAAGGACACGATCGATCCGGGCGTCGACAAGCTGGTGGAACTGGCGCCGCGCGTGCAGACATGGGAGCCGAAGCCGGACGCCTATACGCTGGTTGCCAACGGCACCGCGAATGTCTCGATCGGCTGGAACGCCCGTTCACAGTTCTATTTCGACCAGACCGAAGGCCGCATGGGATCGGTTGGTCCGACCGAAGGCACGGCATCGCAGATCAACGTCGTCAGTGCCATCGAGAAGGCATCGGAGCCTGAGGCCACGCAGGCCTTCATCAACTACGCGATCGGTCCAGAAGCACAGGCAGCCTTTGCCAAGGCAATGTTCTACGCTCCGGTGAACAGCAAGACTGAAGTTGATGAAGCCACCGCCAAGCGCATTCCGATGATGGACCCGGCCCAGCGCGAAAAGCTGATCGCCGTTGACTGGATGACGATCGGCGACATGCGCGACGATATCCTGCAGCCCTGGCGCCGCAAGATCATCCCGGCCGGACGTTAAGCCCAAAAAGCTCCGGGCAGATCGAGGCCCGGAGCCCGTCCATTTCACGAAAACTGCCCTGCGGCACGCGTCCTCCCACGCGTGATCGAGCACCCACGCCATCGTGACGGGACCTTGGTCCCGTTGCCCTCGACGACCTCAAATCCGCACATGGTGACGACATGCAAACCCAGGAACTGCGCCAGGAAACCCCGGCCGCTGAAACCAACACTGGCGATCAGGCCTTTCTCAGGCTGAAAGGCATAACCAAGCGCTACGGCGTCGATTACATGGCCGTCGATGATCTTGATATTGACGTGCCGAAGGGCAAGCTGCTAGGGCTTCTCGGTCCTTCCGGCTGCGGCAAGACCACGACACTGCGCATGATCGCCGGTCTTCTGGATATCACCAGAGGCAAGATCACCATCGACGGTGACGACATTTCCCACAAGCCGCCGCACAAGCGCGATATCGGCCTCGTGTTCCAGAATTACGCTCTGTTTCCGCATATGACGGTGGCGCAGAACGTGGCCTTCGGTCTGGAAATGCGTGGCATTGGCCGCACCGAGGCGCGTGACCGTGTGGAAGAAGCGCTCGAAATGGTGCGCCTGCCGGGTTACGGCGACCGCAAGCCCAAGGAAATGTCCGGCGGCCAGCAACAGCGTGTGGCGCTTGCCCGCGCGCTCGTCATCCGCCCCCGCCTTCTCCTTCTAGACGAGCCGCTGTCCAACCTCGATGCCAAGCTGCGCGACGACATGCGCATCGAAATCCGCGAGATCCAGCAGCGCCTGCAGATCACCACCGTGTTCGTGACCCACGATCAGGTGGAAGCACTCACGATGTGCGATCTGGTCGGCGTCATGCATCGCGGCAAGCTTGCCCAGCTCGGCACGCCGGAAGACATTTACGAGCGTCCCGCCGATCTGTTCGTCGCCGATTTTGTCGGCCGCACCAACATTCTCGACGGCGAGATAGAGGCGCTCGACCGCGTGCGTATCGGCGCGTCGGTTTATCCCTGCAACACACGCGGCCTCGCCTCCGGCAAGGCGAAAGCCGCCATCCGCCCGCACCGCATCAGCCTGACGCCAAGCCGCGACCGTTCGCTGGTCAGCATGGCCACCAATGCCGCGCATGGAAAAGTCACGCGCGTCACCTATATCGGCGACGTCGTGCAATACGACATCGATATCGGCGGCAATACGCTAACCACCGAAGTGCACACCGCCAGCGCCGGCCACAGCTTTCAAAGCGGCGAAAAGCTTCTCTGTGAGTGGAAGCCGCAGGACATGCAGGTGTTCGATCAAGGTTCAAGGAACTGAACCATGGCAGCGATCACCTCATCCGTCCCGATTGCAGAAGGCACCGCCCGTAGGAAAAGCTTTCCCTTCCTGCTGATCGCGCTGCTTCTGCCTATGGCGATCATCAATTTTGTCGCCTTCGTCCTGCCGGTCATCCGGCTCGGCATGATTTCCTTCATCGAAAGCCGCAGCGGCGGTGTTCTGACCAACAATTATACGCTTGAAAACTACGTCGATTTCTTCACCGACAGTTTCAGCTTCGAACTGGTCTCCAATTCGCTCATCCTTGGTTTCGGCGTCACGCTGATCACGCTCTGCTGCGCCTATCCGATCGCGCTATTCCTGCACCGGGTTTCGCCCAAATGGCGCAACATGCTGTTCGTCATCACCGTCTCGCCGCTTCTCGTCAGCAGCGTCGTGCGCACCTATGGCTGGATGGTCATTCTGGGTGATCAGGGCGTGGTCAACGGCATCCTGATGTCATCGGGCGTAATCGACAGCCCGCTACGGCTGACCAACAACACGCTCGGCGTCTTCACCGGCATGGTTGAAGTGCTGATTCCCTACATGGCGCTATCTTTGATCGCCGGTTTCGGCCGTCTCGAAAACGTCTATGAGGAAGCCGCCGCCTCGCTCGGCGCCAACCGCTGGACGCGTTTTCGCCGCGTAATCCTGCCCTTGACCGCCCCCGGCATCGCGCTCGGTTGCCTGCTCTGCTTCGTTCTTTCGATCAGCTCGTTCATCACGCCAAAGCTGCTCGGCGGCGGACGTGTCTTCCTGCTGGCGACAGAGATCTACGACCAGGCCGTCATCCAGCTGGAATGGCCCACTGCCGCGGCAATCTCCGTCATCGTGCTCATCATCTTCGGCCTTGCGCTCGCGGTCTATTCCCGCGTCGTCAAGCGCTTCGATTAAGGAGGAACCTGACATGATCGGCCAATTGACCCTTCCGTTCAGGCTCCTCGTCGCCTGCATCTATCTCTTCCTGCTGGCACCCATCCTGATCGTGCTGCCCTTGTCCTTCAGCAATGACAGCTACATCACTTTCCCGCCGGAAAGCTGGGGCCTTCGCTGGTATGCCGCGATGTTCTCGCATGCTGGTTTTGCGCAGGCGCTGTGGATCAGTTTTGTCATCGCCATTACGGTGACGGTGCTGGGCCTTGCCGCCGGCGTGCCCGCCGCCTTCGCCATCCGCCGGAGAAAATTCATCGGTCGCGAATTCCTCTTGAACCTGTTCACGGCCCCTCTCCTGCTGCCATCCATCGTGCTCGGCCTCGCTATCCTTCTGGTCTTCGTGCAGGCACGCCTGCTCGGCACCTATACGGGCCTGATCATCGCCCACCTGATCATCACCACGCCTTACGTGATCCGCATCATGCTGACGGCATTTTCCACCCTGCCGCCCTCGGTGGAGGATGCGGCCACCATGCTCGGCGCTTCACCCTTCACGGTGGTTCGCCGTATCACCCTGCCCTTGATGATGCCCGGTTTCATCGCCAGCGCCGCGCTTTCCTTCCTCCTTTCCTTCGACGAAGTGGTGATCTCGCTGTTCATCACGGGCCCTCGCCTGCGCACGCTGCCGGTCGAAATTTTCGACTATGTCGAAAGCCAGACCGACCCGATGACGGCCGCCGTATCCGTCGTCCTCGTCGCCGCCACCCTTGCCATCATCTTCCTCATCGAACGTACGCTCGGTCTCTCCAGGACCATGGGCAAATAACTGAATTGCAATGGAGACTACTGAAATGGACAATATCGCGCTCTGGATGTCGCAACCGCATTTCGGCTTTCTCGAAATCGCCAAAACCTGCGGCGTCAGTCAGCTCGTCATCGAACTGGAACATGGCACGTTCGATCTCGCCACGCTCGACCAGTTCCTGGCCTTCTCCAACTCACTCGGCATTCCGGCCCTGACTAAGGTCATCGCGCCGACCACAGAGGCGATCCAGCAGGCCCTCGACTTCGGGTCCGATGGCGTGATCCTGCCGCATATCCTCGGCGTCGATCATGCCCGCGAGGTGACCAAGGCGGCGAAATATCCGCTGCTCGGCATCCGGTCCTATGCCGGTGGACGCGTGTTCGGTTACACCCGCCCGTCTTCCGATGCCTTCGAGAAGGAAAACAAGCGGACCAAATGTTACGCGATGATCGAGACGGCCGAGAGCCTTGCCGATGTGGAAAAGATCGCAGCGCTCGAAACCGTCGATGGCCTGTTCCCAGGACCGTCCGACCTGGCGCTTGCCTGCGGCCGTGGCGCCTATGCCTTTAACGATGAAGACCGCCGCGACCTGTCCCGCATCGCCAAGGCCGCCCGCGACGCCGGCAAGAAGTGGATCATGCCTGCCTGGACGCCTGCGGAGCGCACCTTCGCGCTGGAAGAAGGCGCAGAAATGCTGGTCGTCGCCACCCAGAACATGGCGCTGCGCGCCGGCATCATGTCCACGATCAACGCACTCAAGCAGGAAAAGATCGTCGCCTGAGCGACATCGCCATTCGGAGGAATTGTCCATGAAAATCAGCCTGATCCAGACCAACCCGCAGCAGGACCGCGCCGCCAACCTGAAGATCACCTACGATCTGATGACCGAGGCACTGAAGACCGACCAGCCGGACCTGATCGTCCTGCCTGAATATTTCGAGCTGCTCGGCACCACGACCGAAGAAAAGCTGGCTTTGGCCGAACCGGCCGGCGGTGCCGCCTACACGATGGCGCAGGATTTTGCCCGCGAGAACAAAGTCTTTGTCCATGCCGGCACGATCATGGAAAAGGTCGAGGGCGAAAACCGCATTTATAACACGTCTTTCGTGTTCAACCGCGAAGGCAAGGAAGTTGCGGCCTACCGAAAAATCCACATGTTCGACATCGTGGCACCGGATGGCACAGCCTACAAGGAATCTGCCACCGTCAAGCCGGGCGATGATATCGTCACCTATGAGATCGATGGCATGAAGGTCGGTTGCGCCATCTGCTACGACATCCGCTTCTTCGAACTGTTTTTGCAGCTCGAAAAGGCCGGTTGCGACGTCATCGTGCTGCCTGCCGCCTTCACGCTACAGACCGGCAAGGACCATTGGGAAGTGCTGGCGCGTGCGCGTGCCATTGAAACCCAGACCTATTTCGTCGCCTGCGGCCAGACGGGCAGCGTCACCGTCAACGGTGAAAAACGTTCCTGCTACGGCCACTCGCTGGTCTGCGATCCATGGGGCCACACAATTGCCCGCGCTTCCGATCCGGTCGGTTTCGTCACTGCTCGCATCGACGCCAAGGAGATCAGCAGAGTGCGCAACCTCATCCCGATGACGCAGCATCGCCGCCTCGCCTGCGCTTGAACCAAGGAGATCTTGACCATGTACGTCATCAAGGACATGCCCGAGCAGATCCCCCAAGAAGACCTCGATCTTCTCGCCGGCGTCGAAACCGCGACTGTCGGTCACTGGCGTCTGTTCGGCTTCATGGACCGGCAGATCCAGCCGCTGCTGCCCGGTCGCCGCGTCGTCGGCACCGCCGTGACACTGGCCATTGCCGGACCTGACTCGACCCTGCTGCACCACGCAACCGGCCAGCTGCGGCCGGGCGACATTCTCGTCGTCGATCGTCTGGGGGATGACAAATACGCCTGCTGGGGCGGCGGTGTGACCGTTGCCGCCAAGGCATCGGGTGCTGTTGCCGGTATCGTCGACGGCCCCTGCACCGACCTCACCGAAATCCAGGATTCGGATTTTCCGATGTGGTCGCGCGGTCTCTCGCCGATCACGACACGGCTTTACGATCTCGGCGGCGGTTTCAACATCCCGGTCAGCTGCGGCGGTGCCGTGGTGATGCCGGGTGACGCGATCCTTGCAGATGAAAGCGGCGTCCTGGTCATCCCGCGTGATGAAGTGCGTGCGGTTTCGCAAGAGGCGCTGAAACGTCAGGAAACCGGCAAGAAGCGCGAAGCCAGCGTGCGCGACAAGGTGCAGAAGCTGGGTGACATGACCGGTGCCACCGCAAAGGTTCTGGCCAAGCTCGCCTAAGCTTTTCGACAGTCGGGGTCCGGGTCAAATCCGGACCTTCTTTTTGCGATGATAACGCTAACTCAACCGGCCCGCCGTTGCCATCTCACCCCTACGGTGTAACGTGACGGTCGGGAACATAGTCTGTGAAAAACAGCAGCTTACGACAATCTGGACGCGAATAATGCGCATGATCGGTCGACAAAACGGTGAGGCGCGTTCACGCGATGAATATTCGTTTCCTTGAAACCGTGGTCTGGCTTGCGGAACTTCGAAGTTTCCGCGTTACCGCCGACCGCATGAACATTACCCCGGCCGCCATTTCCAACCGCATTTCGGCCATCGAACAGGAACTCGGTATCCGCCTTTTCGAACGTGACACCCGCGACGTGCACCTGACCCGCGAAGGGCGATCCTTCGTGTCCGGCGCGCGCGACATCATTGCCCGCTACAATCGCCTTGTCAGCGATGTTGCCCCGCCCGAAACCGTGGAAGGCACGGTGCGCATCGGCCTTGTGCCCTCCATGGCGCTCGCCATTCTTCCCGGCATCATGGAAACGCTCCGGCAGCGGTTTCCGCGTGTGCGTGTGTCCGTCACCACGGATGCCTCGCAAACGATCCTATCCAAGCTGGAAAAGCGCGAACTCGATATCATCCTCGGCTTTCATGGCCCCAATGTCGAGAAATACCGGATTGTCGATCTGTGTACGCTGGGCATGTTCTGGATTGCCAACAGCGCCTTTCCCTCAGACGAAGAGGCGATGACCCGCGCCGACCTGATGCTGAACCCGATCATTTCCTATGAAGTCGGCACGCAGGCTTACAAGCGCATGGTCGAATATCTGCCGACCAATTCTCTCGGCCAGGGCGTCGTGCATTATTCCAACTCGCTGGCAACGACGATCAGTATGGTGGCGGCCGGCATCGGCATCGCCGTACTGCCACCCATCGTCATCCAGAACGAGCTGAGACTCGGCACTCTGAAAGTGCTGAACGTCCGCCACCCCTTTCCGGCGACCGATTACTTCGCCGTCTATCTCGACAATCCGTCGTCGCGGCTGTCGCCGCTGATCGCCTCCATCGCTTCGGATGTGTCTGCCGAATTCTGTTCGCTCTACGACAATGCGCTTGCCGTTCATCGCTGATAACGATCAAGGAGAATTTCATGGCTCACGAACTGAAGACCATCTCCACCCCGGCCGTCCTGCGCAACCTGACGCTGGACAGCAACGCCATCCGCGAGGCGCGTATCGATCTCGCGGCATCTTTCCGCATGGCGGCAAAACTGGGCCTGCAGGAAGGCATCTGTAACCACTTTTCAGCCGTCGTTCCTGGCCACGAGGACCTGTTTCTCGTGAACCCCTATGGCTGGGCCTTTGCCGAAATCACGGCCTCCCAGCTTCTGGTCTGCGATTTCAACGGCAATGTCGTGGCCGGCAGTGGCAAACCGGAGGCAACCGCCTTCTACATTCACGCGCAGCTTCACAAGACCCTGCCGCGCGCCACCGCCGCCTTCCATACCCACATGCCCTATGCCACGGCGCTTTCCATGCTGGAGGGCGAACCGCTGGTCTGGGCCGGCCAGACGGCGCTGAAATTTTATGGCCGCACGGCCATCGACGAAAACTATAATGGTCTGGCGCTGGATGACAGCGAGGGCCTGCGCATTGCGCGCGCAATGGGCGATGCGGATATCGTGTTCCTGAAAAACCACGGCGTCATGGTGCTCGGGCCGACCATCGCCGAGGCATTCGATGATCTCTATTATCTGGAACGTGCGGCGGAAGTGCAACTGCTCGCCATGTCCACCGGCCGCGAACTGAAACCGGTGCCGGCCGATATCGCCCAGAAAACCTATCTGGAAATGCGCGAGGGCGATCCGGAAAGCGCGCGCCTGCATATGGAAAGCATCCGCCGGCAGCTGATGCGCACCGAACCGGAATTTGCCGACTGAACGGGGGAGAGGTCGGTGAGATGCTTAGACCGGCACGGTTCCGCCTCCGGCGGCCGCGCGCAGAATTGCGGAAATCAGGCGGTGCGCCTTGAGTGCGTCCTCGCCGGAGGCCGGCGGGTCCCGTCCTTCAGCAATCGCATCGATGAACGCCTCGTGCAGGGCAAGATGATTGTGGTGGGAAAAGGCCATCGGATCGGCGCCCGTGCCGCCGGCCTCGGTGCTGTCCGTCAGTTCGATCCGGCGCCCGTCCATCAGCATGATCAGGCCATTCTCGCTGCCCAGCCGGGCCGAGCCCCTGGTGCCGAGAATTTCGATCTCGTCCGGGTAGCCCGGATAGGCGGCGGTGGTGGCGCTGAGAGAACCGATCGCACCGTTCTCGAAACGCAGGACGGCATGCACAAGATCCTCGGTTTCCATGCGGTGCAATGCGCTTGTCACCGCAAGGCCGCTTACCTCGGTCGGCAGGCCCGCAAGCGTGATCATCTGGTCGATCGTATGGATTGCCTGCGTCAACAAAACCCCGCCGCCATCGCGTGAAAGCGTGCCGCGGCCCGGTTCGTCGTAATAGCTCTGAGGGCGCCAATTGCTGAGCCGCATCGACACCGAGACGATGTCGCCCAGTTCGCCTTCGGACAAAAGCCTGGCTGCCTGCACGAATGTGGGTCTGAATCGCCGCTGAAAGACAATCCCCAACCGGATTCCGGCCTGTCGCGCTGTCTCTACCAGTTGCTGCGATCGCGCCAGCGTCACATCCAGCGGCTTTTCCAAAAGAACATGTTTGCCACATGCCGCCGCCTTCCGAACCAGCTCCAGATGGCTGTTCGGGGGCGTCAGGATGATGACGTAGTCGATCGAAGCATCCTCGAATATCGCTTCTGCGCTGTCAACGACCGGCAGCTCGAACTGTTCGGCAAACGCGGCGCGGCGGGAAGCCGTCGGGCTGAAGACGCCCGCCACTTCCACGCGGTCGTGCAGCGCCAGCAGGCTCAGCGCATGCGGCGGGGCGCTCATGCCAAGGCCAATCACGCCGGTGCGCAATTTTTTCGGATGTGACACAGACAACCCTCCCTGCTGCAGTCTCGTCGCCAAGACTAGCGCACCAACAGAAGACAGGCGACCGAAAAGTCATCATACATCTGATACGTTTTGGTATGTTGACATGATCAATTTTGTCTTTTACCTCTTGTGCTCAACCGTAGGAGGAACGGCTGAAACAATCCACTGCCGAGGCATAAGCACGTCAGGACGCATGTCCTGATGATGTCTTGCCGTGGGATGTCGATGATTGCAACTGCGCGGGCGATCGTCCGCGATCTGGGAGGAAATACATGTTTCACATGACCAAACTGATGACCGGTGTCGCCATCGCTTCGCTGATGATGCTGGGCTCGGCTGCCGCGCAGACCGTGCTGAAATCGTCCGACACCCATCCGGACGGTTATCCGACCGTCGAGGGCGTCAAATATTTCGGTGAACTCATCAAGGAACGCACAGCCGGCCGCTATTCCGTCGAGGTCTATCACTCGGCGCAGCTGGGCGAAGAAAAGGATACGATCGAGCAGGTCCGCTCCGGCGTGATCGAACTCAACCGCGTGTCGATGGCGCCGTTCAACGGCACTGTCAAGGAAACCATCGTACCGGCGCTCCCATATATCTTCCGTTCGGAAGAACACATGCACACGGTGATGGACGGACCGATCGGCGACCAGATCAAGGCGGCTTTCGAGCCGGCCGGCCTGGTGGCGCTTGCCTTTTACGACGCCGGTTCGCGTTCCTTCTACAATTCGAAAAAGCCGATCAAGACCGTGGCCGACATGAAGGGTCTCAAGTTCCGCGTCATCCAGTCGGATATCTTTGTCGATATGACCGCAGCGCTCGGTGCAAACGCCACGCCGATGCCCTATGGCGAGGTCTATTCCTCGGTCGAAACCGGCGTTATCGACGGTGCTGAAAACAACTACCCGAGCTACGACACCGCCAAGCATTTCGAAGTCGCCAAGTATTTCTCCGAGGATCAGCACACGATCCTGCCGGAAGTGTTCGTCATGAACAAAGCCGTCTTCGACAAGCTGACGCCGGAAGATCAGGCGCTGTTCAAGCAGGCCGCCAAGGACAGCGTTGCCAAGCAGCGCGAGCTTTGGGCAAAGAAGACCTCGGAATCTCGGGCTACCGTCGAAAAGGCGGGTGCCCAGATCAACGAGGTCGAGAAGCAAGGCTTTATCGACGCGATGAAGCCGGTCTATGAAAAGCACGTCAAGGACCAAGTGCTGAAGAAGCTCGTCGCCGACGTTCAGGCGACAAAGTAACAGCTGACAGTTCGGCCGCCCCTGGCGAACCGACCGGGGGCGGTCAGCGCATCACCGATCATTCCAGGACTTCGTCCAGCCTTTCACTGAAAGGTCAGGAGACGCTTACCCATGTCTGCGCATTTCAAGACAGGACTGCCCATTCTTTCCAGGCTCAACACGTTGGTTCTATACCTGGCGGGGGTTGGTCTGGTCGTCATGACGGCGGTCGTCGCCTGGCAGGTTTTCTGCCGCTACGTTCTCAACGATTCCCCCAGCTGGACGGAACCCGGCGCTGTCATCCTGATGAGCTGGTTCATCTTTCTCGGCGCCGCGGTCGGCGTGCGTGAAAACAACCACATGGGTTTCGACGTGCTGCTTTACGTGCTTCCTCCGGCAGCCAAGAGGTGGCTGCGGATGATCTCCGACATCGTCATTCTCGCCTTCGGCATCGGCATGATCTGGTATGGCGGCAGCCTCATCAGCCTTACCGCGGCAACCACCATGCCGGCGCTCGGCATTTCCGGCGCCTGGGACTATGTGCCGATCGTCGGCGGCGGCATTCTCATCACCTTGTTTGCCTTGGAACGGGTCGTGGCCCGCGCGCTCGGCGCGCCGGTCGATGAGGCGCTGGACGAAATGGCACCGACCGAAATTGCGGTCGAACTCGAAAATATCGAAGACGTCCGCAAGGACGCAGCCAGGCTGAATACGCCAGGCAAGGCAAAGGGGGAATAAGACGATGGAACTCTGGATTCTTTTCGGGAGCTTCACGCTTCTCATGCTGATCGGCACGCCGATCGCCTTTTGCCTCGGCATTTCAAGCCTTGCGACGGTCGCCTATATGGGCCTGCCGCCGCTTGTCGTGTTTCAGCGCATGAATTCCGGCATGAGCGTGTTCTCCATGCTCGCCATCCCCTTCTTCATCTATTCCGGCGACCTGATGGTGCGCGGCGGCATTGCCGGACGCATCGTCGCCTTCGCGGCCTCCATCGTCGGGCATCTGCGCGGTGGACTGGGCCAGGTAAACATCCTGACGTCGACGCTTTTCGGCGGCATTTCCGGCTCGGCGGTGGCGGAAGCCGCAGCTGTGGGTGGCCTGATGATCCCGCAGATGAAGGCGCGTGGTTACGGCGCCGATTATGCCGTCAACGTCACATCCATGGCGGCGCTGATCGCGCTTCTCCTGCCGCCCTCGCACAACATGATCATCTACTCCATCTCGGCCGGCGGCAAGATTTCCATTGCCGACCTGTTTACGGCGGGCGTCATTCCGGGCCTGCTGTTTGCCGCGGTGCTGATGGTGACGGCCTATATCGTTGCCAGCCGGCGCGGATATCCGACCGAGCCGTTTCCCGGCCTGATGGTGGCGCTGCATCTGTTTGCCGTGGCCATTCCCGGCCTGCTGCTGATCGCCATCATTTTCGGCGGCGTTCGCTCCGGCATCTTCACCGCCACGGAGAGTTCCTGCATTGCGGTCATCTACGCGCTTCTGGTCACGCTGTTCATCTACCGGCAACTGAGCTGGAAGGATTTCGTCCATGCGACGATGGGTGCCGTGCGCACCACCGCCATGGTGCTGCTGATCATCGGCTGCGCGGCTTCGTTCTCGTGGCTGATGGCCTTCCTGCGCGTGCCTGCCACCCTGGTTGCCTGGATGCAGACCGTCTCCGACAACCCGATCATGATCCTGCTTCTGCTCAACGTCATCATGCTGGTGCTCGGCACGTTCATGGACATGGGGCCGACGATCATCATCACCACGCCGATCTTTCTGCCGATTGCCGTGGCCTATGGCATCGATCCCGTGCATTTCGGCGTCATCATGATCCTCAACTACGGCATCGGCCTCAACACGCCACCGGTTGGAGGGGTGCAGTTCGTCGCCTGCGCGGTGGGCAAGATATCCGTCTGGGAGGCGATGCGCTCAATCTGGCCCTTCTACGGCGCGGGCATCGTGGTGCTACTGATGGTCACCTACATTCCGGCCCTGTCACTCTGGCTTCCGAGCGTCTTCCGATAGGGGCAGTGACATGCGTGCTAACCCATCGGACATGCGCGTAGAACGAAGGCCGAAACTCTTCGAAAATGTGGCACAGCAGCTGCGCGCAAAAATTCTCGCCGGCGATTTTACCGTCGGCGAGAGGCTGCCGACGGAAACCCGCATGACCGAGATATTCGGCGTCAGCCGCACGGTCGTGCGCGAAGCGGTCGCAGCACTTGCGGCCGACAGCATGGTGGAGGTGCGCCATGGCGCCGGCGTCTTCGTCATCGACAGTCCGACACTCAAGATCAGTGCGATCACCGCAGACATGGGCAATCGCATCAGCCGTGCCGTTAACGTGCTTGAAGTGCGCATGGGGATCGAGATCGAGAGTGCCGGCCTCGCGGCCCAGCGCCGCAGCCCCTCGCAGGAGGCGCGCATTCAGGAAGCCTTTTTCGCCTTCGAGGCACTCCTGAAACAGGGCGAACCCACCGGCCGCGCGGATTTCGAATTTCACCGTGAAGTCGCGGCCGCGACCAATAACGAGTTCTATGTCGAAATTCTCGACGCGCTCGGTGACCGCACCATTCCCTGTGACCGCAGTTCGCCGTGGTATTCGATCGAAGTCCTTTCGGCGGACTATCTCAATGGCCTGCAAAGGGAGCATCTGCGCATTCTGCAAGCCATTTCTGCCGGCGATGCCGACGCCGCCCGCGATGCGATGCGCGCGCATCTGGTCGCCGCGCGGGACCGCTACCACCAGCGCCTTTCCGGCCAGCAAGCCGATTATTTTCAAAGTCGGACGGAACAGGACGACGTATCAGGCGACGTTTGACGCACGGGCGATAGTGCGGCTCCCAGCCATCCGACGCGCGGCCGGCTTGACCTTCACGCGACAAACGACTGTGTTGCGCCGGCCGAAGGGCCATGTCGGTCCGCGAGGCTCGTGGGCGCCGCAGTGTTTCTGCCCGGCAAGGGGGGCGTCCCTGGTCAACGGGCACACGCTTTACGTCGATGGTCGGGTCACCATCAGCCCGTGACGTAACCATGCAACCGCAACGCCTTGCGAGGCCGCACACTCTTCGGAAATTTCCGGCGGGCTTGGATTTCTGCGCAGGCCCGATGCTGCGCCCCGTGCCCGCACTTTGCGGATGCTCATCCCGCTTTTCGCATCGGAGGCAGGATCCGGTCGCCATCCTTGAGGTCCTGGACAAGTTTGGCCAACCAGTCGACGAACACCCGCACCTTGTTGCTGAGATGGCGGGTTTGCGGATAGACGATGTAAAGCGGCAACTTTTCGCAATCCCAATCGGTCATGATCTCGACCAGTTCGCCGCGCTCGACAGCATCGTTGGCCATGAAGCTGAGCGACTGACCGACGCCGATCCCGGAAATCATCGCGTTGAGATAGGATCGGGCATCGTTGACCGAGATGGCGTAACGCGGATTGACCTCGATGACTTCGTCGCCGCGACAAAACTCCATGCTCAACACCCGGCCGACGGTGGCATTGAGATACCCGACCGAGAAATGCCTGTCTTCGAGCTCGCGCGGATGGGTCGGCGTGCCGAATCTTTCGAGGTAGAAGGGCGCTGCAAACGTGCGCAACCGCATTTCACCGACCTTGCGGGCAATCAGCGACTGATCCATCGGCGTGCCGCCGCGCAGGGCGCAGTCGACGTTCTCGGCAATGTAATCGACAAGCCGGTCGCCGACCCCGATATCGAGCTGGATCTGCGGATAACGCTGGTAGAAATCACACAGGTTGGGAATGACGATAAGATCGGCAAAGGCGCCCGCCATTTCCACGCGAAGCCGCCCGGAAGGCTGGGTTTGCGAATTCGACATCGAGCCGTCAAGCTCGTCGATTTCCGACAGGATCTGGATGGCGCGTTCGTAATAGAGTGCGCCGTCGGTTGTCACCATGACGCGCCGGGTGGTACGGTTGAGAAGCGTAGTGCGTAAATGCGCCTCAAGTGACTGCACCATGTTCGTCACCGTCGTCTTCGGCATGTCGAGCGCCGTTGCCGCCCTCGTGAAATTGCCGGTTTCCACGACGCGGACGAAGACGCGCATTGCCGACAGTTGATCCATGATGCCCTCGTTTGCAATGCGGTATTATCCGCGAATTTGGAACAGTGTTGCCGCCAAACGCATGCTTGTGCCGTTTGCGTGGGATAATAATATCAGACACAGAATTTTCGGCAACCCAGGCTGCACTGTCTGACGCGGTAAGGCAACCATGACGACGCAATGGGAAAATATCGTTTTCGACAGGTCGGTGAAGCCGCCTGTTCCCATGCGCCTGTATGACGGAGCCCGAGCCGCCAAGCTTGCCCCCATCGTGCTCTACCTGCGCGGCCGCGCCTTTCTCGACCGCGACCGCGGCGAGGCCGAGCGGCCGATTGCGAAAGCGCTGGCGGAAACCGGCGCCGTGGTGCTGGAGGCGGATTACGCGGTTGCCTCGCAGAACATGTTTCCGAAGGCGATGGAATGCGCCTTCCAGGCCCTGCTCTGTCTGTCGGGAAAGCGCAAGCAGTTCGGCAGCGCCAAGTCGCCGCTTTTCGTGGCAGGCGACGAGGCGGGCGGCAATGTGGCGGCGGGCGTGGCGTTGAAGGCGCGGGATCTTTTGCCCGGCGAATTGAAAGGCCAAATGCTTTTTTCGCCGATGATCGACCCGAAGATGACCTCGGCATCCTTCCGGGAGGCGGACAAGGTCGGAATGCGGGAAAAATGGTCGGATGGATGGGGCCATTATATCGGTTCCTTCTTCCAGCATCCTTATGCTGCGCCCTGTCTGTGTTCGCGCCTCAACAATCTGGCGCCGGCGTTGATCGTCACTTCCGAGGACGATCCGCTGCGCGACGAGGTGATCGGTTATTCGGACCGCCTGAAAGCGAGCGGTGTGACCGTTCGCGAGCGGATCTTTTCGGCCGATTGCGGCTGGACGAGCGTCTACAAGGAGGGAACCGGCAAATGGCTTCCTTCCTTGTGCTCAGAATTTACCGGGTTTGTCGAGAAGCTGCACTGACAGCAGGTTTGGCACCCAGTCCATACAGGCATGAAAATTCCACGGTCGAAGGAGACCCATCATGATCAATGCGGAATTTTGAGTTTTAGACTGAGGCCCTGATCTCCCATCAGGCCAATCCCGGCATCAAGGACACGGAATTCACGGAGGCATGTCATGCCGCCGACAGTGTTTCTTTGTCTTTTCAGGGCCTCGGCAAAGATTTGAGTTGAACGATCAGGCGGCAAAGCGTCCGCCAGGAGAGAAAAATGACATCGAAGATCAAGAACTGGGCCCTGTGGGGTTCCGGACTGAGCGTTGCTGCGCTGATTGCAGGCGGCGCCCTCTATCTTGACGCACCGAAGGGTGCCGTCGCTGCCCCTGCGGCTGCCGCTGCCCCCGCCGTGCCGGTCAAGGTCGCGTCCGTCGAGCCGCGCAGCGTCACCACATGGCAGGAATTTTCCGGCCGTCTGGAAGCTGTTGACCGCGTGCAGCTGCGTCCACGTGTTGCCGGCGCTATCCAGTCGGTGCACTTCCGCGAGGGTGGTCTGGTGAGGGAAGGCGACGTCCTGTTCAGCATCGATCCGGCCCCTTATCAGGCAGCGGTTGCCGAAGCGCAGGGCCTTGTTGCCTCAGCGCAAGCCAAGCTTGAACTCGCCAATACCGAGCTGGAACGCGGCAAGACCCTATCTGCGAAAAACACCATTTCGCAGAGCGATTTCGCCCAGCGCCAAAGCACCCAGCAGGATGCGCTGGCAAGCCTGCAATCGGCCAAGGCCGCCTTGAAGGTTGCCCAGCTCAACCTCGACTATACCGAAATCCGTGCTCCGATCTCCGGTCGCGCCGGTCGCATCGAAGTGACGGTCGGCAATCTCGTGGCCCAGGGTTCGGCCTCGACACCGCTGACGACGATCGTGTCCATCGATCCGATCTATGCACGCTTTGACGCCAGCGAGGAACTGGTTGCCCGCATCCTGTCGGAAGTCCCATTGGAGAACGGCATTCCGGCTCTCGACAAGGTTCCGGTCGAGGTGACGACACTTGCCGCCAATGCCGCGCCGATCCGCGGCAAGCTGCAACTGATCGACAACCAGGTGAATGCCGCCAGCGGCACGATCCGGGTTCGCGCCGAGTTCGGCAACAATGATGGACGCCTGATCGCCGGCCAGTTCGTGCGGGTGCGCATGGGCCAGCCCAAGGCCGAAGATCGCCTGCTGATCAGCGAGAAGGCTGTGGGCACCGATCAGGACAAGAAGTTCGTCTTCGTGGTCGACCAGGGCAATACCGTTGCCTATCGCCCGGTTCGGCTTGGCTCGGCGGTGGACGGCATGCGCATTGTCGAGGACGGGCTGAAGGCCGGTGACCGCATTGTCACCAGCGGCCTGCAACGCATTCGCCCGGGCGCCGTCGTGGCTCCCGAGGACGACGCGAAGATGGCATCGAAATAACATCATCCCGACCGGCGGCAGTCCGGTCGGTTTCCATCAACGAGACTTTGGTCGCCCGCACTCACCTGACTGCGGGTCGGGACCTTTGTGCCTCGCTTTACCCCTGGAGAGAGGGTTTCGTCATGAACATTTCCAGATTTTTCATCGACCGACCGGTGTTTGCCGGCGTGCTGTCGGTGCTGATCGTGGTGGCCGGCCTGCTTGGCATGCGCGCGCTGCCGATCTCTGAATATCCCGAGGTCGTGCCGCCGTCCGTCGTCGTGCGCGCCACCTATCCCGGCGCCAACCCGACGGTCATTGCCGAAACGGTGGCGACACCGCTTGAGGAACAGATCAATGGCGTCGAGGACATGCTCTACATGTCCAGCCAGGCAACCTCCGACGGCGTGCTGACGCTGACTGTTACCTTCAAGCTGGGCACCGACCCGGACAAGGCGCAGCAGCTGGTGCAGAACCGCGTCAGCCAGGCCGAGCCGCGTCTTCCCACGGAAGTGCGCTCGCTCGGCATCACCACGATCAAGGCCTCGCCGGACTTCATCATGGTGGTCAATCTCGTCTCCAGCACCGACCGGTATGACCTCACCTATCTGCGCAATTATGCGACGCTCAACATCAGGGACCGTCTGGCCCGTATCGAAGGCGTCGGCCAGGTCCAGGTTTTCGGGTCCGGCGATTATTCCATGCGCATCTGGATCGACCCCCAGAAGGCCGCCGAGCATTCGTTGGCAGCCAGCGACATTACCAATGCCGTGCGCGGCCAGAACGTACAGGCCGCCGCCGGCATCATCGGCGCCTCGCCGAGCCTGCCGGGCGTCGATCTTCAGCTCAACGTCAACGCACAGGGCCGCCTGCAGACTCCGGAAGAATTCGGCAATATCATCGTCAAGACCGGCGAGAATGGCGAAATCACCCGTCTGCGCGATGTCGCCCGTATCGAACTCGGTGCTGCCGACTATACCCTGCGCTCCCTGCTCGATGGTCAGCCAGCCGTCGCCATTCCCGTCCTGCAGGCGCCGGGTTCCAACTCCATCGAAATCGCCGATACGGTTCGCGCCACGATGGACGAATTGCAGAAGGCCATGCCGGAAGGCGTGAAATACGAGATCGTCTATGACACGACCGAATTCGTTCGCTCATCGATCGAAAAGGTCATCGATACGCTCCTGGAAGCCGTAGCCCTGGTCGTGCTGGTTGTCATCGTCTTCCTGCAGACGTGGCGCGCGTCCATCATTCCGCTGATTGCCGTTCCGGTCTCGGTCATCGGTACCTTTGCCGTCATGTACATGTTCGGCTTTTCGGTGAACGCGCTAACCCTGTTCGGGCTTGTGCTGGCAATCGGTATCGTCGTGGACGATGCGATCGTCGTCGTCGAAAACGTCGAACGCAACATCGAGAATGGTTATGCGCCGCGGGAGGCGACCTATCGCGCCATGAAGGAAGTGTCGGGCCCGATTATCGCGATCGCGCTGGTTCTGGTCGCCGTCTTCGTGCCCCTCGCCTTCATCTCCGGCCTGTCCGGCCAGTTCTACCGCCAGTTCGCCTTGACCATCGCGATTTCGACCGTCATCTCGGCGATCAACTCTCTGACCCTATCTCCGGCGCTGGCTGCCCTGCTCCTCAAGGGCCACCACGCGCCAAAAGACCGGCTGACGCGTGGCATGGACTTCCTCTTCGGCTGGTTCTTCCGTGGCTTCAACCGTGCCTTCGGCGCTGCATCCAACGGTTACGGCCGCACGGTCGGCGGGCTTCTGTCGCGCAAGAGCCTGATCATGGTGATCTATCTGGCGCTGGTCGGCCTCACCTACAGCATGTTCAATGCCGTACCGGGCGGTTTCGTGCCGAGCCAGGACAAGCAATATCTGGTCGGTTTCGCACAGTTGCCAGACGGCGCAACGCTTGACCGCACGGAAGACGTGGTCAAGCAGATGAGCGACATCGCGCTCAAGCAGCCCGGCGTGAAGCACGCCATCGCCTTCCCGGGCCTCAATATCAACGGTTTTACCAACGGCTCGAATTCGGGCGTGGTGTTCGCCGTGCTGGACGATTTCGAAAACCGCAAGACCAAGGAGCTTTCCGGTGACGGCATCGCCATGGCGCTGAACGGGCAATATGCCGGCATCAAGGATGCGTTCATCGCCATCTTCTCGCCGCCGCCGGTCAACGGTCTTGGCACCACCGGCGGCTTCAAGCTGCAGATCGAGGATCGCTCGGGCTACGGTTACCAGACGCTGGACGAAGCCACCAAGGCGGTCATCGCCAAAGCATATCAGACACCCGAACTGGCCGGCATCTTTTCGAGCTATCAGATCAACGTGCCGCAGCTTTACGCCGATCTCGACCGCGCCAAGGCCGAACAGCTGGGCGTATCGGTGACCGACGTTTTCGAAACGTTGCAGATCTATCTCGGCTCGCTCTATGTCAACGACTTCAACGCCTTCGGCCGCACCTATAGCGTCCGCGTTCAGGCCGATGCCAAATTCCGTGCCAAGGCGGATGATATCGGCAACCTGAAGGTTCGTTCGCAATCGGGCCAGATGATCCCGCTGTCGGCGCTTCTGAAGGTTGATGAAACGGCAGGTCCGGAACGCACCACGCGATACAATGGCTTCCTTGCGGCAGACATCAACGGCGCACCGGCACCGGGCTTTTCCTCCGGTCAGGCGCAGGCGGCGATGGAAAAAATCCTCGACGAGACCCTGCCGTCCGGCATCGACTATGAATGGACGGACCTGACCTATCAGCAGATCCTTGCCGGCAATTCGAGCATCATCGTCTTCCCGCTCGCCCTGCTTCTGGTCTATCTCGTGCTGGCCGCCCAGTATGAAAGCCTGACGCTGCCACTTGCGATCATCATGATCGTGCCGATGGGCGTGCTGGCGGCGCTGACCGGCGTGTGGCTGACCGGTGGCGACAACAACATCTTCACCCAGATCGGGTTGGTGGTGCTGGTGGGGCTATCGGCAAAGAACGCGATCCTGATCGTGGAATTCGCCCGCGAACTCGAATTCGAGGGACGGACGCCATGGCAGGCCGCGGTCGAGGCAAGCCGCCTGCGTCTGCGCCCGATCCTGATGACCTCCATGGCCTTCATCATGGGCGTCGTGCCGCTGGTCATCTCCACCGGCGCGGGTGCGGAAATGCGCGCCGCCATGGGTATCGCGGTGTTCTCCGGCATGATCGGGGTAACCTTCTTCGGCATCTTCATGACCCCGGTCTTCTACATGCTGGCCCGTGCTGTGACCGGCAACCGGCCGCTCACCCAGCACAAGGATGACATCGCGCAGCCGGGTCATCCAGCTTCGGAGGCAGCTCCCGCCCTCTCTCCGGCGGAATAGCGGGCTGCCTTCCCGGTCGGGGTCGCGTCCTGGTCTGCCGCTTGGATGCGAACCAGCCCCGATCTGCCGCGCGGATCCACCACCGCCGATCCGCGCGGCGTCCCGTTCCTCTCAGTCGATCGGGCCTTCGCGTGCATCGATCATCGCCGTCAGCGTAGACAGTCTGTCGGCATCGCGCGGGAGCTTGTCCTGCCGCAACCGGGCAATGCGCGGAAACCGCATGGCAACGCCGGACTTGTGGCGCGCCGAGCGATTGATACCCTCGAAGGCGACCTCCAGAACGAAGCCAAAATCGGCCTGCGCCTTCACAGCCCTCACCGGCCCGTAGCGATCAACCGTGTTGTCGCGCACGAACTTGTCCAACACTTCTAGTTCGGCATCGGTAAACCCGAAATAGGCCTTCCCGACCGGCACCAGATGCTCGCCTTCCGGCCCGTCTGCCCAGACGCCGAAGGTGAAATCCGAATAGTAACTGGACCGCTTGCCATGGCCGCGCTGGGCATAAAGCATCACCGCGTCGATGTTGAACGGATCGCGTTTCCACTTGAACCACGGCCCCTTGAGGCGACCCGCCTGATAGACGCTGTCCTTGCGCTTGATCATCACGCCCTCGATGACCGGATCGGGGGGATCGCGCCTACGGGCATCCAGTTCATCCCAGCTGTCAAAAGGCACGAGGTCGGACAGGTCGAACCGATCATGCGGCGCCCGATCGATAATGTCGCCCAGGCGGCCGCGCCGTTCCAGAAACGTCTTGGCGCGGATGTCTTCATCGGCTTCGAAAAGGAGGTCATAGGCGCGCACAAAGGCCGGATAGTCTTCCAGCATTCTTGGCGTCACGCTCTTGCGATTGAGCCGCTGCTGCAGGTCGGAGAAGGTTCTCGTCGGACTGTTGGAACGGGCGGTGCCGCCGACGAGCAGTTCTCCATCGATCACGCCGTCGAAGGAGATGGCATCGACGATATCGGGAAAGGCGCCGGTAATGTCGTCGCCGGATCGCGAATAAAGCTTCCTGGTTCCACCGTAACTCGACATCTGCACGCGAATACCGTCCCACTTCCATTCAGCGGCATAGTCGGCAGGATCGATTTTGGCCAGATCGCCGTCTTCGACCGGATTGGCAAGCATGACGGAGTGAAAGATGGCGGGTGTTGCGAGAACCGGGCGCTCCGCCCTGCCTTCCAGCCATGCGAAGAGCGGTTCATAAGGCGGTGCAAGCCCGTGCCAGAGTGTCTCGATCTCGGTGACATCCTTGCCCGACATGTCCGACAGCGCCTGTTTGGCAAGCCGCGCCGACACCCCGATACGCAGAGAACCGGTGGCAAGCTTGAGGAAGGCAAAGCGCGCCGACGGATCGAGATGATTAAGCAGGTCGCGGACGGCGGAGCGGACTTCGGTGCGGCCGAGCGCGTTCATGCGGGAGACGACATCGCCCAAACGCGGCTGCGCCGCGTCATCAACCCGCTCCTTGGCACCGCCATCCCAGACCAGGGCGATGGTTTCGGCAAGATCGCCGACATAATCGTAGGAGTAGCGAAACAGGATGTCGTCCATGCGCTCCATCACCAGCTCCCTAAGCAGGGCGGGTTTGACGCCCTTCAGATCGAGCGTGCCGGCAAGGGCGGCCAGCCCGTAGCCGCGATCGGGATCCGGCGTGGTGCGGAAATAATCGGCAAGCAGTTTCAGCTTGCCATTGCGCGAGGGGGTAAGAACGAGACGATCGAGAAGGGTCGCGAAAGCTTTCATGGCCCTACCCTCCCGACCCCGGATTGCGCGCAGAGGATACCGCTCACCATCAATCGCCCTCGTCTTCGTAACCGACCAGATGCAGCGGCTTGGCGGCAATCCCCTGCAGCTCGCACCAGCGTACCAGAGCTTCCTCGCGCCCATGCGTGACCCAGACTTCCGAAGGCGCGATCTCCTTGATCGTCTCCAGAAGCTCCGGCCAGTCGCAGTGGTCGGAAATCACAAGCGGCAGTTCCACGCCGCCCTGTTTGGCACGCTGCCGAACCATCATCCATCCGGAAGCAAAGGCGATCAGCGGTTCATTGAAACGCCGCGCCCAACGATCCTGAAACGCCGAGGGCGGCCCGACGACGATCGCACCCTTGAAGAGATCCGGCGTGCTCTTGTCGATCGTTGCCGGACGCAGGTCGCCAAGCGCAATCCCCTGCCTCTCGTAATAGTCGCAGAGCTTGGCGAGCGCGCCATGGATATAGATAGGCTTGTCCCAGCCGCAATCGCGGATCAGCCGGATGACCCGCTGCGCCTTGCCCAGCGAATAGGCCCCGACCAGATGCGTGCGTTCGGGAAATTGTTCGATCGAGGTGAGCAACTTGCCGATTTCGCGACGCGGTTCCGGATGATGAAAGACCGGCAGTCCGAAGGTCGCTTCGGTGATGAAGACATCACATGCAACCGGCTGGAAGGAGGCACAGGTGGGATCGGTTCCGCGCTTGTAATCTCCGGAAGCAACGATGCGCAGCCCATCCTTTTCGACAGCGATCTGGGCCGAGCCCAAGACATGACCTGCCGGATGAAACGTGATGGTGACGCCACCGACATCGAGAACTTCGCCGAATTCCGCCGCCTGCTCGCTTTCGCAGAAATCTTCGCCGTAGCGGATACGCATGATGTCGAGCGTCTGGCGTGTCGCCAGGACGTGGCGGTGGCCGGCACGGGCGTGATCGGAATGACCGTGGGTGATCAACGCCCGTCCGACCGGGCGCACCGGATCGATGTAGAATTCGCCGACCGGGCAGAACAGGCCGGCGGGCGTGGGATGAAGCAGGGCCTCTGGTTTCATCCCATCGAGATAGGGCAGTGCACGGCTTTGGTAAGCCCGGCTAACCGCGAAACGGCAACCGCACATTCTTCATCGCGATGGCGGCGGCGAGGCCGAGAGCGGCGATGCCCGATGCGGTCAGGAACAGGTTGGTAAAGGCTGCCGCATAAATGTCGGCCACGGACAAGCGCGCGGCCTCTGGCAGGGATGCGAGCAGCTTCGGCGTCAGCGCGCGAATGTCGGGGACGCCCGGAATGTTGAATGCGGCACCTTCCAGACAGGCCGAAATGATGGCGCCGTAAAGCGAGATCGCAATGGCCGCCCCGCCCATGCGCATCAGCGTGACCGTTCCGGTCGCCGTGCCGATATCGCCTTTCGGCACGGTGTTCTGCACGGCGATGATCGGCGCCTGCTGACCGAAACCGACAGCCAGTCCCTGGAACAGCATGATCAGCGCGATGACCGGCAGCGGGGTGCCCGCATGCAATTGCGAGAAGATGCCGAGCATCAGGCAGTTGAGGGAAAGGCCGAGCACAAGAAACGGCTTGTAGCGTCCGCTGAGCGCGATCAGCCGGCCCGCCGAAATCGAGCCGACGACAAGGCCGACGGTGACGGCGATGAAGAAGGAGCCGGCCGCGGTGGGCGAAAGCCCGGCGGTGGTCTGCAGAAACAGCGCGAAGTAGTTGACCATGCCGATTGCGACCGATCCGCTGGCGGCGGAAATCACCAGGGAGAGCGTGAAGGTCGAATCCCTGAACAGCCGCAGCGGTACGATCGGTTCGGCGGCGCGACGCTCGACCGACACCCAGGCGACAATGCAGGCGGCGCAGAAAAACACGACAACGAGACTCTCGGTCGAAATGATCGATCCGAACAATTCGCGGCTGTCGGCAAACAGCACGAAACAGGAAATGGCGGCGGCAAGAAGGATGGCGCCCGGGTAATCGATCTTCGGCTGGCGCTGTGGCCGTCTATAGGGCAACAGGATCGCGAGGCCAGTCAGAACGACGATGCCGATCGGCAAGTTGATGAGAAAGATCGAGCGCCAGCCGAAGAGATCGCTCATGGTCCCGCCGAGCAGCGGTCCGACACTGCCGGATGCCATGATGACGAGGCTGGTATAGCTCTGATATTTCGCCCGCTCGCGCGGTTCGAACAGGTCCGCATTGACCGAAAAGATCGAAACCATGATACCGCCGCCGCCGATGCCTTGAAAGACGCGCGCAGCGATCAGCGATTCCATCGACCAGGCCATGCCGCAAGTCAGCGAGCCGAGCGTGAAGAGCAGAATGGCGGCGATCATCACGTATTTGCGGCCGAACAGATCGCCGAGCTTTCCATAGATCGGCATGACCGCGCTGCTGGCCAGAAGATAGGACGAGCCGATCCAGCCGAAACGTTCCATCTGGCCGAATTCACCGACGATGGTCGGCAGCGCCGTCGAGACGATCTGATTGTCCAGCGTTGCCATGAACAACGACAGCATCAGGAAAAAGAACAGGAGCAGGCGCTGGCGGGGATCGGAGACCAGCGACTGGAACGCCGGCTTTGACATGTCCATGGGAATACCTTTTGCGGCAAAGCGCAACAATGTGCGTTTAGCATATAATAGTCAATGGCACATTATTGCACATTGCAATCATATCTTCACCTGCCGTCACCGATTTGGTATGAACGGCCATGAGCAAACAGTCTTCTTCTCCCAGGCCCGGCCTGGCATCCCATTCCGGCCAAACGCGACATGACGACGCCATCCTCGAGATCGGCCAGACATTGACCCGCATGCGCTTCCTCATCGGCCGGCGCATTGTCGGTCGCATCGCGATCGCCAATATTGCGCCAGGGCTGGAACTGACCGATCTCGACGTGCTGGATGTCAGCCGTCGCATTGCCCAATCGGGCGGAGAAGTCACGGTCGGCGCGATTGCTGAAGCGATGCGCATCGACCCCTCCCGCGGAAGCCGGCTGGTGGCCGATCTGGTGGCGCGCGGCATCCTGCGCCGCGACGCCTCGCAGGAGGATGGTCGGCGCTCCCTGATCGCACCGACGGCGCTCGGCGAACGGCTTTTGGGTGAAATCCGCACCGTCAAGCATGGCCTTATCGCACAGATGACGGCGCAATGGAGCGACGCGGACCGCAAGGCCTTTGCGCAATTGTTCGCCCGTTTCGTCGACGGTTTCGAGGATGTCTACCGGTCGACGGACAAGACGGGCGAACCGGCAGGACTACCGCCCGCAAGCGACATCGTTCCCGAATAGCACTGAAACCTATATGCCCGAACCATCCGCCAGCCACATGTGCGAGACCCGCAACCGGTCGCGGCCGAGTTGCTTGGCTTCATACATGGCGCGATCGGCGCTGGCGAGCAAGGCTTCCGGCGTATCGCCGTCCTGCGGAAAGAAGGCGGCACCCATGCTGCAGCTAGGTCGGATCAGGTTGTTCTCGACAACGATCGGCGATGACAGCGCGGTGCGGAGCTCCTGCAGACGGCGCACCACACCTGGTTCGTCCTGAAAACTGTTTGGAAAGACGATGGCGAATTCATCGCCGCCAAGGCGCACGAGAAGATCGCTCGCCCGCACGCAGGCCGCCATGCGCGTAGCCAGCGTCTTCAGCACCTCGTCACCCGCCGCATGGCCGAAGCGGTCGTTGATCTGCTTGAAATTGTCGAGATCGAGATAGGCGACCGTCACCTTGTGCCCGGCCCGCCGCGCCTCCTTCAGGATGCGATGAAACTGCGTCCAGAACAGAGCCCGGTTGGGCAGGCCCGTCAGGGCATCGTGATGCGCCATGTGACGGATGCGCTCTTCGCTGCGCGCACGCTCGATGGCAATCGCCGCAATGTCGGTTGCCACGGCAAGCAGGTCCAGTTCGGCGGCGGTCGGCTCGCGCACGCTGCGGGCATAGAGTGCGACCGTGCCCAGAACCTCGCCGCTCGATGCCAGTATCGGGTTGGACCAGCAGGCGCGAAATCCGAAGACGAGAGCAAGGTCGGCAAAGGCGTGCCAGAGGGGATCATGCTCGATATCGCTGACGATGACACGCGCCCGACGCCACGCCGCCGTGCCGCAGGAGCCGACCCGCGGGCCGATTTCGATGCCGTTGATCAATTTCACATAGGTTTCGGGAAGGTTCGGGGCCGAGCCGTGCCGCAGGCGCTCTCCGCCCTCCTCCATCAACAGAACAGAGGCGCAGACATCGCTAAGCTGCTGTTCGACCAAACCCGTCAGGGCGTCGAGAACTTTCGGCAGGGGCTGGCCGCGCGCGATCATTTCGAGAAGCGTTGCCTGACATCGGCGCAGCTCTTCCTGGCGCTTGCGCTCCGTAATATCGCGCGACAAGCCGATAAGACCGATGACCTCGCCCGCCTCGTTCCGCAATGGCGCCTTGGTAGTCAGGAGCCAAATCGGGTCGCGATCCAGAACCTCGATGAATTCCTCGCGTTCGACGACACCGCTTCCGGCTGTCATCAACTGCTGCTCGATCATGAAGATCTCTTCGGCCTGCTCCAGCCGGATGTGATCGAAAATCGTGGTGCCGACCATGCCGTCCGCACCGTAGGCGCGGCTTGCGGCTGCGGTGGCCGCGTTGACATAGACATAGCGGCTGCGACGATCCTTGACGTAGAAATATTCGGGGAAATCGTCGAGGATGGTGGCCGCGTCGAGCGCGCGCGTCAGCAGGTGGTGCTGATCGTCGTCCTGTTCGCCACAGGTTGAGATCCGCAGCAGCTGGAAGCGCAGTTCATCCAGCGCGTCGGCCTGTGCATCGGACACGACCTGCCGTAACATGGCACTGCTCATCCATGTCCTCCTTTTGACTATCGTCGGGAGTCCCACCACCCGGACCGGAATGATGGGCGACAAGTCCTTACCGTTCATTAAGAACATAAGGACATTTTGAAACTTAAGCGCGCTTCGAAAAAACGATTATTCCGGCGCGTGTATCAATTCGAAACGGCGCAGCAAGCACAGGAAAACCACGGCCGCATATGAACTCTTCCTTAGCGATATCACGCCGCGGGGCGCTGTCTTTGGCGCTGGCGGGAGGGGCGGCCATGCTTGCGGCGCGACCGGCGGCAGCGGCCTCGCAGCAGCTTTTCGACGGGGCCGGCTTGCGGGGCGGGATCGATGCCGCCGCCCGCGGATTGGTGCCCGGCGCCCCTGACGATCAGGGGACAAAACTGTCCGCCATCATCGGCCGTGCCGCCCGTGACAACCAGCCGATATTCCTGCCGCCCGGGACCTACAGGGTCTCCAATCTCGACCTGCCGGAAGGAACGCGCCTCATGGGCGTCGAGGGTGCAACACGTCTGGTTCATAACGGCGGCGGTCCTTTTATGCGCGCCAGCGGGGCCGGGCGCATTGCGCTCTCAGGCCTCGTGCTCGACGGCGCCAACCGGCCGCTTGGGGAACCCGCGGCAGCGCTGATCGACATGCGCGATGTCGCCGACGTCGCCATCGAAAATTGCGAAATCATCGGCTCCGGCAAATCCGGCATTCAGCTCGAGCGCTGCGGCGGCAGGATCGACCGCTGCCGCCTTGTCCGGGCCGCCGATTACGCCCTTCTTGCGATCGATAGCGTGGGCCTCTCAATTACCGGCAACAGCGTGACCGATTGCGGCAATGGCGGCATTCTCGTGCACCGCCGGACCAAAGGCCCGGATGGAACCCTCATCGCCGGCAACCGGATCGTCGGAACGCGGGCGACGAATGGTGGGACCGGCCAGTATGGCAATGCCATCAACATCTACCGTGCAGACAACGTTCAGGTGATCGGCAACCATATCAATAGATCCGCTTTTTCCGCCATCCGATCGAATGCCGGATCGAACGTGCTGATCGCCAACAACCAATGCCTGGCGTCGGGCGAGACCGCGATCTATTCGGAGTTCGGCTTCGAAGGCGCCATCGTCAGCGGCAATTTGGTGGACGGCGCCGCCAACGGCATTTCGATCGTCAACTTCAACGAGGGCGGTCGACTGGCGAGCGTCAGCGGCAATGTCATCCGCAACCTCTCGCTGGTTGCCCCCTACGAACAGTCCGATACTTTTTTCGGCCTGGGCATCAGCGTCGAGGCGGATACGGTTGTCACCGGCAACGTGATTGAAAACGCGCCCCGTTTCGGTCTGCTTCTGGGTTGGGGACCGTTTCTGCGCAATGTCAGCATGACGGGCAACGTCGTGCGGCAGGCGGCTACCGGTTGTGCCGTATCAGTGGCGCCGGGGGCAGGAAACGCCATCATCGCCAACAACCTGTTCGAACGCGTTTCATCCGGCGGCATCAAGGCTTACCGATGGCACGACGCCGCGAGCGGCGAACTCGCCGGCAACACCCCGGCCTTCCCGCAGCTCACGATTACGGGAAACCGGGTTGTCCCTGCAAATTAACGCGGCCCCTGCGAAGAAATAGTCGCGGCGCCCCGTCGATCGGGCTTCCCCTCCTGCGCAAGCCCTCCTAGCCTTGCGGGGCAATCACGGAGGATTCGCATGCTGACAATCTATGGCGTCTATCGCTCGCGCGCCACGCGGCCGCTTTGGCTTCTCGCCGAAATCGATCACCCGTTCCGGCTGGTCCCGGTCATCCAGGCCTATCGCATCAGCGAGCCGATGCAGCCCGAGGCGCCGCTTAACACCCTTTCCCCGGATTTTCTTGCCATCAATCCCATGGGCTCGATCCCGTCCATGGAAGATAACGGTCTGGTGCTGCATGAATCGCTTGCCATCTCCCTCTATATCGCCCGCAAATACGGCGGCGATCTGGGGCCGAAGGATATCGACGAGGAAGCGCTGATGGTGCAGTGGTCGCTGTTTGCCGCGACCAGTATCGAGACGCCGGCGCTCAAGATCAACGTCGCGATTTCCGGCAACAGGCAGGACAGCCCGGATGGAAAGGCCGAGATCGAGGTGGCGGCGCGCCAGCTCAAGCGGCCCTTCGATGTGCTTGACAAGCACCTGTCGCAACACGGCCATATCGTCGGCGGCCGCTTCACCGTCGCCGATATCAACGTCGCCGAATGCGTCCGCTATGCCCAGGGAGAGTTGTCGCTTCTGGACGGACGCCCGGCACTGAAGGCCTGGCTCGAAACCTGCCAGAACCGCGCAGGCTTCAAGACCATGTGGGACACCCGCAGCATGGAACCGGCATAAGCTGCTTTGCGCAGGCGCCGCCTCAGCCGCGGCTGCGCGAGATGCCGGCGCGGGACAGGCGCCCGCCGGCGGTTTGCCGCAGTTCTGAGGGTCCGCGCTTTAAAGCGCGGCCTCTTCCTGCAGGGCGCGCCGCACGGCCGGCCGTTCGCCAATCCAAGCAAAATGGTCTGCGACCCTCGGAAATTCCGAGATCGCGACCTTGTTGCTGCCAAGCCAGCCGGACAGCACGAAGAGATAGGCGTCAGCGACCGTGTACTGCTCGCCCATCACGTGGGGCCCGACGAGGAATTCGTCTTCGATCAGGCGAAAACACGCGCGCATGTTCGCCGGAACCTTCGCCGTCATGTCGGCCTGCGATGCCGCCTCGTCGGCCCAGCGATAGCCACGCCGGCCATGGGCATGTGCCACATGAACGGTTGAGGCAAGATAGGCGTTGAACGCCTGCATCCGGGCGAAATCGAAGGGATCGGCTGGGGCAAGTGCGGGGCCCGCGTCAGCGGCAAGCTGGGCGAGATAGGCGAGGATCGCCACCGTCTCCGTCAGCACGCCACGTTCTGTCTCGAGCACAGGAACGCGTCCGTTCGGATTGACCTTGAGGAATGCGGGCGAGCCTTGCTCCTCCTTGGCGAAGTCAACACGCCTCAGCGTATAGGGCAGGCCGGACTCGGCCAGTACGATATGGCTGGCGCGTGAACAGGCGCCCGGCGAAAGATGCAGCGTCAACATCGATTTCCTCCTCGTGTCCGCCATGGTTTTTTTACCACCGCAGACACGAGGCGCCACAACTTTCGGGCCTTCGCTCAGGCGAATAGGGCGTCGGTCACGCGCACGTCGCCGACATGAATGCCGTTCCAGTTCTTCATCGGGCGGCTGGCCATGGCAAGAAGCTGGTCACGCAGTGTGTCGCCCTTGTCGAGGCAGCGGGCTATCAACGCGAAGATCATGGCCTCGGCGGCGCGTGTTGTGCCATCCTCGCATTTGGTTGCGATCGCCACGCCTTTTTCGGGCAATGCCGCGACAAACACGCCTTCCGCCCCGGTCTTGGCGAAAATGCGGCCCGGTGCCAGTTCCATCAGTTGCGTGCAGGCCCGCTTGGTTCCCGCGACATAAAAGGGTTGCGCCATGCAAGCATCGAACAGGCGTTTCGATGCCTTCGCGCGCTCGGCGCCGAGACCGTTACCGGTCAACATCTTGGCAAAGCCGTGGGCAAGGCCCTTTAACGGTGCCGCATAGGTCGGGATGGAGCAGCCGTCGGTACCGCAGTTTTCGTGCCCGAGTGAGGCACCGGTCAGGCTTTCCATCACACCACGGATTTCTGCCTGCAGCGGGTGATCGTAACCGACATAGCCTTTCGGATCGACGCCCATCTTCACGCAGGTGCAGATGAAGCCGGCGTGTTTGCCCGAGCAGTTGTTGTGCAGCGCCGTCGGCGCGCTCAGCGTACGGGCCTGGTGGATCAGCGTCTGCTGGTCGCTGGACCAGTGCGCGCCGCATTCGAGAACGGAGAGATCATGGCCGGCCTTGGCCAGCATGCCTGCCGCGGTTTCCACATGCAGATCCTCACCGGAATGCGAGGAGCAGGCAAGTGCCAGTTCGCGCTCCGTCAGGCCAAAGGCATCGGCAGCACCGGTTTCGATCATCGGCAGCGCCTGCATCGCCTTGCAGGCCGAGCGCGGGAAGACGGGGGCGTCTGCATCGCCAATCGAAAAGACCAGCTTGCCGTCACCATCCACAATGGCGGCGAGGCCACGGTGAACACTTTCGACACGGTCGCCACGGGTGACTTCGACGGTAACGGGGTTTTGCATGGCTCTCTCGCTCATTTGCTGCTGTCATTCTCCCGGAGCGGGCAGGGCCCTGATCCGCTTACTCCAATAACGGATGGGGACACTAGGTGAAATGTCTGAAGCGATTGTTGCTTTTGATCTTCGTGGTCTATCTTCTGCCGACCTTTGCCGCCGCCGGTCTCTGGGCAGTCAAGGACAGGCCCGCTCGCTGGAGCGATGCCAACTGGGGGTCGGCGCATATCCTTCCTGAAGCACGCGATGCGCCGGATGCGGCGATCTTCATATTTGCTGCAGCGACAGGCGGCATGAAGGGTGCCGTCGCCAGCCATTCCTGGATCGTCACCAAGGAAAAAGCCGCAGACAGCTATACGCGTTACGACAAGGTCGGCTGGGGCAGCCCGATCCGTCGCAACCATCGCCCGCCCGATGCCTACTGGTATTCGAACCCACCGCAACTGGTCGTGGAGATAAAGGGCGCGCGGGCGGAGTTGCTCATTCCGAAAATCGAAGGCGCAATCGCTGCCTATCCCTATTCCGAGCCCGGTGCCTACAGGATTTGGCCGGGGCCGAACTCCAACACCTTCGTCGCCTATGTGCTGCGCAACGTGCCGGAACTGGGCGCAGTCCTGCCGCCGCATGCCGTCGGCCGCGATTACCTGCCCGACGGGGAACTTTGGCATCTCGATCCGGACGGCCGCGACCTGCACGTCACATTACGCGGCCTTTTAGGGTTTTCGGCGGGCCTGCGGAGCGGCTTCGAAATGCATCTTCTGGGCCTGGTTGCCGGCATCGATATCGCCAATCCCGGGATCAAGGTGCCAGCGATCGGGCGGATCGGCCTGTAGTGGCCAGTCATGCGCCCAACGCAAAACGCCCGCGAAACGGCGGGCGTTTGAACGATCGTTGTGTAGCAGGCTTAGAGGCCGTTTGCCGTGCGTGCGAAACGACGGATGTCGTGACGCTCGATACCGAGATCGCGCAGTTCCCGCGACGACATGCGGTCGAGTTCCGACTTGGTCTGACGAAATTTGCGCCAGTTGTTCAATGTGCGAACGACGTTCATGACAATCCCCTTTCTATGACTGCCGAAGGCTGGCCGCCGGTCCTCGGCGCTCTATCTTCGATGACCCTTATATAAACGCAGGGTATCTGCACCAAAAGCGTTCAATCGTCACGTCACCCATGCGTAAATGCATGGGACATGGTTCACCGTGCACATGGCGCTTTGATAAACCGGCACACGTTCAGCTGCCATGTATGAGGTCACATGCGCACAGCAAAAAGGGCCGCTCGCGCGACCCTTCCATGAGTTTGGTCCGTCTTTCGAACCCGGCCGGCACTTTGCCGACCGAAGGAAGATGTGGTTCAGGCCGAGGGCTGCCCCGTCAAGACCGCCACCTTTCCATTGCCCGTAACACAGACCGAAATCTCATTAGACATTGGACCACCTTCCTTTCTTTACGTTGATGATGAACAGAAGGTAGGTGGCCGCCCTGCATGTTGCAAGGCAAGATATGTAACGAAATGCGAATATATGTGCATTGCAAAACAGATCGGCCGGACTTACCATGCGCAAGCTTTCCGAAGTCGCTTCCCGCGTGGCCGTACCGCGATGATCGGGACTGTCAGCCGGGAACTGTCAGAACCTGAGCACGATCTTGCCGATATGGCTGCTGGTTTCCATCAGCCGGTGCGCTTCGCCGACCTTCTCGAAAGGCAGGACCGCGTGCACGACGGGGCCAATCGTGCCGGCGTCCAGAAGCGGCCACACTTGAGCCAGTAGATCGTCGCGGATGGCGCGTTTTTCCTCTGCCGTGCGCGGACGCATGGTCGAGCCGGTGACCGTCAGACGCTTGACCATGATCGGCGTCAGATCGACGCTTTCGGCGACATTGCCGCCGAGAAAGGCAATGATCGACAGGCAGCCGTCCTTGGCAAGGATCGACAGGTTCTTCTGCAAATAATCGGCGCCGATCATGTCGAGCACGACATCCACGCCTTGCCCGCCGGTCTCGGCCTTGACGACTTCGGCGAAATCCTCGCTCCTGTAATTGATCGCACGGTTCGCACCGAGTTTCTCGCAGGCCTCCTGTTTTGCCTGAGATCCCACCGTGGTGAAGACAGTTGCGCCAAAAGCTCTGGCGAGCTGGATGGCCGTGGTACCGATACCGCTCGATCCGCCATGGATGAGCACGCTTTCACCTTCAGTAAGGCCGGCCATCTGGAAAAGATTGGCCCAGACGGTGAAGAAGGTTTCGCACAGGGCCGCGGCCCTGACCGCGTCATAATGTCTTGGCCATGGCAAAGCCTGGCCGGCCGGAACCGCGCAATATTCGGCATAGGCGCCACCGTTTGCCAGCGCACAGACCTTGTCGCCGATCTTGAAGTCCGTAACGCCTTCACCGACGCTGACGACTTCGCCGGCAAGCTCCAGACCGAGGATCGGACTTGCGTCCTTCGGCGGAGGATAAGCGCCCTTGCGCTGTTGCACATCGGGTCGGTTCACGCCTGCCGCCTCGACCTTGACCAGAATTTCGCCGCCACGGACCGCCGGCAAACGCCCGGTCGCCATGGTCATCACCTCGGGACCACCGAAGGTTGGCAGGTCGATATGGCGCATCTGCGTCGGCAACATCGTAAACTCTCCCATGACATTAGCGACAACCGACTTAGGGCAGTGCCGGAACCATGGGAAGGTGACGTTACGTCGCTCCCCCGCGCAGATTGGTCAAAAGATCCGGCTCGCCATCGCCGAAGACCTTAAACACGAGGCCGCCATCGCTTTCCTTGGACGCCGCCTTGACCGCGGCGATTTCGGCACTGACCCGCCCGACATCGTCGAGAAGCAGGCCCTGCGGCAATTCGATGACACCGATGGAACAGCGCAGCAGTGGAAAATACCGTTCCATGCCGGACCGGTCATGCCCCTTGATGCGGCCTTCGGCACGTTCCTGCGGCGAATAGAACTGCACCACATCGTCATGGAAATCGCTCAGCAGCCGTTCGAGAATTTCGGTGATCTCGTCCATCGACCAGCCGCTGACGCCGATGAAGAAATCGTCTCCGCCGACATGGCCGAGAAAATCGCCCTCGGAGAAGAAATAGCGCTTCATCAGCGCGGCGAACAGGGAAATGGCATGGTCGCCGATCTGGAAACCGTAATGGTCGTTGAACGGCTTGAAATTGTCGAAGTCGCAATAACAGAAGAAGCGTGTCTGCTCGTCGTCGCGGCCCGCGCCCTGCATGAAGTCGCGGATGGCCAGATTTCCGGGAAGACCGGTCAGCGGGTTCTGGTCCTGCGCGCTCTTGAGGCGTTTTTCGTTGATGACCTTGATGAGCGAGGCGGCCGACACGATGCCGGCATAGCGCATGTTCTCGGTCAGGATGACGCAGTCGCTGCCGTCCATATTGGCAAAGATCGACATCAGCCGTTCGGCATTGGCATCGAGACCGACGGTCGGTGCGTGATCGACGAAGTGCGAAATGGTGCGCTCATAGACCTTGTTCTTCAACAGGTCGCGGCCAAAGGGTTGGTAGATGAATTCTTTCAGATGATATTCGTGGATAATGCCGCGGGGCTCGCCATTGGCATTGAGGACCGGGAAAAACGGCTGGCGCGGATTGCGCCGGAATAGCTCGAAAACGCTGTCGATCGATTCATGTTCATAAACAGTCGGCAGACGCTCGATCTGCTTGCGGATAAGGATCTCGTCGAGGGACTGGTTGTTGCGCCGGGTGCGACCGAGATCGGCAAGATGCGCGAAGGACGGCTGCAACTCGTTGATAAAAGTGGTCGGCCGGGCGACGAACCAGCCCTGGATGAGATCCACCCCGAGTTCCCGACAGGAGAGGAATTCCGCTTCCGTTTCTACCCCTTCGGCAATCACCCGCACGCCGAGCACATGGGCGATATTGACGATATTCTTGACGAGATGGCGCTTGCGCGAACTTCTGTCGAAGCCGGCGATAAAATGCCGGTCGATCTTCAGATAATCTACCTGATAGTCGCTCAGCAGTTTCATCTCGCTGTGCCCGACGCCGAAATCGTCGATGGCGATCTTGAAACCGACCTTGCGCATCGTCGTCATCAGGGCCGAAAATTCCGGGACGCTGGTGTTGTCGAAGCGTTCCGACAGTTCGAAACAGACCGACGAAGGCGGCACATGCGCATTGCGCAGATGCTGGACCAGTTTTTCGATGAACTCCTCGCCCTGACAGATCAGCCGGACATCGAGATTGAGAAAAAGCGTGGCGTCCGAGAAATCCGGAAGAGTGGCGAATTTAGCCAGCGCTCGGCTGGCCATCATCTGTTCGAGCGGCAAAAGCTGGCCGGTATCGGCCGCCTGATCGAGAAGCTGCAGCGGCGTCTCGAAGCCCAGCCGGTCACAGCCGCGCATGAGCGACTCATAGCCGAACACGGTGCCGGTGCTGACTTCGACAATGGGTTGGAAGGCATTTTCGAGAACGAGCTTGCCCAGAGCCACAAGCTGGTCGTTGGCGTAACGCCGGAACATGTCCGGTTCGAGTGACGTCGCTGCCGACATCGGCATCTCCAAATCAATAGGCACTGAAATCTGGCCGGACGCTCGCAGCAAATGGTCAAAAATGACTTAGTGTTACATGAAGTTTGGATGAAGCTTTTGTGACAGTAACAATCGTTTTTAAACAAAGGGTATGGGAGGCTTTCCTGATATGTCAGAAGCGGAAGTAACCCGTCTCCAGCGGCGGCGCTATCGCGCGTTCGGATCTCTCCAAGGTCGTTGAGTAATCGGCGGCAAAGCCGTCTTTCCCATAATATGGTCTGCAGCCTTCTCGCCAGTCATGATCGACGGACCATTGAGATTGCCATAGGTAATATGCGGAAATATGGAGGAATCCGCGACCCGCAGCGCGTCGACGCCGATGACCCGGCACTCAGGATCGACGACCGCGTGCGGATCGTCAGCGCGCCCCATGCGACACGTGCCGCAAGGGTGGTAGGCGCTTTCCAGATGTTCCCGCAGGAAGGCATCGATCTCCTCGTCCGACTGCACATTTTCTCCCGGCTGGATTTCCGGGCCGCGATAATCGTCGAATGCCTTTTGTGCGAATATCTCCCGGGTCAGACGCACGCATTGGCGGAATTTTTCCCAGTCCTCCGGGTGGCTCATATAATTGAAGCGGATGACCGGATCGTCCTTCGGATCGGGCGAGCGCAGGGTGACGTTGCCGCGCGACTTCGACAGATTGTAGCCGACATGGACCTGAAAGCCGTGGCTTTTCGCTGCCGCCCTACCGTCATAGGAGATGGCGACGGGCAGGAAGTGGAACTGGATGTCGGGCTGCGCGACACCGGGGGCCGAGCGCAGGAAGGCGCAGGCCTCGAACTGGTTGGAGGCGCCAAGCCCGCCCTTGGTCACAAGCCACTGCGCGCCTGCAACCCCCTGCCAGAACCATGGCAACCAGGAATAGAGCGAGACCGGCTTGGTCGAGACCTGCTGGAAATAGAACTCCATATGGTCCTGCAGGTTGGCGCCGACCCCTGGCCGGTCGACCTTGACCGCGATGCCCATATCCTTCAGGTGCGATGCGGGCCCGATGCCTGACAGCATCAGCAGTTTTGGCGAATTGAACGCGGATGCTGCGATGATGACCTCGCGGTTCGCCCTCACGACTTCGGTCTTGCCGCGCCGAAAAATCTCGACGCCGACGGCGCGACCGTTCTCGATCAGCACCTTGTTGGCGAAACCGTGGACCACCTCGACATTCGGCCGTTTCATCGCCGGCCGCAGATAGGCATTGGCGGCAGACCAGCGACGACCGTTGTGGATGGTCTGCTCCATCAGGCCAAAGCCTTCCTGTTTTGAGCCGTTATAGTCCTCCGTCGTCTCGAACCCTGCCTGCGCCCCTGCCTTGATGAAGGCATGGAACAGCGGATTGGTCACCGGACCGCGCCGCACATGCAGGGGACCATCGGTTCCGCGCCATCCGGCCTCGCCGCCAGCAGACGTTTCCATGCGCTTGAAATAGGGCAGCACATCCGCATAGGCCCAGCCATCGGCCCCCAACGCTTCCCAGCGATTGTAGTCCTCGGCGTGACCGCGCACGTAGACAAGGCCGTTGATGGAGGACGAGCCGCCGAGAACCTTTCCACGCGGCGCGGTGATGCGGCGGTTGTTCAAGCTCGGCTCGGGCTCGGAAAGGTAACCCCAATTGTAGCGTTTCATGCTCATCGGCCAGGCAAGCGCACCCGGCATCTGGATGAACGGCCCGATATCCGACCCACCCGCCTCGATCACGATCACCGAATGTTTCCCGTCTTCCGAAAGACGGTAAGCCATGGCGGACCCCGCCGAACCGGAACCGATGATGACGAAATCTGCCTGCATTATTCAATCCATGGTTGGGTCAATTATAGCGTCCGGCTATATTGATGGGATGAAGCCGGTTCAGTATTCTCATGTCGCGCAAAAGAGCGTGAACCGGATGCAGCCGAAACGACGGGCTGCTATCAGGGCGAAGATCGATGCGTTCGCGCGTGGCGAAAGGGTCGATCCCAAAGAGCTGTCGGGCAGTCCCCTTGTTCGCATTCGGGTCGGCGTTGACAGGGTCGTCATCGACGAGCAGACAAACCTCGTCCTTGTTGTCGATGTTGGTCCCAGAGGCGGTATCTACAAGGAGTGAATGATGGGTGTCTTCAGCCGAACCGTCATCGACGGAAAGCCGTTCGTTCTCGTCCCGGAAGAGAAATTCGAGGACATGATGGACATCATCATGGCCAAGGAAGTCATGGCCCGCATCGAGGCAGGCGAAGAAACCTGGCCGGCCGAACTTGTCTATGAATTGTTCGACACCGACAGCCGCATCCGCACCTATCGCAATTACCGCAAGATGACCGTCGCCGAACTTGCCGAAGCCGCCGAACTCGCAGAGGCCACCATGTCCGATATCGAAAACGGCAAGAAAACCGGTTCCGTCGATGAGCTGAAGCGCATCGCAGCGGCCCTCAAGGTCGATTTCGACGATCTTGTCGTGGAGATGGTGGACTGACGCCATCCTCAATACGGCGCCTCGACCTTGCCCATGCCGACATAGACCGTCTTCAGCTGCGAGTAATGCTCCAGCGCCGCCAGCGAGTTTTCCCGCCCGAAACCGGACTGTTTCGAGCCTCCGAAAGGAATTTCCACCGGGCAGAGATTATAGGTGTTGATCCACAAGGTGCCGGCATCCAGCTGATCCGCCACCCGGTGACCACGCGAAAGGTCGGCGGTGAACACGCCCGCCGCCAAACCGAATTCCGTCGTGTTGGCGCGGGCAATCACCTCCGCCTCGTCATCGAAATCGAGCACGCACATGACCGGGCCGAAAATCTCCTCGCGGGCGATCGTCATGTCGTCGGTCACATCGGCAAATACGGTCGGCTGGATGTAATATCCTTCGCCGGTAATATCGTTCGGAATACCGCCGCCCGTCAGCAGCGTTGCGCCCTCCGCCCTGCCCTTGTCGATATAGGAGAGCACTTTCTGGCGCTGGTCGAAGGAGATAAGCGGTCCCATCTGCGTTGCCTCATCCAACGGCTCGCCGATGACGATGTTTTCGGTACGCGCCTTCAGCTTGGCAAGAAACGCCTGCTTGATATGGCGCTGCACGAACAAGCGCGTGCCGTTGGAACAGACCTGTCCGGTCGAATAGAAATTGCCAAGCATGGCGCCGCCGACGGCACTGTCGAGATCGGCATCGTCGAAGACGATCAGCGGCGATTTTCCGCCAAGCTCCATTGTCACATGCTTGAGGTTGCCCGCCGCCGCTGCCGCTACCTTGCGTCCGGTCGGCACAGATCCGGTCAATGAAACCTTGGCCACATCGGGATGCTGCACCAGCAGCGGGCCCGTTGTGCGGTCGCCCTGAATGACGTTGAACAGACCCTTCGGCAGCCCCGCTTCGATCAGAATTTCGGCAATCTTTAACGCTCCGAGCGGCGTGTTTTCGGACGGCTTGAACACCATGGCATTGCCGGCGGCGAGCGCCGGTGCTGCCTTCCAGCAAGCGATCTGCTGCGGATAGTTCCAGGCGCCGATGCCGACGCAGACGCCTAAAGGCACGCGCTTGGTATAGGCGAAATCGCCGCCCAGCGGAATGTAGTCGCCATTCAGTCCGGCCGCGATGACGCCGCCGAAAAATTCAAAACTGTCGGCGCCGGATGTTGGGTCGGCGACGATGGTTTCCTGGATCGGCTTGCCGGTATCGAGCGTTTCGAGTTCAGACAATTCCCGATTGCGTTCGCGCATAATGTCGGCGGCACGACGCAGGATGCGGCCGCGTGCGGTCGGGCTAAAGGCCGCCCATTCCGGCTGGGCGCGCTTGGCGGCAGCGATCGCCTTTTCGACAATCGCGGGCGTTGCCGCATGCAGGCGGGCAATCACCTCGCCGGTCGCGGGGTAAAGGCTGTCGAAGGATGTGCCTTCGGTGTCTTCCACATATTCGCCGTCAATGAAGTGGCTGGCAGTAGGTTGTGCGCGCATAAAACTATTCTCCCCGCGGGTAACGCTTGGATTCCTCGAGATTGTCGAGGTTCATGTGGTTGCGCATGTAGCGCTCGGATGCCTTTTGCAGCGGCTGATGATCCCAGGGGTAATAGGCCCCGTTGCGCAGAGCCTCGTAGACCACCCAGCGGCGCGCCTGGCTTTCGCGCACGGCGGCATCGAAGGCGCCCATGTCCCAGCGATCCTCGCGCTTCTTGCGGAACATCGTCACCACCTCGGCAAAGTCCGGGTCGTCGGCGAGGTTGGTCAGCTCTTGCGGGTCGTTGTCGAGATCGAAAAGCTGGTCCGGGTCCAGCGTGCAGTGAATGTATTTCCACCGGCCTTCGCGGATGCAGACCAGTGGTGCGTAAGAGGCTTCGGCGGCATATTCCATCAGCACCGGGTTCTTGCGCTCTCCCCCATCGATTACCGGTTTAAGGCTCTCGCCGTCCGTCCAAGGCTCGATCTCGTCCATGGAAATGCCGGCGAGATCACACAGCGTCGGCATCACGTCGAGATTGGAGACCGGCACGGTGTGCAGGCCGGGAGTGACGCCGGGGCCGGCAATCATCAGAGGCACGCGCGCGGAACCTTCGAAAAAGTTCATCTTGAACCATAGGCCGCGCTCGCCCAGCATGTCGCCGTGGTCGGAGCAGAAAAGGATCAGCGTATCGTCCAGCTGGCGGGTGCGGGTCAGCGTGTCGATCAGTTCGCCCACCTTTTCATCGAGATAGGAAATGTTGGCGAAATAGGCCCGGCGCGAGCGACGGACGTTTTCCTCGCTGATATGGAAGCTGGCATAATCACAGGATTTCAGGATGCGCTTCGAATGCGGATCCTGCTCGGCCAGCATGCCGACCTCCGGCATCAGGTGTTCGCAATCCTCATACAGATCCCAGAACTTTTTCCGGGCCACGTAAGGGTCATGCGGATGCGTGAAGGAAACCGTCAGCGCCCAGGGACGGCGTTCCGCATCGTCACGCTCACGCGATAGGTGATATATTTTCTGGTTGGCGAGGAAGGCGACCTCGTCGTCATATTCCATCTGGTTGGTGATTTCGGCCACGCCCGCGCCGGTCACCGAACCCATATTATGATACCACCAGTCGATGCGCTCCCCCGGTTTGCGGTAATCCGGCGTCCAGCCGAAATCAGCGGGATAGATATCCGTCGTCAGCCGTTCCTCGAACCCGTGCAACTGATCCGGCCCGACGAAATGCATCTTTCCCGAAAGCGCGGTGTAATAACCGGCGCGGCGCAGATGATGCGCATAGGTCGGGATGGACGATACATATTCGGCGGCGTTGTCGTAGACGCGCGTGCGGCTCGGCAGCTGCCCTGCCATGAAGGAGGCACGGGCCGGCGCACAGAGCGGCGACGACGTGTAATTGTTGGCAAACCGCGCCGAACGCGCTGCCAGCGCCTTCATGTGCGGCGCATGCAGGAAATCGGCCGGGCCGTCCGGGAAGAATGTCCCATTCAACTGATCGACCATGATGATGAGAATGTTCGGGCGGGTCTGGTTCACGGTCTGTCGGTATCCTTCACAAGGGCTGTAGCTGCAATTCGAGATGATCCTCGGTCGGCCTGAACGGCGCTTCGCTGGACGACGGGGCGTTCGGGCCTGGTCGGATATACAGGCCATCGATCATCGCCGCCACGCCATCGGCGATTTCGCTTCGGTATCCCGCAAAGGGACCGGTCGAGCGTACAAACCGGTTCGGCCTGCAGTGACAAGACCCGCATGGAGCCCAGCATTTCGCCAAAAAACGGCGGCCGTGCCGCCAGCGTATCGAGGCCGGACGCATGGCATTGGAGACAAGCGGATCGCGCCCGGGAGGTACTTGAGCGGATACCCTCGGCGGTGCGGACAGCGATGCCATCGGCCAGCAAATGTGGATAAGCCCGAAAATCGCTGATCTGACGACCGGCGATAGCCGCTGACAAAGGCGGCGCAGCGGCGCCATCTGCGTGCCGGCTTCGCAACCGATGTATGGCGGCATCCCCTCCCGCAAGCCATGGGCAGCGACCGTGTTGAACGCGACACCCACAACCGCCCTGCCGCGCAAGGGCTCCATCCCGATCCGTGGCATGTGGCTTTCCTGTTTCGCGCCGAGCCTATTTTTGAATGCGGGATCAATCAACGTTCACGCGCGACATGGCCGCAGCGTTTTGCGGCAGCGTCCCTGGCAACTCTCACCCGACTGGACGCGCGGCACCGGAGGCAAAGCCGCGGCGCGCCCTGCCATCGCACAGCAAGAAAGGCGGGGGGCACGACCAGATCCGCATCGAAGACGAATCGTTTCTGTGCGCAGAGGGCCGTTCACCATGTTTGGTGTGGTCGCTTCTCCTCGCTTGCAACCGCTTTCGATACGTTACGGGGATCGAGGCCGGCAGCGCCCCTGCCGGAGCTGTGAACGCGCCTACGGAAACCGCCGACTATCGGTAGATGAACCGGCTGGCCAGCGCCGCCTGTTCGCTGCTCTGGCCGGGCTTTGGCAACGGAAGTGGGATGACCATCGGCAGCGGCTCGTATGCCATCGCCAGCGGCTGTCCGACTGCAAGGGTTTGCGCCGGCCCGGGTGGCGCGATGAGAGTGTCGAGCGCCGTCTCCTGCACGGATGTGCGCTGTTGCGTCAGGGCCAGTATGTAGCTGCCGGCAGGCAGCGGCTGCGGCGTCTGCAAAGCACCATCCCGATCGCGCTTCTCGTAGAACGCGTTGCCGCCGGCCACCGCCACATAGCTCATGTTGCTGTAGGGAAAGGTCAGCCCACTCGTGTGAAAGAACATCGCATCCTTGACGTCGGGGTGCCGCTCTCCGTTCAGGATCGCCTGGCTTGCAGCTTCCAGTTCCGGCGCGGTCGTCTCATCCATGAGACGCGTCATGACGCCGGGTGCGAACTGGTTCTTCTGCGCGACGACCTCGCAGATGGAATCGGGATAGGCATCCGATGTCAGCCTGTTCATGACCACGGTTCCGACCGCCATGAAGCCATCCCGGCTGCTGCGCTTCGATTCGAAATACATGGCCCGCTTGAGGCAGTCGCGATCCTGCGGCGTGTAATGATAGACCTGCTTGGAAGGCACCGGAGTGGCCTTTTTGGTCTCCGCGGAAGGCGTTTCGAGCTTGGCGGTGGTGCAGCCCGACATCAGCGCGACGGACAGGAGCATCGCAGGTGCCCACAAAGAACTGCGGGATTTTTTCATCGGCATGCCATTGTCAAAAATTTCAAAAAAGTGATTTGCGGGGAAACGGATACCCGCAATTTCATTTCGCCTCAAGAGATTTGAGGATTTTTGGCAAAACGTGAGAATTTCATGCCTAGATTAGGGCGTGGTTACAAAGGGTTCTCACCTGTTCGCGCGCGCCTATCGGAAGCACTTCCAGGCGATGCCCCAGGTGCAAAACGGCGGCATGAAAGATCATGCCGCCACGATATTTTACCCAATCAATCCGTCAGTCAGCAGGCTTTCAGACCATGCCACCTTCCAGGCCGGTGGCGACGACGGATACGCGGAACCGGCCGTCCAGATTGCGATCAAAAATCGCACCGACGACGATATCGGCTTCGGCCTGAACCTCGTCGCGAATGCGGCTTGCCGCCTCGTCCACCTCGAACAAGGTCATATCGGATCCGCCGGAAATGGAGATCAGCACGCCGCGCGCGCCCTTCATGGAAATGTCGTCGAGCAGCGGGTTGGCAATTGCCGCTTCGGCTGCCGCCAGCGCGCGCCCGTCGCCCGCCGCCTCGCCGGTACCCATCATCGCCCTTCCCATGCCCTTCATGACCGATTTGACATCAGCGAAATCGAGGTTGATCAGACCTTCCTTGACGATCAGATCGGTGATGCAGCCGACTCCCGAAAACAACACCCGGTCAGCGGTCATGAAGGCATCGGCGAAGCTGGTAGTGGCATTGGCGATGCGAAACAGGTTCTGGTTGGGAATGACGATGACCGTATCGGCGGCCTGACGCAGCGCCTCGATACCGGCCTCCGCCGTCTTCATGCGGCGGTTGCCTTCGAAGGTGAACGGCTTGGTAACGACGCCGACGGTCAAAATGCCTGCCGAGCGGGCTGCATGGGCGATCACCGGGGCCGCGCCGGTGCCGGTGCCGCCGCCCATTCCGGCTGTGACAAAACACATATGCGAACCGGCGAGGTGATCCATGATCTCGTCGATCGATTCTTCGGCCGCCGCCCGGCCGACATCCGGAAGCGAGCCGGCGCCAAGACCTTCGGTGATCTGCGCGCCGAGCTGGATGCGGCGCGAGGCTTTCGACGTGGCAAGCACCTGCGCGTCGGTATTGGCCGCAATGAATTCGACGCCGTTCAGATTTTCGGCAATCATGTTATTGATGGCGTTACCGCCGCCGCCACCCACGCCGACCACCGAAATATGCGGTCGCAGGCCTGTAATGCCGCTCTTTGCGTCCGTCATCGTTCTTCTCCTTCGGCGCGCTGGGTTGTGCTGCGTGTGTGGCAGCGAATCGGAGCGCAAATTAGACGTCCCGCAAGGGTTAAGCCAGACAAAACCACATCCCTGGCCGGGGAGATACGCGCCATTCGCGCAGACGCTACTGAACCTCGCTTACACGACTGCGTGGAACTTGGGGACGCAACGTTGCATGAGGGACGCCGAAGCCTGCGTGCAGACGTCGGCGAACCGGCATACCGGGCCATCCTCGAAACCCGCGCCCTGTGGCGACACTCGTGAACCGATCGCCTGCCCCGCTGCCGAAACCTAGCGGTTGCGCAGCCGGCCTTCCATCAGGTCGATAATGGCGCGCGCTGCATCGAGCACATTGGTACCGGGACCAAAAACAGCAGCAACGCCGTTTTCCAGCAGATGGTCGTAATCCTGCCGGGGGATCACTCCACCCACGACGACAATGATGTTTTCCGCCCCTTTCTCCCTTAGCGCCGCGACAAGCTGCGGTGCAAGCGTGCGATGGCCTGCAGCCAACGACGAGATGCCGACGACCTGCACATCCTTTTCGATCGCCATCTCCGCCGCCTCTTCCGGTGTCTGGAACAGCGGACCCGCCAGCACTTCGAAGCCGATATCGCCAAAGGCGGACGCGATCACCTTGGCGCCGCGGTCATGGCCGTCCTGACCGAGTTTCGCCACCATGATTTTCGGCTTGCCGGCCTTTGAGCCATAATCGGCAAGCCGCGAGACGATCGTCTCGTATTCTGGATCGTCGGCATAGGCGGCGCCATAGATATCACCGACCACTTCCGGCATGGCGGCATGATCGCCGAACGACTGGCGCATGGCATCGGAGATTTCGCCAACGGTTGCCCGCGCCCGCGCCGCTTCGACGGCAGCTTCGAGCAGATTTCCAGTCCCCGATCGGGCAACGTCAGACAGTGACGCAAGCGTTTCCTCGACCCTTTTCGGATCGCGCTGTCGGCGCACCTCTTCCAGCCGCCCGATCTGCGCATTGCGCACCGCCGTGTTGTCGATTGCGAGAATGTCGATCTCGTCCTCGTTTTCGAGCCGGTATTTATTGACCCCGACGATCACGTCCTCGCCGCGATCCACCTTGGCCTGGCGCAGCGTCGCGGCCTCCTCGATCAACCGTTTCGGCAGACCATCCGCCACCGCCTTGGTCATCCCGCCGAGGCTTTCAACCTCCTCGATCAGCGCCCATGCCTTCTGCGCCAGTTCATCCGTGAGGCTTTCGACGTAATAGGAACCGGCCAGCGGATCGACGACCTTGGTGACACCGGTTTCGTGCTGCAGGATCAACTGGGTATTGCGGGCGATACGGGCGGAAAAATCGGTCGGCAGCGCCATCGCCTCGTCCAGCGCATTGGTATGCAGCGATTGCGTGCCGCCGAGCACGGCCGACAATGCTTCGTAGGCGGTGCGGATGACATTGTTATAAGGGTCTTGCTCGGCCAGCGACACGCCGGATGTCTGGCAATGGGTACGCAGCATCAGCGAACCCGGCTTCTTCGGCTCGAACTCCTCCATGATGCGCGACCACAACAGGCGGGCGGCACGCAGCTTTGCCGCCTCCATGAAGAAGTTCATGCCAATGGCGAAGAAGAAGGACAGGCGGCCGGCAAATGCATCGACATCAAGCCCCTTGGCGAGCGCGGCGCGCACATATTCGCGCCCGTCAGCCAGCGTGAAGGCCAGTTCCTGCACCAGCGTCGCTCCGGCCTCCTGCATGTGGTAGCCCGAGATCGAGATGGAATTGAAACGCGGCATTTCCTTCGCCGTGTATTCGATGATGTCGGCAACGATCCGCATCGAGGGTTCGGGCGGATAGATATAGGTGTTGCGGACCATGAACTCCTTGAGAATGTCGTTCTGGATGGTGCCGGAGAGTTCGGCGCGCGAACAGCCCTGCTCCTCGCCGGCGACGATGAAGGCGGCAAGGATTGGGATGACCGCGCCGTTCATCGTCATCGACACGGACATGTCCTTGAGCGGAATGCCGTCGAACAGGATCTTCATGTCCTCGACGCTGTCGATCGCCACCCCGGCCTTGCCGACATCACCTTCTACGCGCGGATGATCCGAGTCGTAGCCGCGATGGGTAGCAAGATCGAAGGCGACCGAAAGACCTTTCTGGCCGGCTGCAAGATTGCGGCGGTAAAAGGCATTGCTTTCCTGCGCCGTTGAAAATCCCGCATATTGGCGGATCGTCCACGGCCGCCCCGCATACATCGTCGCCCGCGGACCGCGCACGAAGGGCTTGAAGCCCGGCAGCGTGTCCAGATGGTCGATGCCATCCAAATCCTCGGACGTGTAGAGCGGTTTGATATCGATGCCTTCAGCCGTGTGCCAGACCAGCGTGTCGGGCGAGGATTTCAGCTCCTTTTCGGCGAGGGCCTGCCAATCCTCAGGTGTCGTAAACGTTGCATGCACGGATGTGTCCGCCTTCGCCTTGTTATCCGACACCGATATCCTCCTGTTTTGATTGCTCTGCAGCGCCCACGTTCCTTAGGTGTCCGAACCGTGGGAGCAGGTTCGGGCCCTTTATAGCTAGGGCACGGTTTCTGCGATGAAAGCCGCCAAGGCCACGAATTGTTGGTGAACCGCCGGGCTGAAAAGCGAGCGGCCGGAGACGCCCGCTCACGGGTCCAGCGGCTCCCCTTATCGAAATCTGTCGCAATAATCGGACGCTAGCGTACAAAATCGCGATTGCGGCTTGGCTCGCCTCACATCCGCCCTAGTTAGAACACGGGCGGTAAACATGAGGTGCAGCAATGGCATTGGCAGACAGGATCGCCAAGTTCGAACAAACCAACCAGGTCGCATTCGAAATCATTGAAGCGGAGGCGCATGCCCGCGAACAGAAGACGGAGCGACTGCGCCAGGCGCGCCTGCTTCAGGCGCGCAAGAGCGAAGAACAGGATTAATAGCGCGGTCTGTGGACACGCTCACCAGCTGTGACTGCCGCGTCCCCTGACACTGGCGCCCGCGACGCGGGCCCGGCGACTTGCGCCGTGGTCTGGTCGGCAATGCAGTATCGGATCGGGTCCTTCAAAGGCGCCCGATCCCGAACGCCAAAAGGTTTCCTCGTACAATGCAGATGACGGGGTTATTGAGCGGATGCCGTGCGTTTCTCCCACTGTGGTTCCGAGCCTCAAGTGCAAAGTTCGCTTTTCTGGCTTTGGCGACGGTGTCCGCCATGCCTTCGCAGGCGTCGCCACAGCGCCCTTCTACATACCGATCTGCGACAAACGCGCGGCAACTTCCCGGCCCGGTCGTCGTTACGGCTTTAGCTGACCCGCACCTCTGGATCAGGATCAGCGGATCGGCGTGAGGACGCGGCGCACGGTCTCGGATCCGTTCCCGCCCAGTTCATGATCCAGCTCGCGGTCGATTTTAGCATGCAACCGGGTCCATATCGGCAGGGCCGCGGCAAGCAGCATCATGCCAGCTTCGGTCAGTGACAGCAGCTTGCCGCGTCGATCCGCGGGATCGACCGCCGCCTCGACCAAGCCGCGTCGTGTCAGGATCTTGAGGGCTGCCGTCAAGGTCGTGCGGTCCATGGAAAGCACATTGCAGACGGATTTCATGGTTGCCGGTTGCGGGCGATTGAGCGCCATCATCAACGAAAACTGGCCGTTGTTCAGGCCGATCGGCTGCATGGCAAGATCGAAGCGGCGCGCCAGCGCCCGCGCCGCTCTTTGGACGTGGAGACACAGACAGGTATCACGCACATGCAGCGTGGTTGAGAACGGAACTGAATCGATATTTGACAGCATGCAGCATTTATGTTGATATCAACCCAATCTGTCAAGGAGGAGGAGGCCGAGATGGACGCAAGCGGAACTGCAAAGGCCGTCGTCGACAATCCCGTCGTGGACCGGGAGGCGTGGCGCGAGGCCCGTCTGAGACTGTTGGAGCTGGAAAAGCAGGAAACCAGGCTGCGCGACACGGTCCGTGCCGCTCGCCAAGCCTTGCCCTGGATCAAGGTAGAGGCGGAATACCGCTTCGACACCCGTAGCGGACGCCAAGACCTGCGTGGCCTTTTCGATGGCCGCAGCCAGCTCCTGGTCTACCACTTCATGTTCGGTCCCGATTGGGACGAGGGCTGTATCGGTTGCTCGTTTTTCTGCGATCATATCGAAGGCGCGCTGCCCCATCTCAACAATCACGATGTTACCTGGGTGGCGGTGTCGCGCGCGCCGCTGTCGAAAATCGAGACCTATCGGCAGCGCATGGGCTGGAGTTTTCCATGGGTATCGTCCTTCGGCAGCGCTTTCAATTACGATTACGGCGTGTCGTTTTCGGATCAAGAACGAGCATCCGGAAGCGTTCACTACAATTACCGGCAAGTGGAGACCGATCAGATCGCCAACGAGGAGCATGGTATGTCCTCCTTCTATCTCAATCCGACCGGCGAAATCTTTCACACCTATTCTACCTATGGGCGCGGTGGCGAGGAGGTCTGCGGCACGCTGATGCTGCTCGACCGTGCGCCGCTTGGGCGCAACGAAACCTCGACGATGAGTTTTCTCAAGCGTCACGACGAATATGAAGGCAAGGCGGACACGGCGGCACCATCCTGCTGCCGTTGAGGTGACTGAAAAACCAGAAGAGGGAGAAGAGACATGACAATGGTCATGGCCAAACCGACGCGCGAACACGCGTTTCTTGAAAAGCTGGTCGGTATCTGGGATGTCACCTCGGACATGGACGCCGAAACACCCTGGGTCGAAACCGTCCGTTCGCTTTCCGGCATCTGGGTGATTGCCGAGGGCAAGGGCGACATGCCGGGCGGTGAAGGTCCTGCCACCACTTTGCTTACTCTGGGCTTTGATGCAGCGAAAGGCAGATATGTCGGCACATGGCTCGGGTCGATGATGGACAATCTGTGGGTTTACGACGGCGAGGTCGAGCCCGACGGCAAGACCCTCAGCCTCTATACGACCGGACCCTCGATGAGTGGTGAAGGTGACGCCGATTACCGCGAGCAGATCACCTTGCTGAGCGACAGTCACCGGATTTTCACCTCCAGCGCCAGGCAGCCGGACAGCAGCTGGAAACAGTTCATGCGGGCCGAGTACCGGCGCAGGGAATGACGCTCCACACGCCCGGTGTGCTGAAATTTCAACGGATGGATGGAGGAAGGCCGTGCAGACTGCTTCGACGACAGGACCCGAGACGCAATCCGAGGACCGTTCCGGAATGAGGTCGCAAAACCATGGGCGCTTTATCTGGACCGAACTGATGACCGCAGACCTGGAAGCGGCCGGCGCCTTCTATTCCGCCGTCATCGGATGGAACGTGAAATCTGTGGCAATGCCCGATCTCCCTGCCTATTTCCTTTTCGAGATCGGCGAGGGTGACGATTGCGCCGGTATCGGCGGCATGATGAACTTTCCGCCGGAACTCGACGGCAAGCTGCCGCCGAACTGGAGCGGCTATGTTGCCGTCGATGACGTCGATCAGACCTGCCGCGATTATGTGGACCATGGTGGCCGCGTGCAGCGGCAGCCGGAGGACATCCCCGGCATCGGGCGCTTCGCGGTGGTTGCCGATCCGCATGGCGCGGTTCTATGCATCATGACGCCCTTGCCGCCGAAGGATCCGCAGCGTGAAGCACGGCCGGACGAAGCGGGCAACGTCGGATGGCACGAACTCTACGCCGGTGACGACGAAGAGGCCTTCGATTTCTACAGCAGGGTTTTCGGCTGGACCCTGGCCGAGACTGTCGACATGGGCCCGATGGGGAAATACCGGGTTTTCGCCCATGGCGGTCAGAGAGCCGGTGGCATGATGACGCGGCCGCAAAACGTGCCGATGTCCTGCTGGCGCTACTATTTCATCGTTGACGGCATCGACGTTGCATCCGCGCGCATCACGACGGCAGGCGGCCGGATCGTCAACGGGCCAATGGAAGTGCCCGGCGGCAACTGGATCGTCCAGGCGCTCGATCCGCAAGGCGCCTTTTTCTGCCTGACGGCCGCCCGGCGCTGAACGCACGGCCCAGCTCGTAGCTGGAAGCAGGCTCGGAGCCGGCAGTTGTGCACCCACGCCCTTTCGCATGCCCGGTATCGACGCCAAAGAGCAGACGGAAAGCCGCGGTCGGCGGGGTGGTCGCCCCTCGTCATGCCAGCGGCCAGCGTTGAAGTGTATCTGGCGTTGTGATCTATCCATGCGGCCACCGAGCCTTCGGACGCACCATACAGATACGTCGCCGTCAGCTACCGGCACTGGGTATCGCGCACGCCTCTCCGCCGCCGAACAGGCGCGAGCGGGTGAGAAAACGTTTTTCGCGACCATTGTCGAGCGAGAACATGCCGCCCCTGCCCGGCACTACATCTATGATCAGTTGTGTATGTTTCCATGCCTCGAACTGGCTGGCGCTGATGAAGACCGCCGCGCCGCCGATCTCGCCCAGTTTGACGTCCTGATCGCCGACGATGAAATCGTCGGTCGGGTAACACATGGGCGACGACCCGTCGCAGCAACCGCCCGACTGATGGAACAGGATTTGCGGATGGTCAGCCTGTATCTCAGCAATAAGGGCGAGCGCCGCCGCCGTGGCGATAACGCGCGGCTCGCCGTTGACCGTCGTTTCCATGACTATCCTCTCCAGACAAAACCGAAGGCCACTCGCGTCAGGTGCCTCGCTTGCCCGCGTACTCTCCCTTACAGCAAGGTTTTCCTACCCGCACTGACGAAAAGAAACCGCCTGCCTGGTGTGGCCCGCCCCTTCGCTGCCAAAACGGCGAGGGGGGAACCGCTACTACTGCTGCCCAATCAAAGGCGGAGCGCGAAAGCCGGCGATGGAATGTCATCATCCTGCCGGGGCACACTGAAGACGCTTAAAACCCAGGTGCACCCTGGCGAGACGACTTGAACTCGGCCGTCAGAAGAAGCCGAGCTTTTTCGGGCTGTAGCTCACCAGCATGTTTTTGGTCTGCTGGTAATGGTCGAGCATCATCTTGTGGGTTTCGCGACCGATGCCCGATTGCTTGTAGCCGCCGAAGGCCGCATGCGCCGGATAGGCGTGGTAGCAATTGGTCCACACACGCCCCGCCTGAATTTCCCGCCCGAACCGATAGGCGCGGGTGCCGTCACGGGTCCAGACGCCGGCACCGAGCCCGTAAAGCGTGTCATTGGCAATGGCGAGCGCTTCCTCTTCATCCTTGAAGGTCGTGACGGAAACGACAGGCCCGAAAATTTCCTCCTGGAACACCCGCATCTTGTTATGGCCACGGAACACGGTCGGCTTGATATAGTAGCCATTCGCAAGCTCCCCGCCCAGATCGTTGCGATCGCCGCCGGTCAGAACCTCGGCCCCTTCCTGCCTTCCGATATCGAGATAGGCCAGGATCTTTTCCATCTGCTCGCTGGAGGCCTGCGCGCCGATCATCGTTGCCGAATCCAGCGGATTGCCCTGGACGATGGCCTCGACACGCTTGACGGCGCGTTCCATGAAGCGGTCATAGATCGATTCATGGACCAGTGCCCGGCTTGGGCATGTGCAGACCTCGCCCTGGTTGAGCGCGAACATTGCAAAACCTTCCAGCGCCTTGTCGAAGAAATCATCGTCTTCACTGGCGACGTCGGCAAAGAAGATGTTGGGCGACTTGCCGCCCAATTCAAGCGTTACCGGAATAAGGTTCTGGCTGGCATATTGCATGATCAGCCGGCCTGTCGTGGTTTCGCCGGTGAAAGCGATCTTGGCGATACGCGGGCTTGATGCCAGCGGCTTGCCCGCCTCAAGACCGAAGCCGTTGACGATATTGAGGACCCCGGGTGGCAGCAGGTCGCCGATCATTTCGGCCCAGACCAGCAGCGAAGCGGGCGTCTGTTCGGCCGGCTTGATGACGACGCAGTTTCCGGCGGCAAGCGCTGGCGCCAGCTTCCAGGCTGCCATCAGGATCGGAAAATTCCACGGGATGATCTGGCCGACGACGCCGAGCGGCTCGTGAAAATGATAGGCGATGGTATCGTTGTCGATCTCGCCGATCGAACCTTCTTGGGCACGAATGCAGGAGGCGAAATAGCGGAAATGATCGATGGCCAGCGGAATGTCGGCCGCCATGGTTTCGCGGATCGGCTTGCCGTTATCCCATGTCTCGGCCTGCGCCAGCACTTCCAGCTTGTCCTCCATCCGCTGGGCGATCTTCATAAGGATGTTGGAGCGCTCGGCCGGCGCAGTGCGACCCCATTTGTCCTTTGCCGCGTGGGCGGCGTCGAGCGCGGCATTGATATCCTTCTCGTCGGAGCGTGGAATTTCACACAGTTTGCCCCCGGTAACCGGCGTGATGTTGTCGAAATATCTGCCGGCGATCGGCTCGCGCCATTCGCCGCCGATATAGTTGCCGTATTTCAGCTTGAACGGCGATTCGACGATTTTCTGATGCAGCATGGATCTATCCTCCCTGATATCCACCTGACGATCGCGATCGGCCCCTGAGGGCCGCGCTCGCGGACCATCCTGCGTCCTGAGAAGCATCGGAAAAAGCAGGTCACGATGATATCGCAGTGCACAGTGTCGCAACGCTGCGACACTCTTGGATCGTGCAGCGACACGTCAGCGAAGCCGTGCTCAGCGAAGCCCGAAACGCTTCATCTTGCGGTGCAGCGTCGCACGACTGATGCCCAGTGTGCGGGCCGCCTGCGAGACATTGCCGCTTGTGCGCGACAGCACCCGCATGAGCGCGGCGCGTTCCGCGGCGGCCAGATCGCGGTCGGCGTCTTCCCTACCCTCGTTCAGCGCATCGGCTGCCGGCAGCCCGGCACGGAGAGCGGCGTCGTCCAGCGACAGGGCCAGGCGGGCCGCTTTCGTGGCGCCGATCACCATATCGTTGCGATCGACGGCGATCAGGGCTGCCGCACCGTGGCCCGCGCCCGGCACGACCACGAAACGCGAACCCGGGAACGCGGCACGAAACAGATTGAGTTCGATGCGCATGGCAGCATCACGCACCGTCTGGGCCAGGATCGACAACACCGCCTCGCCGACATCCTCGCGGCAAGTGGAGATATCGAGCGCTGCAGCCAGCTCGCCGAGATGATCGCGGATCGGTGCGGTGGTGCAGCTCAGCCGGGTATTGGCGGACAGGAAGTGCTGGTCACGGAAAATCGAGACCGCGCGTCGATCCGCCAAGGCCGTGCCGATGCCATTGGTGCCGACGCTCTCCTCCGTCCAGATGGTGGAGGTCCACAGGCCGAGGTCATGAAAGGCGTTGTCGTCGCCGGCCGACCCCCGACGCTCCAGCGCCACCCCATGCCGGTCAGTCAGAAGCAGACAGCAACCGGAACGACCGACCAGCGAAAACAGGCGATCGAGTTCATCGGTCGCCTCTGCAATCAGGTGTCCGGAAGCCTGGCGCGCATGATGAAACTGAATGTCCGTCAGGCGTTCCGGCAGGCGCGTCTCCTCCGGCGCCAGATGGTGCAGGACCATGCAGCGCCGCCACGATGCGACCACGGGCGAACTTGCGGCGGCGTTTCCGACCAGGCTTGCATAGACATGATCGGCATGCGCCGTCTTCTGTCCAGCCTGCGCCGGGCGTCCATCCTCGAAACCGTGCATCGGGCTCCTCCTCCACGAGACACGAAGGAAGATTAACGCCGGACCGGGTTGCCAGCAAGGGCTGATCAGACGGATCCGGCCCTCGGAAAAAGAAGAGGCCCGCCAGAAGCGGGCCAAATGAATTGTGCTGAAGTGAAAACCCCGTAAGTTCGGTCGAGGAGCCGGAGCCTTCGTTGACTGATGTTGTTTGTCGACCGAAGTGCTTATGCTATCAACGTCGGCAGCTGCAATTGGTTCCCTATCCTGTGGCTATAGCGGGGGCGGCCCGCCGCATCGTTTCGCCTTGGCCGACCAGGTGCGCAAGATCGGTGGCAAGATCGGCCTCGGTCGGGTCACCGGCCTGCCATAAGCGCAGCAATTCCTGAGCCGCGACAATCGCCAGCGGATCGCCAAGCGATAGCTGGTTCTGTTCGCAGAACTGATCGAGCACTCGGCGTAGAACGAGCATCTGTCTCTCCATGGCACGTAGCGATTTCGCGTTTCTACATGTGGAGACGAAACGGACGGGAATAAGGTTTCCGCCACCGCTTACTTTCAACATTGGATCACAAGGACGCCAGTACGGCGTGACATCGCCAGCGCCATCCGCCTCCCGGCCATCGGGGCCGCGTGACACCGTCGTCAGGCCATCGCACGGTTGAGCATGACGACGCCGCTGTCCTGCAGTCTCAGGCTGGCCTGAACATAGGTGATAAACTCCTCGGCGGGCATCGGCTTTGCATAATACCAGCCCTGGCAAAAGGTAACGCCGTGCTCGATGAGGTAGTCCGCCTGCTCGCGTGTCTCAACCCCTTCGGCAATGATCGCGAGGTTGAGGGCTTTTGCCATTTCTATAATATGCGCGATCACCGCGCTGGTGGCAGTCTGACGATTGATCGCATCCACGAAAGACTTGTCGATCTTCAAGGCGTCGAGCGGAAGGCTCTGCAGATATTGCAGACTGGAATAGCCGGTGCCGAAATCGTCGATGGCAACGGAATAGCCTCGCCGGCGGGCCTCGCCGATGGTTTTGCGGGCCTCTTCGATATCCATCAGGCCGCGCTCCGTTGCCTCCAGCCAGATCTGCTCATTCGCGATGCCGCATGCGCCCAGCCGTTCGCCAACGGTTTCCAGCACGCGCCCCGTCTTGAAATCCTCCGCGCAGAAATTGATGGCGACGTGCAGCGACGGGTGCTGGTTGAGAAGTGGTCCGAGCTCTCGTCCGACGCTCTCGATGACCTGATCGGTGATCGGCCGGATGAGACCGCTTTGTTCGGCGAGCGGAATGAAAAGGTCCGGCCGCACAAGCACGCCATCCGGTCGCTGCCATCGCACCAGCGCCTCGGCACCGACGCAAAGGCCCGAGCGCAGTTCGACGATCGGCTGGTAATGGACCACGAATTCGCGCTCGCGGACGGCAATCGCCAGTTCGCCGAGCGGCGACAGGCGCTTACGCGACATGCGGACGACCAAGCCGATAATGACCAGTGTCGCAAACCCGCCGAAGGCTACGAAAAGCCAGTGCTCGTGCGTGAAGAGACCGAACAGGCCGTTGGTGGAACTGATCGCGATCGCGGTCCAGCCGGCCTTTTCGTAGACCGCATAGATGTTGCCGTCGAGCACGCCCCTGGATGTCTGTCCTGCAAGCCTGTGGGCAAGGTCGGTGTCGGGCGTGTTCAACGTTGCCGTGACCGCGCCGTTCGGCGCCTTGATGACCACGGCAGCACCCTGGTCTGCCAGCAATTCGACCAGCCGCCCTGGGTCGACGAGGGCGTTGTAGGGCCCGACCCGCACGAGGCTGGTCGGATTGCCGCCGGTGACGAGCGGCACGACATCCACCCAGGCCTTGACGTCGTTGCCGATGAGAAAATCCGCCGGCATCTCCGTGATGGTTCTGTGCTCGACGCCCCAAGACGTGCATTTGAGCGCGCCGTCCTCGATATAGCCGATCTCCTCCACCGTCCGGGCATTAAGCACAAGCCGGCGCATTTCGCCTATATGTGCATCCGTGCACGAAATGTAACGGCGTCCGCCCAGCGTTTTGAGTGTTGCCGCAGCGTCCGCAAAAGACTGTTCGGCGCGCGTGGCGGCCTGAGAAGCAATCGCCATCAGGCGCGTTTCCTCGCCTTTCAACGAGAATGACCAGGCAGCATAGATTGTCAGACACAACGGGAGGAGAGCGCCGAGAAAGGCGAGGATCGTGGCTTCGAGTATAACACGCGATCGGTTCAAGCCGCTTGCTCCCCTGCGGTTGTACAACAATCGCTAGAGGCAAGGTGTTAAAACAACGTCTCCAAAGGGAATAGAACGTGTATTTAAGTGTATTAGCATACACTTAGTGTAGTGAGCCTTCCCTGTCGAAGAGCCATCCTTCCGGTCGCTAAGCTCCGGAAAGGTCCTATCGCTTCAAGCTCCCCAGAATACCACGAACCAGCGCCCGGCCGATCTGGTTGGCAACGCTGGATGCAACCGAACGCGCAGCACTCTTCATCGCTGCCTCGATCACCGTTTCGCGCTGATAACCGGAACGGCGACGCGCCGCCGGCTTTGCCGTCGCCTCGTCATCGTCCTTGTCGCCAAAGCCGGGCAGGCTCCAGCGACCGGCCGCGCTCTCCTCTTCAGCCGGTGCCGCTTCGGCGGCACGCTTGGCCGCTTCGGCATCGGTGGCCTTGCTGGCTCGCGCCGCCAGAATCTCGAAGGCGGACTCGCGGTCGAGATCCCGATCATAGACCCCGGCAACGGGGCTCATGTTCATGATCTGGCTGCGTTCCGGCTCGCTGAGCGGCCCGATCCGGGCCGATGGTGGCCGGATGAGCGTGCGCTCGACCATCGAAGGCGCGCCCTTGCCTTGCAGGGTAGATACAAGCGCCTCGCCGGTGCCGAGCTGGGTGATGACCTCCTCGGTGTTAAATTCCGGGTTGGCACGGAAGGTGTCGGCCGCGGTTTTCACCGCCTTCTGCTCGCGCGGCGTATAGGCCCTCAGCGCGTGCTGGACGCGGTTGCCAAGCTGCGCGAGCACCGTTTCTGGCACATCGAGCGGATTCTGGGTGACGAAATAGATGCCGACCCCCTTGGAACGGATCAGCCGCACGACCTGTTCGACGCGTTCCAGCAGCACTTTCGGCGCTTCCGAAAAAAGCAGATGCGCTTCGTCGAAGAAGAAGACGAGCCGCGGCTTTTCCGGATCGCCCACTTCCGGCAGTTCTTCAAACAATTCCGAAAGCATCCAGAGCAGAAAGGTCGCGTAAAGCCGCGGGTTCATCATCAGCCGGTCGGCGGCAAGTACCGAGATCATCCCGCGGCCATCGGGCGCGACACGCATGATGTCGGTGATCTGCAGCGCCGGCTCGCCGAAAAAGTGGACGGCGCCCTGCTGTTCCAGCACGAGCAGACCGCGCTGCAGGGAGCCGACCGAAGCCTTGGACACGAAGCCGAAACGGGCCGAGATCTCGCTCGCGTGCTCGCCCATATAGTTCAGCAGCGCCTGCAGGTCCTTGAGATCCAAAAGCGGCAGGCCGCCCTCGTCGGCAATCTTGAAGGCAATGTTCAGCACACCTTCCTGCGCCTCCGTTGCGTCCATCAGCCGGGCAAGCAGGAGCGGTCCCATTTCCGCGATCGTTGCGCGCACGCGGTGGCCCTTTTCGCCGTAAAGATCCCAGAACATGACCGGGAATTTTGCGAAATCATACTCGGCATACTGAATCTGTTCGGCCCGCTGCAGCAGGAAATCCTTTGCCTCGCCGATTGCCGCGATGCCGGAAAGATCGCCCTTAATATCGGAGCAGAAGACTGGCACGCCGGCCGCGGAAAACTCTTCCGCCAGCACCTGCAGCGTCACCGTCTTGCCGGTGCCGGTCGCACCGGTGATCAGGCCGTGACGATTGCCGAATTTCAGCTCGACATATTCGGCCTGCTTGAAACTGTCGTCCGGCTTTCGGCTGCCGCCGATCAAGAGCTTTCCTGCGTCCACCATGCAACTGCTTCTCGTTTTCCGCGTTATCGACGAAATGCTTGTATAGGGCGAGCCGGGACTTTCGGCAACGACAAGGCCGTCGTTCGCCTCCGGGACACGCGGGAGGGCGCAGGGATGACGGCAGACACGTTCGGGCAGATCGAAGCAACGCCCACCGAAGCCATGCCGCTCGCCGCCCGGCCAGCCGACAAGGGGCGTGGTCGCGATGCCGACACACCGACCGATATCCCGGCGCGTGGCCTCAAGGATGTGTTCTGGCGTGTCTTTCAGTCGATCGAAGGCGATCGCGTCCTGCTGGTGGCAGCCGGCGTGACCTATTACGTTCTTCTGGCACTTTTTCCCGCGATGACGGCCATGGTGTCGCTCTACGGTTTCGTCGCCGATCCGACGAGCCTTGCCGATCGCATCAGCTTCCTGAGCATGATCATGCCGCCCAATGCGCTTGACCTGTTTCTTGAGCAGTTGCGCAGCCTGACCCAACAGGGACGCACAACGTTGAATATCGGTCTGTTCGGCGGTCTGGCGCTGGCCCTGTGGAGTGCCAATGCCGGTATGAAAGCCATGTTCGAGGCCATGAATGTTGCCTATGGCGAGAAGGAAAAGCGCAATATCTTTAAACTCAACCTGATCTCTCTCGTCTTCACGCTCGGCGCCATTCTGGTTGCCATTGTCGTTTTGACGGGAATGGGGCTGGTGCCGGCTGTTCTGTCTTTCCTGTGGTTGGACCGCTGGGCAGAGATGATCATTCGCTTCCTGCGCTGGCCGATCATGCTGGCCTTCGTGACGGCTGGCATCGCCGTTCTTTACCGCTTCGGTCCCAGTCGCGAGCCCGCGCGCGTGCAATGGCTCACCTGGGGCGCGATCTTTTCGAGCCTGGCCTGGCTGGCGGCCTCGATCGGCGTCTCCTTCTACCTTTCCCACATCGCCAACTACAATGCGACCTATGGGGCGCTTGGTGCCCTGATCGGCTTTATGGTGTGGACCTGGATTTCGTCGATCATCATCGTCGTCGGGGCCGAGATCAATGCCGAACTGGAGCACCAGACGACCCGCGATTCGACCACCGGGCCCGAACAGCCCATGGGCGAGCGCGGTGCCTATATGGCGGATACCGTGGGTGACGCTTCTTGATCCGTCTCAGCCGGGGCGGCCGATTGCGAATTGATACAAGCGTTGACCATCACCACGTTCCAAATAGTTGGCCTTGCTGACGTGGTCGGCGAGCAGCGCCCATAGGGTCAGCATGTCGTCATCCGACGGATGGAACGATGACGAAAAAGGAAAGCTTCGCACGCGAACACCATGCTATATCGCTCCTCCATCAACCTTCCGCCCTCACCTCCCGCCGCCTCGACGCAGCGATCCTGAAAATTTGCCCGCACGCGGCATTCTGACGTTGCCCGACGCAGCGAATGACCTTAACGTAAACGTCAATGTTCATTCCGAGGAGATGTTTATGAACGAACTCGTATCCCGCATTGCCGACAATGTCGGTCTCGCTCCCGATGTCGCCGAAAAGGCAATCGGCATGATGCTCGGTTTCCTGCAACGTGAAGCCGACGATACCGCGGTGGCGCAGATGATCGAAGCCATTCCCGGCGCGCCGGAACTGGTGGCGCGGTTCAATGGCGAAGGTGCCAGCGGCGGCGGTGGTCTCTTGGGCGGGTTGATGGCGAGTTTCGGCGGTGGCGTCATGGCGCTCGGTCAGCAATTGATGGCCCAGGGTCTCGGCATGGGCGAAATCACCGCCCTGGCGCGCGAAACCATGGCGGTGGCCCGCGAACATGCAGGCGATGACGTGGTGGACCGAGTGGTCGCCTCGGTACCTGGACTTAGCCAGTTCGTCTGACTCATCCGACGGACGAGATCTCTTGAAAGGCGCGGGCTGACCGCGCCTTTCTTGCTTTTTCGGCACCCCATCTCAGCATCCGATGTCAACGCCGCATGGCGGCTTCCAGCCCGGCGAAGACGCGCGGATCGGTCATCTGTGAGACATTGAATCGCATCATGTTTCCGGCCGTTTGGGACACACTGAAAACGTTGCCCGGCGCAAGAACCATGCCTTGTTCGAGCGCGCGCCGCGCAACATGGGCCGCATCCTCGTCATCGGGAAGCCTGCACCAGAGAAACATGCCGGCCTGCGGTTGCAGCAAGGGTTCGATGCCGATCGCTTTCAGGCCGCAAGTCGCCTCCGCCATGGCCCGCGCCAAGCGGGCCCGAAGCGTATCCAGATGCTTGCGATAGCCGCCGTCGCGCAACACCGCGTGCACCAGTTCGGCATTCAATGAAGCGCCGGCAAAGCTCGTTGCAATCTTCAGGTCGACCAGATCCTCCAGCCATTCGCGCCGGGTGGCGATGAAGCCGCAGCGTATCGATGCCGACAGGGTCTTGGAGAAGCTTCCGATCTGCACAACGCGGTCCAGTCCATCGAAGGCGGAAAGGCGCGGTGCTGCGATCCGTTCGAAATCGGCGAAGATATCGTCCTCAACGATGGTGAGATCGAACTGTTCGGCGAGTTTCAGCACCCGGTGGGCGACAACTGGCGACAGGATGGCACCCGTCGGATTATGAATTCCCGAATTTGTGATGTAGAGTTTTGGCCGATGCGCTGCAAGAATTTGCGCAAACGCGTCCACATCCGGCCCGCCTGCGCCATAGGGCGCACCGAGGATTTTGACGCGATGCGCCCGCAAGAGGGCGTGAAAGTTGAAATAGCACGGATCATCGACCAGAACCGTATCGCCCGGCGCAAGCAGCAGTCGGCAAACAAGGTCGATCGCCTGCGTGCCGGAATCCGTCAGCATGATCCGGTCCGGCGAAACGTCGACCGTGTGATCGCAGAGCCGCCGGGCGATCAACTGCCGCAGGGCGACCAGCCCCAGCGGCGATCCGTAATCCGCCAGTACGGATGCGTCCGCGCGCGACAGGCCGCGCAGGGCTTTGCGAAGACCATCCTGCGGCAGCCATGACGGCGGCAGCCAGCCGCAACCGGGCTTTAGGTCGTCGGCCGCGACATCCAGCGACTGGCGGGAAACCCAGAACGGATCGATGGCACGGTCGAGCCGAGGTCCGACCTGCGCTGGCGAAAACGGCGCCGCCTGACCAGCGACATAAAAGCCCGAGCCGGGGCGCGACGAGATCGCACCTTCGGCCACGAGGCGCTCATAGGCTTCCACCACGGTCGAGGTCGAGACGTGCAGGCTCGCGGCAAGCGCGCGTACCGAGGGCAGCTTCGCGCCCGGGGTCAGGCTGCGGGCTGCGATGCGGCCTCGGATCGTCTCCATGACCATGCCGACACGTGTGACGCTCTTTTGGGACCGGGCGCCGTCGGTACGCGATTCCTCGAGTTGCATGCGGTGATCCAGACCCATCTGTACTGAACACAAAACCATAACAGTTCTTATAAACTGTATTCTATTGTTGATGGCGGCGGCAAGGGCGACTGGCGTAGGAGGGAGCATTGGCAGCCCGCCCTTGCGACGGGTTTGAACGCGACCATCGACAAGAACGAGGAAGAACCGATGACCCACCCGGCAAGCCCCACCCTCCAACATCGGCTCGACAATCGCATTGCCGGTCTCGTTAACGGCATGATCGGCGTGGCCATATTCAGCGGCTCGCTGCCGGCGACGCGATTGGCGGTCACCGGTTTTGATCCGTTTTTCCTGACTTTTGCGCGCGGCACCATCGCCGGCATGCTGAGCCTGGCGCTGCTGCTCGCATTCAGGCAGAAGCGGCCGACCGCTGCGGACATCGCGTCGCTGACCGTCATCGCGCTTGGCGTGGTTGTCGGCTTTCCGCTTCTGACGGCAATCGCGCTCCAGCACGTCACCTCGGCGCACTCGATTGTCTTCATCGGCCTTCTGCCGCTGGCAACAGCCATCTTCGGCGTGATGCGCGGCGGCGAGCGGCCAAGACCGGTATTCTGGGTTTTTTCGGCACTCGGCAGCCTTCTGGTCGCCGGCTTTGCGGTAGCGCAGGACCTGGCCGCTTCGCCGCTTGGCGATGGACTGATGCTGGCGGCCGTGATTGCCTGCGGGCTTGGCTATGCCGAAGGGGCAAGACTTTCCAGACGGCTGGGTGGCTGGCAGGTGATCTGCTGGGCCCTCACCCTGTCGCTACCAGTCATGGCCGCATGCATGACCTTGGTGTGGCCGCACAATCTCGCCGAGGTCACGGCAGCGGCCTGGGGCGGTCTTCTCTATGTTTCGCTGTTCAGCATGCTGATCGGTTTCGTCTTCTGGTATCGCGGACTGGCGCAGGGCGGTACCGCTTCGGTCGGCCAGTTGCAATTGCTGCAGCCGTTTCTGGGCCTGGCACTTGCAGCGACCCTGCTTGGCGAAACCGTGACGCCGCTGATGCTGGTCGCCACGGTCGGCGTCATCGGCTGCGTGGCCGCCGCGCGCCGGTTTGCCCGGTAGGCATTGGCCAGAAATCAGCGCGGCAGCCAGGCTTTCACCGTCTGGCCGCCGAATACCCGTTCGGTCGGCATGTTGGGATGAAATAGGGATTGAGCAGCGGCAGCGCCGTTGCGTCTGAGGCCTTCAAAGATACGGACCACAGAGTAACGGAACCGATGCCTCTACCCCCATAGATTTCTGCACATGGGAGGAATGTTCTCGGGATCCCGGGCGCACAAGGACGCGGTGATCAATATGTCGAGCGGGAGGAAAACCGCTTAAGCTACAGGAGCGAGACAAGCATAGGCGGGGCCGGCTGATCGCCATGACAGCGTTATAAGGAGCGTCTTGGCCTGACCCGGCAATGTTGACGGTAGAAAGGCATCGTTACAATGTTTTTGAAATTTCATTATAACTGCGGATTGGTTCGATGCGGGAAATCGACATTGCCTATCGAACGATGTTCTCCGAACTCGCTCAACGGTCGTTGGATGCCCAATTCGAGGCCGATTATCCGATCGAAGGCCGGTTTGTTACCGTGCCTGTCAAAGGCAAGGATTATTGGTACTTCGACTTTCCGACACCCGGGGGCGACAAGAGGCGATATGTCGGCCCGCAGGCCGACCCCGAAATCACGGCGCGTGTCGGGCGGTTTCGCGATATCAAGGAACATGCAAGGGATCGCCGTCGCCTCGTAAGCACGCTTCTCCGGTCAGGCGGGATGGCGGCCCTGACCGGTTTGCCGGCGACGTGGTCGAAACTCTGGCGAAGGGCGGGTTGTTCCGATTGCGCGCCGTTCTGATCGGAAAGGTGGCTTTCGGGTGTTATGCTGGCATCCTTGGTGTTCGTCTGCCGAACATCGCCATCCAGACGGGCGATGCCGATTTTGCGCAAGACTTCGCGATTTCCGCTGAAGTGGGCGACAGCCTGCCGCCTGTTCTGGATCTGCTGCAGACGATCGACGCAACATTCCGCGCAGTTCCGCACCAGGCTGACAGAGCAAGGGTAACGGCTTTCGCCAACGCTGCGGGCTACCGTGTGGAGTTTCTGACGGGCAACCGCGGGAGCGACGACTTTACAGGCACGCCTTCGCCAATGCCTGCGCTTGGTGGCGCATCGGCAGAGAACCTGCGCTTTCTGGATTTCCTGATCCGCGACCCGATCCGAACGGTCTTGCTCCACAGGTCGGGTGTAAGCGTGCTTGTGCCGTCTCCTGAACGGTATGCCGTTCACAAGCTCATCGTCGCTTCAAGGCGGCGGACGGATGACATCACGGGTCGTGGCAAGCAGGACAAGGATTTGCAGCAAGCTGCGCTCCTATGTGAGGCTTTACAGCAGACTCGACGGTCGGACGATCTGGCTGACGCTTACACGGAGGCCTGGGAAAGAGGTCCGGCGTGGCAGGAGGCTATCACTGTGGGCCTGTCGATGATGCCTGACGCCGGCAAGGCGGCACTGGGGGCAGCCCTTGGGGCATTACCAGAAAAACTCGGCAGTTAGCAGCTGCGGGACGTCCAAGAGGGCGAAGGAAAGTAGGATAAGCCGTTCTCGAGGAGCAAGTCTCGTACGAGCATGGACTGGGCCGCGTTCCTTAAGCGCCACAATCTGGTTCACTCGATGAGCCGTTGCGGCAACTGCCTCTTCGGCTCTGGCAGGCGGAGTGAACGAACTGAGGGGCTTTATCTGCAGCCGCTGCAACGATACGGCGGTGGTCGGCACGACGGACGGACTGTTTCAGGCGGTTTGCGCCGCCGAAAACACCTTAAGATCCTGATGGGCATGCCTGTATCGGCCACCGGCTGACCACATCAGGCGTGCTTCTACCATGGAAGTTCGAAAAGGACGGAAGGTGATCAACATCCATGCCAACGGACCGCTGGTAGCCAATGACAGCGATCTGCCAGCGGCTGCCGTTCGCGCCGGTGCCGGCCTGGGTTATATCATGGAGCAAGATGTCGCCGAGGAGATCGCAGCCGGGACGTTGGTGCAGGTGCGGACGGACTGGTGCCCGGCCTGCCCGGGCTTTCATCCCTACCATCCAAGCCGGCGACAATAGCCGCCGGCGTTAAGGGCACTGATTGCCGCCCTCAAAATGGAGAGGGCCGGGAAAAGCCACGTTCCCCCAGCCCGGTGGCCTTACTGCCAGACCACGACGCGAGCCTTTTCCGGCACGCGGTCATAAAGGTCAATGATATCCTGGTTCATCAACCGCACGCAACCGGACGACACCGCCCGGCCGATGGAATTCCATTCCGGCGATCCATGCAGACGGTAAAGCGTGTCCTGGCCGTTCCTGAAAATATAGAGCGCGCGTGCGCCCAGCGGGTTCTTCAGGCCCGGCGGCATGCCGCCATTCTTGGCGGAATAGGAGACCAGTTCCGGCTGGCGGGCGATCATCTCGTCCGGCGGCGTCCATTTCGGCCAGCGCTGCCGCCACTGGATGACGCCCTCGCCCTGCCAGGCAAAACCGTCGCGACCGATGCCGACGCCATAGCGCATCGCCGTGCCGCCCGGTTCGGTGAGGTAGAGGAAACGCGACTGCGTATCGACCACCACCGTGCCGGCAGGCTCGCCTGTCGTGTTCGACACGCGCTGGCGATAAAACCGCGGCGGGATTTTCTGGTAGGGCACTGCCGGGATGACAAAACCGCCATCAGCAATCTGGCCATACATCACGTCCAGTTCGCTATTGCCGCCGAGCGAGGGATCGACAATCTGTGTGGCATTGTCGCGGTAGGTAATGGTGTAGCCGCGCGTGACGGGACCGGAAGAGGCGCAACCGGCCAGAGTGGAAGCCGTCCCGACAGCCATCAGGCTGAGCAGGTTTCGGCGTGAAATCATCGTGTCTGTCATGGGGGTCGTTTCGACTTCGTTACAGGGCATCTGGCCGCAGGCGCGGCCTTAAGAAGGCAGCAGGCGTGGCGGGCGTAAACGAGGATGGACAACATTTGTTCCATCGCCGGCCGCTACGTCAGCTGTCGTTATACGAACATAGGCCGTGCGTTGTCGTCCAGCCACGAAAAGGCATGCGATCACCCCCGGACCGCGGCCATAAAAACGCCAACCGTGATCAGATCACCACGATCGTCGTCTTGGGAGGCACGCGATTATAGAGATCGATGACATCCTGATTGAACATGCGGACGCAGCCGGAAGACGTTGCCTTACCGACCGATTGCCAATCCGGCGTGCCGTGGATCCGGTACAAGGTATCCTTGCCGTCGCGGTAGATATACATGGCGCGGGCGCCGAGCGGATTGTTGAGACCGGGCGTAGCGCCGCCTTCTGACGCCGCAAACTGGCGCAATTCCGGCTGGCGGGCAACCATGTCATCGGGCGGCGTCCAGCGCGGCCATTTCGCCTTCCATTGAACGATGCCGCGGCCGGTCCAGCCATAGCCGGCCTTGCCGAGGCCGACACCGTACCGCATCGCCTTGCCATTTTCCTGCACAAGATAGAGGAAATGCGCGCGGGTATCGACAACGATCGTACCGGGTGCCTCCGTCGTTTTGTACGCCACTTCCTGGCGCAGAAAACGCGGATCGACGCGGGACGTGGGAATGGCTGGAAGCGTATGACCCTCGTCACGCATGATTTCGTACATCGTGCGGTGCACCGGGTTTGATACCGGCAGGCCATAGGTCTGGTGGAAATCGGTCGGGTAAAGCTGACGCTTTTGCGGGATCGCGCCGGGCATGGGCGGCGGATTGTTGCTCGGCGGATCGACATAGGCCGGCACACCGAAAACTGGCGCGGTTTCCTGAACGAAGACCGCCGGATCCATTCGCGTCGTATCGGTCACGAACAGGCAGCCGGAGAGACTGGTGGTGGCGCAAAGCAGCGTTGCCAGCGCAAAACTACGGCGAAGAGAGACAGGGGGCAGGAACATGGCAGACTGCTTCCGGCAGATGACGTCACCGACAGGCTAGCGACCGCAACTGGCGCGAAACTGGTGATCGGTCGTGACGTGGCGGAATGCTCAGGAGCGCCCGGTTTGCGCCTTCACGGTATCGGCGGCAGCCGGGGGCGCGAAATCCCGCGCGATATCGGCAAGCGTTACGCCTTCGAAACGCCGCAGAAGCAGCTGTTCCGCCTCGGCGAACACGTCCCGCAACGTGGCATTGACCGCCTGTTCGATGACGCAGCCCGGCATGTCATAGGCAGGGCCGACGGCGAAGACGGATGGTTCTCCCACTGCCCGGTAAATGTCGAGCAGAGTCAGTTCCGCAAGCGGCCGCGTCAGCGTCCATCCCCCGCCGTGGCCCTTTTCCGAGGTCACATAGTTCTTTTCGCGCAGGCCGGCCAGGGTGCGGCGAACGACGACGGGATTGGTATCCAGCATTTTCGCGATCGCCTCCGACGTCAACGCGCCGTCATGATGCCCCATGTGAATGAGCACATGCAGCATCCGCGATAGCCGGCTGTCCTGGCGCATATTCTGTCACCTCCGTCGTAATGCCGTGCCCGAGCGTCCGCCGTCGAGATAACACAATCGGCGCTTTCGTCACATCAAAAGTTTCATGAAGCTTGACTCCGGCTTTTCACGCAACTTAAGTTGTTTCGAGACATGAAAGGAATTCGCCATGACTGAAATCGTTCACGACGTCATCATCGTCGGCGGCAGCTATGCCGGTCTTTCTGCAGCGTTGCAGCTGGGCCGCGCACGCCGTCGGGTTCTGATCATCGATGAAGGCCGGCGCCGCAATCGGTTTGCCGCCACATCGCACGGGTTTCTGACCCAGGACGGGGTGGATCCGGCCATCATTGCCGCGGAGGCGCGCGCGCAGGTCATGGAATATGGCACCGTCGACTGGCTTTCCGCCCGTGCCGAAACGGCGGAGCGTACGGAAGATGGCTTTGCCGTCACCGCCGCCGGCAAGCGCCATCAATCGCGCCGCCTGCTTCTGGCCACCGGCGTGCGGGACATCCTGCCGGCGATCGTCGGGCTTGAAGAGCGTTGGGGCAAGGCGGTGTTTCACTGCCCCTATTGCCATGGATACGAGCTCGATCAGGGCCCCATCGGCGTGATCGCCGGCTCCGAACTCTCCATGCACCATGCGCTGATGCTGCCCGACTGGGGACCAACCACGCTTTTGCTCAACGAAGCTTTCGAACCGGATGCCGACCAGACCAGGAGTCTCATCGCGCGAAACGTGACCGTCGAGCGCAGTCCGATCACGGCGATCACCGGCCATGCCGATATTATGCTTGGCGACGGCCGACAGCTGTCCTTTGCCGGACTTTTTGCCCTCTCCCGCTTCGAGATGGCAAGTCCGCTCGCCGGTCAGCTCGGCCTGCAATTCGAGGATGGCCCGCTGGGTGCGGTGATCAAGACAGATGCGATGAAGGAGACCAGCATGCCCGGCGTCTTCGCCTGCGGGGATGCCGCGCGGCCGATGGCCTCGGTGGCGCTGACTGTCGGCGACGGCAACCTCGCCGGTGCCGGCCTGCACCGCTCCCTACTGTTCGGCACGATCTAAAAGGGCGACGGTCCTGACTTTGGAACTGTTTGCGGCCAAAGACTGCCCGGCGCTTGGCAAGCATCGCTGAACATGCAGGAATTTCAGCAATCCCTGCGGACTATTCGAATTCGAGGATCAGGTCGTCGGCGGCAAGGCTCTGGCCGATAGAGACGGCGACCTGTTTGACCACGCCGCTGCGTTCGGCCTTGAGCACGTTTTCCATTTTCATCGCCTCGACCGAGGCCAGCGGCTGTCCGGCCTCTACCCTATCGCCGACCGCGACGGTGATCGATGTAAGCACCCCGGGCATGGGACATAAAAGCATTTTCGACGTATCCGGCGGGCTCTTGACCGGCATCAGCCGCGCCAAGGCGGCGACGCGCGTCGAACGAACACGGGCCGTGACATCGACACCGCGACACCGCAGCCGGATGGCAGCACCGGAAAGGTTTGTCTTCACCTGCAAAATCTCGCCGTCCACGGCATATTCCGCAAGGCTGTCTCCCGGCCGCCAGTTGGATTCGACGGAGATCGTGGTGCCATCGTCAAACACCGCCACGGCTCCTTCCATGCGAAGGGCTATTTCCTGCCCCGGCCACGTGACGACCCATGCCCTTGCGCCAGTCGCATGCGCACCGGTGAGGGCGCCGGAAATTTTTGCGGCGCGTGAGCGGATCGTTTCATGGGCGACGGCCGCGATGGCCGCTAGCTTTCTGGACAAGGCGACATCCGGCAACACACCTTCAAATCCTGCCGGAAACTCTTCGGCAATATAGGCGGTCGTCAAATTACCGGACCGAAAACGCTCCTGCTGCATCACCGCCGACAGGAATGGCAGGTTGTGGCCGATGCCCTCCAGTTCGAACCGATCGAGCGCTCCGGCCATGGCATCCACGGCTGCAAGGCGAGCGACCGCCCCTTCGCCGGGCCCCCAGCTGCACAGCTTGGCAATCATGGGATCGTAGAACATCGATATCTCGTCGCCTTCGGCCACACCGGTATCGTTGCGCAGGATCGTGCCATCCGGCTGCCTGCCTTCGCCCGGCGGCCTGTAGCGGGTCAGGCGGCCCGTCGATGGCAGGAAGTTGCGCAAGGGATCCTCGGCATACAGCCGACTTTCAATCGCCCAGCCGTCCAGCCGGACCGCGTCCTGGGAAAAGGAAAGCCTCTCGCCGGCCGCGATGCGGATCATCTGTTCGACGAGATCGATGCCGGTCACCAGTTCCGTGACGGGATGTTCCACCTGCAGCCGGGTGTTCATCTCCAGGAAATAGAAATTGCGATCGGCATCCACGATGAATTCGACGGTGCCGGCCGAATGATATCCGACGGCTTTTGCCAGGGCGACCGACTGCTCGCCCATGGCCTTTCGCGTTGCCGGATCGATAAAGGGCGACGGCGCTTCTTCGATGACTTTCTGATTGCGACGCTGGATCGAACATTCGCGCTCACCCAGATAAAGCATGGCTCCATGCTGATCCCCCAGAACCTGGATTTCGATATGACGCGGCTGGGTGATGAATTTTTCGATGAAGATGCGGTCATCGCCGAAGGAGGATTTGGCTTCGTTTTTCGAAGACTGGAAACCCTCGCGAGCCTCTTCATCATTCCAGGCGATACGCATGCCCTTGCCGCCGCCGCCGGCCGACGCCTTGATCATCACCGGATAGCCTATGAGGGATGCGATCTTCACCGCCTCCTTCGCATCCGCGATCAGGCCCATATGGCCGGGGACGGTCGAAACCCCGGCATCGGCAGCAATCTTCTTGGAGGTGATCTTGTCGCCCATTGCCTCGATTGCCGCAACCGGCGGCCCGATGAAGACAATGCCCTCCTTTTCCAGCGCCGCTGCGAAACGGGGATTTTCCGAGAGGAAACCATAGCCCGGATGGACGGCATCGGCGCCGGTCTTGCGCACCGCCTCGATAATGCGATCGATGACGAGATAGGATTGGCTGGAGGCAGCCCCACCGATATGCACCGCCTCGTCTGCCATGGCGACATGTCGTGCGCCGACATCTGCGTCCGAATGGACGGCAACCGTCTCGATCCCCATTTTCCTTGCTGTCGCAATTACCCGGCAGGCGATTTCCCCACGGTTGGCGATGAGAATTTTTCCGAACATGCCCGACCTCGTCACAATGGCGTCCTTACAGCGGCGTCCCTATAGCGGTATCGTGTCGTGCTTCTTCCAATGCGTCGTCACCTGCTTGTTGCGCAGGGAAGCGAACGCCCGGCAGATGCGGCGGCGCGTGGAATGCGGCATGATCACATCATCAATGAAGCCACGCTCGGCCGCTGCGAACGGCGTTGCGAACCGCTCCTCATAATCGCGGGTGCGAAGCGCGATGCGTTCGGGATCGTCAAGCTCGGACCGAAAGAGAATTTCCGCAGCACCTTTCGCACCCATCACGGCGATCTCCGCCGTCGGCCAGGCATAGTTGATATCCGCGCCCAGATGTTTGGAAGCCATCACGTCATAGGCGCCGCCATAAGCCTTGCGGGTGATCAGCGTCACCATCGGCACGGTGGCCTGCGCATAGGCAAAAAGCAGCTTTGCACCGTGCTTGATGACGCCGCCCTGTTCCTGTGCCGTGCCCGGCAGAAAACCCGGCACGTCCACTAGCGTCACGAGTGGTATCGAAAAAGCATCGCAGAAGCGCACGAAACGCGCCGCCTTGCGCGACGAATCGATATCGAGGCATCCCGCCAGCACCATGGGCTGGTTGGCAACCACGCCGACGGTTCGGCCCTCCAGCCGGATAAAGCCGGTAATGATGTTTTTCGCAAACGCGTCCTGGATTTCGAAAAAATCGCCCTCGTCGGCCAGGGCAACAATCAGTTCCTTCATGTCGTAGGGCTTGCTGGCACTGTCGGGGATCAGCGTGTCGAGCCGCATCTCCACCCGGTCGACATCGTCGTGGAACGGGCGCACCGGCACGCCGCCGCGATTGTTGGCCGGCAGGAAATCGAACAGCTGCCGCACGGCCTCCAGCGCCTCGATGTCGTTTTCGAAAGCGGCATCGGCAACCGAGGATTTTTGAGTATGGGTGCGGGCGCCCCCGAGATCCTCCGCCGACACGATCTCGTTGGTGACGGTCTTCACGACATCCGGACCGGTGACGAACATGTAGGATGTGTCGCGCACCATGAAGATGAAATCGGTCATAGCCGGCGAATAGACCGCGCCGCCGGCGCAGGGGCCCATGATGACCGATATCTGCGGGACAACGCCCGACAATTCGGCATTGCGTCGGAACACTTCCGCATAGCCGCCAAGCGAGGCCACGCCCTCCTGGATGCGGGCGCCGCCACTGTCGTTGAGTCCGATCACCGGCGCGCCGACCCTGACGGCCATATCCATGACCTTGCAGATCTTTTGCGCATGCGTTTCCGAAAGCGACCCGCCGAGAACGGTAAAATCCTGGGAAAAGACGTAGACCTGGCGACCGTTGATGGTCCCCCAGCCGGTGACGACGCCATCGCCGGCAATCTTCTGGTTCTCCATGCCGAAATCGGTGCAGCGATGGGTGACATACATGTCGAACTCTTCGAACGACCCCTCGTCGAGCAGCACGTCGAGGCGCTCGCGGGCCGTCAGCTTGCCCTTGCCATGTTGCGCGGCGATCCGCCTTTCACCGCCGCCGAGCCGCGCGGCCGCGCGGCGCCGTTCGAGTTCCTCCAGGACTTTATGCATGACGCCTCCCCAACCCATGACCCAGAGGTCATACCTGATAGAGGGCTGGTGGAAAACAAGATGCCTTCAATCGGCCTTGCGTCGTCGCGTCGGATCGAGTGCGCATCTCCACGGTCTCAGCCTCAAAATTGTCATTAAGTGACAATAGCAGTATCACTGACTGCATTTGGCGCGAGGACAACGTTTTGCCTGTCAAACGAAGGGATGCCCGGCTGGATGTGGCGCGCCATGCCGCCGACCTTTTCATCCGGAACGGTCTTGCAGCGACAAGCGGTGCCCATATTGCCGCCGCGTCCGGCCTTTCCGAACGCACCATCTGGCGCTATTTCGGCTCCAAGGAAAGCTGTGTCGAGCCGCTTTTTCTTGCCACCACCCTGCGCTTTCACGCCAAGCTGCGGCGGTGGCCGCGTCATGTTTCGATCGAGGACCATCTAGATGAATGCTGCAAACTGGAGGACGCGTCGCCGCAGGACATCGCCGACGGCGTTCTGGCCGTTCAGCTGCTGGCGCTCATGGCGAAGGAACCTGCCTTACGTGGCGTCTGGCTTGTGGCCGCCTACGCCATGGAGCAGGATCTCGTCTCCATCATCGCCGATCGTCTCGATCGTTCGGTGCGGGATTTCGATGTGCGTTTATGCGCCGCAACCATCGCGGCCGCAATGCGGATGATCGACGAGACGATCAGCATCGCAGCCATCGAACACAAACAGCAGTTTACAACCCAGGAGATCGTGCAGCATCTGGCAAAGGCCATCCGGCAGGCCAGCACGTTACCGATCTGCGATCCGATCACCCCCAATGTATTCGGCAGGGCAGACCGGCCGCTGCCCGCACAAGGACCGACACCATGACATTCCGCCCCGTATCGAGCCCTCGCAAATCCGCGGCCGCCTTCGTCTGCCTGACCCTGTTGATGACGGCAGCCCAAGCCGACGCCCAGACACGATCCGACGGCCCGTTGCAGCTCGCCCCGGTCGATATCGGCAAGACGGTTCGGCAGGATATCGCCACGGAAGTGCGCATTGCCGGTTCGCTGACGCCGATCCGCCGCTCGACCCTGACTTCGCGTGTGTCGTCCACCATCATCGAGTTGCCGGTGCGGATCGGCGACGTCGTGAAAGCCGGTGACCTTCTCGTGCGCTTCGATACCGAGGCGCTCGCTTCCGCCGTCACGGCCCGCAAGGCCGAAATCGACGCACTCAATGCCCAGGTCGAACTGGCCCAATCCGTGCTCGAGCGCAACACCGCCCTTGGCGAACGCGGCGCCGCATCGGACGCAACCCGGCTGGAAGCCCGCGCAAACCTTTTGAACCTGCAGGCGCAGCTGCGTTCCAAACAGGCCGAACTGGCCGATTCCGAGCGCTCGCTTGCCTATGGCGAGTTGCGGGCGGAATTCGACGGCGTCGTGTCCGCCCGTCCGGTCGAGCAGGGCCAGACGGTCGCGCTCAATACCGAACTGATGACGATCGTCGATCTCAGCCGCATGGAAGTGGATGCCGGCGTGCCGACGAGCCGCATTCCGCTGGTGCGTCTCGACCAGCCGGTCGAGCTTTCCGTCGAGGGTTTTGCCGGTCGCACCTTTGCCGGCAAGGTCACCCGCATCTCGCCGACAGCAGTCGCCGGCTCGCGCGCGGTACGCGTTTTCCTGGCCATCGACAATGGCGAGGGTCTGCTGCGCGGCGGCATGTTCACCACCGGCATTCTGAAGGTCGACGACCAGAAGGACGTCATCGCCCTGCCGACCGCGTCGATCCGACACGACGCAGACGGCACGTACGTCCTCAAGGTTGACGGCAACACCCTGCGCCGGCAACCTGTCGATCTCGGCACGAGCTGGACGGATCGCAACCTCGTTGAGGTTTCCGGCATAGACGAAGGCCAAACGATCGTCACCGCGCCGCTTCCGGATCTCGTTGCCGGCACCGCCGTCAGCGTCGAGGAGCTGTAAGATGTTTCTGACCCGCATCAGCGTCGGCCACCCGGTCTTTGCCACCATGATGATGGTGACGATCCTCGTCGTCGGCCTGTTTTCCTACAGCCGTCTGGGCGTCGACCAGTTCCCCGAAACCGATCTTCCCATCGTCGTGGTGGCAACGACCTATACCGGCGCCTCGCCCGCCTCGGTAGAAAGCGAAGTCTCGCGCCCGATCGAATCCTCTCTCAATACGATCGGTGGCATCGATACGATCACCTCGGAATCCTACGAGGGCCGCTCGATCGTCGTCGTGCAGTTCGAACTGGACGTCGACAGCCAGGTGGCGGCACAGGAAGTGCGCGACCGCGTGGCGCGTCTGGAAGCATCCTTCCCGGACGAAGTCGATACGCCGCAAGTGACCCGCTTCAACCCCGACGACCAGCCAATCCTGTCGATCGCGGCCTCCTCCCCCACCCGCACGCTGTCGGAAATCACGACGCTTGCGGACCGCGTCATCACCAATAGGCTCAGCGTCGTTGGTGGCGTCGGCCAGATTTCACTGGTGGGCGGCAGCGAGCGTCAGGTTCTGGTCGTGGTCGATCCGGACCGGCTGGAGGCCTACGGTGTCGGCGTCTCGACCGTGATGGACGCCATTCGCCGCGAAAACCAGGACCGGGCCGCCGGCACCCTCATTTCCGGCATCAACCAGCGCATTGTCACCGTGGAAGGCCGCATTCCCGACATAGCCGGCTTCAACAGCATCATCGTCACTCAAAGTGGAGGCTACCCCGTCTACCTGTCCGATGTTGCCACCATTCTAGATACCGGCGCCGAAGTCACGAGCCGCGCCACCTACCAGGGCGTCCCCTCGCTGGGGCTCGACATCGTCAAGGTTCAAGGCGCCAACACCGTCGAGGTGGCCGCGGCGCTGCGCAAGGAAATCGTCGCGCTCAACAGCGAGCTTGCCAAGGAAAATGTTGCGCTCACCATCACCCGTGACAATTCCCGGGCAATCGCCGCGCAGGTCTCGGAAGTGCAGCGCACGTTGATCGAAGGCGGTGTGCTGACCGTATTGATCGTGTTCCTGTTCCTGAACTCCTGGCGATCCACGGTGATTACCGGCCTGACGCTGCCGATCTCGGTCATCGGTACCTTTGCCGTCATCTACGCGCTCGGCTTCACGCTGAACACGATGACGCTGATGGCGCTGTCTCTGTCGATCGGCATTCTCATCGACGACGCCATTGTCGTGCGCGAAAACATCACCCGCCATCTGCAGATGGGCAAGGACCATGTAAAGGCCGCGCTCGACGGCACGAACGAGATCGGGCTGGCCGTCCTTGCGACCACCCTGTGCATCATCGCCGTATTCCTGCCGGTCGCCTTCATGGGCGGCCTGATCGGGCGTTTCTTCCTGCAATTCGGCGTCACGGTGGCTGCGGCCGTGATGATCTCCCTTTTCGTATCCTTTACGCTCGACCCGATGCTGTCGAGCGTCTGGTATGATCCGCAGAGCCAGAAGGGCGCCAAGCGGGGTTTCGTTGGCCGCGCCGTGGAACGGTTCGACCACTGGTTCGAAGGGCTGGCGGGGCGTTATCGCTCCCTGATCCACTGGACCTTTGACCATCGCAAGACGACGATTGCGATCGTGGCCGCCATGTTCGTCGGAAGCCTGCTGCTGGTGCCCCGTATTGGTGCCGAATTCCTGCCACCGGCCGATCAGGGCGAAGTCAGCGTGTCGCTGGAAGCTGCCCAGGGTTCCTCGCTCGACTATATGGCCGCAAAGGTTACGCAGGTCGAAAAGGCGTTGCGCGAATTTCCCTATGTCGGAGCGACCTATTCGACCATCAATTCGGGTGGCGCGCGCGGCTTCAATCAGGCCAATGTCGCGGTTCAGCTCGTCCCGAGTGCCGACCGATCAGTGACCACGGCGCAGAGCATAGAACCGATCCGCCAGCGGCTTTCGCGCGTGGCCGGTCTGGAGATCTCGATCGGCCAGTCGTCCGGCATGGGCGGAGCGTCGAAACCGCTGCAACTGTCGATCCTCGGCGACGGCGATGCGGAACTGCGCCGGATTTCCGACCAGATCACCAGCGCGCTTGCCGCCATTCCTGGCGCCACCGAGGTGGAATCCTCGATCGAAAACGTCCGGCCGACGATTGCGGTGCGGGTGCGGCGGGAAGCAGCGAGCGATCTCGGCGTGTCGATCGCCACGATCGGCGATACGCTTCGACCGCTGGTGGCCGGCGATGCCATTTCGGTCTGGAACGCGCCGGATGGAGAATCCTATGACGTGACCCTGCGCCTCCCGGCCACGGGCCGTCGTGACGCCGCCCAGCTTCGCAATCTCACCATCTCCACCGGCCGCACCGACGATGACGGCAAGCCGATCACCGTCCTGCTCGATCAGGTCGCCGATGTGGTCGAAAGTACCGCTCCCGACGCGATCACCCGCAAGGATCTTTCGCGCGAGGTGCGGATCTCCAGCAATATCGAGGGCCGGGCGCTGGGCGACGTCACCTCCGATCTCAATGTCGCGATCGCCGACATGGACATCCCGGTTGGATACCGCATTTCGTTCGGCGGCGACGCGGAAAACCTGGCCGAAAGTACCGGGTATGCGGTCCAGTCGCTCGCGCTGGCCGTCATCTTCATCTACATCATCCTGGCCTCCCAGTTCGGATCGTTCATCCAGCCAATCGCGATCATGATGACCCTGCCGCTGTCGCTGATCGGGGTTCTGCTCGGGCTTCTGTTTACCGGCTCGACGCTCAACATGTTCTCAATGATCGGCTTCATCATGCTGATGGGTCTGGTGACCAAGAACGCCATCCTGCTGGTCGATTATTCCAACCTTGGCGTGCGGGAGGGCAAGGATCTCCGCCAGAGCCTCGCGGATGCCGGAGCCGTGCGTCTGCGACCGATCATCATGACCACGCTCGCCATGATTTTCGGCATGCTGCCCATGGCGCTGGGCCTGGGTGAAGGCGGTGAACAGCGAGCACCCATGGCGCATGCGGTGATCGGCGGGCTGATTTCCTCCACGCTGCTGACCCTGGTCTTCGTACCCGTGGTTCTGACCTACCTGGATGGCATGGGCCGACGCGTGTCGCGCTGGCTTTCGCATTCACCGGAAAAACGTCAGACCGCTCTGGCCGTCCCGGATCAGCCGCCTAGTTAAATCCCTGCCGGTCACGTTCAGATGCCGGTCAGGGAGTGGGAGACCAAGCGATGAAAAGAACTGTCTTGATCGGCGTGTCGGCACTGGCCTTTTCGGTGTCCGCAACTGCTTCGCCGGCCTTCGGTCAGGCGACCAACGAGCAGATGGAAATGGCGTACAATTCGGCACGCAATCAGTTGGGCGTCCTGAAATACTGCCAGAACCAGGGGCATATCGATGGTGAAGCCGCTGCCGTGCAGACAAAGCTGATCGCGCTCATCCCGGCACCCGCCAACACCGACAAGGGCGACGAGGCCGAAAAGACCGGCGAACGCGGTACGATTGCTGCCATGGGCGTCAATCAGGATCTCGCCGCCTCTGCCAAGGCACAGAATGTCACGGAAAAGCAGTTCTGTGATGTCGTCGCCAATGCCATCAAGCAGGTTGCCACCCAGCTTCCGAAATAACCCGTGCCGCTTGTGCTAGAAGTCGCCGCGATTCAATTGATGCAACGATGACATGCGCCTGATCGCGGTGAGCGCGGCGGGTGCTGGACACCGTTCGATCGCCTCCCCGCGCGGGCCTGCCCTGCCGTTCGGAACATCCATTGTCTTTCCGTGTTCACCCGGCAACCACCCGTCCGAACCGGAGCATGCCATGGACCACCCCTCCACAGCGAAACAGATGTCTTCCCCGCTGCAGCAATGGTGGCACACGACGACTGCCTATCAGGTCTACCCGCGCAGTTTTTCGGATTCCGATGGAGACGGTATCGGCGACATTCCCGGCATCATTTCCAAACTCGACTATCTCAAGGACCTCGGTATCGGGGTAATTTGGCTGTCGCCGATCTACCGATCACCGATGGACGACAACGGCTACGATATTTCCGATTACCGCGATATCGCCGCGGAATTCGGCACGCTTGACGATTTCGATCAGCTCGTCCGTGAGGCGAAAGCGAGAGATATCGGCATACTCCTCGACCTCGTCGTCAACCATACGTCCGATGAACATCCCTGGTTCGTCCAATCGCGCGCCGATCGCGACAACCCGTATCGCGACTTCTACATCTGGCGCCGGCCGGCGGCGGATGGCGGGCCGCCGAACGACCTTCAGTCCTCCTTCGGCGGCCCGGCCTGGACGCTCGACCCGGCCACAGGGGACTATTACCTGCATCTGTTCTCACGACGCCAACCGGACCTGAACTGGCAAAACCCGCGCGTGCGCGAAGAAATCTACAGCATGATGAACTGGTGGATTGCGCGCGGTATTGCTGGTTTCAGGATGGACGTGATCGACTACATCGGCAAGCAGCCGGATGCCGGGATCGTGACCGACGGTTCTCGCCTGCACGATTACCTTCAGGAAATGAACGCAGCCACGTTTGGCGGCCGGGACCTGCTAACCGTCGGCGAGACCTGGAGTGCGACGCCGCAATCGGCGCTGCTCTATTCGGGCCGCGACCGCAACGAGCTGTCGATGGTCTTCCAGTTCGAGCATGTCACCCAGCAATGGGACAGCGTCTACGGAAAATGGCGGCCAAAACCGCTCGACCTGGTTGCGCTGAAAGCGGTGCTTGGCAAATGGCAGCAGGCGCTTTCGACGGACGGATGGAATTCGCTGTTCTGGGGCAATCACGATTTGCCGAGAGCCGTGTCGCGTTACGGCGATGTCACCGGTTACCGCGTAGCATCGGCCAAGATGCTGGCCACCGTTCTGCATCTCCTCAAGGGGACGCCGTTCGTCTATCAGGGCGAGGAGATCGGCATGACCAACGTGCCCTTCACGACAATCGACCAGTATCGCGACATCGAGACGCTTAACATGCAGCGCCTGCATGTCGATGCCGGTCTTTTGCCCGAGGAATTTCTGAAGGGCGCCAATGAAAGCAGCCGGGACAATGCCCGAACGCCTATGCAGTGGAGTTCCGACCCACATGGCGGCTTCTCCTCCGGCATTCCGTGGATCGACGTCAACGACAATTACACCACAGTCAACGCCGCTGCCGCCATCGCCGACACGGCGTCGATATGGCATCACTACCGCCACCTGATCGGGATGCGAAAGGCCCACCCCGTCATCGTCTATGGGCAATACCGATCCTATCTCGACGACGATCCGAATGTCTTCGTCTACGAACGCCAGCTCGATGAAGTGCGGCTCGTGGTTGTCGCCAATTTCAAGCCGCTGCCGCTGTCACTGACCATGCCGCCGGAAGCGCAGATCCGTGGCCTGTGCCTGAGCAGCAATTATGCCGCCCGCGACCGGATCGATGCGACCATCGATCTTGCTCCCTACGAAGCCTTCGCGGTACTCGAACGCCGATGACTTGATCGATCGGAAAGTCCCCGAAAGGTCAGTGTCCCCAACCCGTCAGATGTCGCTGCGCTTGAGCAGATAATCCAGACCACCGGCACGATACCAACGATAGCCGTAGGGTTCGATCACCATATGATGGCGACCCTGCTCATCCGCGCGGCTGTCGCTTCCGTCGGCGATATCGATAAGCAGCGTCTCGCCTTCCTCGCCGCCGGCTTTGAAGACGATTTCCACTGGCTGGTCATGGAAATTGTGAATGGTAACGACGGCGTTGTTGCGCCAGTCGTAGCGCATGCCCAGTACACCGGCGTCGCCGCAATCGAGCAGGCTGAACGTGCCCCAGCCGATCTCGGGCGCTTCCTTGCGCATGCGGATCATACGCTCCGTCCAGTTGAGCATCGATTCGGAATCGCGCCTCTGAAAGGCGACATTGAGATGGCTGTAGCCGTAAGGCCCCTCGGAAATGACCGGAAGAACAGGTTTGTCGCTCTTGGTAAACCCGCCATTCGGCTCGTTCGACCATTGCATCGGCGTTCTTGCGCAATTGCGTTCGGGCAGTTTCAGGTCGTCGCCCATGCCGATTTCGTCGCCGTAACGAAGGACCGGCGTTCCGGGCAGTGAATACATCAGGCTGTAGGCGAGCTTCAGGCGCCGAATATCCCCACCCAGCATTGGCGCCAGACGCCGCCGAATACCCCGGTCATACAATTGCATGTTCTTGTCGGGGGCGAAGGCGTCGAACACCCGCTGGCGCTGACCTTCACTGAGGCGACCGAGATCGAGCTCATCGTGATTGCGTAGAAAAACTCCCCACTGGCCCGATTGCGGCCGCTCCTGCGTCTCCTTCATGGCCTTGCCGAGCGGCCTTGTATCGGCGCTGGCCAGCGCATAAAACAGCGCTTGATTGACGTGGAAGTTGAACATCATCTGCATGCGTTCGCCATCATCGCCGAAATACTGCAGGTTCTCCTTGGGCACGACATTGGCTTCCGCCAGAATGATGCTGTCGCCCTTGCGCCACTGCAGAAATTCGCGAAAGCTGCGCAGCATATCGAACTGCGCCTTCGGGGTCTTCACGTCGGCGCCCTTTTCGGCGATCACGAACGGCACCGCATCCATCCGGAAGCCGCACACGCCGAGCTGAATCCAGAAGCCCATGATTTTCAGGATCTCCGCCTGAACCTGCGGATTTGCCGTATTGAGGTCCGGCTGGAACTCGTAGAAGCGGTGAAAATAATATTCGCCTGATTTCTCGTCGCGGGTCCAGGTGGTCTTCTGCACGCCGGGAAAAACCATGCCCTCGTCGGCATTGGCGGGCTTTTCCTTAGACCAGACATACCAGTCACGAAAACGCGAATTCTTGTCCGCCCGCGCCTCCTTGAACCAGGGATGCTGGTCGGATGTATGATTGACGACAAGATCGATCAGAACGCGAATACCGCGCTGTTTGGCCCCTTGCGTGAATTCGACGAAATCGCCGAGCGTGCCGTATCGCGGATCGATATTATAGTAGTCCGATACGTCATAGCCGTCGTCGCGGCCCGGGGAGGTCTGAAACGGCATCAGCCATATCGCGTTGACCCCAAGGCCCGCCAGGTAATCCAGCCGCCGCTGCAGCCCCTGAAAGTCGCCAACGCCGTCGCCATTGGCATCCATGAAGGTTTCCACGGACAGGCAATAGACCATGGCATTCTTGTACCAGAGGTCGTTGATCATCGCGCTTTCTCCGAACTGATGCGTTTGCAGGCAAGCGCCTGAACCGACCATAGGTTCCGTCGGAAATCTGCCCTTCCCGCTTTTCGCCAGAGTTACACTGCGCAGCCTCCGGTCATGCACTTGCAGTCTGGGGCCCGAGCGTCCCGCAGCGCCGGGCGCAAAAATCCGGCTGGATGGTCCCGACCATAATGGACGGGCGCCCGTTGCGTGGATATCGGCGGGGCGCCGATAATAGGCCGGCCCCGACATGCAGGACGCTTGTCTCACGCCGAGCAGCCGCATAAAGCAGATGCACGAAGCCGGATGGCCAATGAGGAGAGCGATGTGCTGACCCTTCTGAACTACGCGGGTGTCGTCGTTTTCGCCGCCGCAGGCGCATTGGCGGCATCGCGCAAGCAGCTCGACATTATCGGTTTCCTGTTCTTCGCCGCGATGACCGGTATTGGCGGCGGTACGCTGCGGGATCTCATCCTCGGTCGGCTGCCGGTTTTCTGGGTCAAGGAACCGGCCTATATTCTGGTCTGCGTGGCCACGGGAACCCTTGTTTTCTTCACAGCCCATCTCGTTGAATTCCGCTACAGGCTTCTGCTCTGGCTGGATGCGGTCGGTCTTGCGGTCTATAGCGTCATGGGCGCTCAGATCGGTATCGAGGCAACCGGGTCGCCGATCATCGCCATCGTCACCGGCATGCTGACCGCGACCTGCGGCGGCGTTCTGCGTGATATTCTAGCGGACGAACCGTCCGTCCTGCTGCGGCCGGAAATCTACATCTCGGCTGCATTGGGCGGTGCCGGCGCCTTCGTGCTTGGCCAGGCGATTGGCCTGCCCCTCTTCTTCAGCGCCATGGTGGGTTTCGTTGTCGCCTTTGCCCTGCGGGGTGGCGCCATCCACTACGGCTGGACCATCCGCCGTTACCGGCCCCGACCGGGCCGGGATCCGGACGACGCACTTCGGAAATAACATGCGGATGATGTGCTGGCAGATGAACCAAAAACGCATCGGTGCGTTTACCGGTTCACCGCGTTCGCACAAGGGATCCTACATTGGACGTCATCCGCATTCTCTTCGCCATTTTCCTGCCACCCGTGGGCGTTTTTCTCCAGGTGGGCCTCGGGCTGCACTTTTGGCTCAACATCCTGCTGACGCTTTGTGGATACATTCCGGGCATCATCCACGCCATTTGGGTCATCGTGAAGAAATAAGCGGGAAGCGAATGCGATTCCGCAGCCGCTTTGCAATGTTTACTGACGTTTGTGCGAGTTACAGTCGTGACTGTCGTAATTTTACGACATCATGACTGTAGCTCACCTTTGTTGTTGTCTTACAGTTCCGTAGATCTTGCCCGTTAAAAGTTGTAGAACGCTGTTTTTCCTGGCGTTTTCCAAACGCCTTTTTTGGTAGTATTTCCACGCTATATTTCGCGGCGTCCCCGCCTGCGTTATTTTCGAAGTGCGAAATGATTCGCAATAATATTGGCTAAATGTTTTAGCGAGGCTGCTTTGAACGAACAAAGTAGTAAAATCGAGTCCTGGGCGTTTCAGCGGGCTCACCAAATCGTGGTCCATCAGGGACTGAGCTTGGTCAATGCGGCCCAGTCACTGGACCACAAACGCACCAGCAACCATACCTATGCATTGCGAAAGGCGATTTCCGATTGCCTGCTCGAGGCCCTGAAACATGGGCTCGACCATAAGGCTGTCGACGAAATCAGGCAGTAACCCAGACGCCTCGTCTAACGGATTGCCGGACGCGCGGCTTGCGGCTTGCGGTTCGACCGCAAGGACTAGCGCCGCACTTCTTCTGTGTTACTCTGGATCAGAATTAACGCAGTGACGAGGTCGAGATGCTGGTCACCCTTGCGATGCTCATGGGGCTTTCCGCCACGCCCCCTGTCGTTGCCGCTGCGGGCGGCGGCGAAGTCGATGTCGAACTGGCGCTTGCCGTCGATGTCTCACGCTCCATGGACTATGAAGAGATCCGGATACAGCGGCAGGGCTATGTCGAGGCGTTGTCGCATCCGGAATTCATTACCGCCGTTCAGGGCGGCATGCTGGGGCGCATAGCGCTGAGCTATTATGAATGGGCAGGCGAAGTCGATCAGGCTTCGGTCATCGACTGGCAGATCATCGCGACGGCGCAGGACGCAAAGGCCTTTGGCGAAAAGATCGCAGCCCGCCCCATCGCCACGCAAAGACGCACGTCGATTTCCGCCGCCATCAGCTTTGGCGCCGCATCGATCGTCTCGAACCAGTATCGCGGCATGCGGCAGGTGATCGATGTGTCCGGCGACGGACCCAACAATATTGGCGTCCCGGTTTTGCCCGTCCGCGACAAGGCAATTGAAGCAGGCCTCGTCATCAACGGTCTGGCCATCATGCTGCGCCCATCCGGCACGGCAGGCGGATTGGATCGCTACTATTTCGACTGCGTCGCCGGCGGCCCCGGGTCCTTCGTCCTGCCGGTTCTCAAGATCGAGGACTTCGCCATCGCGATACGACGGAAAATGGTGATGGAGGTCAGCAACACGGCGCCCGCCCCTACCCTTCAGCGCATCGCCGCGGACGCTCCGCCCGACTGCCTGTCGGGAGAACGGCAATGGCAGGAGTTTCTCGATCGATGAGTGACGAGCGGTCGACCGCGCGGTCCGATGATAACATCTAACAGCGGCCCTTACCGCAAGAGCCCCTGCCCCCCGTCGACATAGATCGGAACGCCGGTAACATGCCGTGACCGTGAGGATGCAAGGAAGACCACGACGTCGGCGACATCCTCGCTCCTGCCCGGCTTGCCATCGCTGATCGGCACCTGACCGGCCGGCCATTCGACCGGGATCGCCGTCTCCTCAGGCGAACGCTGGCGCGTATTTTCATCGATGCTGGTCTCGATCTCGCCAGGGCAGATTGCGTTGACACGGATATGATACTTGCCGAGTTCCAGCGCCAATTGCTGCACCATTGCCACCTGCCCGGCCTTGCTTGCCGCGTAAGCCGTGGCACCTGGCGTGGTGAATGTACGGTTGCCGTTGATCGAGGAGATGACGATGATCGACCCACGCCCCTGCGCCTTCAAATGCGGCACGGTCGTATGGAGCGTCAGGTATGTGCCGCGCAGATTGACGGACAAGGTCCTGTCCCATTCATCGGGCTTCAGATCATCGATCGGCGCCCAGACCCCGTTGATACCGGCATTGGCAACGACAATGTCCAGGCGACCATATTCCGAAACAAGCGCCGACACTGCCTTGCGCATGCCATCCTCACTGGCGACGTCGGCTTCGAGCACAAATGCCTTTCCTCCGGCGTCGATGATCTCTTGTGCCGTTTTCTCGATCTCTGAACGTGTATGGCCAAGCACGCCGACACTGGCGCCGGCAGAAGCCAGCTGTACCGCCGAGGCCTTGCCGATGCCCGAACCCGCGCCGGTTACCAGCGCCACCTGAGACTGCAAATCCATGGGAACTCCTTTCGCTGCGCGCACCAACATTGCCGCCAACGAGAAGCCTCTCGCATAGTTCCATGACGGAATGCTTCGGGTATCCAGACGCCGCCGGGCAACCACAGTCTGGCCGGGAAGATCTGCCTCGGTTGAGGTGCATGTCTGAAGCTCCGTAGGACTACCAGACATGCATGCCGAACTGAACATCAGTTCCTCCCTGCCACAGCGGAACTGCGCAAAAACGGAGTTGCCAGCTGGCAACTTATATCCGGTGTCGTCGATATCGACCTATCGCGCAGCTGCGATTTTCTAGCATGGACGGCTAGAGAACGCCCCAGGCACGAAAGCGGCCGCGGCCGGTCAACTCTCGAATATTCAGCTGGGAGATAATCCGGGTCGCGCCCTGCGGTGTCACGTCCAATGTTTCGACAATCATGTCCGTGGAAACGAAAGGCTGCTGCAAAACCAGATCGATGAGCTGCGGCAATTTCGACGAACTGCGCCGACCGTCCAGGCGCTGTACCAGCTGCTGCCGTATGAGCGACAGACGATCGTGCTCGCTCAGACCGAACTGCGCCGCTTTCAGTACAGCACTCAACAGGGCGTGAAGCCGCGTATCGCGGTGGCGATGTCTACGATCGCTGCGCGGCACCTGCTTGATGCCGACGCTGATCGGCAGCAGGCAGCCAGTTGTCAGACCGCTGTCGCGCAATGCGGCGGCCGACAGCAATGGGCCAAGCCAAGGCATGCGTTCCAGAACCTGGATCCTGTCCCAGGCATCCAGAAGCACCACGGCCCGCAAAACGCCCGGCAGTTCGCCGCAGTTCTTCAGAACTTGCCGCCATGCCCGCATACAGTCTTCCTCGTCGCGATGCGTCTTTTGACCCTCTATAAGATCGGCGATGTCTTCACGCTCCCGACTGACGGCATGAGCACCCGACAGCGGAATTTGCGACAACAAGGCTTCGCTTCGGGCCAACACCGCATCGATCTCCGCCAGATGTACTGAAAACGGATCATCCGTTCCCGCATCGGTATCATCGCCACCGGCGACTTTCGGACGCGCAGATTTGTGTTCGAGCACTGGTTCGGTGCGCTCATGTCCCCGGCGCAAACGGTTCAGCCCAGCCTCTGTCAGCGCCCATCCGTGCGGATGCGTCAGGATGCGCCGGCGCGACCGCACGATATCATGGGCGATGGTCAGGGCTTGGCTCGGCCGGCGCGCACCAAGTTCACCGACCTCACGAACAAGATCTTCCAGATGGACCAGCTCACCATCAACCCAGAGCGCGGCGCAGGCATCCCAAAAATGCGAGCGCGACAGCCAGCCCAACCTGATCGGAGAGTGAACCAAACGCTCATCCAGACGCGTGACCGCCGATGTGGCAGCCGCGATCGCTCCCGCCATATCGGCCAACGGCAATCGTGTCAGATCATAATCCATGGCTGACGGCTAAACGATTTTGTCTCCTCGCGCGAGTGGCAGACCTTGCGGAGACAAGGGCAGGGGACGGGTTTATAGCTGATCGCCGGCTTTCGGCACCACATACCGTCGCTCTGCCAAGTCATTGTACCACAATGGCTAATTTGCCTATCTGAAAGATAGCGGGCCCTTAGGGTTCATTACCCATACTACGTCTTGGTAGAGTTTTTTTACGAGCCGCATCGACGCCTTTGACTGCCGACTTCAGCAACGATGACTATCATAAATACCTGGAGGATGCCAAGGGACCAGCATACGAAACGAAACTGTGCATCTGCCGGTAGCCATGCAGGACGGCAACAATGTCAGCTTCCAAAGGAGCACGGTACACAATTATCACTACCAGCCAAGACGGTCGTGCCTTGGCCCCTTCCCTGCATTACATTCCCGCCGTCCGTGCAGCTTCGAAATATTGCTGGCCGGGCGGCGTTCATCCCGTCGAAGTTTAAAGGCCTCCTGCCGGACCGGGACCCTGAGGCATATTGCGTTGTAGGGTGACCACGGCCACCTCCGACTTGACGCCATGATAACCGCCCACATGCAATCATGGTCCGTTCCCACCGGGCTGGATACTGCCGCTACCGAACCGCAGGGCGGGGTCGTCGTGGCGCGAGCCAAGGCCGTTTTTGTCCGTTGCCTTACTGGTCTCAGCGCTTCATGTCCACGGTCTCCGAATCCGCGTTGCCATATGGCAACTCGTGTGGCTCCACATGGCTCTAGCGCATAGCATTCGGAAGCGGGGGACGTTAACCCTTCGTTAACTTTAAAAGCCTTGCGACTCAGAGCGACTCGGGCCATGGTTCACTACGGAATATTCCGACACTCTGGAGATTTATCGTAGTTATGGCCAAGACACGTAGTCAGCCAGTAGACGCGCAAGAACCCAAACGCCCCATGACGGAAGTCATCGCCGGCGACGGCGCTGCCTTGTCCGAGGAATTGCAGGCTATGCGGGCTGCGCTCTTTCCTCCGGTCGCCCAGAAAGTATTGCGCTCTTTCTCCTCGGTCGAGTCAGCCAAGCTTATCGGTATCGCGGACGCCTATCTTCGCCAACTTTCGCTGAACGGCAAGGGACCGCAGCCGACCATCAATAATGGCGGGCGCCGTTATTACACACTCGATCAGATCAATGAAATCCGCGCCGTCCTTGACGAGAACGCCAAAGGCAACAAGCGCTACGTGCCGCGCCGTCGCGACGGCGAACATTGCCAGGTCATGGCTGTGGTCAATTTCAAAGGCGGCAGCGGCAAGACGACGACCGCAGCCCATCTGGCCCAGTACATGGCCTTTCAGGGCTATCGTGTGCTGGCCGTTGATCTCGACCCCCAGGCATCTTTGACAGCGCTGCATGGTTATCAGCCGGAATATGACATCGCCGGCAACGAAACGATGTATGCCGCGATCCGCTACGACGACCAGCGCCGTCCGATGAAAGATATCATCCGCAAGAGTTATATTCCGGGCCTCGATATCGTTCCGGGCAATCTTGAGCTGATGGAATACGAACATGACACACCGCGGGCGTTGGCCGAGCGTGGCGCGGAGCCTTTCTTCGGACGCGTGGCCTCTTCCCTTGGCACGGTGGCCGATGATTACGATGTCATGGTTCTGGACTGCCCGCCTCAGCTGGGATTCCTTACTCTTGGCGCCCTTTGCGCGTCGACCGGCCTCATCATCACCGCGCATCCCCAGATGCTGGACGTCATGTCCATGTGCCAGTTCCTGCTGATGACCTCAGATCTTCTCGGTGTCGTTCAGGATTCGGGAGGCGACCTCGACTACGATTTCATTCGTTATGTGGTCACCCGCTACGAGCCATCGGATGGACCGCAGACGCAGATGGTGGGTTTCATGCGCTCGCTCTTCCGCGAGCGCGTGCTGACGAATACGGCACTGAAGTCGACGGCGATCTCCGATGCCGGACTATCGAAGCAGACGCTCTATGAGGTCGGGCGAGAGAACTTCTCCAAGAACACTTATGACCGCGCCATGGAATCGCTGGATGGCGTGAATAGCGAGATTGAAGGTCTGATCCGTCAGGCCTGGGGCAGGGCAGGATGAGTCGCAAAGATACGTTGAAAGCCATGTTGTCACGTCGGGAGGCCGAGTTGCCAGCTGGCAACTCTGTGTCCGATCAGGTTTCCCCGGCTGAGGCCGCCCCGGAAATCAAGATGCAACACATACGGTCCGGCGCCGTGGGTGCCATGGGGCGTACCCTGGGCCAGATTGCCAATGCCGCAGATCAGGCGCGTGCGTTGATCGCCGCGGGTTCTGCCGTCATCGAAATTCCCGCCGACAAGATCGAGGGATCGTTCGTCAATGATCGTCTTCCCGATGACGGTGAGGATTTCCAGAAGCTCACTGATGCCATTCGGGAATCCGGGCAGAAGAGCCCGATCCTGGTTCGCCCGCATCCGACCAGGGCGGAGCATTACCAGATTGCTTTCGGGCATCGGCGTGTTCGCGTTCTCCGCGCGCTCGGTCGTCCGGTCAAGGCCGTTGTCCAGAACCTCTCGGATGAGGAACTGGTCGTCATTCAGGGTCAGGAAAACTCCGCCCGGGCCGACCTTAGCTATATCGAGCGCGGACTTTTCGCTTTGGCCTTGGAAGAGAAAGGGTTCGACCGCCGCATCATCATGTCCGCCCTCGGCATGGAAAAGACCCAGCTATCAAGGCTGATGTCGGTCGCCCATGGCCTGCCGCGTTCCCTGATCGAGGCGATTGGCCCGGCCCCAAAGGCTGGAAGGCCGAGGTGGATTGCCCTGACCGAACGTCTGGCAGACAAGCCTGATTCCGCGGAACTAAAGACGCTGTTGCAGAATCCGCAGTTTCTGCAGTCGGACTCGGACAGCCGCTTCGTGAAGGTCATGACCGCACTCTCGGTGAAGGTGGAGAAGGACAAGCCCGAGCCGATCAAGGCTGCCAGCGGCGTCAAGCTTGCCTTGATGGAGAAATCCGGCAGCCGTACCAACCTCGTTTTCGATGAGAAGGTCGCCCCAGAATTCGCGGATTTCGTTGCAGCGCGTCTGCAGGATCTGCACCAGGAATATCTCAAGTCGTCTGCATTGCGTCACGACTGAGGTGATCGATCAACCCAACCAAGCAGGAAAGGGACAAAAGCGCAAAAGAAAAGCCCCCGAACGTCACCGTCACGGAAGCTTTCCTCGTAGTCTGAGCAACTCGAGAATCGCACTTCCTAGAATCACTGTCAAGCACAGCGTCGTTTCGGCGAGCGAATTTCTTTTGCCTGTCATAAGGTGAAAGTCATGACCAATGGATATCCGACGACGCCCTTCGGGCGGCGGCCGATGACACTTGCCATGTTGATGGATCAGGTCGTCGACATCAAGTGCGTCAACGCCAAAGCGGTCGACAAATGGGCACTTTACCGGGCGCTCTGCCAGGCAAAGCCGCTTCTCGGCCTCTCCGACCGTGCTCTGGCGCTTCTCAATGCGCTTCTGAGTTTCTATCCGAAGGCCGAGATTTCCGTCGCAAACGGCCTCGTGGTTTTCCCATCTAATCAAGCTTTATCTTCCAGAAGCCACGGCATGGCCGAACAGACCATCCGTCGTCATCTGACGTCGCTTGTCGAGGCTGGTCTTCTGACGCGCAGGGACAGCCCCAATGGCAAACGCTATGCCCGCCGTGGCAGGGCAGGGGATATCACCCATGCTTTCGGTTTCTCCCTGCAGCCACTCCTGGCACGGTCGGAAGAAATCTTTGCGCTTGCTGAAAAGGTCGAGCGCGAGCGCGTGCAGATCCAGCTGCTGCGTGAGGAGATTTCTCTCCATCGCCGCGATATCGGCAAACTCCTGAACGTGGTCAATCTCGAGGGCGTGCCGGGCGATTGGAACTCGTTGAAGACGCGTCTTGCTGACCTTACGTGCTCTTTGCCCCGCAAGCCGGATCTCCAGCAGCTCGAAACCCAACTCGCGAACTTGTCGCGGCTCAACGCCGAAATAGTCAATACACTGAAAAACATCGCGAAACCGGAAAAACTGGGCGGCAATACCCCTCAGATTGAGCGGCATATAGAATCCAAACCAGAATCCAGATTCAATTCAGATCTTGCTGTTGTAGAGACGCGGGCAAACAGAAAACCGTCGAGCGAGACGCAGACACAAAAGACGCTGTCACTGGATCTGGTCAACCGAGCATGCCCCAATGCGGCAATCCTCACGGCCAACGGCAAGATCAGAACCGTGCAGGACCTGATGTCGGTTCAACCCGTTCTACTCTCGATGCTGTCGATCAATGGTCAACTTCTCGACTATGCCAACAGGGCGATCGGTACCGCTGAGACTGCGGTGACCCTTGCCTGCCTCTATGAAAGAGGGGAGGCCATCGCATCGCCCAGCGGCTATCTTCGCAATCTGGCGTCTCTGGCGAAGGCTGGAAGATTCGATGTCCGTGCAATGGTCGAAAGCCTGGTGATGACGCAATTGTCAGTGCCTGGCGATCCTGCCGCGCCCTCTCAAATCGATCATTCTCAACAACCGGCTGGCATCTTCGAAAGAAACACGGAAGGCGCTAAGTTCAAAGATTTGTCCACCGGTCGACTAGCTTCAGCGATACCGCCGGCGCCTAGAACAACCAGCTGGGCTTACGGTCGGCCCATGTCCGCGCCTGATGGCACCGGAGGAATTGAGCTGAAATGACACGACGCGACCGGCGCCGGGATGTTGCGTATGTTGTTGACCACTGCAGGACGGCATCTGCAGGAAACAAGGACGCAAGGACGTGTTTGGACCCCGCCAGAGCGGACGAGAACGCGGGAGCTCGCAGGGACGAGGGGACTTCATTGCCATGAATGGACGTCAGCAAGGAGAGACGACGGGGCCGGAAAGGGGAGGGTGTTGCCGACCATTGCGAGCAATCGGGTTCCCGCTGGCAGAGCGGTCACGATGCCGGGCTATGGAAGTGAGAGGTATAGCTCGAAATCACCCTCAGGCTCGTGCTGACGAACAAGCCTGCCGAAGCCATGGAAGTGGTCGATCAAAGGCAGGCGGTCCGAAACCGCCTGCTGAACGTCGCGTAGGAAGATCAGCCCTGTGCAGGCGCCAGGAGTTCCTCGCAATAGCTCGGCCCTTTGGCGCCGGGCCGGTCTGCAACGATGCGGATGTCGCGGATCGTGTAATCCGAGGAGACGGTAATCGTCGCGGCACAGCTGACGCTAGTGCTCTTGCCGCTTTCCGTCTTGATGCGCTGGTAGCCGCCGCGCCAGTTATAAACGGTCAAGGAACCGCTCGGGCTGTCGCTGTAGGGCGGGCTATAGGCTGCAAAGAACTTGCCAGCCGACTGACCGACCCAGCGCGCCTTGATCGGGTCCGCCTTCAAGGGTGTGACGGTGTTGCAGGCAGAAAGCGCGACTGCAACGGCAGCAAGCGCGGCAAGACGGATATTCATGATGATCGGGGCCCTTCGTTGAACTGGGCAGCCGTCCCGCCGCCCGCATGCAATATTTCGACAAGCGGCCTAGCAGATTTCCGCCGTGCTGGGCGAGGGGCTTTACGGCCAAGCTAAAAAAACTTCTCGCAACGCGCTTTTTTGTCACGGTTTCACCGGCGCAGTCGTCTCAATTCTCCCGCATGGCGCGGGCCACTTGATCCGTCAGCGGCTTCACCAGATAGGACAAGGCCGAACGTTCGCCGGATTGGACGAAGGTTTCAACCGGCATGCCCGCCACAAGCGTCAGGTCTCCGAGCTTGATGCGCTCCTGCGGCGGTATGGTGATCCGTGCGGAATACCAGCTCTCGCCGGTTTGCGGATTGTGATTGAGGTCGGCGGAAACGGTTTCAACAATCCCGTCGATTTCAGGCGTGGTGCGCTGATTGAAGGCGGAAAAGCGCAAAGCAGCCCTTTGGCCATGTCGTACCTGATCTATGTCTGCAGGCCGGATTTTCGTGTCGATCACCAGCTTATCGTCGGTCGGCACGATCAGCATCACTGTGTCGCCTGGCGCGATCACGCCGCCGATCGTATGCACTGCAAGCTCGTGCACGATGCCGGCCTGGGGTGCGGTGATTTCGATCCGTTTCAGCTGGTCTTCGGCGGCGATGCGCTGTTCGGCCAGTTCCGCCAGCTTGTTGTCGATGTCGCGCATCTCCGTCAGCACTTCGGCACGCCTGTCCTGATCGAGTTGCAGGATCTGCAATTCGGTCTCGGAGATGCGGGTTGCAGCCCGGGCGATCTCAGCAATCAGCTGCCCCCGTTCACCATCGAGCTGCGCCTTGGTGCGCTGCAGCTGCGACAACCGAGTAAACTGCACGAGGCCCTGTTCACTCAGATTGGAGATACGTCGCAATTCCTCCGCGACCCAGGACAGTTCCTCATTCTTGGCGTCGCGCCGGACCTCCAGGCCTCTGCGTTCCTGCTCGATCTGGCCAATCTGCTGACCCAACCGGCCTTTCTGGGCCTGCATGGTTTCCCGGCGCGCCTTAAACAACGCAGTTTCCGCCGAAATATAATCGGCGACGGCCGGGGTGAATCGACGGTCCGCCAGTTCCTGCGGCAGTTTCAGAGCATCCTGTTCATCACGCTCGGCAATCAGCCGCATGCGACGCGCTTCCAGCTGGTCGATCTGCTTGGCGACCACAGCAAGGTTGGCCCTTGTAATCGTGTCATCGAGCCTGATCAAAAGCTCGCCGGGCCTCACGCGGCTGCCGTCGGTCACGCGGATCTGGCCGATAATGCCACCTTCGCGATGCTGGATACGTTTTGTCGATCCCTCCACGACGATCGTGCCGCTGCCGATGACCGCACTCGAAAGGTTAGCCGTGGCCGCCCAGCCGCCCGCGCCGATTACCAGTACACCAACCGTGACGACCGAGGCCAGAAGGTAGCGCCGTATGGCCTTTGAAGCAGGTGTCGCTACACCCGGCTCCAGTTTGAGGCGGTTGAAGATATCCAGCCGATCGAAAAGACCAAACATCGACTTCATCGCGTGATCCTCCTGACGGCAGGGCCGGATCCTTTGCTTTGGTCCTCTTCCAGCACCGCCGCGTCCGACGCCTCCTGTTCCGCTGCCGGAAAGGGCACCGCTGCTTGTTCCGACTTCGCCGTTTCCTCTCTCAGGCCCTGCGTTCCCGCCGCGACGCCACCGGACGCTCCGGCAGATGCCGCAGGCCGAGGAGGCGTGGGCCGGGTGGTTTTCCGGAGCACCTCATCGCGGGGGCCAAAGGCCACCATTGCGCCGCCGCTCATGACCAGAACCTGGTCAAGGGCCTGAAGTGCGTTTGGCCGGTGCGCCACCACGATCACGATCGACCCGGCCTGGCGCATTGCGGTGATTGCGCGGGTCAGCGCCGCCTCGCCATCGGCGTCGAGGTTGGCGTTCGGTTCGTCGAGCACGACAAGGAAGGGTCGGCCATAGAGCGCGCGGGCGAGACCGATGCGCTGGCGCTGGCCACTGGAAAGAATGGCGCCGTGATTGCCGATCGCGGTATCATAGCCGTCGGGCATGGATAGAACGAGATCATGGACACCGGCGAGCTTCGCCGCCTCGATAATCAGGTCGGGGCTGGCATTTTCGGAAAATCGGCTGATGTTCTCGGCAATCGTGCCGTTGAACAGGTCAACACCCTGCGGCAGATAACCGATGGAGGGCCCGAGCGCTTCCGGATCCCACTGGTTGAGCGCGGCTCCGTCGAGGCGAATGCTGCCGCGGGTGGCCGGCCATATGCCGACCAGCGCACGTGAAAGCGTCGATTTGCCGGACCCGCTGTGCCCGATAATGCCAAGCCCCTGACCGGCCGACAGGGTGAATGCGATGTCGTGGATGAGAGGCTTGCTGCCGCCTGCCGGCATGATCGCGAGACCGGCGACCGATAGCGTCCGCGCCGGCGCCGGTAGCGGCATCGGGTTTCGTACACCTGCATGGCGGTCAAGCATCTCTTCCAGCCGGCGGCGCGACTGTCGTGCGTTGATGAAACCGCGCCACTGACCGATCACCATCTCGATCGGCGAAAGTGCCTTGGATGTGAGAATGGACGACGCGATGATGGCGCCGGGCGAGGCCAGTTGCTGGATCACCAGCCAGGCGCCAAGCGCCAGAATGGCCGATTGCAGTGCCATGCGGAAGATTTTCGACACGGCCGAAAAGCTGGAGGTCAGGTCGCTGGTCACGGTCTGCCCCTCGACAAACTGCCGGTTCAACCGTTCGAAGCGGCCGGCATAGCTGGTTCGCATCCCCATCGCATGCAGGGGTTCCGCATTGCGCCTGCCCGCCTCCACCAGGTCGGAGCGACGCGACGCCATTTGCGACAACTTTCGCGTGGGTTCGCGTAGCAGGAATTCGCTCGACAAGGTCAGCGCCATCAGCAGGATTGCGCCAGCCACCGCGGCATAGCCGAAATAGGGATGAAAGGCGTAGAGGATTGCGATGTAGAGTGGCATCCACGGCAGGTCACAGATGGCGATCGGCCCGGATCCGCTCATGAAGCCGCGGATCTGGTCCAGATCGCGCAGCGGCTGCGAGCCGCCGTCATTCCGGCTCAGACCAAGCGGCAGTCGCAGCACCGTATCGAAAGTTGGCGCACTCAGCTCCTCGTCGATCCGTCGGCCAATTTGCAGGAGGATTTTCGAACGCATCATTTCCAGAATGCCGAGGAAGACGTAGATGCCGAGTGCCAGCAAGGTGAGTGCAACCAGTGTCGGCACGCTGCGGCTCGTCAGGACACGGTCATAAACCTGCATCATGAAAAGAGGGCCGGTCAGCATCAGGATATTGGTGATCGCGCTCAATACGGCGATGCCGTAAAAAGCGTAGCGGGTCTGCGACAGGGCTGAAGCGACAAGGGCGCGTGGACTTCCCGGCGACGTCATCTCACTCACCTCACTTCCGTTATCAGCGATCGACATACGCAAACCTGGAGGCGCAATGAACGCGGGGCCCCCCTCAGGAAACATGTCTATCGACGCATACCGAATGGCCTCATGTTCGCACCTGCGAGAAAATTTGCAACGCTCACCGCCGTATCATCGCCAGAAAGTGACAGATATTCGCAAAAAATGGGCACGCATTGCTGCATCGCAGCATCCACTTGCCGCGGTTTAGCTTGTTGAGCCCAAGCAGCGAAGGCGGTGGTACGTAGCGTTCGCCCCATCAGGAGCCAAGCGTAAGAAGCGAGAAACTTTGCGAGCATTTTGGCGTTAGCAAATAGAGCGGTGGGGAGCCGTTCCATCAAAGACCAGGGAGGACTTCGTCGTGCAGGGACACGTATCAGCCTATCTTCTGTCGCTTCAGATCTCGCTTTACCTATGGGCGGTCATCCTCGTCGGCGGTTACAGGCTGTTGTGCTGAAGCTTACAGGGCCGGGTATTTTCCCCGGATTTCCGTCATGTAGTAATTGCCCGGCGAGGCAGCTACCGTAAGCCCCACGACCTGGCCTTTCGACACGCCGGAATAAGCCCGGCGTTCGCCGTTATAAAGAAAGACAGTGAGGTTCTTCTGGTCCTCGTCGTAATCGATTGCCTCTATCAGCTTGGACTGGATGCTGATGATCGCCATGGCTTACTCCTTCGGCCCGAAAACCTGATTTGACCTGCTGCAAGTTTCGCCCGTGTTTGTGATCTAAATAGGTCCGCCAACAAAAATCTGTCACTTGTTCCGATCGTGAATTACACTGCCGTTGCCGCTTGACATAAGGCGGCCGGCGCCAGCCTTGAAACGCTCACTGGCGGCACGGCAGGCGGCGAAAGCTGGGGTTATTGGGTGGCTTGTCCGGCGCGGTGGCTGTCCTTCACGGCGTCAGGCCGGGCGAGCGGGAAAGGGGCAAACCATGCGCCAGAAGCGGATACGGGGCGAAAGAACGACGCTGCTTGATGTTGCGACGAAAGCCGGTGTCAGCGCGATAACGGTTTCGCGGGCGCTGCGTGAACCGGACCGTGTCTCTGAAGCTCTGCGCGAACGTATTTTGCGAGTTGTCGAGGAAACCGGCTATGTACCCGATTATGCGGCACGAGCGCTCGCCAGCCGGCACAATGGCATCGTCTGCGCCCTCCTTCCCGAAGTCAGCAGCCTGGCGGTTCTCAACATCATTCACGGTATCGAGGCTAGGTTACAAGAGACGGAACTGCGTATCCAGTATGCCAATGCCTGGCGGGATCCGGAAAAGGAAAGACGCCAACTGGAACTGTTCCTGTCGCAGCACCCGGCCGGCATTCTCGTTGCAGGCGGGCAGAACCAGCAAGTGATCGTCAATATGGTTCTGAGCGCCAATTGTCCGATCGTGCATATGATCGACACCAACCTGACCGCGCTCGGCACGGTTGTCGGTTCCGATCACTGCAGCGCGGCCAAGACGGCGACACAGCATCTCCTCGACTGCGGTTATCGCCGTATCGCAATTTTGGGCGGCGGCGTCGATTTGCGCGTGCAGAGGCGATTGGAAGGTTACCGCGTCACACTCGAGGCGCATGGTCTTTACGACCCGCAACGGGTCATGATGCTGGCCGAGCCCACATCGGTGCCGCTTGGATGTCGCATGCTCGGCGAAATCCTCGAGCGCCAGCCGGACATCGACGCGGTCTTCTGTCTCAACGACGACGTGGCGCTGGGTGCCTTTTTCGAATGCAAACGGCGGGGCATCCGCGTGCCGGAGGATTTCGGCATCTGCGGCTATAACGACGTCAATTTTGCCGCCGTAGCCGAGCCGCCACTGACGACCGTGCGCATACCGCGCTACGACATGGGCTACCGCGCGACCGACCTTCTCATCCGTCAGATCAATGGTGAAAAAGGCGCGAAACAGTCGATCGACCTGGGTTTCGAGCTGATGGTGCGCGGCACGACAAGGAGCGTTGCCGAAAACCCTGCACTGCCGTCTTGACGGTTTGAGGGTCGTGCGGAAAAACCCCGTTTTCTACGGATCTGACCGGCAGCGGTCTGCGTGGTGTCCCGGTTACCGGAGCCAAGTGCTGACCCAACGGCCTCCCGTCCGTCCATCGTCTCAGGACTGCTCAGATGTCGCTGCCGGCGTTCTTCCACAAGACGGAAGCTTCGGCAGCCGTCATGCGCCGGATCTCCACCTCTTCCCGCCGGTCGGCAAAAAGCTCGCTTGCCATCAGCTGTTCGGCGAGGTCCGCCGGCAAGGAGAGCAGCATCCGGTCGCCCTCCCGCTTCAACCCCCCAAGGTTGACGCGTTTGCCCGTGATCATGCCTCCAGCCACCGTGTTGAGCGTATCGGGGTCGATCAGGATGAAAGCGCCGGTGGTGCGGTTCTGCTCATAGGTATCGAAAACCGCGGTTTCCTCGAAGGCCAGACGCACTTTTCCGATCGCGTTCATGGCAAGCGTCGCCGCATGCGGTCGCCACTGACCGGACGCAAGATCCAGTTGCAGAAGCGGTTCTATCGTCACGCGCTGGCGGCGCGCACCGCTTTTTAGCCAGTAGCGCTTGCCGGGCTCGATGCCGCCCTGCTGGAGGGCTACCAGTTGCGCATCGAAGGCGGTGCCGGTCATCGGCTGGGCATCGACGGACACGATGGTATCGCCGCGCGCAACATCCACTGGACGATCGAGAACCAGTGTTACCGCGTCGCCGGCGACGGCGGCGTTGCGCACGAGGTCGAAGGTTACAATCTGGCTGACATTGGCAATCGTGCCGGAGGGAAGGATGGCGACGCTGTCTCCGGGCTTGATCGAGCCGCCGGCAACCGTACCCTGATAGCCGCGAAAGCTTTCGCCGGGTCGTACCACACGCTGCACGGGCAGGCGGAAACCGCCGGTCTGCGATGACCGTACGGTCGCCAGTTCCAGCGCCTCGATCAGCGTCGGACCGTCATACCACGGCACGGCGTCCGATGCCGGCAGAACGACGTTTTCCCCCTTCAGAGCCGACATCGGAATGGCGATGATCTGGCGTACCCCGATCGATAGGGCAAATTCCCGGAATTCATGGCTGATGCGTTCGAAGATCGCACGGTCATAATTGACGAGGTCGAACTTGTTGACGGCAAGCACGAACTGTCGAATGCCCATCAGCGCGGCGATCGTCGCGTGACGGCGGGTCTGTTCCAGCAGGCCGGCGCGCGCATCGGCGAGGAGCACGGCGAGGTCGGCCGTCGAGGCGCCCGTCGCCATGTTGCGGGTATATTGTTCGTGGCCGGGCGTATCGGCGACGATGAATGAGCGCCGGTCGGTCGAGAAATATCGATAGGCGACGTCGATCGTGATGCCCTGTTCCCGTTCGGCCTGCAATCCATCCAACAGGAGCGCGAAATCCGGCAGGCCGAGATCGTTCTGGGCGCCGCTGTCGCGCGCAAGCGTTGCCGCCTGATCTTCCTTGACGGCCTTCGTGTCCCAAAGGAGACGGCCGATCAACGTCGATTTGCCATCGTCGACGGAACCGCAGGTGATGAGACGCAGCGGTCGCGCGTCGCGTGTCATGCGTGCGGCTGATTCCGCAAAGGGAAGAATGGTGGCGGACGGGGATGCAGCTGTTGCGCTCATCTCAGAAATATCCTTCGCGCTTCTTCTTTTCCATGGAACCGGACTGGTCGCGATCGATGGCGCGGCCCTGGCGTTCGGAAACGGTGGCGATTTCGAGTTCGGCGATGATTTCGTCCAGCGTGCCGGCGCTCGAGCGAATGGCGCCCGTCAGCGGGAAGCAGCCGAGCGTGCGGAACCGGATCATGCCGTGCTGCACCGTTTCACCCGGCAGCAGCTCCAGCCGCGGATCCTCGGCCAGGATCATCATCCCGTCGCGTTCCACATAAGAACGCGTTGCCGCGTAATAAAGCGGAACAAGCGGGATGTCCTCCGCCTGGATGTAACGCCAGATATCGACCTCAGTCCAGTTCGACAGGGGAAAGGCACGCACGCTTTCGCCGTTGCGGATCATGCCGTTATAGACATTCCATAGTTCGGGACGCTGGTTGCGCGGATCCCATTTGTGATCGGGCGTACGGAACGAATAGATGCGCTCCTTGGCCCGGCTCGCTTCCTCGTCGCGTCGCGCGCCTCCGAAGGCGGCATCATATCTGCCGGCATCGAGTGCCTGCTTGAGTGCTTCGGTCTTCATCACGTCGGTGTAAAATGCCGAGCCGCGCGTGAAGGGGGTGATGTTCTCCTGAGCGCCACGCTTGTTGGTATGCACGACGAGATCGAGGTCGTATTCTTCGGCAATCCGGTCCCGGAACTCGATCATTTCCCGGAATTTCCAGGTCGTATCGACATGCAGAAGCGGAAAGGGCACACGGCCGGGGTAAAAGGCTTTCCGCGCCAGATGCAGCAGAACGGACGAGTCCTTGCCGACCGAGTAGAGCATGACCGGATTATCGAACTCGGCGGCCACCTCTCGGAAAATATGGATGGCTTCGTTTTCCAGGGCTTTCAGATGCGGATCGAGCGGGGGTCTGGAAACGGGCGGGTTCTTGATTTCCGTTTCCTGTACGGACAGGGGCATTTCAGTCTCCGGGAATTCTCTACAAACACAAAATTTTGGCCAGGCCTTGAAGATCGTCGGGATCAGCGACAGCCGTTCTCCGTTGCAAGGCTCACGGGGCCAGGCTGAGCGGCGTTTCGGGCTGCCGGGGTGCCATGCGTGTTGTCGGGCACATGCAGACCGCATTCGCGCTTTTCATCGTTTTCCCACCACCATCGGCCGGCCCGTTCGGGTTCGCCGGGCTTGATGGCGCGGGTGCAGGGTTCGCAGCCGATCGAGGGATAGCCACGACCATGCAGCGCATTGACAGGGATGGCCTGCGCGTCCACATGCGCCTTGATGGTTTCCAGATCCCAGTCGGCCAGCGGATTGACCTTGAGCAGATTGCGCTCGGTATCGAACGCCACGAAAGGCGTTGCCGCGCGATTGCCGGACTGGCCGCGCCGCAGGCCGGTAATCCAGACCTCCGCACCCGAAAGCGCGGCCGCAAGCGGGATCAGCTTTCGCACATGACAGCAGGCATGGCGGGCCTCGATGCTGTCGTAAAAGCCGTTGAGGCCATATCGTGCGGCATAGGCATCGATGGCGTCCTGTTGCGGCCGGAACCGCTCGATGGAGATATTGTAGCGCCCTTCGGTCTCCGCGATCAGATCGACCGTTTCGTGGAACAGGCGACCGGTTTCCAAAGTGGAAACGGTGATGGGGAGGCGGTGCGTGCCGATCGCCGCCGTGATGACCTGATCCTCGATGCCGAGGGAGGTGGTGAACACGGCGCGACCAAGGCTTGCTGCAAGCGAAAGCCGATCAGCAAGGTCGAGATCTGCAAATCGGGTATCGAGAGAGGCAATCTCCGCTGGGGCGGCATGAACTGACATGACTTCATTCCGGTTTGAATGGCTGGATTATCCGTCATCATCGACGGTGGAGGCCAGGAAAACGGGTTTCAACCTCGACGCGCCAAGAGCAAATATCTCTCCAAACGTCGAGCAGCGCAGAAAACTGACGTTTTAGGAGCTCGACCCCGCAGCGAGCGCCCGGCCGCGCCGGTCCTGTGGTTGTCGCGTCAAAAGGCCCTTTTTGTCTCATCCCGGGCCTCGTCGGCGGGCCGCTGCCATGCAGGCGGAGACATTCTCACCGAAGGGCGAATTGCGTTAATCGCCGTCAACAAACTTTACCTCCCCCAAGCCCGTATTTGTTTGTACTCGTTCACCATTGGCGTTAGTCAAGGATAGTCCCGCGGCGCGGCTTTCAGGGGTCGCGGCGACGGGTGTGGCTCTCCACTGCAAGGACGGGCGCAACAGCAATCTGTCGCGTGCGTCCGAGCATGCGGTGCGTGTGAATATGATGGTCGCGTTGTTATGATATCGCAGAGGGCGAAATATGCTTTGAGAGCGCTCACCGCGCTTGCGCAGGCGCATCCGCATGAACCGATGATGATCTCGGAAATTGCCCGGCAGCAAAGCATTCCAAAAAAATTCCTTGAGCAGATTCTGCTGGACCTCAAGCGTTCGGGCATGGTTGTCAGCCGGCGCGGCAAGCAGGGCGGTTACCTGCTCCTCAAGCCCGCGAACGAGATCAGCTTCGGCGAAGTTCTGCGTCTGGTCGACGGACCTATCGCGCCGCTGCCCTGCCTCTCGCAGACCGCCTATCGCAAATGCGAGGATTGCGATGGAGAACATCTCTGCGAAATCCGCCATGTCTTTGCGCGCGTCGCCGATGCCAGCCGGGACGTCCTGTTCAATACCACGATTGCCGATGCAGTGGCCGGGGCGGGATCGACGCACATGCCGGTGCGGGAACTGATGACGGCGTGATGTTCACGTCGGTTTTCCCGCAACGTGCTGCTCCGGTGGTGTATAAGGCGCGGTCGGCGCCTCAAGCGTTTCCCCGATCGCACCTGTCAGCGTCGAAAGCTGGCAGCCCCAGTATGGGTCGCATCCGTTTCGAAGGTCAGATGACGTTGCAAAACACCGGTTTGTCCTCTCCGAAACAGGGCTTACGGACGAACGGCCATTTCCCTTCACGTTGATTTTTCGACCGATGCGTTCTGTTCCCGGGCACTGGCGTAACGCATTCTTTGTCGTCCCGGTCCCCGCAAGCGAAACAGTTTTGCCTTCTTTTCGCCGCGAATTGACTAACACGACCTGATCACTAGTGTTTAGCGTGAGACAAGGAGAGACCTCATGCTGAACTTTACCGACGGAATTGGAAAGCGACTGCTGGCTGTCGCACTCGGTGTGACGCTCGCCGCCGGCAGCGTGGCGCCGGCTTTTGCGGCCTCCCAGCTGCTCAACGTGTCCTACGATCCGACCCGTGAGCTGTACAAGGATTTCAACGCCGCCTTCATCAAGCACTGGAAGGCCGAGGGCGGCGATGACGTGACCATCCGTCAGTCGCACGGCGGCTCCGGCGCGCAGGCGCGTTCGGTGATCGACGGGCTCGATGCCGATGTCGTGACGCTGGCGCTTGAAAGCGATATCAATGCCGTCCAGCAGACCGGCAAGATCAAGGATGACTGGCGCTCGCGCCTGCCCAACAACGCTTCGCCCTATACGTCGACGATCGTCTTCCTCGTGCGCAAGGGCAATCCCAAAGGCATCAAGAACTGGGGCGATCTGGTCAAGGGCGACGTACAGATCGTGACGCCGAACCCCAAGACATCGGGTGGCGCCCGCTGGAACTACCTGGCCGCCTGGGCTTGGGCAAATGAGGAATTCAAAGGCGATCAGGACAAGATCAAGGCCTATATCGCCGATCTCTACAAACGCGCACCCGTGCTCGATACCGGTGCCCGCGGCGCGACCGTGACCTTCGCGCAGCGTCAGATCGGCGATGTTCTGCTTGCCTGGGAAAACGAAGCCTATCTCGCTGGTGAGGAATTCGGCAAGGATGCGTTCGAGATCGTCGTCCCGCCGATTTCCATTCTGGCCGAGCCGCCGGTCGCTGTCGTCGACAGCGTGGTCGATGCAAAGGGGACGCGCAGGGTCGCCGAAGCCTATCTGCAATATCTCTATTCCGACGAAGGCCAGAACATCGCCGCCAAGCATTTTTATCGCCCATCGAAGCGCGAGGCGGTGAAGCCTGAACTCCTGAAGCAGTTGCCGGATATCAAGCTCGTCACCATCGACGATCCGCTGTTCGGCGGCTGGAAGAAGGCACAGCCGGACCATTTCGGCGATGGCGGCATCTTCGACCAGATCTACAAGCCCGGCGCGCGGTGATGCCGCTGCACGATCCGTGACACTGACGGCACGGTGCGGTAGTCTCGACCCGCACCGTGCCATGTTGGGCTTAAGAGAAACTCGGAACCAAGCATGACCGCATCCGCCACCGCGTCCAGCGCGCGCTGGAGACTGAAGCAGCCGAGCATCATTCCGGGTTTCGGTTTGACGCTCGGCTTTTCACTCGCCTACCTGTCGCTGATCATTCTCATTCCCATCGCCGGCCTTCTCTGGCGCACTGCCGAGCTCGGCTGGTCCGGCTTTTTCGGCATTCTGTCTGACGAACGCACGTTGCGGGCGCTCTACGTGTCCTTCGGTACGGCTTTTGCCGCCGCCTTCGTCAATGTCATATTCGGCACGCTTCTCGCCTGGGTGCTTACCCGTTACCGCTTCCCCGGGCGTCGGCTGATCGATGCCATGGTCGACTTGCCCTTCGCCCTGCCAACCGCCGTCGCCGGTATCGCCTTTGCAGCGCTTTACGCGCCGAACGGCTGGATCGGCGCGCTGTTCATGCCGTTCCGCATTGCCTTCACCCCCTATGGCATCGTTATCGCTCTGATCTTCATTGGCCTGCCCTTCGTCGTGCGTACGGTGCAACCGGTCATGGAGGAAATAGACCGCGAAGTGGAGGAAGCGGCAGCCACACTCGGTGCCAACCGGTTCCAGACGATCTTTCAGGTTCTGCTGCCGGGCCTGACACCTGCGCTTCTGACCGGTTTCGCACTGGCCTTCGCCCGCGGCGTCGGCGAATACGGCTCGGTCATCTTCATCGCCGGCAATATCCCCTATGTTTCGGAGATCGCACCCCTCCTGATCGTCATCCGATTGGAGGAGTTCAACTATGCCGGTGCCACCGCGATCGCCACGATCATGCTGGCGATCTCGTTTGCGATGCTGCTGGTCATCAACCTTATTCAGGCCTGGAGCCGCGGAAGGTATGGCCATGTCCGATAACCGCCGCCGTTTCCGCAATCCGGCTGATGAAGGCTTTGCGACCAAGCTCGTCCTTGTGGGACTGGCGCTGCTCTTCCTCGCCTTTTTCCTGTTTTTGCCGCTGGTGTCGGTCTTCGTCGAGGCCTTTCGGGAGGGCTGGGTCACCTATGAGGAGGCCCTGACCGAACCCGATGCCTGGGCCGCAATCCAGCTGACGCTGACGGTGGCCGCCATCGCCGTGCCGCTCAATGTGATTTTCGGGGTCGCCGCTGCCTGGGCCATCGCCAAGTTCGAGTTCAAGGGCAAGGCGTTTCTGATCACGCTGATCGATTTGCCGTTTTCCATCTCGCCGGTGATTTCGGGTCTGGTCTACGTCCTGCTGTTCGGGAGCGCCAGCCTGCTCGGCCCCTGGCTGAAAACCTACGGCATTGAGATTCTCTTCGCCGTTCCGGGTATCGTGCTTGCCACGGTCTTCGTTACCTTTCCCTTCGTCGCGCGCGAGCTCATCCCGCTCATGCAGGACCAGGGCACGGGCGACGAGGAAGCGGCTCTGTCGCTCGGCGCATCCGGCTGGCAGACTTTCTGGTATGTCACCCTGCCCAATATCAAGTGGGGGCTGCTTTACGGCGCGCTGCTCTGCAACGCTCGCGCCATGGGTGAATTTGGTGCGGTCTCGGTCGTTTCCGGCCGCATCCGGGGTCTGACCAACACCATGCCGCTGCATGTCGAGATCCTCTATAACGAGTATAACATGGTGGCCGCCTTTGCGGTGGCCTCGCTGCTGGCACTGCTGGCGCTCGTCACGCTCGCACTCAAAACCCTTCTCGAACTTCGCTTCGGTGCCGGCGCCGCCGGCGGCAGACATTAGAGGCCCCGTCCCGCATGGAAGTCACCATCAACCATCTCCACAAGGAATTTGGCCGGTTCGCAGCGCTGGACGACGTGTCGCTGCAGATCGCCTCCGGCGAACTGATCGCTCTGCTTGGTCCGTCCGGCTCCGGCAAGACGACGCTGCTGCGCCTGATCGCCGGATTGGATCATCCGACGGCAGGTCAGGTCCTGTTCGGTCAGGACGACGCGTCGCATCGCCGCGTGCAGGAACGCAATGTCGGCTTCGTGTTCCAGCATTACGCGCTGTTCCGGCATATGACCGTCGCGCAGAATATCGGTTTCGGCCTCAAGGTTCGACCGTCTGCGACCCGGCCATCCAAGGCCGAAATCCGCAAACGCGTCCTCGATCTTCTCGACATGGTACAGCTTTCGGGTCTGGAAGATCGGTATCCGAACCAGTTGTCCGGCGGCCAGCGCCAGCGTGTGGCGCTGGCCCGCGCCATGGCCATCGAACCACGCATCCTCCTGCTCGACGAACCGTTCGGCGCGCTGGATGCCAAGGTCCGCAAGGAGTTGCGCCGCTGGCTGCGCGAATTTCACGATCGGACCGGCCACACCACAGTGTTCGTCACCCACGATCAGGAGGAGGCGCTGGAACTGGCCGATCGCGTCGTCGTCATGAGCCAGGGGAAGATCGAGCAGGTCGGTTCGGCCGACGATGTCTACGACCGGCCGCAATCGCCCTTCGTCTTTTCCTTCATCGGAGAATCCTCTCACCTGCCGGTCGAGGTCAAGGGTGGCACGGTGCTGTTCCAGGGCGAGCCGATCGGCGTGTCCGAAGAACGCGAAGTCCAGGGTGACCTGTTCTTCCGGCCGGAAGATGTCTTGCTTACGCAGGAGCGCGACGCGTTGTTCGGCAAGGTTACCGCAAGCCGCCGTCTGGCGGGCACCCGTATCGCCGAGATCGATATCGCCAATAACGGTCACGCTCCCTTCCATGTCGAAGTGGAGGTGCCGCTGCATGCGCCGGTCGAACTGGGATCGGACGTGCGCTTCCGGCCGACACGCTGGAAGATCTTTCCGCGGTGAACGCGGAGGTGGCCGGACAGCTGTAATGAACCCTTGAGGGCCAGACGCAAGTTTCGCTAAATGAACGTCTGCTAAATAACGACCTGTTCATGTCATTGGCAGGTCTAAAATGGCGCAGAGTGCCCCTTCTTCCGCAACGCGCGATGCGCATCCGGGCGCGTCACCGTCGGCAAACCCACCCCAGCAAAGCCGAGGCCCGGACAGAAGTCACTTCTTTTTTTTCCTGCTGCTGGCGGGCACGGCCTTTTTTGCAACGATGTTGCTGGTAGAAGGCAACCTGTTTGTCCAGGGCTGGCAGTTGCTGCTCGTCCTGCTCGTCGGCAGAAGCGACCTGGCGGATGTCGCATCGCTTCTCGCGGGAACGGCTTGAAACGCTACATGCTTTGTCCCCGCCGCCAGCGTGGCCAAGAACGATTCTGATGGAGAGCAGCCGCGGCCGAACTCCAGCGTCGGCTGCTTGGCACGTTGAGGGCCGACACGAAACCGGCTAGGACATCCATTCGCGTTTTTGGTTGGGAGGCACCATGACATCCGTTCGAAGCGCCGATGCGCCGGCAATATTCCCCTTGGATCACATCGACCGTTTCTGCCGCGAGGTGCTGGCTGCCTGCGGAGCGTCCGCATCCACATGCGAGGCGGCAACGAGGGCGATGATGCACGGCACGCGCTACGGCGTCGACAGCCACGGCGTGCGCCTGCTCAACCATTACGTCACTGCGCTCGAAGGCGGTCGGGTCAACAAGACCCCGAACCTGTCCTATGCCCGACAGTTTGGCGCCATCGCCACGCTCGATGCCGATCATGCTCACGGCGCGCTTGCAGCCTATACGGCCATGGAAAAGGCAGCCGAACTATCGACAATGTTCGGCATCGGCGCTGTCGCCATTCGCAACAGTTCGCATTTCGGTGCGGCTGGTGCCTATGCGCTGGAGGCTGCGCGCCAAGGTCTGATTGGTTTCGCAACCTGCAATTCCGATAGTTTCGTGCGCTTGCACGACGGCGCGATGCGCTTTCATGGCACCAATCCGCTCTCCTTCGGCGTTCCGGTCGCCGGGGAAGATCCATGGCTTCTCGACATGGCCACCAGTTCCATCCCCTATAATCGTGTCATGCTCTATCGCAGTCTCGGTATTCCGCTGCCGTCGGCTGTCGCATCGGATGCCAGGGGCATCGATACATGCGATCCGGACGAGGCGGACATGCTGGCGCCGCTGGGGGGCGCCTTCGGCTTCAAGGGAGCGGCGCTTGCCGGGGTCGCCGAAATTCTGAGCGCCGTCCTTTCGGGCATGCGGTTGAGTTTCGATATCGCGCCGATGCCTGGTCCGGATTTTGCAACGCCCCGGCAGATGGGCGCCTTCGTCCTGGCGATCAACCCGGAAGCCTTTGTGGAGAGGGACGTCTTCGAAGCGGGCATGGGGCGCTACCGCACGGTGCTGCGCCAATCCGCCGCCCGGGAGGGTGCAAGCATCATGGCGCCTGGCGACCGCGAATGGACGGTCGCAAGGGAACGCGAACGCGACGGCGTGCCGGTCGATCCCGAAACCCTTGCGGCTTTCGAGAGGCTTTCCGTCCGATACGGGGTGGATTTGCCGAGCTAGGACGAAGCTGGCTTGCCTCACCTACCGAGGCAGCCGGGCTATTTGGACAAAGCGCCGCCCAAAGCGATGCGACCGGGTGTTTCCACCGTGCAATATATGCCGAGCGTGCGCTTGTTATGGCGCAGGATCGCCCGCAAGATGTCAGGCTCTTCTTCCAGTTGCGGCTGAGCGACCAGCGTCAGGCCGCAGCGCTTGGTCGCTTCCGTGGCCCGCAGCGTGACGTCGGCCAAGCAAAGCGCCCGGCCGATCCACTCGGTCTCGGCAAAACCTGCACAGGTTCCCGTTCTAATCAGGACATTCGGCCGGAACCGGCGCTGGTCGATCGTTACGTCCGGCAATATCGCCTGCAGCGCTGCCAGCGACGCCGTGGTGATCACATGCAGCGGCGCAAGGTCGTAGCGGTTGCCGATCTGGGGCAGGAACGCGGTTGATTGGCACTCGCTGCCATATCTGCCGATCGCGACCTTGAACCCGAAATGCGCCTCCAGCATCGGCAGCAGACGCCGGTCGTGAAGGTCGAGCCAGCAGCCGTCAGGAAAGCCGATCCTGACGGCGTCACCAGATCCGGCACTGCGCAGAAAAAGCGCGGCGCGCCATCGCGGCTCCTTCTCAGGCGCGGCAACAACACCGGATGCCGGATCGAACAGCGCGTATTGGCGGTCGCCTTCGATCCCGCGCGAACCGACCACGGTGCTCTCGCAAAGCTCGCCGCCAAGCGAACTGACGGGATAACGCCATATTTCTGCAATCTTACCGACCGTGTCCATCGCCTGCCAACGCACGAGAAATCAATGCCGTTCCGTCATTTTCTCATGCGGTCAGGCGCTGCGGTGTGACCGTGCCCGCTACATCGGCAAGAATGGCATCGGCCGCCGTTTCGGCAAGCTCCGCTGCACTCGTCATGCCCTGAACGAACGGGTGCTTGTGCAGAAGGAACGGGATGGCGATGCAATAAAGCCTGTTCGACAAAAGGCCGGTTCCCCGCGGGCGGTAACAATCGTCAAGATCCATGCCGCCGGTCCTTTTCATGCGTGCCGCATCGTCGCTGATCAGGCCCCTGGTGGGATAGGGCGTGGCTGCGGGTTTGATGCCACCTTGCTGGAGGAGCGTCGGGAAAGGCAGGTCGCGGGCGGAAAGCGCCGTCTGACCGGTCGCATCGATAAAGCTGTCGAACAGTTCTTCCCCGCTTGCAAAGCGCACCCGTGCGCCTCGGGCAAGACCGTCCCTGTCGATATCGTAATCCTCGCCGAGGCGAAGGATGTCCAGCCGGCCGGCATTGTGCAGCGCCAGCAGACGCTTGATCGAAAGATGCGGTACCGTGGCATATTCATCGACGAAAATGCTCTTGAACGATCGGTTGAACCGTTTCAGGTCCTCCGTGTCGAGGTGGCGGATAGCGCGCTCGATGACTTCATGCGTGATGAGAATGGCGTAGCGCCAGGGCACGGTATAGCGCAGCCGCACATTGTGCTCCGCCTCGGCCAGATTGGCGCCGGCCCAGGCGAAGGGATCGACGTCGGACCGGCGCCCGTAATAGGCTTCGGCAAACGTGTCGGCGGTCAGATCGTGTAGCCCGATTTCCGCGGCATAATCCGCGTCTGCCGCGACGATCTCTTGGCGGAAGAGCTCGAAAACACGATCGAGCAGCCCATGGGAGCCGCGGGCGATTTCTGCCGCCACCGCCTCTTCGGTACAGATCCTCGGTGCGAGATAGGGAAGGGGGCAATAGAAATCGGCTTCCGGCAGCAACCCCTTGCGCGACATCATCACGGCGTGAAAGTCCTCGCTGCCGGATGAAGCCTGGAATTGCAGGGCGCCTGCTTCATCATGGACGAACGCGCCGCAGGCCGTTGCCACCGTCATCAGCGCATCGATACCGCTCAACGATGTTCCAAGAATGCCAAGGCGTCCGGAACAGGCAGACTTAAGCGCTGCCGCAGGCCAGGGCGAGGCGAAATATCCGGGCGCGACCTGCGTATCCTCGGCCCAGTTATGCCCGGTCGCCATGACGACATGATCGAAGACAGCGCCGAATTCGCCGCCCGGCTCGATGACGCTCAGGCGAATTTCGTCAAGGCCGAGCGCGATATCGCTCACCCGGTGCCCGGCACGAATATCGACGGCATGGCCGCGCGCACGGACCTGCCGGACAATGGTTTGAAACTGGTCCTGCAGATAGTCGCCCAGCACGAGCCGCGGATAGAATTGACGCCCGTTGATCCGCGATCGGATGATGGCGAAACTGTCGAGGTAATCGTCGTTCCGACGATTGAGCCAGTCGACCAGCGTTTCGGGTAGCGGCGGGATCTCGATGCTCGGAATGTTGGAAAGCATGGCCGGATCGTTGTTCCCCGGGAGATAGGGCGTGCCTTTCCCGGCCTGCGCCTCGGCCTCGAAAAGGGTGATCGACAGCGGGATTTCCGATCGGCCAAGCCGCTGAAGTGTGAAAATGCCGGTTGGACCCGACCCGATAATGCAAACTCGTCCGCCCATACGCAGATACGCTCCAGGCCGCCCTTTGCGGCATCCAATCTTAACGGCCGGATCGATCCGCAGTTCCATAGGGCCTTTGTGCGTACTGTGGTGGACCAGGAGGATTGCCGCCAAACCGGCGGAACTCAACAGACGGACGACTGTTTCCCCTCGGATTGCCGGCGAAGGCGAAATGGGGAGCGTGGAATGTCGCAGCTTGTATGCGCAATGTTCATCGAGGGTGACAAGGCCCTTCTGGTCAGGCGTGCAGCGCATCGAAAATGGTCGCCGCTGCTGTGGGACATGGTGGGTGGCCATGTGGAAAAGGACGAAGGGCTGGATGTGGCGCTTGTGCGGGAATGCCAGGAAGAAGTCGGCCTGACGCCGTTGGCCTTCAACCTCGTGGCAACGCTGTTCGAAGAGGACGATCGCAAGCACAAATCGCCCTTCTACGTCTATGCAGTGCGGCGCTGGGACGGGGGGCGCCCGCAGCTTCTCGGCACCGAGCATAGCGAACTCGGCTGGTTCCGGCGTTCCGAGATCGAGAGCCTCGATCTGGCGATGCCTGCCTATCGCGATGTCCTGCTGAATGGTCTGGGACAAGTCTGAGGGTCATGCCGCCCGACGAAGGACGGCTGCATATAGCGCTTGGCGCATGCAGAAACGGAAGATCACGCGAAGACCGGGTTTAACTGCGCCGCAGATCGAGCTGGGTTGTCAGGATGCTTTTGCCCGAGGACGGATCTCGGTCGATGGTGCGGATACGCAGGCCGTTGCTGCCCACTTTCTGGATTGTCATCGTCGCCTTGCGGTCCCCATAGACTGCATTTGCCCAGGTGACGTCGAAGCTGATCGTATTTCCGCGACGGGCGCCGGAAAGTCTGGAGGGTTTACCCGACACGCCCACATAGGTTCCGGAAAAAGATATCCCCGATGATGCCACCTTCGCGGTGAAACTGCGCGATACAAGCGCCAGCGCCCGGCACGTGCCATCCATCGAGAACCTGGTCGCATCGGCATCCGATTTCATCTTGCAGGATACCCTGACATTGCTGCCCCCGATTTTGGTCAGGACGGACCCTCCGCCCGTCCACTGCCCCTCTATCGATTTCAGGAAGCTTTCTTCGGAGGCAGCGGCGCTCGATGCGACAGCACCGGCAAATATCATGGACAGGATCGAAACGTATTTCATGATGCACCTCGTCCTCGGTAATACGCTAGCTTGCTTCGTTTCACCGCTTGTGCGCGGCACTAGAATTTGGGCGCCGCCGCTCAACGCCGACCCTCGACCTCAGCGCGGTCTGCTTCCCTTTCCAGCCACTGACGTTTCGAAACGGCGGGCGGGGTCTGCTCCACGGTGGTGCGGCTCGAACGCCAGCGCCGCGCGACCCAGATGCCGATAGAACCCAGGAGGAACACGAGAAGCGCGGCCAGAAACAGCATGGGTAACACATCGGTCATGGAACTCTCCTTACGGCAATTACTCATGTAGGAAACTGCGCGGGCCCGCGCTGGTTCCATCCGCAGCGAGGAGCAGCGGCCTCCGCTTCAAAACTTTCAACAAATCTTTATTTTACGTATGAATTGAAAAATATTGACGCGTGTAAATTTTGAGCCATATGTATGGTTCATACGCCGGTGCATGGAAGCCGACCGGCGAACATGCTTCCAAAGGCTTCAAGGACGGGAGGAATGAAGATGACCCTCAAGAATTTCGCAAAGACGCTGCTGGTTTCCGCCAGCCTGACGTTTGCCGCCGCGAGCGCGCATGCCGAAGGCATCGGCGCGTCGCTGCTGACGCAGCAGCACCCTTTCTATAACGAGCTTGCCAAGGCGATCACCGCTGAAGCCAAGGCCAAGAACGTGTCGGTCGAGATCTCGATCGCCAATCAGGACCTCAACAAGCAGCTCGCGGACATTGAAGACTTCATCGTCAAGGGCGTCGATGTCATCATCATGTCGCCGGTGGACAGCAAGGGCGCTCTTGCGGCCGTTGCCCGTGCACAGGCCGCCGGCATCAAGGTCATTACCGTCGACGTTCCGGTCGAAGGCGCCAAGGTCGCCTCCTATATCGGCACCGACAACTATGCCGGTGGCGTCAAGGCCGGTGAACTGATGGCCGAACAGCTCGGCGGCAAGGGCCAGGTCGCCATCATCGACTACCCGCTGGTGCAGTCCGTGGTAAACCGCGTCAACGGCTTCAAGGAAGCCATTGCCAAGCATCCGGACATCAAGATCGTGTCGATCCAGACCGGCATCACCCGCGCCGAAGCGCTGGCCGTTGCCCAGAACATGCTGCAGGCCAACCCGGAAATCGGCGGCATTTTCGGTTTCGGTGACGATGCAGCACTCGCTGCCGCCGTTGCCGTGAAATCTTCGGGCCTGACCGGCAAGGTCAAGGTCATCGGCTTCGACGGCATGCCGGAAGCCATAAAGGCAGTCGATGCTGATCCGGATTTCGTCGGTGTCATCCAGCAGTTCCCGGACCAGATGGGTAAGCTCGCCGTCGAAACCGCGATCAAGCTGCAGGCGGGCGAGGAAGTGCCGACCGAACAGCCGATCGTTCCAGGCGTTTACACCAAGAAGCAGTAAGTCCTCCCAAGACGCTCTGCGCATGAGGCAGACTCTGCGTTGAGACTGCCTTCTCCGGTGGTCCACTCCCCCAGGTGGACCACCGAAATCTGCAGTTTTCCCGCCTTCTCATGCGGCGCGCGATCTGCAGGATGAGGAATAAGGAGCGGTTTCCGGCGCGATCGATTGCGCGAAGTGCTCATAGATAAGGTGACGCCATGGCATTTTCAGGCGACAACGTGATCCTCGAAATCAGAGACATGTCGAAGGAATTCGGTGCGGTCAAAGCGCTGAAGAACATGCAGCTTTCGGTGAAGCCCGGCCGCGTGCACACGATCCTCGGCGAAAACGGCGCCGGCAAGTCGACGCTGATGAAGATTTTGGCCGGCGTCTATCAGCCGACGACGGGATCTATCGTGCTTGATGGCCAGCCTTACGCGCCCGCCAATCCGCAGGATGCCGCCAAGGCGGGTCTCACCATCGTGTTTCAGGAACTCAGCCTCTGCAACAACATGACGGTTGCGGAAAACATCCTGGCGACCCGCGAACCGTCGCGTGGCGGCTTCATCAACGACAAGGCGCTGGCGCGCAAGGCGGCAGAACTGGTGAAGGAACTCGGCCTGCCGGTCTCCGTCAGCGATCAGGTCGGTGACCTCTCTATCGCCCAGCGACAGCTGGTCGAGATCGCCAAGGGCCTCAGCATCGAGGCGAAGGTCGTCATTCTCGATGAACCGACATCCTCGCTCAGCGACAGCGAAGCCGACATCCTGTTCGACATCATCGGCCGCCTGAAGCAAAAGGGCGTCGCCATCATCTACATTTCTCACCGCATGGAAGAAATCATGCGGCTGAGCGACGATATCACCGTCGTGCGCGATGGCAGCTACATCACCACGCGCGACAAGACCGAGGTAACGATCGCGGAACTGATCGCGCTGATGGTCGGTCGCGACATGAACGAGATCTATCCGCCGCGTGGTGTGGCCGCTCCCGCGCTCAGCGAAAAGCCGGTTTTGAACGTCAGTGGCCTGTCTCGCGGCGAAGAGTTCGAAAACGTCTCCTTCGATGTCCGCCCCGGCGAAATTCTCGGCTTTTTCGGCCTGATCGGTTCCGGTCGATCGGAAGTGATGAACACGCTGTTCGGCATGGCGCCAGCATCGGCCGGCACGGTCGCCATCGACGGCGCGCAGGTGAAGATCAGCTCGCCGGTCGAGGCCATCGAACGCCGTATCGGTTTCGTCACCGAAAACCGCAAGGAAGAAGGCCTTGTGCTCAGCCACAGCGTCGAGAGCAATATTTCCATGGTGGCGCTGGATGGTTTTTCGAGCGGCCTTGGCTTCCTGAGGCGTCGTCGCGAACGTGAGGCCGCCAATGCGGAGGTCTCGCGCCTCGCGATCAAGACGGCTTCGCTCGATACCATTGCCGGCTCGCTGTCAGGCGGCAACCAGCAAAAAATCGTGCTGGCCAAATGGCTTCTCACCAAACCAAAAATCCTCATCCTCGATGAGCCTACGCGTGGCGTCGATGTCGGCGCCAAATTCGAAATCTACAAGATCATCCGCCAGCTGGCGGCGGAAGGCACGGCAATCCTGCTCGTGTCCTCCGAACTTCCGGAAGTCATCGGCATGAGCGACCGCATCGTCGTCATGAGCGAAGGCAAGGTCACGGCAATCGCCGACCCTGACCAGATGACACCGGAAAACATCATGCACTTTGCCACGGGATATGCATCATGAGTGACAAGAGCGCAGCCGGCGCCGCCTTCAAACAGGTCATGAAACAGTATGGCGGTATCTTTCTATCGCTGATCGTTCTGTGCGTGATCTTCTCCGTCACCAACGGCCGTTTCATGTCGGTGGCCAACTTCCTGAATATCCTGCAGCAGGTGTCGGTCATCGCCATTGCCGCCTTCGGCATGACATGGGTCATTCTGCTCGGTGAAATCGACCTGTCGATCGGCTCGATCATTGCCGTTGCGGGCATGGTCGGCGCACAATGTTTCGCCTTCGGCATGAGCTTTGTGCCGGCACTGCTTCTGACGATCGCGGCCGGTGCCCTACTCGGTCTCGCCAACGGCGTGCTGACGGCCAAATTCCTGCTGCCGTCCTTCATCGTCACGGTGGCGACCATGGGCATCTATCGCGGCATGGTCAGCCTGCCGACCAATGGCGCGCCGGCGATGATCATGGAACCGAGCTGGACCGCCATCGGTACCCAGAGCTTTATAGGCATCCCGATCGTCATATGGGTGGTCGCCGTGCTCTTCCTGTTCAACCATATCCTGCTCAGCAAGACCAAGTTCGGTCGCCGCGCTTACCTTACCGGCGGCAACCGTGAGGCGGCACTTTATTCCGGTATCAAGGTGGATCGCCTGAAGATCATCATCTTCATGATCTCCGGTGTGATGGCGGCGATCAGCGGCGTGCTGCTCTCCTCGCGCCTGTTTTCCGCCCAGACCAATGCCGGCATGAGCTACGAACTTGACGCCATCGCCGCAGCCGTTCTCGGCGGCACCAGCCTTGCCGGCGGTGTCGGCACCATGATCGGCACGCTGATCGGCGCTCTTATCATCGGTGTCCTCAACAACGGCATGAACATGCTGTCGGTGCCCTATTTCTACCAGCTCATCGTCAAGGGTCTCGTCATTCTCGTCGCCGTCTATCTCGATGTGCGCTCGAAACGCGCCAAGCAGTAATTTTTAAGAGCAAGCAGACCCATGTCGAAAATTCTCACCATCGGCGAAATCCTGGTCGAAATCGTCGCCACCAATCGCGGCAACGGTTTTCGCGAAGCCGTGCCGCTGATCGGCCCGTTTCCTTCAGGGGCACCCGCAATCTTCATCGATCAGGTCGGCAAGCTCGGACAGGACTGTGCGATCATTTCGCGCGTCGGTGACGACGATTTCGGTTGGGTGAATATCAACCGCCTGACGCAGGATGGCGTCGATGTCTCCGGCATCGACGTGCTGCCTTTGGGCACGACCGGCAGCGCCTTCGTGCGCTACCGCGAAGACGGCGGCCGCAATTTTGTCTTCAACATCCGTAACAGCGCCTGCGGCGAGATCGACCTGTCGGACAAGACGCTCGCGCTCATCGACACCTGCACGCATATGCACGTTATGGGCACCGCGCTCTATGCGCCGAGCGTCGTCACCAGCATCCTGACCGCTGTCGAGCGCATCAAGGCCGCCGGCGGCACCGTTTCCTTCGATCCGAACCTGCGCCCGGAAATCCTCGACAGCCCCGGCATGCGCGAAGCGTTGCAGACGGTTCTGTCGAAAACCGACCTGTTCATGCCGAGCGGCGAGGAACTCTTTCTGTTCGCCGAGGCGAAGACCGAGAAGGAAGCGGTTGCCGAACTGCTGGCCAAGGGCATCAAGGCCATCGTCGTCAAGCGTGGCGACAAGGGGGCCAGCTATTACGACAAGGACACTCAGGTCGATCTTCCCAGCTACACCGTCGAGGAAGTGGATCCGACCGGTGCGGGCGATTGCTTTGGCGCCACCTTCGTCACCTTTTGGCTGAAGGGCATGCATCCGGCCGAAGTGCTGCGCTACGCCAATGCATCCGGCGCCCGCGCCGTCACCAAGGCCGGCCCGATGGAAGGCGCCTCCACCCGCGCCGAACTCGACGCTCTCATTCAAGCGCAAGGAAATGCCTGACATGCAGCAAAGCTATCTTCTCGACATCGCCAACTGGCAGAACGGCTCGGGCGTCAAGGGCATTCCGTCGATCTGCTCGGCGCATCCGCTGGTGATCGAGGCCTCCATGCTGCATGCCATGAAGCAGGATGCCTATCTGCTGGTCGAAGCCACCTGCAATCAGGTCAACCAGGACGGCGGTTACACCGGCATGACCCCGGCAGACTTCCGCGCCTTTGCCGAGGAGATCGCCGAGAAGGTCGGTTTCCCAATCGAAAGGCTCATCCTCGGCGGCGACCATCTCGGCCCCAATCCATGGAAGCATCTGACGGCCGACGAGGCGATGGCGAAGGCCTGCGTCATGATCGAGGCCTTTGCGCTGGCCGGGTTCACCAAACTCCATCTTGATACCAGCATGGGCTGCGCCGGTGAACCGGTCGCCCTGCCGGATGCGCTGACGGCCGAACGGGCGGCCCGCCTTGCCGCCGTTGCCGAAGCCGCGTTGAAGGGTTCGGATGGGGTCAAGCCGGTCTATATCGTCGGTACCGAGGTGCCGATCCCGGGTGGGGCCATGGAAGAGCTGGACGAACTCGAAGTGACCAAGCCGGAAGCGGCGCGCGAAACGATCGCCGTCCACGCCAAGGCCTTTGAAGCCGCGGGCGTCTCCGACGCCTTCTCCCGTGTCGTCGGCGCCGTCGTGCAGCCGGGCGTCGAATACGGCAACGAGAACGTCATCCCTTACGCACCGGAAAAGGCAAAGGCGCTGAGCGCGACGCTCTCCGACATGCCCGGCATGGTATTCGAAGCCCATTCCACCGATTACCAGACGCGCGAAATGCTGCGTCAGCTGGTGCTGGATGGTTTTGCCATCCTGAAGGTCGGCCCGGGCCTGACCTTCGCGCTGCGCGAAGCCTTTTACGGCCTCGACCAGATCGCCGAGTTCCTGTTCCCGGGCAAGCGCTCCGAAACGCTCATTGCCACCGTCGAACGCGTGCTGACTGCGGACCCGAAAAACTGGGACAAATATTACCACGGCTCGGAAGCTGAAAAGCACATTCAGCGCCATTTCAGCTATAGCGACCGTATCCGCTATTATTGGCCGCAGCCGGAAATCGATGCGGCTGTGAAAGCGCTGTTCGATCTTATGGACAATGTGGAAATCCCCGAAACGCTAGTCAGTCAGTATCTGACAGGTGCCTACGCGTCGGTGCGTGACGGCAAGGTTCGGCGCTTCGCGCGTGACCTCGCTCTTGGCGCCGTGGACCGTGTCCTGGAAGATTATTTCGAAGCCTGCCGCGCCTGATCGGCGCGGCTTGTCTCGTCCAGAAGAATTTGATTGAACAACGTTTAAAATTTAAATCGATTAGCAAGCGGGTGGGAAGTCCATGTCAGAAAAGCCCATCGCCGGGTCCATCAACGCACCGATCAAGACGATGGAGGACTTTTCCGAATTTGTCGGATTGTCCCGGCCTACCGTATCGAAATATTTCAACGATCCGAATTCGGTGCGTGCCAAGACCCGTGGGCTGATTGAGGTGGCGTTGAAGGAGAGCGGTTTCCGGCCGAACATGTTCGCCGTCAACCTCAACCGCCGGCGCAGCAATATCATCGGCATCATCATCCCGAATTCCACCGATCCGTTCTACATGGCATTGACGCGGCGCGTCGAACTGATCGCCAATGCCGCCGGTTTCCTCGCCTTTGTCCTTTCCTCCGATGGCAATGCCGAAATCGAGGCAAAAGCGATCGAAACGTTGAAATCGATGAATGTCGCCGGCGCCATCATCGCGCCGCTTGGGGTACAGTCCCAACACGAGACGCTGAAGGCGCTCGGGGAATCCATTGCGCTGGTCTATGTGGATTCGCCGCTCGACGAGACCTCCCCCTTTGTCGGCACAAACAACCGCCAGAGTTTTCAATTGATCGTCGATTACCTCGTCCGCTCGGGCGAGCCGCCCTGTTATCTCGGCATGCCACCAGTCAATACCAATGCCGCAACCCGCGAAACGGCCTATGCGGAAGCGATGCGCCAGCTGAAGATGGAGCCCGTTGTTCTGGAAACGGCCCATGACGGCAGCTGGGATTTCGAGCGGTTCGGTTACGAGGAAACCATGCGCTTCCTCAAAAGCGGAGGCTTCCCGACGAAAACCATCCTTTGTGCCAACGACCGTGTCGCCTTCGGCGCGATTTCGGCGGCCTATCAGCATGGCTTGAGGATCGGCCAGTCCGCCGGCAGCGACATCCGCATTGCCGGTCATGACGACCATCCGCTGTCGCGCTATGCCTGTCCGCCGATCACCACGGTGGCGCAGAATTATAATGAAATCGGCCGGCTGGCGATGGAGCTTCTGTTCCGCAAGCTTGACGAGATGGAAGGCGCGGAAGCCTCCAGCGAAAGCGAGCGCATCCTGCTCAACGCGGAAATCATGCTTCGGGAATCAGCCTGACGGTTTCGTCAGGCTTCAGCTGGCGTTACGGCCGCGTGCCGATCAACCGCTCGTATTCCTTTTCGCATTCGCCATAGACATCATGCGCAAAAGCTTCGAGCGCTTCCCTGTCGCGTACGATGATGACGCCGCGTTCGGAATAAATCAGCTTCTTGCCCTCCAGCATATGGAGGGCTGTCGTCACGCTCGGGCGGCGCACAGCCAGCATGATCGACAGAAACTCATGGGTGAGGCTGATCTCATTGCCATCCGTGCGGTCGTGGCACATCAGGATCCAGCGCGCGAGCCGTTCATCGATATGATGCACGGCATTGGAAAGCGCCGTAAATGCGCATTGCACGGCGAGAGCCTGGGCATAGCGGGCCAACAGGCCTTGAAGGTCGCGGTCCTCCTGGATCGCCGCCTGCAAGCGGTCGCTGGCAATGCGGTAGCTCTCCCCCTGAACCTGCATGAAGATCGCGTACGGGTCCTGTCCGGCATCGAGCACCAGCGAAGCCGGCGTCATGCCGTCGCGGCCGATCATGCCGATTTCGGTCTGCTGGCCTTCCGGCGAACGGGCAACGATCGAGGCGATACCGGCTTCCGGAAAATAGGCGTAGGAACAGGCTTCGTTCGGTCTGGAAAGCTCGAAAGCGCGAGGCAGTTCGACCCGTTCGAACGCGTCTTGCAGCCTGGAGAAGCTGTCAGCGGACATCAATCGGAGCAAGTTGTTCCGAACCATGTCTTGCCGAATATCACCCATCAATCATTCCCGAATGCAGTCAATTGCGAAAACGGCGACCGCCCTTCGTCAGTTCCATCTATGGTCATGGAATCCGGCAGGCAACCCGCCAGAACGGCTCAGTACGGTATCGGACATAATCGGACGATCAGCTCCAAGAAGGCTACATTGCCGGCTTAGGAACAAACGGCTGGATTCATGTCTGCGTCTTCCACACGGCCGATCCTGCTTCTCGAGGATCAGCCCCTCATCGCGCTTAAATTGGAAGACCTGCTGGTGGCTGCCGGCATGGGCGAAGTGGTGTGTCTGCGCTCGGTGGAGGAGGGGCTTGCCTGGCTCGAGGCCCGCTCCCCATCCGTCGTTGTCCTCGATTACCACTTGAAGGACGGGGCCAGCGTTCCCATTCTCGAGCTCGCCACCCGCCGCGACATTCCCTGCGTCGTTCATTCCGCCCTGCCCAAACCCGAGGATCTGGATCCCCTGTTGGTCGAGACCATCCCGTGGCTCGACAAGCCGAGCGATCCGCGCGTCTTCATAGACACGGTTCTGGCGATGGCGACCGGTCGCAGCGCCACCTGAGCGCCATTCAAATTTCTCGAAAATCCCCGAGCAGACGCGCATACTCGTTTTCGCTCGTGCCGTAGGCATCGGCAGCAAAGGCCTCCAGTCCCCGCCGGTCACGTACGATAATGGTGGCGCGTTGCGAAAAGATCAGCTTGTTTCCCTCAAGCGTATGCAGGGCCGTGGTGACGCTCGGACGGCGCACGGCCAGCATGATGGACAGGAACTCATGGGTCAGGGACATTTCGTCGCCGCTCAGGCGATCGTGGCACATCAGCACCCAGCGCGCCAGCCGCTCGTCGACGGAGTGTACGGCATTGGAGAGCGCCGTCGTTGCCGCCTGGGCAGCAAAGACCTGAGCCCAGCGTAACAGCATCGTTCGCACCCGCGGGCGTTGCTCCATCAATTCGATGAGCCTTTTGGTTTCGATCCGGTAGCCGGAACCATCAACCTGCATCACCACGCGATAAGGATTGCTGCTGGCGCCCAGAACGGCCGAGGCCGGGCTCATGCCTTCCCGGCCGAAAACGCCGATTTCCGTCTGATGGCCTTCGGGCGATACGATGACGGTAGAGCCGATGCCATCCTTCAGAAAATAGCAATCGAGTGTTTCTTCGCCCGGCAAGGAAAGTTCGCGCTTGCGCGGTAGCGAGACCTCCTCGAGCCAGGGTTCGAAAGCATCCAGATCATCCGGGTGTAAGGATGCCAGAAGGCGGTTGCGCATGGACATCGGCTTGGTCCCTGTAACTGGCCGGCTGGTCGGCGAAAAGCAGTCTGTTTCGCAGTAAATGCCGCAGCAGCGAATAAGTGCCGTCGATCGGCGTCGCGAAGGACAGTGGCCCGTCGTGAACCGCTGGCATGTCGCCTGTGCCGGCTCCCTGCCAGGACGCCAGGGCTGCAGTGTGCCCAGCCCGAAGCGCCTTTCCGAGCACACGGGCGCTCATGATCTGATTGCAGTCGCTGATGGCGGAATGACGATCAGGAAATGATGCGGGAAGATCCGCACGAGTTTTGAAAGACGTTGCCGACTTGTCAGCGGAACCGGGCGGCACTGCAAGGCAGGGCGTATCGCCGGGCTTATACGTCGTTGCCGCTGAGGTAGCGGGTCCGCTTTTCGTGCAGCCTTCGCCGATAGCGCTGCTGACTGGCGGCCAGGTGCGCGCGCATGGCGTCGCGAGCCGCCGCCGCATCGGAGGTCGAGATGGCGGTGAGAATAGCCAGATGCTCGCGCTGCAGCCTTGTCTGGTAGTCGAAGGACAGCACGTCTTCGGTGGCATATGGCGAGCTCACGTCGCAGGGGATGGTGCGGCTTCCCAGCGAATCCAGCACTTCGACGTAAAACGCATTATTGGTGGCCTCGGCGATGGCACGGTGAAAGGCGAAATCGGCAGCGCCTGTTGGCTTTCCCTGTTCCAGCTGATGTTCGAACTCGAAGAACCGTTCCTGGATCTGCGCTTCCTGGGCGGCGCTCCTGCGCGTGGCGGCAAGGGCCGCACTCTCCATCTCCAGCGCGATGCGGACTTCAAGCACGTTGAGGGCATGCGAGATATTGCCCAAGCGATCGTCCGCCATCGTAGGCGTCAGTGTCGACGACGGCTGGCGGGCCAGCACGAAGATGCCGGCACCCTGCCGCGTCTCCACCAGCCCCTCGGCAGCCAGCGTCGCGATCGCCTCCCGGACGACGGTGCGGCTGACGTGGAAACTGTCTGCCAGTTGCGTTTCGGTCGGCAATTTATTGCCGATCGCCAACTGTCCGGACAGGAAATCCTCGCGCAGCGATACGAGGATGCGCTCGGACAGTTTGCGCCGGCGGACCGGCTCCGGATCAGCGTTTCCCGATGAAATGACTGTCATTATCTCGCTTGCGTGCGCTGTAATTGGACAAATGACGGAAACTGCCGAAATCGATCGCGACAATATCCGGCGTTCACCAACCGACTTCTATACTTCAAGCTGTTACTCTCAAAGGGTTTTTGTGATTTTCCGGGAATCGCAGCAGATTTTACGTTGTGCAGGTTGTCTGCATTCCAGCGACATGTATGATGAATCCAACTCATAGGTTTTGGGAGATAACATGAGTCACACGGATTTCACCAATCGCTTCGCCATCGATCCGATGACCGCAGCGGGCTTCAACACGGCGCAACTGCGTGACCATTTCCTTTTGCCGACGTTGTTCGTCGAGGGCCGTATCCAGCTCCACTATACCAATTATGACCGGATGATCGTCGGCGGCGCCATGCCGACGTCGTCGCCGCTCGAACTGGAAACGATCAATCCAGCCGGCACGGATGCGCTGCTCGCCCGCCGGGAACTGATCGCCGTCAATATCGGCGGCGCCGGTTCGGTGACGGTCGATGGCGAAAAATTTGCATCCGCCACGCGCGACATGGTCTATGCCGGCCTTGGCTCAACGGTTAGTTTTGCATCCGACCATGCCGCCAATCCCGCAAAATTTTACCTCTTGAGTGCGCCGGCGCATTTCAAACATCCATCCAAACATATCGGGATTTCCGATGCCAAGCGCATCGACCTCGGTTCGCAGGCCACCAGCAATGAACGGTCGATCTTCCAGTTCATCCATCCGGAAGGCGCAAAGACCTGCCAGCTCGTCGTCGGCATGACCACGCTTGCCGAGGGCTCGGTCTGGAACACCATGCCCTGCCATATTCATGACCGCCGCATGGAAGCCTATCTCTATTTTGACCTGCCGGAAAAGGCGCGCGTCATCCATCTGATGGGCGAGCCGGACGAAACCCGCCACCTGATCGTCAAGAACGAGGAAGCAATCCTGTCTCCAGGCTGGTCGATCCATTCAGGCGCCGGCACGTCCAGCTACACATTCATCTGGGCCATGGCCGGCGACAATGTCGATTACACCGATGTCGATCCGGTCGCCATCGAAGACCTGAAGTGAGGCACGATCATGTCATCCAGCGATCTGTTCGTTTCGGCGGAAGGTGCCGAATGGGCCAGTCCTGAGCCCGGCGTCACCCGCCGGATCATGACCTACCTGCCGGAAATGATGATGGTGGAAGTGGTGTTCGAAAAAGGTGCCATCGGCGCCAAGCATAATCACCCGCATATTCAGGCAAGTTATGTCGCGGAAGGCGCGTTTGAAGTCACCATCGACGGGCGCACCGAAACGCTCGTCAAGGGCGGGAGTTTCATCGTGCCGCCGGATCTGGTTCATGGCGTCAAGGCGCTGGAAGCCGGACGGTTGATCGATGTCTTCACACCGCACCGCGCCGAATTTCTGAAATGAGAAAGCCCATGACCTTGTTCGATCTTTCCGGCCAGGTGGCTGTTGTCACCGGCGCCAACACCGGCATTGGCCAGGCCATTGCGATCGCGCTTGCCGAGGCTGGCGCCTCCATCGTTGCCGTCGGGCGCTCGTCGATGGCGGAAACCGAGACGGCGGTCAAGGCGGCTGGCGCCGGTTTCCATGTCATTCAGGCGGATCTCAGCACCATCGCGCCGGTGAAAGCCATTGTCGCCGAGACTATCGCAACTTTCGGAAAGCTCGATATTCTGGTCAACAATGCCGGCATCATCCGCAGGGCCGATGCCGTAGATTTCACCGAGGAAGACTGGGACGCCGTCATAGACGTCAACCTGAAGACGGCGTTTTTCCTGTCTCAGGCCGCCGGTCGCCACATGCTGGAACGGGGTCAGGGCAAGATCATCAATATCGCCTCGCTTCTGTCTTTCCAAGGCGGCATCCGCATCCCCTCCTATACCGCTTCCAAGAGCGGCTTGGCGGGACTGACGAAACTGCTGGCCTGCGAATGGGCGGGCAAGGGCGTCAATGTCAACGCGATCGCGCCCGGATATTTTTCGACCAACAACACGACGGCGCTGCGCGACGACCCGGATCGCAATCAAGCCATCCTTGCGCGAATTCCGGCCGGTCGCTGGGGCACACCGTCGGAGCTCGGCGGTGCCGCCGTCTTTCTCGCGTCGAAGGCCTCGGATTACGTGCACGGCACGGTTCTGCCGGTGGATGGCGGCTGGCTCGCGCGCTGACGTCTTCGGTCGTCTTCTGCTCTGCCGGTCCCGGAGCGACATTTTGAGAGCGGTCGTTCCCGGTGAGCCGTGGGACGTCCCCCGTTGCGCGCTGCCGGCAGAACCTCCTATGTCTTGCGCGGTGCGTATTTTGCACGCTGATGCGCCACAAAGGCACGCACGGCGGGGGAACTCTCGGTTTTGCGGTAGGCGATGGCGAGGTCCGAAGTTACTGGATTGCGCACCAGCCGCAGATAACGAACGCCCGGCAGTTGCAGGCAGGACAGCGATTGCGGCCCGATCGCCGCGCCGAGACCGACCGCCACCATGCTGGCAATCGTCGTGAAATCGCGGCCCGTCGGCGTGATTGTCGGCTCGAACCCGGCGGCCTGGCAGGCGGCGAGCGTGTTGCAATGAAAGCCGACATCCGCGGGCTGTCGCGGCGTGATGAAGGTTTCCGTCGATAGCGCGGAGAGGTCCACTTCCTCGACCGAGGCAAGCGGATGGTCCTGCGCAAGCGCGATTACCAAGGGTTCCCTCAGCACGGTCATCGTGGTGACGCCAGCCGGCACAGCGACCGGCGGGCGGATATAGCCGAAATCCAGCTCTCCTTGCGCGATACGTGTCAGTTGCATGCGCATTTCCGTCTCGACCAGATGCATTTCGATATCGGGAAAGTCGGCACGGAACGAGGATAGCGATTCTGTTAGGACGCCCGAATAGGCGACGGAGGCGACGTAGCCGATCGAGATGCGGCCTGTCTGGCCACGTCCGACCCGCCGCAGTTGCAAAAGCGTGGCATCCGTCTGGGCGACGATCTTGCGCGCCTCATCGAACAGCACCTGGCCCGACAGGGTCAGATGCACCGACCGCTTCGCCCGGTCGAGCAGCGGCAAACCGACCAGCGTTTCCAGATTGCGGATCTGCTGGCTCAGACCGGGCTGCGCGATCCCCAGCCGCAAGGCGGCGCGTTCGAAATTCTTCTCCTCTACCAGCGCAATGAAATAGCGAAGATGACGCAATTCGAACTGCGTTGCGCGAGGTGTGCGGGGAGCGGCCATTGAGATACTCGAAATAATTCACGCTTATGCAGCTTTGCCGGTTTCATAACTGATAGTTCTGAAAAATCCATGCGGCAATTATTGGCGAGGGAAAATGATCCGCTGTAAAGGTGAGCCGGAAAGTCCAGATTAATGTCCGGGCGCGATGGCGCTTGCGGAAAACTGAGCGGGGGCGCCTTATGATCCTGTCGAGATACTACGTCATGCTGACCGCCTCCGTCACTTTCGCCTTTTGCCTCGGCACGTGGCAAGCGGTTGCACAGGATGCGGACGGCTCGACGATGCTGGCGCCGATCGTCGTTACCGGCAATGGGGACGATCCCAAGGGGCCTGTCAAAGGCTATGTCGCCAAATCCAGTTCCACCGCGTCCAAGACCGGTACGCCGCTTATCGAAACACAGCAGTCGGTATCGGTTGTCACCCGCGACCAGATCGAGGCCCAGAATGCGCAGACGCTGGGCGAAGTGCTTGAATACACACCCGGTGTGGTAGGCCAGCCTTACGGTGCGGATCCGCGCTTCGATTCTCCGAGCATTCGCGGTTTCGATGGGCGCCAGTCGCAGTTTCTCAACGGCCTGCGGATGATGCGCACCGCCGGTGCGCCGGCGGTCGAGACCTACGGGCTTGAACGGGTCGAAGTCCTGCGCGGCCCGGCCTCGGTCATGTACGGCCAGGGCAATCCCGGCGGCATGACCAACATGATCAGCAAGCGGCCAACATTCGAGACCTTCGGCGAAATCGGCGTGCAGGCCGGAAGCTATGATTATCACGGCGCGTTTTTCGATTTCGGGGGCACTGTCGCTGACAGTGATACCCTTGCCTATCGACTGACAGGCATGGGTCGCAAATCCGGCGAGCAGACGGATTTTCTCGATGACGACCGGTACTTCATCGCGCCGGCCCTGACCTTTAAGCCCGATGAAGACACGTCGCTGACAATCCTGACGAGCTTGCAGCACGACAATCCCAGCACGCCCTCCGGCCTCCCGCCATCGCTAACCCTCAATGCGACCAGCTTCCGGTTGCCACGCGACTTCTATGTCGGCGACAGGGGTTTTGACCGATCCAGCCGCACGCTGGCCAATCTCGGCTACGAGTTCGAACACCGTTTCGACGAAACCTTCACCTTCCGGCAGAATTTTCGCTATTCGCGGTTCGACTGGGATTACCAGGCCGTCAGCCTGTCCTCTCTGAATGGTGGCATGCTCAACCCGCGTACGTTGCGGCGCACGACACTGTTTCAGGGCGAACATCTGAACACGTACAATATGGACAACCAGCTCCAGGCCGATCTTGCCACGGGCGCGCTGGAGCACAGGATCCTGTTCGGTCTCGATACGCGCTATTTCGACAACAATACCCGCTCCGATTTCGGCACCGCGCCCGGCCTGGACATCTTCGCGCCCGACTACGACCAAAATTTCGTCAGTACGCTGACCTCGTCCTCGGATATAAGGTCCGACCTTACCCAGATCGGTCTCTATGCCCAGGACGAGATCCGTCTCGACAACTGGCGCGCCACGGTCGCCCTGCGCCAGGACTGGGCACGCACAAAAAGCGCGTCCACCAATCTGGCCGGCTTGACCACCCGCTATGACCAGCGCGACAGTAAGCTGACCGGCCGTGCCGGGCTGAGCTATCTCTTCGACAACGGCATTGCGCCCTATGTCAGTTACGCCACTTCGTTCGAGCCGGTCGCGCCTATCCGCCGAAGCGCAGCCGTGACCGTGCCGGGCGAACCGACCACAGGGGAACAGGTCGAGGCAGGCGTAAAATACCAGCCGGAAGGGTTCGACGGCTTCTTCAGCGCCGCGATCTACGATCTGAAACAGAAGAATGTCGTGCGCACCGTCGCCACCAATGTGCAGGAGCAGATTGGTGAAGTTCACGTCAGGGGCCTGGAGCTGGAGGGCGTCGCAAGCCTTGCCGAAGGGCTCGACCTGCGTGCCGCCTATACCTACATGGACGCCAGAGTGTCAGATACCGGCCTGCGTCCGGAAACGGTACCCGACAACACGGCCAGTCTGTGGCTCAACTATACAGTGCAGGAAGGCACGGCGCTTGAGGGGCTGGGCATCGGCGGTGGCATGCGATATGTCGGAAGCCGCTACGGAAACGCTGCCAACACATTCAAGATGGATGGGAATATCCTCTTCGATGCGGCCCTCAGCTACCGGCGCAACGGCTACAAGGCTTCGCTCAACATTCAGAACATCGCCGACGAAACCTATCTGTCCAATTGCGGCACATTCGGTTGCTATTACGGCGAAGGAAGATCTGTTATGTGGAAGCTGAGCTTCACCTGGTAAGTCTGAATGGCATTTCAATCGAAGGTCCCGGCGCTACGCCGTCGAGACGCACTTGCGGGTATGGCGGCCTTCCTGTTGGCCGCCCCCGCGACGACGGCAGGCGCCGAGCGGCAAGCCCTGCGTATCGCGGCCGTCGACTGGGCCATGCTGGAAACATCGGTCGCGCTTGGCGTCATGCCGGTGGCGGCGACCGAACTCATCCAGTTTCGCACCGACGCCGTCGAGCCGGCCATTCCGCAAACGGTGATCGATCTTGGCCTGCGCGGCTCGGTCAATCTGGAACTTCTGCATCTGGTCAAACCCGACCTGATCCTGATTTCGCCCTTCTACACCCGCCACGAGGCGGCCCTGTCGGCGATCGCGCCGACCCTGTCGCTGCCTTTCTACATTCGCGGCGAACCGCCGTTCGAGAAGGCGCTTGCCGCGCTCAGGGTGCTCGGGGAGCGTCTGGGCCGACAGGAACAGGCATCCCGTGCGCAGGCCGAGAGCCTGGACAGGCTCGAAACGCTGCGCCTAGGTCTCGGCCGTTTCGCCGATCGCCCCACCTATCTCGTCAATATCGGCGATGCCCGGCATGTGCGCATCTTCGGCACCGACAGCATGTTCGGCGATGTCCTGTCGCGGCTCGGCATGCGCAATGCCTGGAACGACCGTTCGCGTTTCACTTTTGCTGCACCCGTGCCGATCGAACAGCTGGCTGCCGAGCCCGAGGCGCGCATCGTCATCATTTCCGACATTCCGGCCCAGTCACGCCGCGATCTTCGCAACAGCCGGATCTGGAACAGTCTGGCGCCGGTGCGGGAAGGCCGCTTGCTGCAACTGGGCAATATCGGCCCCTATGGCGGCGTGATCGCCGGCATGCGCTTTGCCCGCCTGTTTTCTCAGGCCTTGCAGGCGGGGGCCGCCGACAAATGAAACATGCCATCCGTCTGTTGCCTGCCATCGCCATTCTGGCCGGCGTCATCCTGTTCGCGCATGAGGCACAGCGTCTGGTCGAGCCTCTACGCTGGTTGCCTGTCCTGACGGACGGCGCCACATCCATGAACGAGATCATTCTTCTTTACGGCATCTTTCCGCGCGCGGCGGTGGCACTTGTCGCTGGCGCTGCACTGGGGCTGTCCGGTGCGCTTCTGCAGCAATTGCTGCGCAACCCGATCGCCGACCCTTCCACTCTTGGCATCTCTGCCGGCGCGCAACTCGCCATCGTCGTCGCCACCCTGTTTTATCCCGATCTGCTGGATGGCAACCGCACATTGGTCGCCCTGCTTGGTGCGGCTGTCGCGGCCGTTATCGTGTTTGCACTTGCCGCCCGCCGCGGCTTCGAGCCGGTGACCATGGTTGTCTGCGGGCTTCTGGTCGGCGTCACCGCCGCCGCCTTTTCCGCCGCCCTCACACTCGCGCAGGGGGAATACCTGATGTCGCTGGTGACCTGGAATGGCGGCTCACTCAGTCAGCAGGACTGGTCGGTATTCCAATCCCTGGCGGTCGAATTCGTTGTCCTGGCTGTGCTGGCAGCCCTGCTGATGCGGCCGCTTCTGCTGCTTGCGCTGGGCGATGCCGGTGCGCGCGGGCTCGGGGTCAACCTGGCAGGTATCCGCCTTGCGGTTGCCACGGTTGCGACCGCGCTTGCCGGCTTCGTCGCAGCGGCTGTCGGCCTCGTCAGCTTCGTGGGCCTTGCCGCTCCGGCGCTGGTGCGGGGGCTCGGCATCAGGCGCCCCGCCGTCGTGGTGGCATTGTCGCCTTTGGCCGGTGGGCTGCTTCTCTTTCTATGTGACGGCCTCGTCCAATATGTTGCAAGCAGCGCCGGCGAGACCTTTCCGACGGGGGCGTTGACAGCCCTGATCGGTGGCCCCTTGTTATTGTGGCTTTTGCCGCGCGTGCGCACGACGGCACTCCACGAGCGGCCGGCCCTGATCGTCCGCCCCGTCCGCTTCCATCGCGGACTGCCGCTGTTTGCGCTCGCAGGCGCGGTCGTCCTTTTTCTGGCTTTCGTGATTGCCCGCGACGGTCTCGGATGGGTGCTGCTGGCGCCGGCACAGATCGCCGATCTCGCGCCGCTGCGCTGGCCGCGCCTCGTCGCGGCATCGGCTGCCGGGGGGCTGCTTGCGCTGACCGGCGCCATCCTGCAGCGCATGACCGGAAACGCCATGGCAAGCCCGGAGGTGATCGGCGTCAGCGGCGGCGCCGGTCTGGGCTTTGCCGCGGCGCTGAGTCTTTTGCCAGCCGGCGGTGCGATCACCCAGCTGGGCGGTGCCGCCGTCGGCGCGCTGATCGTCATGACGCTGGTATTGGTCTTTGCCGGTCGCCGTCACCTACCGGCAGACAAGCTCCTGCTTTGCGGTATCGCCATCGGCTCATTGAGTTCCTCGGTTCTGGCTGCCTTGATGGCAATCGGCGACCAGCGCTCCTGGCAGATCCTCGCCTGGCTCGGCGGCTCGGCCGCCACGGCAACAGCTCAGACGGCGCTTTTGCTAACGGCGGTCGCTGTGGTCGGCCTGCTGGTCTCGATGTTCCTGACCCGCTGGCTCGCGGTCCTGCCGCTGGGAGCGCCGGTCGCCCATGCGCTCGGACTTTCCGTTCCGTTAAGCCGCGTTGTGCTTCTCATCATCTGCGGCCTTGCCACAGGCGCAGCATCGCTGCTCGTCGGTCCGCTCAGTTTCGTCGGGCTTATTGCTCCGCATATCGCGCTGCGCGCCGGTTTCGTGCGCGCGGGCGACCATCTCGCCGCCTCATTCCTGCTCGGCGCAGTTCTGATGGCCTTTGCGGATTTCGGCGCCCGGACCGCGACCTTTCCTTATGAACTGCCGCTCGGCCTCTTCGCGGCCATCATCGGCGCACCCTATCTGATCTGGTTGGTCGCCCGGGCACGATGATGCGGTACAGATCTCCACCGTGGGACGGACGCCTTCACCGGTCGTGCCCGTGCTGAAAAGCAGGCGATCACCGCGACATGATCACGCCTGGAAGGGGCAGCAGCGCTAGCCGAAGCTCACGGTTCAGTGCCCCGGTCCCTTCAACTGATGATGTTCTCGTCGCCCTGCGACAAGGGAAACCGGATGTCGCAGGTCAGCCCGGTCCGGCCATAGTCCAGCACCGTCTTGCCGCGCAATTCGTAGCGGATGCTGCGCTGGATCAGGGTCGTGCCAAACCCGTCTTCGTTGGGCTGCTCGACGGCAGGTCCGTCGACTTCACGCCAGCGCAAGGCAAGCCACGGTTCCCCGTCCACCTCTTCGCGCGTCCACTCGATCGCCACGCGCCCGTCGGCATGAGAGAGCGCGCCATATTTTATCGCATTGGTCATGAGTTCGTTGAAGACGAGGCTCAGCGCCAGCGCGGCTTTCGGGTCGAGGTGGATCACCGGCCCGGCGTTGATCTTGAAGCGGTCGGCCTGTCCGTGCGGTGCAATGGTGCGCTCCAGAACCTGTAGCAGTTCGGCGTCCGTCCAGTTGCTTTCAAACAGCAATGCATGCGCATCCGCCATGGCGCGCAGCCGCCCGCCGAGGTTCTCCACGTAGCTTTCCACCGTGCCGCTGTTGCGCGCAGTGCGTCGCACGATGGACATCACCATCGCCATCGTGTTTTTCACCCGGTGGCTGAGCTCGCGAACAAGCAGTTCCTTCTGGTGTTCCGCGCGGCGGCGCTCGGTACGCTCGCGTGCTTCGGCAAGCGCCCGTTCGACGGCTGCCGGCAGGCGGATGAGCCGCTGCTTGAGCACATAATCTGTCGCGCCGCGGCGAAAGGACTCGATCGCCACTTCCTCGCCCAGCACGCCGGATACGAAGATGAACGGCACGTCCGGCACCTGTGCCGCGGCCAGTTCCAGCGCCGACATGCCGTCGAAATCCGGCAGCGAAAAATCGGCCAGGATGACGTCGAAATCGCGTTCGCCCAGTGCCTTTACATAGGCGGCCCTCGACGAGGCCCGGCGAATTTCCGGTACCGGCGAAATTCTTTCCAGATGTTCCGCAATCAGCTCGGCGTCGAGCGGGCTGTCCTCAAGTAGAAGAATGCGTGGGCGCGCAGGCGCATGATCAAGTGGCATTGCGTCCAAATCCCGGTGGTGGTTCGTTGAGAATGGCCCAGAACACGCCGAGGTTTCGAATAGCCTGGAAGAACTCGCTGAACTCCACAGGCTTTACCACAAAAGCGTTGACGCCGAGTTCATAGGACCGAACAAGGTCCTGCTCTTCTCGCGAGGAGGTCAGCATCACCACAGGGATATGGCGAAGACTTTCGTCCTTCTTGATCCGTTCGAGCACTTCCAGCCCGTCGATCTTGGGCAGCTTCAGGTCGAGCAGGACGACGGTCGGGTTGCCGCCCTCTGCACCGGCATGGGCGCCTGCGCCCAAGAGATAGTCCATCGCCTCGGCGCCATCGCGGGCAATGACGATCTCGTTGGCCAGCTGGCATTTCTCCAGTGCCGCCAGGGTCAGTTCCAGATCGCGAGGGTTGTCTTCGACGAGCAGTATCGGACGCAATTCAGGCAAGGATCTTTCCTTTCCCCTGCTTGGGCAGGGTAAACACGAAGGTTGCGCCTTTGCCGACATCCCCTTCTCCATGGATAATTCCATGGTGTCGTTCGATGATTCGCCGCACGAGGGCAAGGCCAATACCCGTTCCCTCGAAATCCTCGGCCCGCTGCAGGCGCTGGAAAACGCCGAAAAGCTTGTCGACATAGGCCATGTCGAAACCCACACCGTTGTCGCTTACCGAGTAGGTCGTGCGTTCTTCGTCGCCGCTGCCGGTCACCGCGATGCGCGCGGGCGCGCGGGGCCGGGAATATTTGACCGCGTTTTCGATGAGGTTGAACCATACCTGCCGCAGCAGCGTGGCATCGCCCCATGCGACGGGAAGCGGATCGATCGACCAGTCGATGTCGCGGCCCGGGTTTGCCATCACGACGCTGTGCACCACTTCGGCCACAAGCTTGTCCATGTCCACCATCTTGTGGGCGATCGCGGCACGACCCAGCTGGGAAAAATTGAGAAGATCATCGACCAGCCGCCCGGCGGAAACGGCCGCATCCGAAATCGTTTGCAGATAGTGCCGCGATTTTTCGTCCAGCGTTGCCTCCCGCTCGCGCAGCAATTGGGCGAAACCGACGATGTGACGAAACGGCGCGCGCAGATCGTGCGATACGGAATAGGAGAAGGCTTCCAGTTCCTTGTTGGACCGCTGCAGCTCGCCGCTCAGCTGCGCCAGTTCCTCGGCCTTGCGCAGGACGATGCCGACAATGGCCGCGCGCAGTTCACGGGCGGCGCCGATTTCCGCATCCGCCCAGGGCACGGAGTGCAACCGCACCTCGTTGCTCCAGCGTTCGAAGGAAGCGCGAGGATGGATGTGACCCTGCTCGCGCACGATCTTATGCGGGTTGCCGCCCCATTCGACCGTGCTGAGCACTTCCGGCCGGAACCAGATCAACCAGCTTTCATGCAGTTCGGAAATGCGGATGGCAATGATACCGCTGGCATCGGCGGCAAACGCCTTGGCCGCCGGCATCTCCATGGGCAGCGCGTTGGTGACGACCACTTCGGCGTCCGGTGTGCGCCCAAGCCAGGTGATGATCCCAGCGATCTGGTCGCGCGTCGGGGTAGTGCCGACGCAGTGGCATTCTCCGCCCGCCACAATCGCCGCGCCGGATGCCTGAACCTGTGCCAGAAGGTCCTCGCGGCTGGAAATCAGCCCGTCCAGCCAGTAGGGGCTGGCGCTCATGGCGCTGAGAAGCCGGCCATGCACGCGCGCCAGCACGATGCCGTGGGCCGCTTCATCGGCATGTTGCTGCGCGGCGATGCGCATGGCGAGCGTCTGGACGATGAAGTCGCAGGCTTCCCGCGTCACCACCGGCACCACGTGCGGGGCGTGGCTATGGCAGGCAATCAGCCCCCATAACCGCCCGTCCACCATGATCGAGACCGACATGGAGGCGGCCGTACCCATGTTGCGCATATATTCCAGATGGATGGGCGAGACGCTGCGCAGTTGCGCCGCACTCATGTCGAGCGTCGAACCGGTCTGCGGGTTGACTGCGGGTTCCAGCATGACCGGCCGGTAGTTAACGTCGGGAATGATGCGCACCCGGTTGGAGGCATAAAGAGCGCGCGCTTGCGCGGGAATGTCTCCGGCCGGGAAGCGCAGGTCCATGTAGGAGGGTAGCCGTCCGTTTCCGGCCTCGGCCACGACATGGCCGTTCCAGTCCTTGTCGAAGCGGTAGGTCAGAACCCGGTCGAAACCCGTCAGCTGAGCGATGAGCCGAACCGTGGTCGACAGCGCGCCGGCCAGGTCCGGCTGACCTGCCAGCTGCTGCGCGAAACCCCGCAGTCTCAGGAACACCTGATCGGCGGCAGCGCTGGGCGATGCCTCGACCTCGGCAACGATCATCGCGTCAACACGATGGAATACGAAGCTGAAATCATCCGCCTGCAACTGCAGTTGCGGTTCTTCCGATGCATACCATGCGAGAATGTCTTCCCGGTACCGGCCGACGGGACCTTCGACGGCAACACCCCTTTCGACGGGATGGCCGAGGAAGTCGCTCGCGTTGGCGCTGACCTGCAGCACCACAAGATCGGTGGCACGCAGAACGATCATCGCGCCATGCGGCTGAATGGCTCCGGGAATATGGATCGGTTCCTGCGCACAGGTCTCAAGGTCAAGATCCGGCAGGGTCACGTCGATACTCCAAGGCTTGCACTGGTCTGTCTGGCGGATGCCGCCGCTGTCCATTGTCTGGTCCAACATAGGCATGCTGCAGCTGATGTAAACGCCTTCGCGCTAAATGACGCGGGCTACAATAGGTTCCAGCCTAACGGGCGCGCATCATCCGCAATCATGGCGAGCCATGTTTGATGGCAGGTCAGACGTGTGCGGGCCGGTGATTTCCAGTGCAGTCGAATGCCATGCCAGCCCGGGGACCTATAAGCTCACACGCCACGGTGCGGACCGCGAACGGAGGAGTCTGAAAAGACGACAGCGGTGCGAACGAAAACACCCGCAAATGGAAAGGGCGCATTTCCCTGCGCCCTTCATCTCTTTGCCCTCAGTCAGAATTCTTCCCAGTTGCGAGGCGCCAGCGCGGCATTGCCGTGGAAGCCCGGCGCGGCCGCTGCGCGCCCGGTCACAGCCGGGGCAGGGGCTGCTGCCTTCCGTGCAGGCGTCGGTGCTGTCGAGGAGGCGGCTCCGGTCGCCATGGCCGCTTCGACCCGCCGTTGCTGACCATGTACGGCGTTGCCGACATTGAACTGGGCAATGAGCTTGAACAGTTCCTCTGCCTCGGCGGCCAGCGCCTGGCTTGCGGCCTTCGACTGCTCCACCATGGCGGCATTCTGCTGGGTGCCCTGGTCGATCGTGTTCACAGCCCTGTTGATCTCCGCCAGTCCGTTCGACTGCTCGCGGGCACTTTCCACGATCGCGATGACGTTGCCGCTGATCTGCTGAACCTGCGAGACGATCTGGCCGAGCGCCGTCCCGGTACGATCAACCAGCGTCACGCCTTCCGTCACCTGGGCCGCCGATGCGGTGATCAGCGCCTTGATTTCCTTTGCGGCCTTGGCCGAACGTTGCGCCAGTTCGCGCACTTCCTGGGCAACGACCGCAAATCCCTTGCCGGCCTCGCCGGCGCGGGCTGCTTCAACGCCGGCATTGAGGGCCAAAAGGTTGGTCTGGAATGCGATCTCGTCGATCACGCTGATGATGCTGGAAATCTCGCGCGACGAATTCTCGATCGCGCCCATGGCGGAAATTGCCTCGCGTACCACGACGCCGGATTGCTCCGCATGACTGCGGGTGGCCTCGACCAGTTGTCCGGCCTCCTGCGCGCGGCGACTGCTATCGGCAACGGTCGTGGTGATCTCCTCGAGCGCGGCGGCGGTTTCCTCCACCGATGCAGCCTGCTCGTCGGTCCGCTTCGACAGGTCGTTGGAGGCGCTGCGCACCTCGGCGGAGGCTGCGGCGATGCCGCTGGCATTGCGGGCAACGGTCGTCATGGCATCGCGCAAACGTTCCACCGTCCGGTTGAAATCGACACGCAGACGTTCGAGCGAAGGAATGAACGGTTTTTCGACGCTGCTGGTCAGGTCGCCGGCCGCCAGATGAGTGAGACTGTCTGCGAGAGTTTCGACATTATCCACCCGGTCGGTAATGTCGGTTGCGAATTTCACGACCTTGAAGACCTTGCCGTTCATATCGAAGATCGGGTTGTAGGAGGCCTGGATGTGAACGACGCGCCCGCCCTTGCCGTAGCGCGTGAATTCCGCCGCGGCAAATTCGCCGGCCTGCAGGCTTTTCCAGAGGTTCCTGTAATCCTCGGTCAGCGCATAGGCCTTGTCGCAGAACATCGAATGGTGCTGACCGACGATTTCGCTCAACTGATAACCGACCGTCTTAAGGAAATTCTCGTTGGCGCTCAATATCCGGCCATCGGGCGTGAACTCGATCATGGCCTGGGCACGCGACACGGCAGCGATCTTGCCGGCATCGTCGGCCGCCTTTAGCTTGGCCTCTGTGATATCGGTGGCGAACTTTACGACCTTGTAGACCTTGCCGCCGCGAAACACCGGGTTATAGGAGGCCTCGATCCACACCTCGCGGCCGCCCTTGCCGATCCGCTTGTACTGGCGGCGGTCGAATTCGCCACGGCCAAGGGCTGCCCAGAACTGCCGGTACTCCTCGCTTCCCGCTTCTTCCGGCGCCACGAAAAGCTTGTGGTGCTGGCCGATGATCTCGGAGGCTGCATAACCCAATGCGGCGCAGAAGTTTTCGTTCGCGGCAAGCACGCGCCCGCTGGGATCGAATTCGATAATGGCCTGCGAACGGCTCATGGCCTTAAGGATGCGGGTTGCATCGGACGAAAGGGTAAGGGGCATGCTGATCTCCGGAGAACCGTTCCAGCGCGACACAAAATGATCTGATAGCTTATAAGAGAAAAATTTTCGCAACCAGAAGATTAATGGACCGATCTGGGATCTTTAAAGTACAATCTTAAATTTCGACTGGGAACGATATAGACAAAACAGCTTTCGAAGCCGTGAATATCGGACGAGAAAGCGTTTTATATTCGATGCTATTTTAGCGAAATTGTCCTGATCGACCTCATTACCGAAGCCGCAATATAAATACGCACGACATTTCAGGCCAGAGATCGGACGACCTGGAGCGGTTTATGTTCAGAAGGCGGGGTTACCGCGAGGCGGAGGCGAAAACATCGCCCAGAAGGTGGGCGAGCTTTTGCGGGCTCCACGGCTTGGGCAGAAGCGGCAGGCCGGTCAGTTTCTGCTTCAGTTCCGGGAGTTCGGCATAACCGCTGCAGACAATCACCGGCACGTCATTGGCGCGCAGGAATTCAATGACCGGAAAAGACATTTCGCCATGCAGGTTAAGATCGACGACGGCGCCATCGAGATGCATGTCCTTTGCCGCATCGAGCGCCTGGCCCACCCTGCCGAAAGGCCCGGCAACCGCATAACCACGCTCGATCAGAAAATCTTCCATATCCATGGCAAGAAGAAGATCGTCTTCGAGAAGGAGAATGGTGGGTCTTTCGGCGATTTTCGGAACTGTCTGCACTGCCTTTTCCTGCTGGTCGGTCGTCATTGCGTCCGCTTACTTGCGGCGTGCGACGAAGAATTCAAGCGTTTTCATGAATTATCATGAAGACGTGATCGGCGTGGTTTACGAACCCTCATCGGGAATGTTCAGGACCTGGCCGCAGGCCTTGCAGTGAACGGCATCGGCATCGTGGCGCTGCAGCCCGCATTGCGGGCAGGGGAAACGTACCTTGTAGGGCCTCACGACGGCCTGCGCCAATCGCACGAACAGCGAAATCCCGACGATCATGGTGACGACCGAGGTCAATTTTCCAAGCGTGCCGGGAAGGGTAATGTCGCCGAAACCGGTCGTGGTTACCGTCGCGACGGTGAAATAGAGCGCATCGACAAAGCCCTCGCCACCCTGCCGGTTGTAGAAGAAGCTCGTATAGACAAAGCCGGTAATGACGAACAGAAAGACCAGGAAGTTGATGACGGCGCGGATGACATCCTGAAGGTGGCCACAGCCCGCGCGCAGAAGAATGACCCGAAACAGAGCGCTGTTGCTGATTGCCCAAAGCCGCATGATGCGCAAAAAGGCGAAATTGAACAGTGCCTCGGGAAAGAGCAGCGTCGCCAGAATGAAAAGATCGACCCAGGTCATGGGGCGTTTGAGGAAGGTCGCGAACGAAGGCGCCGCAATCGCGCGCGCAAACAGTTCGCCGGCAATCCATACCGCGATCGCGTAATCGATGATGAGATAGGTCGGGCCGGAGCGCAGATAGGGGCCAAGCAGGAAGAATGCGAGGATCGCAAGGTCGATGCACGACAACAGCGCCTGCCAGCGCAGAGCCCACCTGTCGCGGCCCCGCTCGATCCGTTGCAGTTTTGCGCGAAAATGTCGGGAACGGGCTTGCAGGCTGGGGCTGTGGGGTCTCGTGCTCATGCGGCCCAGATAGACAGCTGGCTCATATGGTCAAGATCGTAACGCAGCGGTTCATGCCTCGGCCCGCCGCGTATCGGCGGCCTCGTCCATCGAACCCAGAATCCGGCTTTTGCCCACGTCTATGACATGCTGCATGGCGGCAACCGCTCGGGCCGGATCGCGCGAGGCGATGGCATGGGCGATGCGCAGATGGTTGCTGGCCACTTCGTCGATCTTTTCGGGCGAAGCGGCCGGCGAAGACAGTTGAAAGGAGATTGCCAGCGCCGCTTCGATCAGGGCGCTGGCCGAGCGCATGAACGGGTTGCCGGACATGCGAGCAACCGCCAGGTGGAATTCGAGATCCACCTTGGCAATGGTTTCGGGCGTGTGCGAAAGATCATCGAAGCGCGCGGCGATCGCATAGAGCGCGACGATATCGTCGCTGGTTGCGCGCACGGCCGCTGCCGCTGCTGCTGCCGGCTCCAGCGCGTTGCGCATTTCAGCAATGTAGTCGATGAAAGCATGATCGATGCCCGCTTCACAACGCCAGCCAAGCACGTCGGGATCAAAGAAATTCCAGCTGTCGCGGGGTAGGACACGCGTGCCGACACGCGCCTTCGGTTCGATCAGGCGCTTGGCCGTCAGCGTTTTCATCGCCTCGCGCAGCACGGTGCGCGATACGCTGAAACGGGCGGAAAGCTCGTTGTCGCCGGGAAGGATGGAGCCCTCCGGAATCCTGCCGGAAACGATGGCGCTGCCGAGTTCGGCAACCACATGGGCGTGGCTGCTACGGCGTTTGCGCCCGCTGATCGTCGTTTCCAGTAGTCCCAAGTCATGCCCCCTTCAGGCGCGCGATGTCGATGCGCCTGCTTGAATACCAGATGATGCCGCGCTGCAACACGATGAAGACGAAGAGCAGTATCCCGATGACGATTTTGGTCCACCAGGAGGACAGGGTTCCGTCGAAGACGATGTAGGTCTGGATCAGGCCCTGGATGAGAATGCCGACGAACGTGCCGGCGATCAGGCCGGTGCCGCCGGTCAAAAGCGTGCCCCCGATGACGACGGCTGCAATGGCATCGAGTTCCACGCCGACCGTGGCCAGCGAATAACCGGAGGAGGTGTAGAGCGTATAGGCTATTCCCGCGAGGCCGGAGAGAAAGCCCGACGTCGCGTAAATGCCGATCGTGGTCCGCCCGACGGGTACGCCCATCAGTTCGGCCGATTGCGGATTGCCACCCAGAGCATAGACATTGGCGCCAAAGCGGGTACGGGAGGCGACGATGCCGCCAACCACGAACACGGCGATCATCAGCATCGACATGGCCGTCAGCCGGCCGCCGCCGGGAAAGCGGAAGTAGAAGGCTTGGATCGTGTCGAGGAACGGATGCGAGATCGGTACTGACTGGGTCGAGATCAGATAGGCCGCGCCGCGGGCGAGAAACATGCCGGCCAACGTCACCACGAAAGGCGGGATTTGCAGGCTGCGGATCATTGCGCCCATAGCGCTGCCGAAGGCGGTGGAGATGACCAGGACCAGCGCGAAAGCCGTGACCGGATGTAGTCCGTAGGACCCGACCGTCACGGCAACGAAGACGCTGGTGAAGGCGATTACGGACCCAATGGAAAGATCGATACCGCCCGACAGAATGACGAAGGTCATGCCAACGGCGGCAATGCCGAGAAAGGCGTTGTCGACGAGGAGATTGCCGATCACCCTGGTCGACAGCATCGCTGGAAACTGCAGCGTGCAGAGCGCGTAGGCGATGACGAAAATGGCAAGCGTGGTGACGAAAGGAAGGTTGCGGCTATGGATCATCGTGCGCTTCCCCTTATGGTCACGTCATTGACGTCGCCAGGTTTGGTCGGCGTGGCGATCTGCCGCCGTCTGCGCCAGAAGCGCAGAAAGGACGTCAGCGTCAAAAGCGCCGGCGATTGCAGGGTGAGCACGATGACGATGATGACGGCCTTGATGATGAGGTTGAATTCCGGCGGGAAGCCTGACACCAGAATGCCGGTATTGATAGACTGGATGATGAGTGCGCCCAGGAGCGAGGCGGTGATGGAAAAACGCCCTCCGTTCAGCGAGGTGCCGCCGATGACGACGGCGAGGATGGCGTCGAGCTCCAGCCACAGGCCGGCATTGTTGGCGTCAGCGCCGCGGATATCGGCGGTGACGATGAGGCCGGCGACGGATGCCATCAGCCCCGAAATAGCGTAGACGAAAAAGATCAGGAAACGCGCCCGCACGCCGGCAAGGGTGGCGGCACGGCGGTTGATACCGGTCGCCTCGATCAGGAAACCGAGCGCCGAGCGCCGCACCAGAAGACCGACAATCAGTGCCATCGTCACCCAGATCAGGATGGGCAGCGGCACCCCGGCAAATGAACCGGAACCGAGGGCTGCAAATGTGTCGTTGGTGAACGTGAGGATGGCGCCCTCGGTGATCAACTGGGCAATGCCGCGCCCGGCCACCATCAGGATCAGCGTGGCGATGATCGGCTGGATATCCAGAAGCGCCACCAGCATGCCGTTCCACAGACCGCAGGTCAGGCCGACACCGAGCGAAACGAGTACGACGACCGGCAGGCTGTAGCCTTGGGTCACCAGACTGGCGGCCACCGCGCCGCAGATGGCGATGACCGCGCCGATGGAAAGATCGATGCCGCGGGTGGCGATGACAAGCGTCATGCCGATGGTCAGAAGCGCCACCGGAGCCGCCCGCACGAGCACGTCGACCAGGCTGCCGTAGATCCGGCCATTGGCAACGGAGAGATTGAGAAAGCCAGGAGCGACAGCCGTGATCATGGAAATAATAACGGCAAGTGCGATCAACTGCGGCGTGAGGCGACGCAAGCGGCGGGCGAGGGCTTGCATCATGCGGCCTCCGTTCGGGTGGGAGCGGCGATGGCGTGCATGATATTGTCGGCTGTGACCTGCGAACCCGATAGTTCCGCAATGTGTCTGCGGTCGGACAGGACGACGACTCGGTGCGCGATCGCCGTCAGTTCCTCCAGTTCGGAAGAGATGACGACAAGCGACATGCCCTCGGTGCAAAGCTGCTCGATCATCCGCAAAATTTCCGCATGGGCGCCGATATCGATGCCGCGGGTCGGCTCGTCGAGGATGAGCAGGCGTGGATTGGTGGCAAGCCAGCGGGCAAGAATGGCCTTCTGCTGGTTGCCGCCGGAGAGAAATTTTATGGGCCGGTCGGGATCGGCGGGGCGGATATCGAGCTGGCGAACGAATTCGTTCGCCAGTTCCCTCCGTTGCCGCGAAGAAATCGGTTTCGCCCAGCCCTGCCGCGCCTGAAGCGCTAGCGCGATGTTTTCGGCCACAGAAAAATCGCCGATAATGCCATCCGTCTTGCGCTCTTCTGGACAGAAGCCGAAACCGTTGGCGATCGCTGCTTCCGGAGAAGTCAGGACAATGTCGCGGCCATCCACCGTCGCGCTGCCGCTGTCGGCGCGGTCGATGCCGAACAGAAGGAAGGCGGTCTCGCTGCGGCCGGATCCAAGCAGGCCGGCCACGCCCACCACTTCGCCGGGGCGGATGGCAAGATCGAATGGGGACACGCTGCCACGCTTGCCGTAATCGGTAAAGCGGATCGCGGCATCGCCCGCCGGCATGACGCCTTCGCTTGCCTGATGATCACGCGTCACCTGCTGCAATTCGCGGCCGAGCATCATCGAGATCAGGTCCATGCGCGGCAGGCCGTCAATGTCGCGGCTACCGACCAGCTTGCCGTTGCGCAGCACGGTGACGCGATCCGCCACCGCATAGACCTGATTGAGAAAGTGCGTGATGAGAACGATGCCGAGCCCGTCGGCCTTCAGTTTGCGCAGGACGGAAAACAGCACTTCGACTTCCTGCGCATCGAGGCTGGCGGTCGGCTCATCGAGCACCAGAACCTTGCCCGAAAGGTCGACGGCACGGGCAATGGCGATGATCTGGCGGATGGCGACGGAATAGGTGGAGAGCAGCGCGTCGACATCGATGTCAAGACCATAGCGGGAAAGGAGGGCGCGCGCGCGGCGGCGCATTTCGCGCCGGTCGATCAGGCCGAAACGGCGCGGCTGGCGGCCGAGAAACAGGTTTTCCGCGACCGTCAGATTTTCCAGAAGATTGACTTCCTGATAGACGGTGCCGATGCCGAGCGCCTGCGCCTCGCCGACGTTAGCGGGCGAAACCTCTTCGCCATCCAGCTGCATCGTGCCGGCGTCGCGTGAATAGACGCCGGTAAGGATCTTGATCAGCGTCGATTTGCCGGCGCCGTTTTCCCCCAGGAGCGCGTGGATTTCTCCTTGCCGCAGGGAAAAGTCGACGCTGTCGAGCGCGACAATGCCGAGAAAGCTCTTGGTGATCGAACGTGCTGCCAGCACCGTATCGGCCTGCGGACCGACGTGCTGAATGGTCTTTGGATCTGTCATGCTCACCTGTCCGCATGGTTCATCGGCGGCGGCGCGCAAAAAACGCGCCGCCCATGCTGCGTCAGTGATGCGGGCACCAGTCAGGATGCCCGCCTTGGGTCACGCCTCAAGGGGAGGGATCAGTAACCAAGCCCCTTCTTGGACTCGTACACCTTCATCGGGTCGTCCTTCTGGGTGTAGAGCTTCGATTCGGTCTGGATCCACTTTTCGGGCTCCTTCTTGTCCTTCAGATACGCTTCCAGCGCTTCGAAGGCGGGGCCCGCCATGTTCGGCGTCAGTTCCACGGTGGCGTTGGCTTCACCCTTCGCCATCGCCTGGAAAATATCCGGCACGGCGTCGATCGAAACGATCTTGATGTCGGTGCCGGGCTTCAGCCCCGCTTCCTTGATTGCCTGGATGGCACCGACAGCCATGTCGTCGTTATGGGCATATACGGCACAGATATCCTTGCCGCCGCCTTCAGCCTTGATGAAGCTTTCCATGACTTCCTTGCCCTTGGTGCGGGTGAAGTCACCGGTCTGCGAACGGACGATCTTGATGTTGGAAGCCGCCTTGATGGCTTCTTCAAAACCCTTCTTGCGGTTGATGGCCGGCGAGGAGCCCGTCGTGCCCTGCAGCTCCACGACCTTGCAGTCCTTGGAGCCGACGTCCTTGACCAGCCAGTCACCGGCAACCTTGCCTTCATGAACCTGATCGGAGGTGACGGCCGTGAGATAGAGATCCTTCGGCGATTCGATCTCGCGGTCGAGCAGGATCACCGGAATGTTCTCCTCCTTGGCTTCCTTCAACACCGCGTCCCAGCCCGTGGCGACAACCGGTGCGATCAGGATCGCATCGACGCCCTGCGCGATAAAGCCGCGGATCGCCTTGATCTGGTTTTCCTGCTTCTGCTGCGCGTCGGCAAATTTCAACGTCACGCCGCGCTTTTCGGCCTCCTGCTTGGTGACGGTCGTCTCGGCGGCGCGCCAGCCGGATTCAGATCCGATCTGCGAAAAGCCGACGGTCAGGGCCTGTGCGGAAACGCTGGATGCAAAGGATAGTGTGAAAGCGACGCCAAGCGCCGCGAATGCTCTTCTCATCTTAAATCCTCCCAGAGATGAAATTAGCAAGTGCAATACTAACTGAGCATATAGTCATACTTTTGCAAGCGGAATTTCACCATGCATTGCCTCATTTTGAGCGATGGGAGCAGAAAGGCCGCCATAACAGGCAAAATCTGCCCGAAATATGAGCGATGCCGTCAGCAATTTGCGTGTTTATTGCGCCGACCGAATGCTTGACAATCCAAGCCCGCTTCCAATAGTCATATTTATCAGCAGCCGCGTCGTTATGGCGCAGGCGGCGGTGAATGTCGGCCCTGAGGAGGCGCCGGCGGGAGTGAAACACCTACAGGGTGATGTGTTTGATGCTGCGAATTCTTCAGGTTGCGGATGTGTCCGGTACGGTGCGGGTCGTCGCGTGGGATGGCGAGGGGCAGGCCCGGGTCGTCAACGGCGTAAAGTCCACCTACGAACTGGCGCAGCAGGCCATCGATGCCGGCCAGGGACTGGCGGACTATATACGCCATATCGGATCCGGCGATGCCGTCGATCTTGAAGAGGCCGCCGCGCAAAACCGCATCCTGCTGCCCATCACCCATCCCGATCCGGCCCATTTCATCGTCGCCGGCACCGGTCTTACCCATCTTGGCTCCGCCGATGGCCGCGACAAGATGCACAAGGCTGCGCAGTCTGCCGAACAGCCGACCGATTCCATGCGCATGTTCCTGATGGGCGTTGAAGGCGGCAAGCCAGCGGCAGGTGAGACGGGTGTCCAGCCGGAATGGTTCTACAAGGGAGACGGATCGCAGCTGCGTGCCACCGGCGAGGATCTGCAATCGCCGGCTTTTGCGCTCGATGGCGGTGAAGAGCCGGAGCTGGCCGGCATCTACCTGATCGGCAAGGACGGCGCGCCGTATCGTGTAGGCTTCTGTCTTGCCAACGAGTTTTCCGACCACGTCACCGAAAAGGGCAACTATCTCTGGCTCGCGCATTCGAAACTGCGTCAGGCCGCACTCGGGCCGGAACTGCTGGTCGGTGACCTTCCGGAGCACGTCGAAGGCACGTCGCGGGTGCGGCGCGGGGACGCGGTGATTTTCGAAAAGCCGTTCCTGTCCGGCGAAGCGAACATGTCGCACACCATCGCCAATCTCGAGCACCACAATTTCAAATACGACATCTTCCGCCGTCCGGGCGATCTGCACGTCCATTTCTTCGGCACGGCGACGCTCTCCTTCTCGGAAGGGGTCAAGACGGAACCGGGCGACGTGTTCGAAATCTCGGCGGCGCCGTTCAAGCTTCCGCTCGTCAACCGCCTGACCGTCGCCGAGGCGACGCCGGTCGAGATGCGCAAGCTTTAGGGAAAGACTTCAATGAGCACTCTTCGTCTCGGCATTGTCGGGCTTGGCAAGATCGCCAGGGATCAGCATCTCGGCGCGATCGAGGCCACCGACGGGATCGAGCTGGTCGCTGTCGCCAGCCGCAACGCTGCACTTGAGGGTGTGCACTGTTTCCACGATATAGAGGACATGCTGGCATCGGGTGTCGAACTCGATGCAATCTCGCTGTGCACGCCGCCGCAGGGCCGTTTTGCGCAGGCCAAGGCCGCCATAGAGGCCGGCAAGCATGTCATGCTGGAAAAGCCACCGGGTGCGACGCTTTCGGAAGTCTATGCGCTTGAGCGTATGGCGCGTGAAAAGGGCGTCAGCCTTTATGCGACCTGGCATTCGCGTGCAGCCGCCGCCGTCGAACCGGTTCGTAACATGCTGGCGAAACGCACGATCCGCTCCGTCTCTGTCGAATGGAAGGAAGACGTGCGCCACTGGCATCCGGGTCAGGCCTGGATCTGGGAGCCCGGCGGTCTCGGTGTCTTCGATCCGGGCATCAATGCGCTCTCCATCGTTACCCGTATCATGCCCGAGAGTTTTCACCTGACGGCGTCCGATCTGTCTTTCCCGGCCAACCGGGCTGCACCGATTGCCGCCAGCCTGACATTCGAAACTGCCGGTGGCGTACCCGTCGCCGCCGAGTTCGACTGGCGCCAGACCGGCCCGCAGACCTGGGACATCCGTATCGAGACCGATGAGGGTTCGATCGTCATGACCCATGGCGGCAGCCGTTTGATCGTCGATGACGTTGCGCAGATCGTCGAGGACGATCGTGAATATCGCCGTCTTTACGAGCGTTTCGTCGAGATTATTCCGGCCCGCGTGGTCGATGCCGATCTTTCGCCGCTCGTCCATGTCGCCGACGCCTTCATGCTTGGCCGACGCAACACCGTCGAAGCATTCGAGGACTGATATGACCGTGCAGTCCTTTCCCTCCATTCATTCGAGAACAGCGTCATGAGCAATTCTGAAAACGCACCCTCCAACGAGATTGCCGAAACCGACCGCAGGCGCGGCGAGGTGCGCAAGCTGCGGTCGCGCGCCTGGTTCGACAATCCCGACAATGTCGACATGACGGCGCTCTATCTCGAACGCTACATGAACTTCGGTCTCAGTCAGGCCGAGCTGCAGTCGGACCGTCCGATCATCGGCATCGCCCAGACCGGCTCGGACCTGTCGCCCTGCAACCGCCACCATCTGGAACTGGCCAATCGCCTGCGGGAAGGCATCCGTGAAGCCGGCGGCATCGCCATCGAATTCCCGGTCCACCCGATCCAAGAAACCGGCAAGCGCCCGACCGCCGGTCTCGACCGTAACCTTGCCTATCTCGGCCTCGTCGAAGTGCTTTACGGTTATCCGCTCGATGGCGTCGTGCTGACCATCGGCTGCGACAAGACCACACCAGCCTGTCTGATGGCTGCCGCCACCGTCAACATTCCGGCCATCGCGCTTTCCGTCGGTCCGATGTTGAACGGCTGGTTCCGCGGCGAGCGTACAGGTTCGGGCACCATTGTCTGGAAGGCTCGCGAACTGCTGGCCAAGGGCGAGATCGATTATGCCGGCTTCGTCAAGCTGGTCGCCTCGTCGGCGCCGTCCACCGGCTACTGCAACACGATGGGGACGGCGACGACCATGAACTCGCTTGCCGAAGCGCTCGGCATGCAGCTGCCTGGTTCGGCGGCCATTCCGGCGCCGTATCGCGATCGTCAGGAAGTCTCCTACCTTACCGGTCTGCGCATCGTCGAAATGGTCAAGGAAGATCTGAAACCTTCCGACATCATGACCAAGGAAGCCTTCATCAACGCCATCCGCGTCAATTCGGCGATCGGCGGCTCCACCAATGCGCCGATCCATCTGAACGGTCTTGCCCGCCATATCGGCGTGGAACTGACCGTCGATGACTGGCAGAAATATGGTGAGGAAGTGCCGCTGCTCGTCAACCTGCAGCCGGCCGGCGAGTATCTTGGCGAAGACTATTATCATGCCGGTGGCGTTCCCGCCGTCGTCAATCAGCTTATGACCCAGGGTCTCATCCATGAGGATGCGATGACGGTCAACGGCAAGACGATCGGCGAAAACTGTCGCGGCGCGATCATCGAGGACGACAAGGTCATTCGTCCGTTCGACCAGCCGCTCAAGGAGCATGCCGGATTCCGCGTGCTGCGCGGCAACCTGTTCGACTCGGCGATCATGAAGAAGAGCGTGATCTCGCCGGAATTCCGCGAGCGCTATCTTTCGAACCCGCAGGACCCGGAGGCTTTCGAAGGCCGCGCGGTCGTATTCGACGGACCGGAGGATTATCATCACCGCATCGACGATCCGTCGCTTGAAATCGATGCCCATACGGTGCTCTTCATGCGTGGCGCAGGCCCGATCGGCTATCCGGGCGCGGCTGAAGTCGTCAACATGCGTGCCCCCGACTACCTCTTGAAACAGGGCGTCACCTCGCTGCCCTGCATCGGTGACGGCCGCCAGTCAGGCACGTCGGGCAGCCCATCCATCCTCAACGCCTCGCCGGAAGCGGCTGCCGGTGGCGGCCTTGCCATCCTGCGCACCGGCGACAAGGTGCGCATCGACGTTGGTCGCGGCACCGCCGATATCCTGATTTCGCAGGAGGAACTGGAAGCCCGGCACAAGGCGCTCGCAGACGCCGGCGGCTATCAGTATCCGAAGCATCAGACGCCCTGGCAGGAAATCCAGCGCGGCATTGTCGGGCAGATGGAATCTGGAGCCGTTCTCGAACCGGCGGTCAAATACCAGCGCATCGCGCAGACGGCCGGCCTGCCGCGCGACAACCACTGACACCCCCTAGAATTCGGGAGTGGCCCGAGGGGGTCCGATAGGCGAAGTTGAAGAGATCTGCGGCGCAATAACGCCGCAGGGTTTGAAAGACGACGGCGGTCGCAGGACTGCGGTCAAGAGGAACGAGCGGCTCGTTGGGAGCACGCTTTTTTGGGAGAGTAGTCATGACTATGTTCAAATACCTGTCGACGGTGGCGATCGCCGCTGCGGTTGCCTTCGCGGCACCGGCCTTTGCCGCCGACAAGGGTCTCGTCGGCGTTGCCATGCCGACGAAATCGTCCGCCCGCTGGATCGCCGACGGCGACAACATGGTGAAGGTGCTGCAGGAACGCGGTTACCAGACCGATCTGCAGTATGCCGAGGACGATATTCCCAACCAGCTGTCGCAGATCGAAAACATGGTCACCAAGGGCGCCAAGGTGCTTGTGGTCGCCTCTATCGATGGCACGACACTGTCCGACGTTCTTGCCCAGGCCCACGATCAGGGCATCAAGGTCATCGCCTACGACCGCCTGATCCGCGACACGCCGAATGTCGATTATTACGCCACGTTCGATAACTTCCAGGTTGGCGTTCTTCAGGCCACCACGCTGGTCAAGGCGCTCAAAGCCGACACCGAAGCCGGCCCGTTCAACATCGAACTGTTCGGCGGTTCGCCGGACGACAACAATGCCTACTTCTTCTATGACGGCGCCATGAGCGTCCTGCAGCCGCTGATCGACAAGGGCACGCTCGTCGTCGGTTCCGGCCAGGTCGGCATGGACAAGGTGGCTACCCTGCGTTGGGACCCGGCAACCGCACAGGCCCGTATGGACGCCATCCTGTCCTCGACCTATTCCGACAAGAAGCTGAACGCGGTTCTGTCGCCTTATGACGGTATCTCGATCGGCATTCTGTCGTCGCTGAAGGGCGTTGGTTACGGTTCGGGTGACATGCCGATGCCGTTCGTTTCCGGCCAGGATGCCGAAGTGCCGTCCGTCAAGTCCATCATCGCCGGCGAGCAGTATTCGACCATCTTCAAGGACACGCGCGACCTCGCCAAGGTCACCGTCGACATGGTCGATGCCGTCATGAGCGGCAAGGAGCCTGAGGTCAACGACACCAAGACCTACAATAACGGCAACAAGGTCGTTCCGTCCTACCTCCTGAAGCCGGTTGCCATCGACAAGACCAATGTCGATGTCCTGGTCAAGAGCGGTTATTACACCGAAGCGCAGATCAAGTAATTCGCTAAGGCCGCGCGGCGTTTTCGCCGCGCGGCTCCTTTATATGGGGAGTTTTCATGCTTGATCCCGTCCAGTCCCTGGCGGAAAAGCCGCCTATTCTTGAAATGCGCGGCATTTCGAAAAGTTTTGGCGCCGTGAAGGCGCTTTCGGATGTCAGTTTTGCCGTCCGGGAAGGCGAAATCCACGCTCTCGTCGGCGAAAACGGCGCCGGCAAGTCGACCCTGATGAAAGTCCTGTCGGGCGTCTATCCGCATGGTTCCTACGAAGGCTCGATCCTGTTCGGCGGCGAGGAACGTCATTTTCGCGATATCAACGACAGCGAAAAGCTCGGCATTATCATCATCCATCAGGAGCTTGCGCTCATCCCGCTGATGTCGATCGCGGAAAACATTTTCCTCGCCAATGCGCCCTCCAAATTCGGCGTCATCGACCGCGACGCACGATATGCGCGCACCCGCGAACTGCTGGCCAAGGTCGGTCTCGCCCACGAAGCGCCCGAAACGCTGATCACCAATCTCGGCGTCGGCAAGCAGCAGCTGGTGGAAATCGCCAAGGCGCTGTCCAAGGATGTGCGCCTGCTGATCCTCGACGAGCCGACCGCATCGCTGAATGAAACAGACAGCGCCGCACTTCTGGAACTCCTGAAGGAATTCCGCCGCAACGGCATCACCTCGATCATGATCAGCCACAAGCTGAACGAGATCACCGAGGTTGCGGACCGTATCACCGTCCTGCGCGACGGGCGCACCGTCGGCACGCTTGATTGTCACGAAGGCGCCGTCGATGAAGATGAGATCGTGCGCCGAATGGTCGATCGCGATCTCGAAAGCCGTTACCCAGCCCGCACGCCGAATATCGGTGAGGTGATCTTCGAGGTGGAAAACTGGTCGGTCTACCATCCGCAACATTCCAGCCGGCAAATGGTCAAGAACGTCTCGATGACGGCGCGCGCGGGCGAAGTGGTCGGCATTTCCGGACTGATGGGTGCCGGCCGAACCGAATTCGCCATGAGCGTCTTCGGCCGCGCCTATGGCCGCGACATCAGCGGCACGGTCAAGGTCCACGGCAAGCCGGTCGATACGTCAGACGTCCACAAGGCGATCAAGGCAGGCCTCGCCTATGTCACGGAAGACCGCAAGCAGCTGGGCCTTATTCTGGCGGAAGACATCCGCAAGAACGTGTCCCTTGCGCATCTGGGCGGCGTGTCGAAAACCGGCGTTATCGACGACATCAGGGAAATGAAGGTTGCGCAGGAATTTCGCGCGCGCATGCGCATCCGCAGCCATAACGTCTACCAGGAAACCGGAAAACTGTCAGGCGGCAACCAGCAGAAGGTGGTGCTGTCGAAATGGCTGTTCACCGGTCCGGATGTGCTGATCCTCGACGAACCGACGCGCGGCATCGATGTCGGCGCGAAATACGAAATCTATTCCATCATCAACGAACTTGCGGCTGCCGGTAAGGCCGTCGTCGTGATCTCGTCCGAAATGCCCGAACTGATTGGCATCTGCGACCGGATCATGGTGATGCACGAGGGAGAATTCGTCGGCGAAGTGGCCGGCGAAGAAGCAACGCAGGAAAATATCATGCGCGCCATCATGCGCCGCAGGGAGAAATAAACCATGAGCACTCCACAGGAAGCAGCGGTCGCGCCCAAGGCGGGAACCGGTTTCTGGAAGGAAAACCTTCGCGATTACGGCATGCTGATCTCGCTGGTCGTGATCGTCATCTTCTTCCAGTTCGCCACCGACGGCATTCTCTTGAGGCCGCTCAACGTCACCAATATCGTCCTGCAGAATTCCTATATCGTCATCATGGCGCTCGGCATGCTGATGGTCATCGTGACCGGTCATATCGACTTGTCAGTCGGCTCGGTTGCGGGCTTCATCGGCGGGCTTGCCGGTCTGCTCATGGTGCGCTGGGGTGTCGATATCTGGCTGGCTATCATAGCCTGCCTGCTGGTCGGCGCCGTCATCGGCGGAATCCAGGGCTATTTCGTCGCCTACTTCAAGATCCCGTCCTTCATCGTCACGCTGGCGGGCATGCTCGTCTTCCGCGGCTTCATGATCGCCATCCTCGGCAGCCAGGCGATTGGCCCGTTCCCGCCCATCTTCCAGAAACTGTCCTCCGGTTACGTGCTTGAACTGATCTCGTCCGATGGCGGCATCTACATCACGTCCTTCCTCATCGGCATCGTGCTGGCCTGCCTGCTCGTGTGGCAGAATTTTCGCAACCGTTCACGCCGGCTGATGCACCAGGTCGAGAGCGAGCCTTTCGGCTTCTTCGTCGCCAAGAACATCATCGTCTTTGCCGCCGTCGGCTATGTCGCCTATCTGATCTCCTCGCATCGCGGCCTGCCCAACGTGTTGATCATCATGGCGGTGCTGATCGTCGCCTATGGCTTCTTTACCAATCGGACCATCCTCGGCCGGCAGATCTACGCCGTCGGCGGCAACGCGCGCGCAGCCGAACTATCGGGCATCAAGACCACCCGTCTGGTGTTCTGGACCTTCGTCAACATGGGCGTTCTGGCAGCCCTTGCCGGTCTCGTCGTCGCTGCCCGTTTGAACAGCGCCACGCCGAAAGCCGGCACGGGCTTCGAACTCGACGTCATTGCGGCCTGCTTCATCGGCGGCGCCTCTGCCTATGGCGGCGTCGGCAAGGTCACGGGTGCCGTCATCGGCGCCTTCCTGATGGGCGTGATGAACAACGGCATGTCGATCCTCGGCATCGGCATCGACTATCAGCAGGTCATCAAAGGGCTGGTTCTTCTCGGCGCCGTCTGCGTCGACGTCTACAATCAGCGACGCTGATCCGAATTGGCGCATATCTCGCTTGAGCACCAAGCGGGATTTGCGGTAACGACACGTGTATCAGTGAGCCTGAAGCCCGTTGATCCCTCGGGATCGGCTCTCGGCTTCAGGCCATCAAGGACAGCGGCGCCGTCATCTCGAAGACGGCGCCGTTTTCGTTTCTAAGGCTGTGGCGGCCCTGCAATTGCTTGACGAAACTGCCGATCAGTTTGCTGCCCATGCCGACGCGCCGTTCGGCCTCGCTGCCAAGACCCGGACCGTCGTCGCAAATGCGCAGGCACAGCTGGTCGGGTTGTTTCTCCAGAGAAACGGTCAACGTGCCGCGGGCGCGTTCCGTGAACGCATATTTGAACGCGTTGGAAACCACCTCGTTGATGATCATGCCGAGCGGCAACGCCTGTTCACGATCGACCGTCACCGACTGGAGAGCCAGGTCTAGCGTGACAGGCATGTCGTAGGCGGCGGCAAGATCGCGAATGATCTTTTCGGCATAGGGCGCCACATCCACCCGTTCGAACTGGTCCTTCTGGTAAATCTGCTCGTGCACGGCAATCATCGCACCGACGCGCCGTGTCATGTCGTTGCGCGCTTCGGGCGGCAGCGGTTGCAGGCGCACCAGCGCCAGCACGGCCTGCAGATTGTTCTTCACCCGGTGATGGATCTCGCGCAGCAGGAAGCGATTGCGCTCCAATGCCTGTTCCAATTCCTCGTTGCGCGCGGCATAGCGGTAGAGCAGCCGGGTGATCCAGATGGAGGCCAGCACCAGAACCACAACCAGAGGCACGGCAAAAAGGGCGTCGGACCAGACGCTGTTCCAGAACTGGTCCAGCACTTCCTGTCGTTCGATGGCGGTGAGCGCGATCAGCGGCCAGCCACGGACTTTCCAGAAACCGACGATGCGGGCGTAACCATCGATCGGCGACACCGCGCTGTGATAGACACCGGACTGTGCGCCGCGCGTCATGGGGTACCATTCGGTGGTGCTCAGATCGATGGCCTCGGCGGAAACGGGACGCCTTGCCACCAGCCAGCCGTCATCACGCACGGCAGAAACGGTGGAGTGCTCGCCAAGCCCCATCGACGCCCAGAAACGATCCATCGTCTCATTGGGTATGGCGATGGTGGCGACGCCGACGAACGCTCCGTTGCGGGTAATCCGGCGCCCGATCATGAAGGATGGCTTGGCCGTGCGCTCGTCCTCGAACAGCCGCGAGACGGTCATCGGTTCGCCCTTGCGCAGGCGTTCGAAATAGCCGCGGCCGCCATGGTTGAGCGGTGCGCGCCCCTGGGCGCTCGAGAGACGTTGCAGACCGTTTGCGTCAAATACGGAATATTCGAAGCCGGAGGGCAGATCGCCGACCGCTTCGGCGATGTTGGCGGGCGAATTCTGCGGGGAATCGATCGGTTCGTCGCCGAGCGCAGAATCGATGCGGCGCAGCGCCTGATTGCTGGCCTCCATCATCCATTCCACATGGGCGGCCACCACATGCGCAGACGACATCGCCCGAGCCTCACCCGCGGCGAGCGAACTCTTGTAGTTCTCGACAAGAATGAGCCCCGTCACGGCTGCGACAGCCACCAGAAAAATGCCAGTCAGCCACAAAGGCAGCGTCGGCATGGCGCGAAACGAACGCGGCGATGCGGGCTTTGTTTCTTTAGACACGACCGCTTGTCCCCTTCTGGTCCGTCAGTCGTATCACGCCGATGCGGGAGCGAAAACGCCATTCCATTGAATGCTTAACCAAAATTTAACCGAGGGAATCAGAAGGCCATGCAATTTAGAATTGCATGGCCTCTTTTGATCCTTAGCTAATTTCGGCTGGCTTTTCGAGCCTTTTCCAAGGCATGATCACATTTTGGCTGCGAGCGTTCAACCCATGCGCTCGGAGGCGTAACTGCCCGGGCTCGGTGCAAATACGATCGTGCGATTGCCGTTGATGAACACGCGGTGATGGATATGTGCATGGATGGCACGTGCCAGAACCTGCGCCTCCACGTCGCGGCCCAGCGATACATAATCTTCCGGGCTTTGCGCATGCGTGACGCGCACCGTGTCCTGCTCGATGATCGGACCCTCATCAAGATCGGCGGTCACGTAATGCGCCGTTGCGCCGATCAGCTTCACGCCGCGTTGATAGGCCTGCTTGTAAGGATTGGCTCCCTTGAAACTCGGCAGGAAGGAATGGTGGATATTGATGATCCGTCCCGACATTTTCTGGCACAGCGCATCGGACAGAACCTGCATGTAGCGAGCCAGGACCACCAGTTCGGTGCCGGAGTTCTCGACGATCTCCATCAGCTGCGCCTCGGCTTGCGGTTTGTTCTCCTTCGTAACCTTGATGTGGTGGAAGGGGATGTCGTGATTGACCACCAGTTTCTGGTAATCGAAATGGTTGGAGACCACGCCAACGATATCGATCGGCAATGCACCGATCCTCGAGCGATAAAGCAGGTCGTTCAGGCAGTGGCCGAAGCGGGACACCATCAGCAGAACCTTCATGCGTTCGGCGGCATCGAAGATTTCTGCCTGCATCGCGAATTTTTCCGCAACCGGAGCAAAGCCGGCCAGCAGCGCCTCGCGATCGATGCCTTCCTCCGAGATAAAACTGATGCGCATGAAAAAGCGGGCGGCATCAATATCGTCGAACTGGGATGAGTCGATGATATTGCAGCCCTTTTGCGCCAGATAACCGGAAATTGCCGCAACGATGCCGCGGCTGGTGGGGCAGGACACGGTCAGGACATAGCTGCTCATGGTCGATTCCTCGTTCGGCGAGCGCATGGCGAAGATGCACTCGATAGAGTGGATGGCGGCGGACCATATCGATGGCCTCACCGTAGGGGCAACGGATTTCTGCAACTCACCCGACGATTTCGGCGATCGACACCGCCCCACGGCCTTTAGCGACAACTATCGGCCGAGGCTGTGTGAAAACACCAGCGCATCCCATGGTATTTCGTCATCGAGCTTGGTCTGGCGGGATTGGTTAGATTTTGCGCCTATCGGATGC